>NZ_JAEACF010000001.1:2705985-3382482 GCF_016401385.1 Fictibacillus halophilus | reverse complement strand
AGAAGAAATGCTTCTTCTCTTATTATCCGGTATTAGCCCCGGTTTCCCGGAGTTATCCCCGTCTTACAGGCAGATTACCCACGTGTTACTCACCCGTCCGCCGCTAAATCAGAGGAGCAAGCTCCTCTTCATTCGCTCGACTTGCATGTATTAGGCACGCCGCCAGCGTTCATCCTGAGCCAGGATCAAACTCTCCATAAAAGTGTTTGTCTTGCTCGATTTTAAAACTGACGGAATTAATTCTTAATTCCTTACCTATTTCTTTTGTTCAGTTTTCAAAGAACTGTTTGTTTCGTGCGCCGTTTTGTTTTGGCGACTTTAATAATATACCACGCTGAAGCACTAGAGTCAATAGCTTTTTAAAACTTTTTCAAAAACATTTCATTATGAAACATTTCATCGTGCTAACAGTTTATATTGTGCTGTTTCTGATACAGCTTGATTAGTTTACCACGGCTACCAACCCGTGGCAATACCTAAATTAAAAAAGCTTCTATCCTAGGATAAAAGCTCCTCTATAAAGAGATCATTGCGGTTTTTAAGCGCGATGATATCACCGTTTGTTTCTAACTTAATCATCGGTCGAGTCGGTTGGCTGTCTTCTATAAATACGATCTCACCAATATCATAGTTTGTAAGTCTAACACGGCTGCCGACTGATAAAGTAGATAGTCCTGCTAACATCGCTTGCATCACTTGGTGATCAAATTTACCAAACTGATCTTTCATCATCATCTCTAGGACTTTGAATGGAGATTGCTTGCTTCGGTAAGGTCGTTCCGCAGTCATCGCTAAGTAAACATCTGCAACCGCTAGAACTTTACTAAAGGGATGAAGCTTGTTTCCTTGTACTTTTAGAGGATAGCCTGATCCATCTATTCGTTCGTGATGTTGGAGAACACCGAGAAGAACACCTTCTTTAATAGAGGGAATCTTTTTCAGCATGTTGTAGCCTTGAATCGTGTGTTTCTTCACTTCATCAAATTCAGCTGTCGTTAATGACCCGCTCTTTTTTAATAAAGTGGGCTGGACTTTTGCCATGCCGCAATCGGACAGCACGCCCGCTAGGCCGATCTGTATGCAGTCTCCGCTAGAGAAGTTTAATTTTTTAGCTAAGAACGTGCTTAAGATGCCTACAGCTATTGAATGGTGATACATATAATCTGCACTCGTAGCGTAGTGGTGCAGCAATAGGATCTCTTTTGGTACACTCGATCCTTTCTCTAATACAGGTAGAACACTTTGACGCACTTCGAGCATATCGATCGGACTGCCAGATTGCCAGTTTGTGAACAGTCTTTTATAACGTTTTACTGTTTGCATGTATAGTGCTGGAAAAGAGAGCTCTTCTTTTTGGGTATGTATTTGTTTTTCAGATTTCGTCTCATCACTTCTATTATTCAGTGAGTCCTGTGGATCTTTTACTCGATGTGTTGTGTTCACACCAGACGTTGATTCATTCAACACATCTATCTCTTCGATTTGAAAACGAGTGAGTACGCGCAGATGCTCGGCATTCAATCTCGTGTTTTTATTTACGATCGGCTGATTAGTCATCGAGAAGACATCCTGAACCAGCATCTGCCCGGCCTTAGCTTGACTCGTTTTTATCTTCATACAAAAAAGCTCCTTTTATTTGGAAGGTCATGATTTTATTTTACATATAAAAAAGAGGAAAATGTAGATTCATTTTCCTCTTTTTAGAAATTATTCGTTATTCTCTTCGTTTGTATCTGTTTCTGGAGCAGTAGTTTCTTCAGCTGGTGTAGTATCTTCTACACCTTCTGTGATGATTGGATCCCCATTCTCATCTAATAACTCATCTGTTTCTTCTTCACGTTCTACAACAGCTACTGTTGCTACATGATTCGTATCATTCATGGTCATCAATCTAACACCTTGTGTGTTTCGTCCCATTTGAGAGATGCCTGAGATGTTCATTCGAATGATGATTCCTTTTGCTGTAATGATCATGAGGTCTTCTTCATCCGTTACAGTCTTAAGGGTAACAACCGGACCATTCTTTTCAGTGATGTTTACCGTTTTGATCCCTTTACCACCACGTGATTGAAGACGGTATTCACTCATAGGTGTACGTTTTCCATAACCTCTATCTGTAACGATCAAGATGTCTTGCGTCTCATCTAAGACTTCCATACCTACAACAGCATCGTCATCACCAAGGGTAATCGCTTTAACACCCGTAGCTGTTCTACCCATTGATCGAACGTCTGTCTCTTGATAACGGATCGACATCCCTTGCTTCGTTCCGACGATGATATCTTTTGATCCATCTGTTAAACGAACGCCCATCAGCTCATCTTCTTCACGAAGGTTGATCGCGAAAAGACCACCTTTACGGATGTTGCTATAAGCTGATAACGGAGAACGCTTTGTGATTCCTTGCTTCGTCATGAAGTTAAGGTAGATCTCATCACTTTCCATATCTTCTACAGGAATGACAGCAGAGATGGTTTCACCTTGCTCGATCTGCAACAAGTTGATGATCGGAATACCTTTCGCTGTTCTTCCGTATTCAGGAATCTCGTAGCCTTTTAGCCTATAAGCCTTCCCTTTATTCGTAAAGAAGAGAATATAGTTGTGCGTATT
Organism: Fictibacillus halophilus; assembly: GCF_016401385.1. Classification (NCBI taxonomy): domain Bacteria; kingdom Bacillati; phylum Bacillota; class Bacilli; order Caryophanales; family Fictibacillaceae; genus Fictibacillus; species Fictibacillus halophilus. The sequence continues at coordinate 3,379,872 of NZ_JAEACF010000001.1, read as the reverse complement.
TGTCGTAAACAACTGTTCAACAAAGTCATCCTCACTCGTGCCCATTCCTTGTATACCTTTACCACCACGACGCTGTGAACGATAAGTAGAAATCGGAAGGCGCTTGATGTAGCCTTTGTTCGTTAGTGTAATAACGATATTTGAACGAGGAATCAGATCCTCGTCTTCGATACTATTAAATCCTACTGAGATGATCGTACGTCTAGGGTTGTCGTACTTCTCTTTGATCTCGATAAGCTCTGTACGAATGATCTCCAAGATTTTTTCTTCATCTGCAAGAATCGCTCTCAATTCAGAGATTAATGCAACAAGATCGTTGTATTCGTTCTCGATCTTGTCTCGCTCTAAACCTGTTAAGCGCTGCAAACGCATATCTAAGATCGCTTGTGATTGCTCGTAGCTTAATTCAAACTTTTCCATTAAGCCTTCACGCGCAAGGTCTGTTGTTCTTGATCCACGGATAAGTGCAATAACTTCATCCAGGTGATCCAGTGCGATACGGAGACCTTCTAAAATATGAGCTCTTGCTTCTGCTTTTTTAAGATCAAACTCCGTACGGCGACGGATGATGACTTGCTGATGCTTCAGGTAATGATACAAACATTCTTTAATGTTAAGAACTTTTGGATGTCCATCAACAAGTGCAAGCATATTGATACCAAAGCTTGTCTGTAGAGCTGTCTGTTTATATAAATTATTTAAAATAACATTTGCATTCGCATCACGGCGTATCTCCATCACGATACGCATACCGTTACGGTCAGACTCATCACGAAGGTCCGTGATGCCCTCGATCTTCTTATCACGAACGAGCTCAGCGATCTTTTCGATCAAACGAGCTTTGTTTACTTGATAAGGAAGTTCCGTTACGATAATCGCTTGTTTTCCGCTAGGCATCTCTTCGATCTCAGCTTTTGCGCGGATAATGATAGAACCTCTTCCAGTTGTGTAAGCTTTACGAATTCCTTCACGTCCTAGAATTTCACCTGCCGTCGGAAAGTCTGGACCTGGGATAATTTCCATCAGCTCAGGAATCGTGATATCCGGATTTTCACTTACGGCTAAAATTCCGTCGATGACTTCACCTAATTGATGCGGCGGAATGTTCGTTGCCATACCAACCGCGATCCCCGCAGCACCGTTAACGAGCAAGTTAGGGAAACGAGCAGGTAATACAACCGGTTCTTGTTCAGATCCATCGTAGTTGTCTTTGTAGCCGATCGTGTCTTTGTTGATGTCACGTACCATCTCCATAGCGATCTTAGACATACGGGCTTCTGTGTAACGCATCGCTGCCGCTGCATCGCCGTCGACCGAACCAAAGTTACCATGACCGTCGATCAGCATGTGGCGGAAGTTGAAATCCTGTGCCATACGAACCATCGTGTCGTATACAGCGGAGTCACCGTGAGGGTGGTACTTACCGATTACTTCACCAACGATACGAGCAGACTTTTTGTATGCTTTATCAGCCGTCATGCCAAGATCGTTCATCGCATAAAGAATACGTCTGTGAACAGGCTTTAATCCGTCACGCACATCTGGCAAAGCTCGGCTGACAATAACACTCATGGCATAATCCATGAATGATGCTTTCATTTCCGTACTAATATTAATTTCTTTAATCCGGGAACGTTCCATTTCAGACATTCATTTTACCTCCATAACCTCTTTAGAACAGGTTTTTAAAGCCCCCTAATTCGGCGCTTAAACGCACCGAAACTGGACCTTGTCCAGCTTCAGTATCTTTTATGTTCAGCTTTTGCAGCATTAAGCGCTAAAGCGTTTTATATGAAAATCTCTATTTGCTTAAAAGTGATTCATGGCTTGCATACCGCATGCGTGCCTCACTTAAATATCTAAGTTCGTCACATATTGTGCGTTTTCTTGGATAAAGTCACGGCGCGGTTCAACCTTGTCGCCCATTAAGATATCGAACGTTTCATCAGCTGCCATCGCATCTTTCATTTCAACTTGTAGTAATGTACGTGTCTCAGGATCCATTGTTGTTTCCCATAACTGAGATGGGTTCATCTCTCCTAGACCCTTATAACGCTGAAGCTGCGGCTTAGGAACTTGCGGAAGTTCAGCCAGCAATTTTTCAAGTTCTTTATCGTTGTAGGCATACTCTATACGTTTACCTTGCTGAATCTTATAAAGCGGAGGCTGTGCGATATAGATATAGCCGTGCTCAATGATCGGACGCATATATCTGAAAAAGAACGTTAACAGCAACGTACGGATATGTGCACCATCGACATCGGCATCTGTCATGATGATGATCTTGTGATAACGTGCTTTCGTAATATCGAACTCATCACCGATTCCTGTTCCTAAAGCCGTGATGATCGCACGAACCTCGTTATTGGAAAGGATTTTATCAAGTCGTGCTTTTTCAACGTTTATAATCTTACCGCGAAGTGGCAAGATCGCTTGGAAATGACGGTCACGTCCTTGCTTTGCCGATCCACCGGCAGAGTCACCCTCAACCACATAGATCTCAGAGATGCTTGCATCTTTTGAAGAACAATCTGCCAGTTTACCAGGCAACGATGATACTTCTAATGCACTCTTACGTCGTGTTAGTTCACGTGCTTTTTTAGCAGCAACACGCGCACGAAGGGCCATCATCCCTTTTTCAACGATTGATTTTGCAACGACCGGGTTCTCGAGCATAAAGGATGAAAACGTCTCTGAGAAGATGGATTCTGTAATCTGTCTTGCTTCAGAGTTTCCGAGCTTCGTTTTCGTTTGCCCTTCGAACTGAGGATCAGGGTGTTTGATCGAGATGATCGCTGTTAGACCTTCACGAACGTCTTCACCTGTTAGGTTCGTATCGTTGTCTTTGAACAGATTGTTCTTACGGCCATAATCATTGATCACACGTGTTAGAGCTGTTTTGAACCCTGACTCGTGCGTGCCGCCTTCATGAGTGTTGATGTTGTTCGCAAACGAATAGATGTTGCTTGCGTAGCTGTCGTTGTATTGGAACGCAATCTCAACCGAGATGCCGTCCTTTTCCCCTTCAACGAAGATCGGTTCTTCATGCAGCACTTCACGCGTACGGTTGATGTGCTCTACATAAGATTTAATCCCGCCTTCATAGTGGTATTCCTTTACAACTGGCTCTTCACCGCGCTTGTCTTCAGCGATGATACGAAGACCACGGTTCAGGTAAGCTAGTTCTCGAATACGGTTTGAGAGTGTAGGGAAATCATATTCTAATGTTTCAGTAAAAATTTCAGGGTCTGGTTTGAAGTGAGTACGAGTACCTGTCTTGTCTGTTTCGCCGATAACTTTAAGATCTGCAGTCGGCACGCCGCGTTCGTAGGACTGATAGTGCAGCTTTCCATCACGAGAAACGGTTACTTCAAGCATCGTAGACAAGGCATTAACAACTGAGGCACCAACACCATGCAGTCCGCCTGATACTTTATAACCTCCACCGCCAAACTTCCCTCCGGCATGGAGAACCGTCATGATAACCTCTAGAGCAGGTCTTCCCATCTTTTCATGCATACCTACTGGGATTCCACGTCCGTTATCTTCTACCGTGATGCTGTTATCTTCTTCGATCGTAATTCGGATCGTGTCACAATAACCTGCTAGGGCTTCATCGATCGAGTTATCGACGATCTCCCATACAAGATGGTGAAGACCGCGTACGTTCGTAGCACCGATATACATCCCTGGACGTTTACGGACGGCTTCAAGACCTTCAAGTACCTGGATATTACTTTCATCATAATTTTGCTGTTGTTCTAACTGTTGTTCAGTCGTCAATTCGTTCACCTTCATTCCGGTTTAAAAACGCTTTATTTATAAAACCTTTATTTTATATTCCAGCCATTTTCAAGTTCGAGGCGATCAGAGGCTCTCTTTTTTAACGTAGAGGCAGAAAGAGGAGATAGATAGATCGTTTTATCTGTAATGATTACGGATTTTGCAGCATTTCCGCTTAAATCGGTCAATGTCTGATTGTTCTCATGCTTTTTAAGAAACTCCTTTGCTAACTCAGAAGCCTTTAACGCATTGATATCCAATATCGCCAGCACATCTTTTGAATGAATAACTTCTTCATCACCTAAATGCAAAAGCAATGTCCTCACCTCATTTCAAACGTTCTATAGAGCCTGCATGAACTTTGTAAGTCGCGGCTTTCTCGAGTGTTTCGTGGTGTATCCCTTCCACACTAGTCGTTGTAACAAAGGTTTGTACTTTACCTTGAATCGTATTTAAAAGATGTGATTGTCTGAAATCGTCTAGTTCAGATAACACATCATCCAACAATAGTATCGGGTATTCCCCGACTTCTGAATGAATCAGATCAATCTCAGCGAGCTTCAAAGAAAGAGCAGTCGTTCTCTGTTGTCCTTGAGATCCGAATGTCTGCACGTCTTTTCCGTTCACTGAAAAAAGCAGATCGTCCCGATGAGGACCAAATAAAGAAGTTCCTCGGTCAATCTCTTTTTCTTTTATTTTACCAAACTTCAGATGAAACGCTTCTATCATTTTCGACAAGTCGAGCTCATCACATACCTCTATAGTCGGTTTGTAATGAATTTTTAAAGTTTCCAACCCTCTGGATATCCCGTGATGGATCGGTTCTGCCCAACTTTGAAGCTTCTCCATGTATTTCAGGCGTTTCAACGTCACTCTGGCTGCTTTATCAATAAGCTGTTCGGTTAAGATCTCGAGCATCGTCATGTTCTGCTGACTTTTGTTGCGGTACATCTCTCTTAATAAAGAGTTTCGCTGAGATAAAATCTTTTGGTACACAGATAGGTCATTTAAATAAACGGCGTTAACCTGTCCGATTTCCATGTCAATAAAACGACGACGCACCTGTGGACTGCCTTTTACAAGATTAAGATCCTCAGGTGCAAACATAACCACATTTAGATGTCCAACGTAATCGGTTAACCGACGTTGTTCAATGCGGCTGATTTTCGCTTTTTTTCCTTTTTGTGAGATGACGAGACTTAAATCAAAAGAACTGTTTCTCTTTTTGATGCTACCCTCTATTTTAGCATATTCTTCGTCCCAAGATATCAACTCTTTATCTTTTGCTGTTCGATATGATCGTGCCATGGCCAAAACATAGATAGATTCCATGACATTTGTTTTTCCTTGTGCATTCTCACCTAGAAAAACGTTGACCTTATTCTCGAACTCCAGAGACTGTTCTTTATAGTTTCTGTAATTCCTAAGCTGAAGCTTTTCAATATGCAAAGGGATACCCCCTATTCCGTTGTTACCTTAAACTCTCCTACTTCTGGAATGGACACGACATCACCCGCATATAGTTTCTTACCTCGGCGTGTTTCATGTTCTCCGTTCACAAGAACTTCATGTTCTGCTAAATACCATTTTACCATTCCTCCCGATTGGATGACATCGGTAGTTTTCAACAGTTGTTGAAGGGTGATGAATTCGGTGTTGATCTTTACGTTTTCCATTTTTAAAAAACCTCCTGGTTGTTTCTCTTGTGTGTTTGAAAGGTTGATCTGCGTTCCAGGTTGCTCGCTTTCCGCGGGGCAGGCGGTGAGCCACTTGCCGCTATGCGCCATTAAGTGTCTCACCTGACCGCTTGTCCCGCAGGAGTCTCGCACCTTCCACTCCGATCAATATTCGATGATGTGAAATAAACAAAAATTCAAAATTAAAATCCAAAAATCTGTTAGTGAAAATATTAGTAAAAACATGTCGCTCTTACTAGTTTCTCCAAAAAACGTTGGACTTAGAAAGAAAAGAAAGCCACCGGTGATTCCGGCAGCTTTATATTTTAGTAAGTTCTTACAGGCAAGATTAATTGTCGGATCGAATCGTCTGATACGGGTTGGATCAGGAACGGTCTCATCGCACCTGTGAACAGGATGCTGATCTCTGTGCAGTCCATAACTTTTAGAGCTTCCATCACATATTTTGCGTTGAATGAGATCTTTAGCTCTTCCCCTTCAATCTCCTCTGCGATCATGTGTTCAAATACTTTACCGATCTCTGGAGAATTTGAAGAAAGTTCGATTGTTTGGTTATCGAGTGTTGCTAGTTTCACGACGTTGTTTCTTCCTTCTCTCGCTAATAAAGAAGCACGGTCGATCGCTTGTAAGAATTCTTTTGTCTTCAAGACGAAAGTTGTTTTGCTCTCTGAAGGAATCAGCTTTGATGTATCTGGATAGTTGCCGTCTAATAATCTTGAGAACAATAAGATATTTTTTGCTTTGAACAAGATCTGATTGTTCGTTACAACGATTTGAACTTTTTCAGCATTCTCATCAAGAATCTTTGAAAGTTCGTTCAAACTCTTTCCAGGAATTACGACGTTCTGAAAAGAAAGCTCTTCACTTTGAGAATCGATCGGCATTTTACGTTCAGCCAAGCGATGACTATCTGTTGCAATACAGTTTAGAACACCGTCAGATAACGTCCAGTTGACACCTGTTAAGATAGGGCGTGTTTCTGAGGTGGACACCGCAAAGACAGTTTGGCGAATCATTGCTTTTAAAAGATCACTCTGAATTTCAAAGACTAAGTTCTCTTCAATTTGCGGTAATCTAGGGTATTCTTCAGGATCTAATCCTAAAAGGCTGAATTCAGAAGCGCCTGAGCGAAGAGTCGTTTCAAAACGCTCACCTACTTCAATCTCAACAGAATCATTCGGAAGTTTTTTAACGATCTCTGAAAAATAACGAGCTGGAAGTACAACACTTCCTTCTTGCTTCACTTCGATATGTACAAGATCTCCTTCTTCAACCGGTATCAGTCGTTCAATTGAAATATCAGAATCACTACCAGTCAGATGAACACCGTCATATGTCACTTCCATTTTGATTCCCGTTAGAATTGGAATTGTCGTTCTAGAGGATACAGCTTTCATTACATCTTGAACAGCTTCGATCAACTGGTTTAATTGAATCTTAACTTTCATTATTTTGCCCCCCTGATATTTATTAAAATCTTTTAAAAAAATAGTAGTAATAGTACTAGGCGCTGTGAATGTGTGGATAACCCTATAAAACAAAGATAGAACAGCCTATCCACATGTGGACAGACTGTGTATAAAGTAACTGCAGTTATTCACAGTATTCAGTGTGCTTATTTAATTCGATTTCAGCTGATCGTGAATTTCTTGCACTTTTCTCTGTAAAACATGATCAGTAATCAGCATTGTCGAAATCTTTTCATGAGCATGAAGAACCGTTGTATGATCACGACCACCAAATTCCTCACCGATTTTAGGTAAAGAATTATCCGTTAGTTCACGAGAAAGATACATCGCGATCTGTCTAGGAAAAGCAACAGATTTTGTTCGTTTCTTTGCCGTAAAATCTTCTAACTTCACATTGTAATGCTTACCAACTACTTCTTGTATATGATGAATGGTCAAAGTTCTTGGCTTTGCAGAAGGAATAATGTCTCGAAGCGCTTCTGCTGCAAGATCTGCATTCATATCTTGGTTAATGAGAGAAGAATAAGCGACTACACGAATGAGTGCTCCTTCTAGTTCTCGAATGTTCGTATCAATTTGATTAGCGATATAAAGCATCACTTCGTTTGGAATATCAAGGCCTTCTGCTTTCGCTTTTTTACGCAGAATTGCGATACGCGTTTCTAAGTCAGGAGGTGTAATATCCGTAATAAGTCCCCATTCAAAGCGGGAACGAAGTCTGTCTTCTAATGTCGGAATCTCCTTTGGAGGTCGATCACTAGAGATGACAATCTGTTTACTTTCTTCATGAAGTGCATTAAACGTATGGAAAAATTCCTCTTGCGTTTGTTCTTTTCCTGCAAGGAACTGAATATCATCTATTAAAAGCACGTCCACGCTGCGAAATTTGTTGCGAAACTCAACGGTTTTATTGTCACGAATCGAGTTGATGAACTCGTTCGTAAATTTTTCTGACGACAGGTAAACAACCTTCGCCCCAGGATTATGTTCCAATACATAATGGCCGATCGCATGCATTAAATGCGTTTTTCCTAAACCAACGCCCCCGTATATAAATAGCGGATTATAAGCTTTTGCTGGTGCTTCAGCAACAGCTAATGAAGCGGCATGAGCAAAACGGTTTCCTGAACCGATAACGAATCGGTCAAACGTATATTTTGGATTCAACATACTTTGAGAAACTTCTTCGTGAGGCTCATTTGCTGCTTTTGGGGCTTTTTTCATTGAAAGTTCCAGATCTAAGTCTAGTTCTGTCTGATTTTGTGGAATGATGAACTTTACGTCAAGTGCTGCTCCTGTTACGTCCAGCAGCGTCTCAGAAATGATACCTGCATATCTGGATTCCAGCCAGTCACGGGCAAACTCATTTGGCGCAGTAATTACGAGCGTATCATTTTGTAATGCATGTGCCGTTGTTGATTTTAACCAAGTCTCAAAGCTAGGCTTACTGACTTTTGTTTCGATCGCAGCAAGTGCTTTGGACCATAGGTCGTTTATGTTTTCCAACCAATTTACCCCCCTTATCTCTTTCGAATCATCCTATTTCAGCAGTCATTTCCCTGTTGTATAAGAATTGTACACCCAGTGAATACCTATGAATAAAAATAAAAAGTCCACACCTTATGTGAATGATAATTAATATAGTAGATAATAGGATTATGAACAGTAAAACCTTGTCTGTGGACAACTTTTATAACAGCTTTTGAAACCTGTCCACAAGTTTATCCACAGGTTGTGAATAACTTTATTGGTGGTGCAGGTTGTTAACGAGTTAAAACACAACTAGCATATCAAAAATAATCAGGCTTGGCAACGAGTTATTGTTACTTATCCACAACGCCCATACCTTGTGTAGAAAAGTTGTCCACAACACTAGATTTTGTGTAAAACGTGTCGATAATTGGTGTGGATAATGAAAACCATGTCGAAAAAGATGTCCACAGGTTAGGTCATGAAGATTTTGGTGAAGTTTGTAGAAGGATTAAATGGAGCTATTGTTGTCCTGTGATAAATTGAGGAGCTGTGGTCGACGTCAGCTCTGCAAGCTTAGACTTGATTTTTAACAGACAGAGGGATTAGCTTTTATTTCTTTTATTAACTTCTTTAGTTTGTTGATTGGAGTGAAAGGTGCGAGACTCCTGCGGGACAAGCGGTCAGGTGAGACACTTAAGGGCGCAAAGCGGCAAGTGGCTCACCGCCTGCCCCGCGGAAAGCGAGCAGCCTGGAATGGAAATCAACTACTTTCAAGAACTACACAAGCATTTTGAAACAGAGATCATCCACTTTCAAAGGCAAAAAACTTGCAAAAAATCATAAACTTAAAATCCAGCTTGACAAATTTATGGGTCAGTCATTATACTTTATTAGACTGTCTTTTATAAGAGATATCCTCAGGGAGGTGTAATATACATGAAACCTACATTTCAACCAAACAACCGTAAGCGTAAGAAGGTACATGGTTTCCGTGCACGTATGGCTACTAAGAACGGTCGTAAAGTTCTAGCTCGCCGTCGTCAAAAGGGAAGAAAAGTGTTATCCGCATAGGCCACTGACATCAGTGGTCTTTTTTTACTTTTATAGAGAGAATTTTGCTCACTCCGAGTCAGTATTTTCTGTACGAGGTCGTTTTTTCGAAGTTAAAGGTTTTATATGAACAAAACAGGCCGATACTGGGTGATGATCGCAACAAAAAGACTTTGGAATGAGATTGCATAATTGATGGAGTGTTAAATGAATGAAGAAAGAACAACGCATCAAAAAAAATGAGGAATTTCAAGAAGTCTTCAAAAAAGGAAAATCAACGGCTAATCGCCAATTTGTAATATACAGTTTAAGAAAAGAAGATCAGTCTGTTTTTCGAATCGGTCTTTCTGTTAGCAAGAAAGTTGGAAAAGCCGTTACGAGAAACAGAATTAAACGATCGGTTAAAGAAATCTTCCATAAATATAGTGAACAGCTTCTTTCAGGCAGGGATTACGTGGTTATCGCGAGAATACCTACTGCTAATATGGACTTTCACGAGATGGAAAAAAGTCTGCTTCATGTTTTGAACAGAGCGAACGTATTAAAAAAGAGGGTGTAAGAAAAATGAGGTCCTTATTTATAGGGATTATTCGTTTTTACCAGCTATGGATTTCTCCGCTAACACCGCCTTCATGCCGCTTTTATCCTACTTGCTCACATTACGGCATAGAAGCTTTCAGGCGTCACGGTGTTTTTAAAGGAATGTGGCTAACTTTTGTCAGAATTTCTAAGTGCCATCCTTTTCATCCCGGAGGCGTTGACCTCGTGCCTGAAAAAAGAGACAATAAATAATTGAGATAAGATTTATGATTTTAAGGAGGATAAGAGTTTGCGTAAGAAAATAGGTTTACTGATTGCCCTTTTCGCACTCATGGCTGTCCTATCAGGTTGTGGGACGATGGATCCCATCACAGAAGACAGAACCGGAATTTGGGACACATATTTTGTATATCCGTTATCATGGTTGATCACATACTTTGCGACCTTAACTGGTGAAAACTACGGATTAGCGATCATTATCGTTACGTTGATCATCCGTACTGCGCTTCTTCCATTAATGATTAAGCAAACACGCAGTTCAAAAGCGATGCAAGAGATCCAACCTGAAATTCAAAAGCTTCGTGAAAAGTACAAGTCGAAAGATGCGAACACTCAACAGAAATTACAGCAAGAAACGATGGCGTTATTCCAGAAAAACGGAGTTAACCCGCTTGCTGGTTGTTTACCTTTATTGATTCAAATGCCAATTCTTTTAGGTTTTTACCACGCGATCATGCGTACGGGTGAAATCGCAAACCATAATTTCCTATGGTTTGACTTAGGAGATCCGGATCCATTTTATATCTTACCGTTAGTAGCTGGTTTAACGACATTCTTACAACAGAAGATCATGATGGGTGGAATGGACAATCCAAACCCGCAGATGAAGATGCTTTTATACATCATGCCAGTTATGATCGTTGTATTTGCGATTAATTTCCCAGCTGCACTATCTCTATATTGGGTGATCGGTAACATATTCATGATTGGACAGACATATTTCATTACGACCCCAATGAAAAAGAAAGAAAACCAAGTTGATGGGGGAGCTAAAAAGTGAAAAAGGTACAGGTAACAGGGAAAACGGTTGAAGAAGCAGTAGCAGCAGCACTAGAACAACTTCAGACTTCAAAAGATCAAGTAGAGATATCCGTTCTTGAAGATTCCAAAAAAGGTTTCTTTGGACTTGGCGGGAAGCCAGCAGTTGTTGAAGTAACAGTGAAAGCTGATCCTGTTAAATCCGCGATCGACTACCTCGAGGATGTTACATCCAAAATGGGAGTGCCCGTTACCATCACACAGCGACAGGAAAATGATCATCTTGTGCTGGATTTATCCGGTGACAAAATTGCGATTTTAATTGGAAAACGTGGACAAACGCTTAATGCGCTACAGCTTTTAACGAATATGGTTGCAAACTCAGATCCTGCAAGCAAGCATGTGAAAATTGTGCTTGATGCTGAAAACTATCGTACCAGAAGACAAGAATCACTCGAACGTTTGGCCGAGCATTCTGCACAAAAGGTGTTTTTTACAAAGAAAAGCTTTGCTTTTGAGCCGATGCCTGCTAACGAACGAAAAGTGATTCATTTAGCACTCAAAGAAAACAGAGATGTTGAGACGACGTCTGAAGGGGTAGAACCTTTTCGTAAGGTAGTAATCCGCCCGACGTCCTCAAGCAAAAGATAAAAAAGCTTCAGAGGTTTATCCTCTGAGGCTTTTTGTTTGCCTCATCTAACAGCCACTGCTGTTGAGCGGATCGACGAGCACATTTAAGGTCGGTATTATAGGCTGATTTCAGCCACGTTTTCTTTACTGTGAGCACATTATGCGATACACTATTTTTTATTGTGGATATTTATGTCCATTTTTACTTAACCCTTATCACAGCAACGGATTAAGGCCATACTAAAGGTAATTTTATATAGAGCGTAAGAAAGAGGAAAGCCGAGGTGAACAACAATGGAATTTGATACGATTACAGCGATCTCCACTCCAATGGGAGAAGGAGCGATTGCGATCGTTCGTTTGAGCGGACCTGAAGCAGTAGCCATTGCGGATAAAGTCTATAGTGGGACAAAACGTCTCGCTGAGGTTGATACACATACGATTCATTACGGAAAATTGATCGATCCGAAACTCGATCAAGCGGTAGAAGAAGTGATGATCAGCGTCATGCGTGCACCACGAACGTTTACGCGGGAAGATGTTGTTGAGATCAACTGTCACGGAGGCTTAGTTTCTGTGAACAGAGTCCTTCAATTGATTCTTCAGCAGGGAGCGCGCTTAGCGGAACCAGGAGAATTTACGAAGCGAGCTTTCTTAAACGGCAGGATCGATCTATCTCAAGCGGAAGCGGTCATGGATTTGATTCGAGCGAAGACAGACCGTGCGATGAACGTTGCCCTCAACCAGATGGAAGGTCGTTTATCTTCACTTGTTATGCGTCTTAGACAAACGCTATTAGAAACGATCGCCCATGTAGAAGTGAACATCGATTATCCAGAGTATGACGCAGAAGAGATGACTCATTCTTTATTGAATAACAACCTTCTCACTGTGAAGAAAGAAGTAGAATCCATTTTGCAGACGGCAAGCCAAGGAAAGATCCTTCGTGAAGGGTTGTCTACGGCGATCATCGGAAGACCGAATGTAGGTAAGTCGTCACTCATGAATGCACTCGTTCACGAGAATAAAGCGATCGTTACGGATATAGCGGGAACGACACGCGACGTTATTGAAGAGTACGTGAACGTAAGAGGCGTTCCGTTAAGACTGGTTGATACAGCAGGAATTCGTGAGACAGAAGACATCGTGGAAAAGATCGGTGTTGAGAAATCACGTAAAGTCTTAAAAGAAGCAGATCTGATCTTGCTTGTTATCAATGGGAACGAAGCGCTCTCGCTTGAAGATGAGAACTTGTTTCGTGCAGCTGCGGGATTAGATAAGATCGTCATTATCAATAAAACAGATCTTGAATTGAAAGCAGATATGGATCGAATAAAGGAACTTGCAGAGAATTCACCTGTTATCTCAACATCTTTAGTCAAAGAAGAGGGAATAGATGAACTAGAGCAAGCGATCGCAAACCTGTTCTTTGCAGGCGGCATCGAAGCGCAAGACTTAACATATGTATCGAATTCTAGGCATATCGCACTTCTGCAGCAGACGATTCATCATATCGATGAGGCACTGGGCGGTATTGAAGCGGATCTACCTATAGACATGGTACAGATCGATATTACAAGAGCTTGGGAGATACTCGGAGAAATCGTAGGAGATACGGTTTCAGAGAGTCTGATCGATCAATTGTTCTCTCAATTCTGTTTAGGAAAATAAAAAAAGGAGGTAAAAACGATGGGATATAAAGCAGATACGTTTGATGTGATCGTTGTAGGTGCTGGACATGCCGGTGTTGAAGCGGCACTTGCTTCTGCACGTATGGGCGCTAAAACGTTATGTTTAACACTGAACCTAGATACAGTTGCCTATATGCCGTGTAATCCGTCCGTTGGTGGACCGGCTAAAGGGATCGTCGTTCGTGAAGTCGATGCACTTGGCGGAGAGATGGCACGTAACATCGACAAAACACATATTCAAATGCGTATGCTGAACACAGGAAAAGGTCCGGCGGTACGTGCGCTGCGCGCGCAAGCGGATAAATATCTGTATCAGCATGAAATGAAAAAAACGATGGAAAACACAGAGAACCTTACGTTACGTCAAGGGATGGTAGAGCGTCTGATCATCGAAGACGGTGAATGTAGAGGGGTTATTACAAAAACCGGAGCTGAGTACGCGGCAAAAGCGGTCGTACTTACTACAGGAACGTACTTAAGAGGGAAGATCATCATCGGAGAGCTTGCTTATGAGAGCGGACCGAACAACATGGCTCCTTCTATCAACTTGTCTTATCATCTGCAAGAGTTAGGCTTTGATATGGTACGTTTCAAAACAGGAACACCGCCGCGCGTGAACAGCAAGACGATTGATTATTCAAAAACAGAAATTCAGCCTGGTGATGATGTACCTCGTGCTTTTTCTTATGAAACCACCGAGTACATCACAGATCAGCTTCCTTGCTGGCTAACTTATACTGGTGACGAAACGCATCAGTTGATCAACGGAAATCTTCATCGTTCACCGATGTATTCTGGCATGATAGAAGGTACTGGACCGAGATATTGTCCATCGATCGAGGATAAAATCGTACGATTCAATGATAAGCCAAGACATCAGATCTTCTTAGAGCCTGAAGGACGCAACACAGAAGAAGTATACGTTCAAGGTCTTTCTACGAGTCTTCCGGAAGATGTACAGAAGCGAATCTTAGCAACGATTCCTGGTCTTGAAAAAGCAGAGCTGATGCGTGCAGGATATGCGATTGAGTATGATGCGATCGTGCCTACACAACTTTGGCCATCTCTTGAAACAAAACGCGTGAATGGTCTTTTTACAGCAGGACAGTTGAACGGAACGAGCGGATATGAAGAAGCAGCGGGTCAAGGACTCATGGCGGGAATCAACGCTGCGTTAAAAGTTCAAGATAAAGAGCCTCTTGTGCTTGATCGTTCAGAAGCGTACATCGGAGTATTGATTGACGACTTAATCACAAAAGGAACGAACGAACCGTATCGCCTTCTAACATCGCGTGCAGAGTACCGTTTACTTCTTAGACACGACAACGCAGATCTGCGCTTAACGAAAAAAGGTCATGAAATCGGACTGATACCACAAGATCGTTACGAACGCTTTGAAGAGAAGAAAGCATTAATTGCGCAGGAAATAGATCGACTCGAGCATGTTTCGATCAAACCGAGTGAAATGGTGCAGCAAGTTCTTGCAGAGTCACAATCGACTTCATTAAAAGAACCGATGTCTGCTGCAAGCTTGTTAAAGCGTCCTGAAATCACATATCCGGTCATTCATAAACTCGTGCCAGCAGAAACAGCATTACCAGAGACGGTAATGGAGCAGGTTGAGATTCAAGTGAAATATTCAGGATATATCGATAAACAGCTCGCACAAGTTGAAAAGATGCGCAAGATGGAAAATAAAAAGCTTCCGGTAGATCTTGATTACATGGCAATCAATGGACTAGCGACAGAAGCAAAACAAAAACTTCACGAAGTTCGGCCTCTTTCTGTCGGGCAGGCATCACGTGTATCAGGGGTAAACCCAGCAGACATCTCCATTCTGTTGATCTATCTCGAACAAGGTAAACTGGCGAAGATCGCCCGTTGAGGGGGAACGTGAAAATCATGAATATAGAATTGTTTCAAACTTCCTTAAAGGAAAAGGGAGTCGAATTATCAGAAAAGCAGCTTTCACAGTTCGAAACGTATTTTAACCTGCTTGTTGAGTGGAACGAAAAAATGAATCTTACAGCGATCACGGAAAAAGAAGAAGTTTATCTGAAACACTTTTATGATTCTGTGACGGCAGGTTTTTATTTTGATTTTAATCAAAACATCACGGTGTGCGACGTGGGGGCTGGAGCAGGATTTCCGGCAATCCCACTGAAGATCGCTTTTCCAGAGATCAAGCTAACTGTTGTTGATTCTCTGAATAAACGCATCGGCTTTTTGCAGCACGTGGTTGATGAACTTGGTTTAGAAGAAGTGTCTCTGTATCATGACCGTGCAGAAACTTTTGCTCACCGTCCAGAGTTTAGACAGACGTTCGATCTTGTGACAGCTCGTGCGGTTGCTAGACTATCTGTACTATCTGAACTCTGTTTACCACTTGTGAAAGTGGGTGGACATTTCTTAGGAATGAAAGGCGCTAACCTTCCTGAAGAAGTAAAAGACGGAGAAAAAGCAGTCAAACTTTTAGGCGGCAAAGTAAAAGATATTCATTCGTTCTTATTGCCGATCGAAGAGAGTGAACGCAATATCATTGTGATTGATAAAGTTAAAGAAACACCAAAGAAGTTTCCGCGTAAACCAGGTACGCCAAACAAGTCTCCTATTTCATAATCTTATGCTGTGTTTCTGTGTGAAACACAGCTGTTACATAAAAGAAAGATTTTTACAGACTTGCAGGATTATTGAACTAGAGAGAAGAATTAGTTAACAGGCAGATTACAAAAGGTGGTGTATTCGCATGAAGCATCCTTTTTCACGTTTATTCGGCATCGGCGAAAAGAGCCAGCAAACCTTAGATCCAGAACCAGCTGAAAAAAACGACAACGAAGAAGTACTTCAACTTCCGGTTCAAAGAATCATACCCAACCGGTTTCAGCCTCGTACGGTTTTTATAGATGAACGAATTGAAGAGTTATCACAGACGATTGAAGCTCACGGAATCATCCAGCCCATTGTTGTTCGAGGTATAGGCGACGACAAATACGAGCTGATCGCGGGCGAACGTAGGTGGCGTGCTGTCCAAAAGCTCGGGTGGGAAAAGATTCCTGCCATTATTAAAGAGATGGACGACTCTCAAACGGCCTCTGTAGCTCTTATTGAGAACCTTCAGCGAGAAGAGTTGACCGCTATTGAAGAAGCGATGGCGTATGCTAAGCTTCTAGAATTGCACGGACTTACACAAGAAGGCCTTGCTCAAAAGTTAGGCAAAGGTCAGTCTACCATTGCGAATAAGCTTCGTCTGTTAAAGCTTCCGCAGTCTATTCAAGATGCCCTTTTGCAGAAAAAAGTAACAGAACGTCATGCTCGTGCATTGATCGTTTTGAAGTCTCCTGAAAAGATGGAGGCCGTTCTTCAAGAGATCATCGAAAAGCAATTGAATGTAAAGCAAACAGAAGAACGTGTGAAACGAATGATCGAATCTGAGACAGCGGAAAAGAAACCTCAGTCACGCCGTAAATCCTATAGCAAAGATATGCGACTAGCGATCAATACGGTAAGACAGTCGGTTGACATGGTCGTGCAAAGCGGACTATCTATCGATACAGAAGAAGAAGAGCATGAGGAGTTCTATCAGTTCACGATTCGCATTCCTAAGAAATAAAGAAAAGGCCATCAGCTTGAATGGGAGCTGGTGGTTTTTTTTGTTGGTTTGATGGTGCTGGGGGCAGGCTGAAATGGAGTGGGTGTGGGGTATATGGCAATCAGCAATTGTCGATTATTGTAGACTCGCGGATAAATGGTAAGAATTCGCGGAATTATAGCCAAAACTCGCGGGATTAAGTCGGAAATTTCCTGAATCGATACAAGAATTTCAGGGATTCTTAGGGAAAATACCCCGCTCCGTATAATGACCAACCAGCTTTAAGAGCCAAACTTCCCCTTCGTTGACTTTTTTCAGCTTAAATTCCTGCAGTGGCTGGATTTTAGAAGCAATCAGTAGAGAACCGGACAAAATAAATCCTTATTTTTCTATAATTCCGTACGTCATTTTATTTTCTTCATGATAGAATAATAGATAATGAATGTTTTTAAGTGAGGTAGGTGACAACGTGGCCAAGACCATTGCAGTAGCCAACCAGAAAGGCGGAGTCGGAAAAACGACTACGTCGGTCAACCTTGGTGCATGCTTAGCATATTTCGGTAAAAAAGTATTGCTCGTAGACATAGATCCTCAAGGGAACGCAACAAGTGGTGTGGGAGTAGATAAAGGGGATATTGACCAATGTATCTACAACGTTCTTGTCGAGGATGTGGAAGTAAAAGATGTGATCGTCGAGACCATCTGTGAAGGTTTACATATCCTCCCTTCGACGATACAGCTTGCTGGAGCTGAGATTGAACTCGTACCCACGATTTCTCGCGAAGTTCGGTTAAAGAGGGCGTTAGAAAAGGTAAGTTCAAATTATGATTTTATTATCATTGATTGCCCGCCATCATTAGGGCTGCTTACCATTAATTCATTAACAGCCTCCGACTCAGTCATCATACCTGTTCAGTGCGAATATTACGCACTAGAAGGATTAAGCCAGCTTTTAAACACAGTACGACTTGTACAAAAGCATTTAAATACTGATTTGATGATTGATGGTGTACTGCTCACCATGCTCGATGCACGTACAAACTTAGGTATTCAAGTCATTGAAGAAGTAAAAAAATATTTTCAAGATAAAGTGTATGAAACCATCATACCAAGAAACGTTAGACTATCAGAAGCGCCGAGTCACGGGAAACCGATCATCATCTACGATCCAAAATCCCGAGGTGCTGATGTTTATTTAGATTTTGCGAAGGAAGTGATCGGCATTGGTGAAAGGGTTAGGTAAAGGGCTGCATGCCTTCTTTCCGCCAACAGAAGCAGGGGAAGAAGAGCAGATAAAAGAAGTCAGTATATCAGAGCTAAGGCCAAATCCGTATCAGCCCAGAAAAGTTTTTGACCAAAAAGCCATTGAAGAACTAAAAGAATCCATTATCGAACATGGCATTCTTCAACCCATTGTTGTACGGAAAAGTATCAAAGGATTTGAAATCGTTCTAGGTGAAAGACGATTCCGCGCAGCTTCAGAAGCTGGATTGAAAGTAATCCCTGTAATCGTAAAAGATTATGACGAACAAAAAATGATGGAAGTTGCTCTTATTGAGAACTTGCAACGTGAAGATTTGAACCCTGTTGAAGAGGCTCAAGCGTATCAGAAGCTGATGGAACACTTAAAACTCACGCAAGAAGAGTTAGCATCTCGAGTTGGAAAGAGCAGACCTCATATCGCAAACCATATTCGTTTGCTTCAGCTTCCAAAACCTGTTCTTGAACTCTTATCCAATGGACAATTATCAATGGGGCATGGACGTGCATTGCTTGGCCTTAAGAAAAAGACAAAAATGCAGCCAGTCATTGAACGGGTATTGAATGAAAACTTAAACGTGAGACAGCTTGAAAAGTTAATTTCTGATATTAATTTGAATGTTTCACGTGGAACAAAGAAAAAAACAGTACCAGCGAACGTTTTCTTCCAGGAAAAAGAATCTTCTCTCCGTGATCGTTTTGGTACTTCTGTTTCGATTAAGAAATCAAAACGAAAAGGGAAGATCGAGATCGAATTCTTTTCACAAGACGATTTAGAGCGCATTTTAGAGCTGTTAGAAAAGTAAGCAGAAAACCATCGCTAAGGTGGTTTTCTTTTTTGCTATTTCTTTAAGAGTTTGTGTCACTAAAAGCTTCTAAATTTGTGTTTTAAAATGCACCATTGAAGTTGATTGGAGTGCAAGATGCGAGACTCCTGCGGGAAGGGAGCGTCTGGAACGGAGATCAACCACTTTCAAAGCTAAAGTATAAACGAGAGTAAGCATCTTGAATCTAGCTCATTAAATGGTTAGTGATGACCTACTTAGATAGGAGAGCATAAAAAAATGTCACTGTTAGGTACGATAGTTAACGGTATTGCAATTATTGCAGGAAGCTTTTTAGGACTGTTTTGGACAAATATTTCTGATCGTTATAAAGATACGATCTTACAAGCGATGGCTCTGGCTGTTACGATTTTGGGAATCGGAATGGGGCTGAAGAGCGAGCAGTTCTTAATCGTGATCGCAAGCTTAGCGGTCGGCGGCGCTCTAGGTGAGTGGTGGAATCTTGAAGAGCGATTGAACGCGATCGGTAAGTGGCTCGAGACGAAGGTAGGAAAACAAGATAAGGGCTCAGTTGCAACCGGTTTTGTAACAGCTACACTCGTTTTTGTTGTAGGAGCTATGTCGATCGTAGGTGCGCTCGATAGCGGCCTTAGACAACAGCATGATGTTCTGTATACAAAAGCGTTGATCGATGGATTCTGTGCGATCCTATTTACTTCTACGCTTGGCATCGGTGTTATGTTCTCTGCTATACCGGTCGTTTTATATCAAGGAGTGATCGCCTTGATGGCTACACAGATCGATCGCTTCGTTTCTCAAGAATTAATGGATGCTTTAATTGTAGAGATAACTGGAACGGGTGGCATCATGATCGTTGCGATCGGACTGAATTTGCTTGGCATTGCTAAAATTCGAGTCGCAAATCTTCTGCCAGGTTTACTCATCGCAACAATTCTAGTGTGTATCGTTGAAAAATGGGAAAGCATATTAGCGTTCTCGCAAGGATTGATGTAAAAAAAGCCGCTTCTATTTTGATATTAGAAGCGGCTTTTGCTATTGAATTTTATAAATGTCTTGTGAACGAGATTCTGTGCTTGCTATCATGTTTTTTTGTTGAATCTTTTTACGTAAACAAGCCATATGAAGAGAATCAGCAATCAGATCAGCCATCTTCATTACAATGCTGAGTCGTGTGTTTTGAAGGACGAAGTATTCCATAAATCCACTAACGTTGACGATACCTGTAATGTGCATATCACCAACAGGCGGAAGCTGTTTGTTAACGCCAGCTCCTGGTTTAACAGGACCATCGTTGATCGAAACCATGCCAACGTGGTTTAATCGGCCTAAGCAAGCATCAATTCCTATAACAAAAGCACCTGGATGCTCGGTCGCAATCATCTTTAACTTTTCTTCTAGATTCACCGCATGAACGGGGTCATCTAGTGTGCCGTACACGAAGAACGGGAATGTATCTTTGTTGTGCAATTTTGTACCAACAAGAGGTCCTAATGCATCGCCTGTCGATCTGTCTGTTCCTATACAGACAACGACAACTGGCTGATGAGTTGATTCCGGAAGCATAGGTAAAATTTGTTCGGTGATTCTGAGCATCGCTTCCTTGTCTTCGTGGTGCAATTTATATTGAATGGGTTTCCCTAATCCCAGCTTCCGTTTGAGGAACATGACATCCTCTCCTTTATAATGGTTCTACTAGTATACGGAAGAATTCCTTTTCTTATACATGGTAGAATACAATAATCACAGACTTTTGTTTAAAGTCTATACCCGTTTCACGTGCACTCGTAACTCTAGAAGTTTTTCTCAAAAACAGATCACATATTTACATTTGATATTCTCAGCAAAAGCTGATTAAATAATTTCATAATCAAAGAGAGGAAGATGATCCATTGGCAGGTGCTAACTTACCGGAAACTGCAGAAAAAGCTGTCACATTTTTTTCCGATAAAGAATGGTGGACAGGCATTGCTACTACGAGCGTAAAGATCGTAGGAATCATAATACTCGCAATTATTTTCAAATATATCGTAAAAGCAGCGATTGCTAATGTTTTTAAAGTTCGACTGAAATCTCCTCTACGTTTAAGTGAGAGAAGAGAGAACACGCTATTTAGACTGTTAGATAATGTTGCTTCTTATGTTATTTATTTTGTAGCGATCTTGACCATATTAACGGAGTTCGGTGTAGATATTAAAGCGATTCTTGCCGGTGCCGGAGTGGTTGGACTAGCGATTGGTTTTGGTGCCCAAAGTCTTGTAAAAGATATCATTACAGGCTTCTTCATTATCTTCGAGAACCAGTTCTCTGTCGGAGACACGGTACGGATCACAAACTTTGAAGGAACCGTTGAAGAAATTGGATTAAGAACGACAAAAATTAAAAGCTGGACAGGAGAATTGCATATCCTGCCGAATTCGTCTATCACAGAAGTTACGAATTTTTCTGTTCATAACAGCATCGCAGTCGTTGACTTGAGCATTGCTTATGAAGAGGATATCGATAAAGCTCAAAAAATTATTGAGGATGTAGTGAAAAACGCTAAGCCGAACTATCCTGAGATGGTTAAAGAACCAGAAGTATTAGGTGTTCAGATGCTTGGTGCATCAGAAGTTGTAATCCGTGTAACAGCAGAGGTGCTTCCGATGACACACTTTAAGATCGCACGTGAACTTCGTAAAACGTTAAAACATGAACTTGAAGTAGCAGGGATCGAAATTCCATATCCTAAAATGGTCACGTATCAAAAAGAACCAGTTCCAAAAGAAAATAAATAAGGGAGAGCTGAAAGATGCAGCAAAAAGAATTTCAACTTCACGATGAAGTAGAAATGAAAAAACAGCATCCATGTGGAACGAATCGTTGGAAAGTGATTCGGATGGGTGCTGATATTAGGATTAAATGTATGGGCTGTCAGCATAGCGTGATGCTGCCAAGAGCTGAATTTGCTAAAAAAATTAAGAAGGTCTTATCCTCTCCAGGAGAGTAACAATTCCTGTTTCACGTGAAACAAAAAACACGCGAACGAATTTCCGAAAATGATTAAACGTTTGAACCGGGTTACACGACCCGGTTCTTCTTGTTTTTTAAGATGATAAAACCTATAATTGGGAAGGATATTTTTTTATTAGAATGAAAAGTCTTAGGTTTTCTAAGCTTTATATAAAACAGAGGAGTGAATGAACAGTGGCTCTTACAACTGGAATCGTTGGTTTACCGAACGTTGGTAAATCCACATTGTTTAACGCTATTACACAAGCAGGTGCTGAATCTGCAAACTATCCGTTCTGTACGATTGATCCGAACGTTGGGATCGTTGAAGTACCTGACAACCGTCTTCAAAAATTAACAGAGATGGTACAGCCGAAAAAAGTAGTTCCTACAACTTTTGAATTTACAGATATCGCTGGAATCGTAAAAGGTGCGAGCAAAGGAGAAGGATTAGGAAACAAATTCTTATCTCACATCCGTCAAACAGATGCGATTCTTCAGGTTGTTCGTTGTTTTGATGATGAAAACATCACGCACGTTCACGGAAAAGTGAATCCGATCGATGATATTGAAGTAATCAACCTTGAGCTGATTTTTGCTGATCTAGAGTCAATCGATAAGCGTGTTGCACGTGTTGAAAAGCTTGCAAAGTCTAAAGACAAAGAAGCTGTAGCTGAGTTTGCTGTTCTTTCAAAGATTAAAGAAGCTCTTATGCAAGAACTTCCTGCACGCAGTGTTGATCTGACGCCTGAAGAGAAGAAGATTGTTCACACGATGCACCTTCTTACAATGAAGCCGATCCTTTACGTTGCTAACGTAAGTGAAGATGAGCTTTTAGAAGGAACGAACGAGCACGTTGAAGCGGTAAAAGAATATGCGGCTCGTGAAAATGCTGAAGTTATCGTAATTTGTGCAAAAGTTGAAGAAGAAATCGCAGAGCTTGATGGCGACGAAAAGATGGCATTCTTAGGTGAGCTAGGTATTGAAGAAGCGGGTCTTGATAAATTGATCCGTGCTTCTTATTCACTCCTAGGTCTAGCTACTTACTTTACAGCGGGTGTTCAAGAAGTACGTGCTTGGACGTTCCGTAAAGGCATGAAGGCTCCTGCTTGTGCGGGAATCATTCACACGGATTTTGAAAGAGGATTTATCCGTGCAGAGATTGTAGCTTATGATGACCTGATGGCTGCAGGAAACATGGCAGCTGCTAAAGAAAAAGGTAAAGTTCGTCTTGAAGGTAAGGAATATGAGATGAAAGATGGAGATGTTGTTCATTTCCGTTTTAATGTTTAATAAAAGACTGCTGTGAAAAGGTTGATTTCCGTTGCAGGTGCTTCGCTTTCCGCGGGGCAGGCGGTGAGCCCCTTACCGCTTCGTGCCATTAAGGGTCTCACCTGACCGCTTGTCCCGCAGGAGTCTTGCACCTTACACTCCATTCAACTAGTCAGTGAAGTTTTTAAAAAAAATCAATTCAAATGCATTTTTTAATACAACCTAAGTAATATAGAAAATCGAAGGAAAAGCAATCGCTTTTCCTCTTTTTTATGCTTTCTCTTAAGAGATGCTTGTTTTATGCAAGATGTTTTGATATAATTCTTTATTGTGAGTTAATTGTCAACAAATCTTGTTATGATGATTTTCTCCTTGCCCTTAAATATTTGTTTTTGGGCCGCTTAGACCAAAAGGAGGTGAACGGAATGAAAAAGTACGAAATTATGTACATCGTCCGTCCGAATATCGAAGAGGAAGCTCTTAAGGCAACGAAAGAGCGTGCGAAAAGCATCCTAACTGACAACGGTGCGGAGATCGCGAACGAAAAGGAAATGGGTAAAAAGCGTTTAGCTTACGAAATCAATGACTTCCGCGATGGATATTACACGCTATTGGAAGTTAACGCTCCAAACGAAGCGATTAATGAATTCGACCGTCTTATGAAGATCAACGAAGATGTTCTTCGTTTCATGACAATCGTAGACGAAAGAAATTAATCCTTTAAGGAGTGGTTCTGAATGCTAAATCGAGTAGTACTGGTGGGACGTTTAACAAAAGACCCAGAATTAAAGTACACTCCAAACGGTGTGGCTGTTGCTAATTTCACACTTGCTGTCAATCGACCTTTTTCGAATCAGCAAGGTGAGCGCGAAGCAGATTTCATTAACTGTGTCGTATGGCGTAAGCCCGCTGAAAATGTAGCGAACTTCTTGAAAAAGGGATCGCTTGCAGGAGTGGATGGACGTTTGCAAACTCGTTCTTACGAGAACCAGCAGGGTCAAAGAGTGTATGTTACTGAAGTAATGGCAGAAAGTGTTCAATTCCTTGAACCTAAAAACGCTAATGCTGGAGGCCAGCAATATCAAGGCAACAGCAACAACTTTGGTGGACCATCAAATGACCGCGGATTTGGGCAGCAAAATCAGAACCGCAGCTATGGAAGTGACAACGGCTTTGGAGGACAGCAACAACAGCAGAATCCAAAACGTAATAACTTCAACGATGACCCGTTTGCAAATGATGGCACGCCAATCGACATCTCTGATGACGATTTGCCATTTTAAACTAACGTAAACTATGAATCGGAATATATAAAATAAATCTAAAGGAGGGGACCAACTATGGCTGGACGTCGTGGTGGACGCCAAAAGCGTCGTAAGGTTTGTTTCTTCACTGTAAACAAAATCACTTACATCGACTACAAGGACACTGATCTTTTAAAGCGTTTCGTTTCTGAGCGCGGTAAGATTCTTCCTCGTCGTGTAACTGGTACATCTGCTAAATATCAACGTCAATTGACTCGTGCGATCAAACGCTCTCGTCATATGGCATTGTTACCATATGTATCTGAATAAGATCGTTTAAAGAGCGCAGCTGGGTTTTCCTGGCTGCGTTTTTTGTGATAATAGAAGGTTGCAGGCGCGTCGACTTTTGTCGAGGATTGTAGACTTGCGGATAAAAGACTAAAACTCGTGGATAAACAGCTAAAACTTTAGGATTCAGGTATAAAATTCGTGGATTGGACCTCAAAATTTTTGGATTCCTCTTCATGTCCCTTGAAAAATCGGCTGCGAAAGGACCGAACCCCCTGTATTGAATCACCGTAGTAGCTTCCAAGGCTACCCCAATCACTTTTTCACACAAAATCTCCCTAAAAACAGGTGTATTCCCCTTAAATTCGACCCAATACTCAACAACCTTCCATAATTTGTTTACTTCGCTTCAAGTACGTCTATGCTAGAATTATCGTTTAAGTTGAATTACGGTGGTTATGTCACTACAATTAGAACATATGAAGAATTTTATGAGGTGAATCATGCGCAATACTAAAGTATTGGTGGAAGGTGCCGTTGTTTCGGGCATTTATACGCTTCTTTTTTTGATCAGTATGTACATACCGTTATTTAGCTTGGTCTCGTTATTTATTTTGCCGCTTCCGTTTATCATCTACTTGTACCGGCAAGATCTTAAAGCGGGTTTGCTTTTATGGGCGGTCACGTTTGGTGTTTCATTAGCATTTGCGGGGCTTAACGGTATTATTGTCACCCTGTTTGCTGGTTTGACTGGAATCGTGATGGGGGAACTTTATAGAAGAAAAAAACCCGCGTTTGCGGTTCTGCTCGGTGCGAGTCTGTCTAACATTGTGAACATGTTAGGAACGCTCGCTATCGCTCAAGTATTCATGGGCATCAATTTTGTAAAAGAATTAGAGACTCAGTTTCAAAGTGCGATAGGAACAGCAGAAGATTTTTATAAATCGGGTGGACAAGATCCTACCCAGATTGAAAGATTTAAAGAGCAGGCAGAATTGATCCCGATGATGCTTCCGACATATATTATTGGAGGAGCTGTCATCCTTGCCTTCTTAACGCATATCGCCGCAAGAATGCTGATGAAAAGAATGCGTTATGATGTGCCATCGTTCCCTCCATTTCGTGAGTGGAACCTGCCAAAATCGTTTTTGTGGTATTATATTATAGCGATTGTTTTAACATTTAGTATGCCTGAAAAGGGTACGTCTTTATATATTGTAACGATAAATTTGTATATGATATTATCGTTTGTACTTATATTACAAGGTTTCACAGTTATTTTTTATTATGCCTGGATAAAGAATTGGAAGAGAAAAAGAATCATATTGTTGATTATACTCTTGTTTTTACTGAACTCTTTCCTGCCGATTCCTCTGGAAGTCGTTAAATTCTTAGGTATAATTGATTTAGGATTTATGATCAAAAAACGGTTGAAACCAAAACAGTAGGAGCTGAAAGTATGCCAAAGTTTTTACTAAAACGGTGGCATGGTTATCCCGTCATCGCCTTATTTGTAACTTCTGTTGTTCTGGTAAGCATCATCACGTATTTTCATTGGATGATCGGAATGGCAGGCTTCGTGCTGCTAGGTGGTTTGTTTTATTATGCCATGAAAGCCGAAGCTAGTTTTCAAGAGGAGCTGGGCGATTATATTTCTACGCTTTCTCACCGCTTAAAGAAGGTGGGAGAAGAAGCGTTGATGGAAATGCCGATCGGGATTATTTTGTATGATGAGGATTTTAAGATCGAATGGGCGAATCCATACATGGGATCCCTAATTGAAGAAGAGTCCTTTATCGGCCATTCTCTAAACCATGTTTCAGAAGAACTGATTCCTTATATCAAGAGTGATGCGAAGGAAGAAGTTATAAAGATCAATACACATAGATTTCAAGTGAACTTTAAAAAAGAAGATAGACTGCTTTACTTTTTTGATGTAACCGAGCAGTTAGATCTTGAGCGTTTGTACGATGAAGAACAAACGGTCATGGCGATTATCTATCTCGATAACTATGAAGAAGTAACGCAAGGACTAGATGACCAGTTTCGTTCTACGATCAACTCAAAAGTGACGTCTGTGTTGAATGAATGGGCGAACGTACACGGCATCTTCCTTAAACGAACGTCTTCGGAGCGGTTTTTAGCTGTATTTAACCAGCGCATCCTTTATGAGTTGGAGAAAAATAAGTTTAGCGTACTAGATGAGGTTAGAGAATCAACAGCTAAGCAGAATATCTCCCTTACGCTCAGTATTGGGGTTGCGGCGGGAACATCGTCACTTCCTGAGCTAGGACAGCTGTCTCAATCGAGTCTAGATCTTGCTCTTGGACGCGGAGGCGACCAAGTTGCGATCAAGCAGACGAATGGAAAAGTACGTTTCTATGGAGGGAAAACAAATCCTGTTGAAAAACGTACCCGCGTACGTGCTCGCGTCATCTCACATGCATTGAGTGAATTGGTGGCAGATAGTGACAAGGTCATCATCATGGGGCATAAGAATCCGGATATGGACTCCATCGGTTCTGCAATCGGGATCTTAAAGGTCGCTCAAGTGAATGGAAAAGACGGGTATATCGTACTCGACCAAGCCAATATCGACATCGGCGTTCAGCGCTTGATGGATGAACTAAAAGAAACAGAATCGATCTGGAAGTTCTTTATCTCGCCTGAGGAAGCGCTGGAGCTCGCATCGCGAGATACACTTTTAGTCGTAGTTGATACACATAAACCGACGATGGTTATTGAAGAAAAACTGTTATTCAAGCTTGATCATGTCGTGGTCATCGATCACCATCGCCGTGGTGAGGAGTTCATTAAAGATCCGGTGCTTGTGTACATGGAGCCATATGCTTCATCTACAGCTGAGCTTGTAACCGAACTACTCGAATACCAGCCGAAGCGATTGAAGATGCGTATGCTTGAAGCAACAGCCCTTCTTGCGGGTATTATCGTTGATACGAAGAGTTTCACCCTCAGAACAGGATCTCGTACGTTTGATGCTGCATCTTATTTAAGAGCGCATGGTGCAGACACGATCCTTGTTCAAAAGTTTTTAAAAGAAGATTTAAACACGTATACAAGACGTTCGAAGCTCATTGAGAGTGCGGATGTTTATAAAAAAGGCATCGTAATTGCCAAGAGCTCTCCTGAGGATGCATACAATCAAGTAGTCATCGCTCAGGCGGCAGATATACTATTAACCATGAACGGGATTCAAGCATCCTTTGTTATTGCAAATCGCATTGACGGCAGAGTAAGCATCAGTGCTCGTTCACTTGGGGACATCAACGTGCAGATGATCATGGAGAGACTGGAAGGCGGAGGACATCTTACAAACGCGGCCTGCCAGATTGAAAACAGCTCGATTGATGAAGCGGAAATACATTTAAAACGTATTATTGATGAGTATATTGAAGGGGGAGAAGAGGAATGAAAGTAATTTTTCTTCAAGATGTAAAGGGTAAAGGCAAAAAAGGCGAAGTTAAGAACGTTTCTGAAGGCTATGCACGTAACTTCTTATTTCCGAAGAACTTAGCTTCAGAAGCTACGTCAGGCGCTATGGCAACACTTCAAGGCCAACAGAAGAGCGAAGAGAAGAAGCAACAAGCTCAATTAGAAGAGGCTGAAGCGTTAAAAGCAAAACTTGCTGAGATGACCGTTACGATTAAAACGAAAACAGGTGAAGGTGGCCGCGTTTTCGGATCTGTGACAAGTAAACAGATTGCTGATGGCTTGAAAGAGCAAGGAATTAAGATCGATAAGCGTAAGATCGAGCTTGCTGAGCCGATTAAAGCACTTGGTTACACGAATGTTTCGATTAAGGTGCACCAACAGGTTACGGCAACTGTAAAAGTACACGTAACAGAAGAATAAAAAGCCGGGTTTTCCCGGTTTTTTTGCGGGGATAGAAAGCGTTGATCTCCGTTTCAGATGCTCGCTTTCCGGGGGGCTCACCTGTCCCGCTGATCCCCCAGGAGTCTCGCATCTTACACTCCGATCAACCTATACTTGGAGCCAAAAACCAAACTAATTTAAAGCTCTTAAACCATATACAAACCATTACTAGTGAAGAAAGGAGGAACTACTATGAGTGATTTATTTGCTGATCGTATACCGCCGCAAAATATTGAAGCGGAGCAGGCTGTTCTTGGTGCGATCTTTTTAGAGCCCGAAGCTCTTATTACGGCATCTGAGATTCTGCTTCCGGAAGATTTTTATCGTGCCACTCATCAAAGAATCTATCGCGTGATGCTCGACCTGAACGCAAAAGGCGAGCCGGTCGATCTCATTACTGTTACGTCAGAGCTTCAGGACAAGAACCAGCTGGATGAAGTCGGCGGCTTATCCTTCTTAACAGAGTTGGCGGATAGTTCTCCGACGGCTGCGAACATTGAGTATTACAGCAAGATCGTTGAAGAGAAATCTCTGCTTCGCCGTTTGATCCGTACAGCGACTGATATTACCGCGAACAGCTATGCGCGTGAAGAAGAAGTAGAAGCGATTCTGAACGAAGCGGAGAAGTCGATTTTAGAAGTAGCGAACCGTAAGAACACGAGCGCTTTTACAGCGATTAAGGATGTCTTGGTTCACGCTTACGACAACATTGAAGCTCTTCATAACCGTAAAGGTGATATAACGGGGATACCGACGGGCTTTAACGACCTAGACCGAATGACGGCCGGATTTCAGCGAAACGACCTGATCATCGTGGCCGCTCGTCCATCGGTAGGTAAAACCGCGTTTGCTCTGAACATCGCACAGAACGTTGCGACAAAGACAGATGAGAATGTGGCGATATTCAGTCTAGAGATGGGTGCTGAGCAGCTTGTTATGCGTATGCTTTGTGCAGAGGGGAATCTAGATGCACAGCGTCTTCGTACAGGGTCACTTTTGCCTGAAGACTGGCAGAAGCTTACGATGGCTATGGGAAGCTTGTCTGCGGCTGGTATCTATATCGATGACACGCCGGGTATCCGTATTAACGATATTCGTGCGAAATGCCGTCGTCTGAAGCAGGAGAAAGGCCTAGGAATGATCCTGATCGATTACTTGCAGCTCATTATGGGTAGCGGGAAATCAGGCGAAAACCGCCAACAGGAGGTTTCTGAGATCTCTCGTTCCCTTAAAGCACTTGCTCGTGAGCTGGAAGTGCCAGTTATTGCCCTTTCACAGTTATCACGTGGAGTTGAATCTCGTCAGGACAAGCGTCCGATGATGTCCGATATTCGTGAATCAGGTTCCATCGAGCAGGATGCCGATATCGTAGCCTTTTTATATCGTGATGATTATTACGACAAAGAAACAGAAGCGAAGAACATCATCGAGATCATCATCGCTAAGCAGCGTAACGGTCCTACTGGGACGGTAGAGCTCGCTTTCGTAAAAGAATATAACAAGTTCGTTAACCTGGACCGGCGGCACGATGAAAGTGCCATACCACCAGGCGCATAAAAAAAGCAGCTGGAATTATTATTCCGGCTGCTTTTGTATTTCTTTGACTTTATTTTCAGTTAACCACATTTCTATTCTGCTTTTTACTTTATCTTTTTGAAACGTCTGCCATTTTTCATGGAGATTAAGTTCACTCACTTTTTCGGTAAAACGTTCAAAAGGCTCATCCTCATTTAACGCGTGTAGCAGTTCGCTGTTTTGATGAAAGCTCTCAAATTCAACCATCCAGCTGAAGGATTCAACGTTCATCACCTTTGGAATCTCAATAAATCGCTCTGGTTCATCGGCATCTAAAAATTCTAGGTTGGGAAGACCACCCGGCTCGATCGCATCAAGCAGTATCGTTTGTTCATTTTTGTCTAAATAATAGATGTGGTTCGCTTTTGTATCCATATAAGCCACCATTAATTTTTCGATAAGCAAGTAATCGTACCTCCTAAAAAAGGTGAATACTACAGGATACGATAAGGTTTTAGATCTTCTGGCTATAGAAATGTAAAATTATCACGAACGAAAAAATCAATTTATCTTTAATTGTTCGTGTTTTTAATTGACTTCTATCAGATATATTGCTAAACTAAGCATGGTTTTCAAGATTAGATGATAAATTCGTCAATCGTTAATTTCATGGAGGTGCAACCATGTCATCAGTAGTAGTAGTAGGAACACAATGGGGAGATGAAGGAAAAGGTAAGATTACCGATTATCTCTCAGAAAAAGCAGAAGTAGTAGCTAGATACCAAGGCGGTAACAACGCTGGTCATACAATCGTATTTGAAGGTAAGAAGTACAAGCTTCACCTTATTCCATCTGGAATCTTTTATAAAGATAAAATCTGCGTGATCGGAAACGGAATGGTTGTCGATCCGAAAGCAGTTCTTGAAGAACTTGCTTACCTTCATAGCCACGGAGTAAGTACGGACAACCTTCGTATCTCTAACCGTGCGCACGTGATTCTTCCTTATCACCTTCGTCAAGATATCTTAGAGGAAGAGAGCAAGGGAGCTAATAAGATCGGTACAACGAAAAAAGGAATCGGCCCTGCTTACATGGATAAAGCAGCTCGTATCGGAATCCGTATCGCTGACCTTTTAGATCGTGAAGAATTTGAAGAAAAACTTGAGCGCAACTTAGCGGAAAAGAATCGTTTATTCGAACGCATCTACGAATCAGAAGGATTCACAAAAGAAGAGATCTTAGATGAGTATTATGAATACGGCCAACAAATTAAAAAATATGTAGTCGATACATCAGTTGTTCTGAACGATGCATTAGACGATGGCCGTCGTGTTCTTTTTGAAGGCGCACAAGGTGTAATGCTTGATATCGACCAAGGAACTTATCCTTTCGTAACGTCATCAAACCCTATCGCAGGGGGAGTAACGATCGGTTCTGGTGTTGGTCCGTCTAAGATCAACCATGTTGTAGGTGTTTCAAAAGCGTATACAACACGTGTTGGTGATGGTCCTTTCCCAACTGAGCTTCACGATGAAGTTGGTAACCAAATTCGTGAAGTTGGCCGTGAGTACGGTACAACAACTGGACGTCCACGCCGTGTAGGTTGGTTTGACGCAGTAGTTGTTCGTCATGCTCGTCGCGTTTCAGGGATCACGGATCTTTCTTTGAACTCAATCGACGTTCTAACAGGTATTGAAACGTTGAAAATCTGTGTAGCTTACAAATACAAAGGTGAACTAACGTACGAATTCCCAGCGAGTCTTAAAGAGCTTGCTCAATGTGAGCCTGTATTTGAAGAGATGCCAGGTTGGACAGAAGATATTACAGGTGTGAAGGATCTTGGAGAGCTTCCGGAAAACGCGCGTCATTATGTAGAGCGTATCTCGCAAGTAACGGGTATTCCACTTTCTATCTTCTCAGTTGGACCAGACCGTGCACAAACAAACATGGTAAGAGGCGTATTCGCGTAAATATTTTGTGGCCCCTTGGGAACGAGGGGCTTTCTTTTTTTGGGGGTTAAATCGCGCCTTTTTGAGGGGATTTTGAAGGCTTTAGTGAGCATTTGAAAGTTTTTTTGAAAAATATATCGAAAACATATTGCCAAAGCTTTTATAACGTGATAAAGTAACACTTGTCGTGAAAAAACGACAAACGTTTTAAAACAAAGCACGAGCCATTAGCTCAGTCACGAGCGATTCATCGTGATTGAACTACGAGTTGTCTCGACGGATAAACTGAACTCTAAACTCGTAGAGGAAGAGACAGGGTCCGACGAAATTTTAGCACGAGCCATTAGCTCAGTCGGTAGAGCATCTGACTTTTAATCAGAGGGTCGAAGGTTCGAGTCCTTCATGGCTCACCACTTTTTTTTAAAAAAGTGGCCCGTTGGTCAAGCGGTTAAGACACCGCCCTTTCACGGCGGTAACACGGGTTCGAATCCCGTACGGGTCACCATTTTTTCTTTAAGTAAAGTAAATAAAAGCATTTTAAGTGGACTCGTGGTGTAGTGGTTAACATGCCTGCCTGTCACGCAGGAGATCGCCGGTTCGACCCCGGTCGGGTCCGCCACTTTTATGGCTCGATAGCTCAGATGGTAGAGCAGAGGACTGAAAATCCTCGTGTCGGCGGTTCGATTCCGTCTCGAGCCACCATTTTACTTTAAATCCTAAAACATGTTGCATGTTCCTTGAAAAGGGAGCATGCTTTTTTTTGCATTTGTGTATGGTTGCTGTTAGGTAGGCCTTGGTGAGGGTATAGAGCGGGGACATCTTTGTCGAGAATGATCGAATCGCCTTTATTTTGTCTCCGTGACTTAATTGCTAGCGATTTAGACTTAATTTTTTTCAATTAAACTTAATTACATCAAGATTAGACTTAATTAACAGCTCAAGTACCCCCTTAGGTATCTGTGCAGACTCCTTCCAAGCAGCGAAAACACCACTGATTTGCCTCCAAAAAAGCTTGCGCAAATGAATGAACAGCACATATCAGCATCTACACACTCACTTTTGCAACATTTTACACCTACTATAGACTTTTAATGCTGACAAAGAGGGATAAGTACTCAATCGTTCGAATATAGTGTATCAATCGGGATGAGGAAGGTAGTGATCATACAGATGGAATTTCAATGGGCGCTGTATTTGATCGCGAGTTACCTTGTTGGAGGAATCATGACAGGGTTTCTTGTAGCAAAGCTTATAAAAGGCGTAGATTTACGATTATTAGGCAGCGGAAATATAGGAGCTCGGAATGCCGGCAGAGTGTTAGGACCATCGGGGTTTGTACTCACGTTAGCTGGTGACATCTTAAAAGCGGCTGCGGTCGTTTGGGCAGGTATACAATTTCAATATCCACCATATATTCAGCTTCTCGGTTTTTTAGCAGTAATTCTCGGACATCTCTATCCCATCTTTCTTCGTTTTCATGGTGGAAAGGGAGTGGCTTCTTTTATCGGAGGGATGATCATCTTTCACCCCATATCTGCCGTTCTTGTAGCTGCTGCGTTTCTACTCTTTTACGGAATAAAAAGAAGTCTAACCGTAGCGGGACTCTTTGCTTTTGCACTCACTCCTTTCTTCTATTGGCTGTTTGAAAAGCAGTGGCTAGAGACGTTGCTTCTGATTCCGATCAGTTTTCTTGTTGTTTATGTTCAAAAAGAAGATATTAAAGAACGCATCAAATTAACGGAATAGGTGTTAAAAAAGGGTATAAATCGGTGATTTTATACTCTTTTTTATGTCGTTTATTTACAGTTGCATTACAAAATCCCTGAAATTCTGACAAAGCGAAATTCCTTATGATAGGATACTAGAGGTGCTAAAGACATAAATAGAGATAGGACTTTAGACACGATATAGAGATCGCAGAGAGAATCTTTAGGGGGAAATAGAAAAAGTGAATAGTCGAAAAACCACTGAAAGATTTATTAAATATATTGCACTGCCGTTTGTTGCAGTGATTCTAATAGTATCAGCATTCACGATGAATCCATCGAACACATCCGCTAGTAACGACGATAACCAGTTGATCAAAACGGTGTATCACGTGTATGTAGATGGAAAGAAGATCGGAACGGTCCGTGAAGAGGGTGTTGTTCATGAGACAGTTGAACAAATCCTACAGCAGGCAAAAGGCAGAAAGAGCAACTTTGCTTTTGCTGTAAGGGAATCTATCGAGCTTAAGCCTGAAAAGATGTTCAGACCAGAGTTCGATAATCAGGAAGTCAGAGAGAATTTAAGAAAGCAGCTAACGGTTGAAGTTGAGGCTTATCGTTTAGTCGTTGGCGGGCAAACTGTTGCGTATGTTTCCAGTAAAAAAGAAGCAAAAGATACCTTGCTGAAGCTAAAGCTCGAGCATGTCTCGAAGGCTGAGCTAGATACAATTGAAAAAAAGAAAGCTGAGAACGAAAAGCTTGAAGTACCGGACTTAAAGCCTGGAGAACGTAAAGTAGTAGATATCGACTTTTCAGCACCGGTTCTTATTCAAAAAGCGCAAACATCCATCAGTGAGCTTGTTACGGTAGATGATGCGATTTCTTCTCTAAAAGAAGGCAGTCTCCATAAAAAAGAGCATGTTGTTCAAAAAGGAGAAACGGTTAAGTCGATTGCTGAGAAGTATCACTTAACGATGGATCAGTTCTATACGCTTAATACGAGACTCATGTTTGTACCGGTTATTCGTGCTGGACAGTCTGTAACAGTTACAGAGAAAAAACCTTTTACTGAAGTACTCGTGTACGAAGCAACGCGTGTTCAAAATGAGCTTCCTTTCCAGGTTGAGAAACAAGAAGACAGTACGCTTGAAAAAGGACAGATCAAAACGGTTCAAAAAGGACAACTTGGATTTGAAGATATTACGTATACAACAAGAAAAGCCGATAACAAAGTGCTTCAAAAAGAGATTTTAGAGAAGAAGCAAGTGAAGGCGCCAGTTACGGAGATCCAAAAGATTGGAACAAAAGTGATTCCTTCTAAAGGGACAGGCACTCTTTCATGGCCGGCTGTAGGTGGATATATTTCTAGTCATAAAGGCACGCGATGGGGTAAAGAGCATAAAGGGATGGATATTGCTCGACCTTCAGAACGCTCAATCTTAGCTGCTGACAACGGTAGAGTTGTTTCTGCAGGTTGGGATGGAGATTATGGGAACAAGATCATCATTGATCACAATAACGGCATGAGAACTATTTATGCTCATCTTGATTCAATGTCTGTAACTGCAGGTGATGTGGTGCAGAAGGGGTCTAAGATCGGTGTGATGGGTTCAACGGGTCAATCGACTGGTGTGCATCTGCATTTTGAAGTGTATGAGAACGGTGTGCTTAAAGATCCAGCTGATTTTGTAAGTGTTAATTAAAGAATATTAGGGATGGTTGATTTCCGTTTCAGGTTGCTCGCTTTCCAGGGGGCGTGCGGTGAGCCTCTTAGCGCTCTGCGCTGTTAAGAGTCTCACCTGTCCCGCTGATCCCCTAGGAGTCTCGCACCTTCCACTCCAATCAACCTCTCAATGATGCTAAGGAATAAACACATGTCAAAGACCTCTCAGGAATAATTAATTCCTGGGAGGTTTTTCATGCAGAGTATAACTTTTCTTTGTCTAAAATTAGAAGGTTTTGCTAGTAGTATGGAGAAAGTTTCAACTGTGATAAAATAGTAGAGATACCATATAATCGATACTACAAAATATTCTGCTATATATAAAATAGAGTTTCTGAAAGAAGGAGCGTTCCCATGGATAAGAAAATTCTCGTTGTGGATGATGAAAAACCCATTGCAGATATTCTGCAGTTTAATCTTGAAAAAGAGGGATTCACTGTAAACTGTGCATATGACGGCATTAGTGCATTAGAAAAGGTAGAAAAAGAGAAGCCGGATATGATTTTGCTCGACATCATGCTTCCTTTAAAAGATGGCATGGAAGTTTGCCGTGAGATCCGTAAAAAGTATGATATGCCGATCATTATGCTAACGGCAAAAGATTCAGAAATTGATAAAGTATTAGGTTTAGAGCTTGGTGCTGACGATTACGTGACAAAGCCGTTCAGCACGCGTGAACTAATTGCACGTGTTAAGGCCAACCTGCGCCGTCATCAGCAGGAATCAGAGCGTGAAGTAGATGAGAACAATGAGATTACAATTGGGTCTCTAACGATTCATCCTGATGCTTATATCGTGACCAAACGTGGTGAAACGATAGAGTTAACACATCGTGAATTTGAACTGCTGCACTATCTAGCAAAACATATCGGACAAGTGATGACCCGTGAACACTTGCTTCAAACCGTATGGGGATACGACTACTTTGGCGATGTAAGAACGGTCGATGTAACGGTTCGTCGTTTGCGTGAGAAAGTAGAAGATAATCCGAGTCACCCATTATGGATTATTACAAGACGCGGAGTGGGGTATTACCTAAGAAATCCTGATCAGGAGTAGTCATGATGGATAAAGTCAATTTTTTTAAATCAATACACGTTAAGTTTGTATTGATTTATGTGTTGCTCATCTTAATAGCCATGCAAGTGATCAGCGTTTATTTTATTAATAATCTAGAATCTGATCTACGGCAGAGCTTCTCTAAATCACTTTACGATAGAGTCAATTTATTAGAGTTTAACGTTGAGCAAAAGATGAAGGATAAAGATAAGGGTAGATATAAGTCTGAAAATGATATAGACGGTGAACCAGCATTATTGCTTCGAAAAGATATTCAAGCGTTAATTGATGAGGAGTTCGAAGAGAAAGAGATTCAAGTACTTAATGATGAAGGTATGGTTCTTGCGAGCAATAAACCGCAGCTAGTGGGGCAGATCAGCTTCAACCCTAAGATCAAGCTTGCTCTTGAAGGAACGGTCGATGATGAGATCATGCTTCATGAAGGAGAGCGGGTCATGGTGCTCGCAAAACCGATCAAAATTGATGATACCGGTGAAAACATTGGTGCTATCTATTTAGTAGCTTCTATTGAAGGCATCTTTAAACAGATTGCACGTATCAATAGCATCCTAGTGACCGGAACAGTGATCGCTCTTATTATTACAGGACTTCTAGGTGTCTTTTTGGCGCGTACGATCACACGGCCTATGGCAGATATGAGAAAGCAAGCTCTTGTTATGGCGAGAGGGGACTTTTCTCGTAAAGTTCAGCTGTATGGAGATGATGAGATCGGTCAGCTTGCGATGACTTTTAACAACTTAACAACAAAGCTGCAAGAAGCAACGGCCATTACAGAGAGTGAACGAAGAAAGCTGCGTTCCGTTCTTACGTACATGACAGATGGTGTGATCGCGACAGATCGTGACGGTGCCATCATCCTGATGAATGACCGTTCTGAAGAGATGCTGAACATCTCTAGGCAGAACGCTCTAGGAACGCCTCTTATGGAGCTATTGCGCTTAAATACAGAATATACGTGGGAAGAGCTTTATAACGAATACGAATCCATGCTGCTCGATTTTAGTACGGACGATATGCATTATGTCGTGAGAGCAAACTTCTCAACGATACAAAAAGATGACGGGCCAATCAATGGTCTTATTTGTGTTCTTCATGATGTTACAGAGCAAGAACAGATCGATAACGAACGAAGAGAGTTTGTATTTAACGTTTCACATGAGCTACGAACACCGCTTACGACGATGAGAAGTTATCTGGAGGCGCTAGCTGAAGGGGCGTGGCAAGATGAGAACATCGCTCCGCGTTTCCTTGAGGTTACTCAGAATGAGACAGAACGAATGATCAGACTCGTAACCGATCTGCTTCAATTATCAAAAATGGACAGCAAAGATTACCGATTTAACTTTTTTGAAATTGATCTTGTCGAATTCTTAAACGGCATCATCGATCGCTTTGAGATGCTTGAAAAAGAGAACATTGAACTATCTCGATCGCTACCTAAGCAAAAGATCAACGTTCAATTGGATACCGATAAGATGACACAAGTGCTCGATAATATCATCTCGAACGCGATGAAATATTCTCCTGAAGGTGGAACGATCACCTTCAAAGCTTCCGTAATCGGGCGAAAAGTGAAGGTAAGTATTTCAGATCAAGGTGTTGGGATTCCAAAGAACAACGTTTCTAAGATCTTTGATCGATTCTTTAGAGTGGATCGTGCTCGTTCAAGAGATATTGGAGGCACTGGCCTTGGTCTTGCGATCGCAAAAGAAATCGTACTTGCGCATGGCGGAGACATTTGGGCAGAAAGTGAATGGGGCCAAGGAACGACCATCCACTTCACTCTTCCTTTAAAAAAGGTTAAGGAGGGGCTGCAATGAACTGGTTAAAGTGGATTACACATGCAAAAGAAGTAATCACTTTTTTCAAGAAGAATTATGAGCATATCAAGTCGATCGCGCTCACTTTTTTGATCGGATTGAGCCTTGTCCTCACATGGAGCTTATGGACATTCAAACCAAGCTATCCATCACTAGAGGGAGCTCGTATCGTTAAGAAGCAGGAAGTAGATGTCGAAGCTGGCGTGAAACAACTCGTCTACCCAACACAGGTAATCTACCACAGTGGAGATGAGTTATATGGACTTGAAGCGAACAACTTATTGAAAGAGTTCCATATGGGCTTGAACGAAACAAAATTTACGCTTGATACAGGCTCTAAGAATAATCGGGCTTTCGATCCGGAAGAAAAATTCCTACGAGATAACAAGTATGTGGAGATTATTTTTCCAGTAGGCATGAGTCAGGATATCTACAAAGAGATCTTCTCGATTGAATCCGAGATCCAAGCAACTAAACCACAAAATGTGGATCGAATCTTCTTGTATCAAGATAAGTTGACAGATAGTATTGAAGGCTATCTTGTTTCTTATCAACAAAAAAAGATGCAAAAGATTAGGGCCACTAATAATCAGCTAAATCCGTTAATAAGAGATATGGATAAGTGGGTCGATACAGGGAACTTGATTCCTTATATCGAGTATGACATTGAGGGTGACGGACAAGAAGGTCAAGGAGAAATCTTAAGAAAGTTTTACTTTCCTAAAGAGTCTCTAGCCTTAACTCGCCATACGTACTTTTCAAAAGCAACAGGTGAGGATACGTATGAAATGTATAAAAAAGCGCTGTTCAAAGATCCGTTAGCCGTTAAAAGTGCTTCTGATAAAAATCAGATCACGTATGCTGATGGAACAGCTGCAATGGTTGTGAATGAGGTGCAAAATCGTTTCACGTTCACAAACTTTGCAGGAAATCGGAACCCTAATACAACACCAAACATTTCACCACTCTATCAATCCTTAGACTACATCAATACGCATGCTGGCTGGGGCAACCCATTTATCCTTTCCAATCTATCAACGTATTCAGCAAACTTCTGGCTGTTTGTTGAGAACCTGCCTGTGTTGGATCCTGAGATGCAGATGAACCTAGTGTGGTATGAAAACGAGCTTAAGGAATATCAGCGTTCACTCGTTCAGTTACAACTCGATCAAAAGTCTTATCTCTCACAAAAGGTTAACATTCAGTCAGGGCTCGACGTTATTAAAGAGCTTGAAGAAAAAGATTACAACAAGAACTATGTTCAAGATGTTCGTATTGGATTCACGATAAAAAAGCAAAAAGAACCACACGTATATAAGCTAGAACCACAATGGTTTATTAACTATGATGCTAAAGGATGGCAGCCATTATTTTCACAGACAGGAAAGGAAGGATTTTAATTGAATTGGCAAAGAACAAAAAGCATTTTTATCCTTACCTTTCTTGTCTTAAATCTATTCTTGGGGTATCAGCTTTATCAAAAGAACGACATTAACAACATCTCGAGACTTACGGATCAGCCTTTAGAAGAGCGGTTAGCGAATAACGAAATTTCACTTTCGGAAAAGCTGCCGAAATATAAAGAAAAACAAACCTTGATCAGTGCACAGCGTTACAAGTTTTCTGAAGAAGAGAAGAAATCTCCTGCAAAAAATGTATCGCTTGATAGTGAAGCGAGCACCGACATCACTCTTCAATATGATCTTAGTAAACCGATGGATCTTCCGAAAAAGGATTCAAAAGATTTGATCTCAGAGCTTAATCAGTTTGCAGAAGAGAACATTACCCGCGGTAAAGAATACGCTTTTTACGAATGGGATAAAGAAAGCAACACAGTGTGGTTTACGCAAGTCTATCAAGAGAAGAAGGTCTTCTATAACCCTACTAATTTTGGTATTGTCGCGGATGGAAAAGATTTTGATGTACCGAACGGAATGATCAAGTTTAAGCTTGATGACAAAGGAAATCTTACTAGTTTTACGCAAACCTATCTCTTTATTACGAGACAGGGAGCTTTTCAACAGATCATCTCACCTAGTAAGGCGCTTGAGAAACTATTAGAAACGAACCTTCAAAAAGGTGATCATATACAAAAAGTAGAGCTTGGCCACTATAGCCTTGTAGGTGAAGGGGAAGTTCAAGTTTATACCCCTACATGGTTCATAGAAACCAAGGACGGACAGTATTTAGTTAATGCGACTGACAGTTCCATTCAAGTTTTGACGGAAAAGGCAGAGTAGAGAGGAACATGCGGTTATGAGTTTAAAATTTAGCGTTCTTGCAAGCGGCAGTTCGGGAAACGCTGTTTACGTTGAAACCGAACAAACACGCTTGCTTGTGGATGCAGGCTTAAGTGCCAAACAGATTCAGATTTTATTTGAAAAAGCAGCATGTGGTGAGGTGGCTGACATTGATGGAATCCTCGTCACGCACGAGCATAGCGATCACATAAAAGGACTCGGTGTGCTGGCTCGGAAGTTCAAGCTGCCGATCTATGCGAACAAAAACACGTGGAATGCCATGAACGGCTTGATTGGAGAAGTGGCGACCGAGCAAAAGTTTGAGTTTGAAATGGAAAGTGTGAAAACGTTCAACGATCTAGAAGTTGAATCTTTTGGCGTGTCTCATGATGCGGCGGAGCCCATGTTTTATGTGTTCCATCACAACGGCCGAAAGCTTGCTCTTATGACGGATACAGGCTATGTGAGTGATCGTATGAAAGGAATTATCCGTGACAGCCACTCGCTTGTGATCGAATCTAACCATGACATCAACATGCTCATGATGGGACGATATCCGTGGAATATTAAACGCCGTATTCTAGGGGACCATGGTCACATTTCGAACGAGGATTGTGGACATGCTCTTGCTGATGTAATCGGTGATGGGACGAAACATATCTATCTTGCTCACTTGAGTAAAGATAACAATATGAAGGATATTGCTCGCTTAGCTGTGGAGCAAACGTTAAAAACGTATGATATCTCAGCGGGTGAACAAGTGATTCTGCACGATACAGATGCGAGTCAGCCAACAAAGCTCGCTTTAGTATAAAATACTTACTTGTTTAAAGTAAGCCGTTTCCGGAAATAACAATAAGTGTGGGAAATTATGAAAAATAACCCAAAATGTCCATAATTTCAGGACTAATTGCTTATACTAGGTTATGACTTCATCCATTTAATTGTTGAAAGGAACGGTGAGGAGCATATGGGCTATTACGATGATGATTATCAATCACCATCTCGACAAAAAGGAAACCGCGGAGGAAAGTTTCTACCAGCGTTGCTAGGAGCCATTCTAGGCGGTTTGCTTGTCTTATTTACAGTGCCTGCACTAGGAGGAGCTGGTCTTTTACCAGATAATCTGTATCCTCCGAACGAAGAGGAAAATGGGCTGGGTACTGACGAAAATGTAGAACAGCGAAAAGTGGATGTCGATTTGACTACGAATGTAACGGATGCCGTTGATAAAGCATCTGGAGCCGTAGTGGAAGTTATCAACATTCAGCAGACTGATTTTTGGAGCCAGCAGCCTGCGGGCACAGGATCAGGTGTTATTTATAAAAAAGAAGGCAACAAAGCGTACGTAGTAACAAACGATCACGTTGTTGCGGACGCGAACCAGATTGAGATCACGCTTAGCAACGGTACGAAGCTTAAAGGAACACTACGCGGAACAGATCCTCTGATGGATCTAGCTGTAGTTGAAATTGACGGCAGCAAAGTTGATAGTGTAGCGGAGTTTGGGGTATCCGGTGATTTAAAACGTGGAGAACCTGCCATTGCCATCGGTAACCCACTCGGAAACTTCCCTGGTTCCGTGACACAAGGTGTTGTATCTAGTGCGGACCGTTCGATTCCAGTTGATCTCGATCAAGACGGAAACCCAGATTGGCAAGCTGAAGTCATCCAAACAGATGCAGCGATCAACCCTGGTAACAGCGGTGGTGCTTTAATAAATATCTCCGGTCAGGTGATTGGAATCAACTCTTCTAAAATCGCACAGAACGAAGTAGAAGGAATCGGGTTCGCCATTCCATCTGATGTGGCAAAACCGATCATTGAAGACCTTGAGAAATATGGTGAGACACGCAGACCTTTCTTAGGCGTTAACATCATCCCGCTTTCTCAAGTGAACACGTATCAGCGTGAGCAAACACTAAAGATCCCAGACAGCGTAAAAGAAGGTGTCGTTGTTATGGAGATCACGTCAGCTTCACCAGCAGCGCGTGCGGGTATTAAGGAAATGGACGTTATTGTCGAGATGGGTGGAGAGAAGATCAAAGACCCAATCGCTCTTCGTAAGTTCCTTTATACAAAAGCGAAGATTGGTGATGAGGTGGATGTGACGTATTACCGTGATGGTAAGAAGAAGACCGTGAAAGTTGAATTGAGCGGCGGGAAGCAATCTCAATAAAAGTGGGAAACAGGGGGCTTTAGGGTCTCCTGTTTTTTTATGTTAGATGGTGCTTAGGTGACTTTGAGAGTGAGTTAATTTTCGTTACAGGTTGCTCGCTTTCCGCGGGGCAGGCGGTGAGCCACATTCGTACGTTTCACTCTTAAGTGTCTCACCTGCCCACCTGTCCCGCAGGAGTCTCGCACCTTACACTACAATCAACTTATCGGTGAAGGAAAATAAAAGATAAAGAGAAGAAAAACGTCCCCACCATTTAAGAAAAGAACTAATAGTTGATTCAACATGTGGACAACTTTATTTAAGCGGATTGTTTACACATAGCTGTAAATTCGTTAGTGTAAGAAGAAGGATTGTGGATAAGTTAGGAGTGAAAAGATTTGGTTATTATTTGCTGCAAAGACCATGCTGAGCTTGCGATTGACATCATTGTGGATGAGTTTGAAACGCCACCAGTTGTAGAGTTACTAACAGAGAATGACGAGTTATCAACAGGTTGTGAATACTGCGATAACAAAGGTGCATATAAAGTATCGAACATATGAACGCCTACAAGATATAGCACTAATTGTGCATATGTGGATAAGTTCTGGGGATAACTTATTTGAAAGGAAGTTTTCAACAAGTGAATATTTCAATCGTTTCCGTAGGGAAATTAAAAGAAAAA
Organism: Fictibacillus halophilus; assembly: GCF_016401385.1. Classification (NCBI taxonomy): domain Bacteria; kingdom Bacillati; phylum Bacillota; class Bacilli; order Caryophanales; family Fictibacillaceae; genus Fictibacillus; species Fictibacillus halophilus. The sequence goes on along the minus strand of NZ_JAEACF010000001.1, from coordinate 3,336,284 downwards.
TACTTAAAACTAGGTATTGATGAATACTTAAAGCGACTAGGACCTTATGCAAAAGTAGAAATCATCGAGGTTCCTGATGAAAAAGCACCTGAAACACTAAGTGATCAAGAGATGATCATGGTAAAAAACGCTGAAGGTGAAAGAATTCTAGCAAAGATCGGCCAAGATGTTCATGTGATTGCAATGGCGATCGAAGGAAAGGCTGTTTCATCTGAGGATTTGGCTAAGAATTTAGATCAGCTTGCGACTTATGGGAAAAGCAAAGTGGCATTTGTCATTGGAGGGTCATTAGGGTTAAGTGATGCTGTCATGAAACGTGCGAATGAGAAGATTTCTTTTGGTAAGATTACTTATCCGCATCAGTTGATGAAGCTTGTTTTGGTGGAGCAGATTTATCGTGCGTTTCGGATTAATCGAGGGGAACCGTATCACAAATAATTATTTCTTAAAGAAACAGCACCTAATAAAGAAGGTGCTGTTTCCTCTTGCATATTGTATTTTTTTAGTATTTAACTATTTGAAACAGGATACTTCAACCCATTTTTCTTAATCTTATCTTTAATAATTGTTTCAACATCCAAATCCAGTTCATTGCAGAGCATAAGTCCGTAGATGAAAACATCAGCGATTTCTTCTTTAATATTTTCAATGTTTTGTTCTACAGCCTCTTCACTGCTTTTCCACTGAAAATCTTCTAATAGTTCAGCTGCTTCAATGGAAATAGAAATAGCAAGATCTTTTGGATTGTGGTGAGGTTTCCATCCTCTTTCATCTCGAAATTCATTGATAGCGTTTATTAGCTGCTTAATTTCATTCATGTTGTTCATCCCTTTTAAGTTTGTTTGTTTAGTATCTAGCTTTAATACTTACCCCGATCTTCCGCAGCTACTTCTGCCTGACGAGGTGACAAATCCTGATAAACAACTGATTTTTTCAGTCGTTCTCTAAAATACTCATTTAAATCTGGATCTGTACAGAAGATGAAACATCCCTTTTGTCCTCTAGTCATTAGTGTACGGTATGTATTCCTAATAATTTGATCTGCCAGCTCATGAGCTTTTTCTGGATTTTCTTTTGCTAGCGTCTTAATACCTTTAAGAGATTGATCAGTTTTTGCGCGTTTTGTGTAGTCGGTCATTACCTGGTCATCCTGAAAGGCAAGGTCTGGCCCAATAATAACACCTACATAATCAAATTCAAGTCCTTGAGATGTGTGAATACAGCCTGCTTCAGAGACAGAATCCTGATGTATTGCCCATATACTGTCAGAGAGGTTCCAGCTGATATTAAAATTATATTCCGGAATAACAATGTCTTTATGAAGAGTATTCGTTCGGCCATTTTTTGGCCACTCCCAGCAGTAACCGGCAAGCATACGTGATTTATTGTTTTTCTTATTTAGCTCTTCAATTTCCTGCAGCATATTATTCGGGTCATCGTACACTCTAAAATCATAATCAACGCCTCTATCATTTGCATTCGCCGTTTTTCTAATTTGAAGTACGTCATCCAACCAGGCCATATATGCATCAGATCCATCACATCGAAATTGTGAAGTGAGTTTGCCTTGTACTATTTCAGCATCTAACTCATTGGCAAACTTTTTAATTAAATCTATACTGCCAATATCTTTTAGAGTCACTTTTTGGTTTTCATCTATAAAGAAAATAGTAAATTTAGATGAATGGATTACTTCTTTTATCTGGTTTTCGCCTAAGTTGCTGAACAATCCTGACTTTTCATTCAAACGATGAGCTTCATCTACTATGAGTACGTCAAACTCATTTTTTTCTGATTCATAGAAACTGCCTGAACCTTTAAATAGATTATCGATTTGTGTTTTCTTGATGGTGCCTTTCAGTTTAGAAGCATAAACGCTACGTGGAGCTGAATTTTTTGAGACATATAATGCTGTTAAGTCTTCATTGATAAGATTGACAAGAAGATTTATAGCCATAACGGATTTCCCGGTTCCTGGTCCTCCTTCAATTACCATTACTGTCTTCTGATTGCTTTTGATACTCTCAATTGCTAAGTGAAAGGCATCTTCGTAAAACACTTTTTGTTCATCAATAAGCACAAATTCTTGATTACCTTTTAATAAGCTTGCGAGTGAATTTTGTAAGGATTTAGACGGCCGAATTTTACCTCGCTCAATCTGATAAATCAATTGGTTATGGTCACCGTAACGAACATATTTCTTTATAAAATCTCTTAATTTCTGTATCTCACCTTTTGCAAACACAGGTGCTTTAGCGAGATGATCTGAATAGTGAGGATCCATCAATGGGTCATTTTCTAACTTTCGATAGTTATGTAAATAGGCACACGGTTTCAATGCAATATGTTGATCTTGTACATTCTGATTAAAATCTTCAATTAAAGCAGCGTATGACCAAGCTTGATAAGATGGATGCGTGACCGTTCTCATTTTTCCTCCAAGATAGGTAGACACAAGTGCATCTTTAGACGTTACCTTTTCAACCTCAGACCATTGTTTTAACTCTACAATCACCACATGATCTTGAGCACCGTCATGGCCAGCTATTAAAAAGTCGACACGTTTAGATGTATTTGGAATCTTGAATTCTATCGCGACAGATGTATCATCTGGAATCTCGTTATCCTGCATCACATTTGACATGCGGTGAAGAGAATTCTCCCATGAGTGGATTTCACTTTTAGAAGTACGGCCGATTTTCTGTTGGTATGACTCGTAAAGACGTTCGACGAGAAGCTCGTTTGTAACATCGGATATAAATTCAGTCTTGGTCGCTTCGTAAATAATCAAGTTAGCGTCACCTCTTTGGAATTCTTCTCCATATATTTTATCACTTTACTAAAAGGAACAGAGTTATCATTCAAAAATTTGTAAAAGTTTAATGTGAGTATAATTAAACTCAGTTTTATTTTTATTTGATGGGTTTTGTCGCTTTTATGATAAAATAATACTTGCATTTTACATATTTTTCTATTTAAAGAATCGATATAGGAGAGATCATCTTGTCCAAAAATAGTTTAACAGAAAGTAAAATAACTCAAGTATTAGATTGGGCCTATGAAAAAGCAGTAAATGGATTACCTGGAACCGACACGGCAGCAGAGCTAGCAGAAAACTATTTAAGAAAGCATACTTCTGTAGATGATGCTATTGATAGCTTAATCCGATGGCAAAATGCTAAAGGTGTAACAAGTGGTTTTGTAACTGGATTAGGAGGTTTAATAACATTACCTGTAGCCGTTCCATCAAATATTGCATCAGTTATGTATGTGCAAATTAGGATGATAGCTACTATAGCCTACATGAGAGGTTACGAGTTAAAAGATGACCAAGTAAAGACTTTTGTATTTGTATGTCTGACTGGACAAGCTGCTACAGATATTTTTAAACAGGCTGGAGTTAAATTCGGAACTGCTATCGCTAAAGAGGCCATAAAAAAAATACCTGGAGAAGTTATAAAAGCAATAAATAAAGCTGTAGGCGTCAGATTAGTAACGAAATTCGGAGAAAAAGGAATTATTAACTTAGGAAAAGCTGTACCTTTAGTAGGTGGATTAATTGGCGGGGCGGTTGATGGTATAGGTACTAATACAATAGGAAAGACAGCGAAGAAAGTATTTCAATAGGTAAAGGGTGTGTTTGATTGGACACAATTGTTGATCTACAGATAGTAAGCAAATCGTTTCAAAAGAAAATGATCTTAGATAATGTATCGCTTTCAATTCCACCTAACAAGGTAACGGCAATTGTCGGAGCAAATGGTTCGGGAAAGAGTACATTGTTGAAGATGATTGGCGGAATAATAAAACCTGATAGCGGTCAAATCCTATATCGGAACGATCCGCCTATTAAAATTGGTTATGTACCTGAGCAAACCCCTGTGTTTTTACCTTTTACACCGACTGAATATCTCATACATATGGGAACGATTAGAGGATTACCTATTAAGTGGCTGAAAAAACGTATTGATAGCTTACTTGAAGTTTTTCACTTGGAAGACGAAAGAAATACTCGAATCACTCATTTTTCAAAAGGAATGAAACAAAAAGTTATTATTATGCAAGCAATGTTAGAAGAATCTGATTTGTTAATTATGGACGAACCGCTTTCAGGCCTGGATTTAAAGGCACAAAATGATTTGGAAGAGTTATTAATTTCCTTAAAGAAGAGCAATATTAGTATAGTTTTAACGTGTCATGAAACCAAGCTACTAGAAGAGGTTGCGGACCAAATAAATGTCATTCAAGATTGTAGGATTATTCAAATCGATAATCAACAAGAACATAGTGAACCTTTAAATAGACTCGTATTCGAATTACCGAAAGCTGTTTCCATCGATGCATTGAAACATATTATTACCTATGAAAAGGAAATTGATGCCGGAAGAAGATTGATAGAACTGAATGTGAGTCAAAAACAAACAAATAAAATAGTTAGTGAATTTCTGGACCGCGGTGCTTTAATAAGGCTGTTAGCGCCTTTACATAAGAGAGAAAATGAATTCTTTAAGCAGTTTTAAGGAGGAAATTTAAACAGTGAAGGGTTTGATTTTATACCACTTTTCCACTTATTTCCGAACATATAAGTATATTCCGCCATTTTCAGTGTTTATTATGATGCTTGTAATTAACTATACCTACGTACCCAATCCAATCTTAGATAGCTACGCTTATACTTCAATTTTGCTCTTTTTTATTATGGGATGGTTTACTATTACTATTTTTCATGCAGAGGATGAGGGGCAAAAAAATATTACTATAATGCATCTTAAGAATAAGAAGACATATTATATTGCACTTGAATTAGTTTGTATACTAATCAGTGTGGTACTAAGTATTTTAGCTGTTTTATATCCTGTTACTTTTAATGCCTTTTCCCCAGGATTAAATAATGCTCATATTGCTATGGGATTTTTAGCACATTTTAGCCTGGCTATCCTTTCTGTAGCACTTTCATCTTTTTTTACGAGAGACCTTGTGAGAAGTAATGCAAACACTTGGTGGGGTGTAAGTAGTGTTCTTATAGGAACATTAGTAATAGCTGTGGCAAAAATCGAGATCCTACAATTTATTAGCTGGATTACACCACCTTTACGTTATTGTTTGGAAATTATGAGTATAGATGACAATCAAATAAATGTATTTCCTGTTCAGGCTTATGAAAAGTTTGGATGGATTATACTTTATAGCTTGTTCTTCCTATCAATTTTCATAGCTTTCGTACAAAAAAGAAGAGTGCAATGAAGGGTAAGAGAAATGTTCCTATGCATCTTTAGGCTTTGGTCTGTTAGTTTCAAGCCAACCCAATATTTATGAGCAAATGGTAAAAGTTAAAACCTTTAACCAGTATTGTACAGTTGACAAAACCTCAACTCCGTAATAGTATTGAAAATTATATTTAGAACTACTAAAAACTTATAGATAGCAAGCTATGATCGCTGTAGGTCGTATTACAGCAGGAGCAGCTTCTGGAGAGACCGCTTTGTTAGCGGCGCCGAAGGGTTCACCATCTCAGGCAAACGGACAGAAGAGTATTGAATTTTGACATTGTTGTGCCTGTCATTTATAGCGCAGTGAATGCTTTTTTCATATTCTAATGTACAAGAGATTGGAGATTCTTCCAGTCTCTTTTTTTTGCGTTTGATTTGCATCTTAGAAGGAGGATTCATACGTGTCACAGCAAGAGTTGAAGAGAGATTTAGCTAACCGCCATGTGCAGCTGATTGCCATTGGCGGAACGATTGGAACTGGGTTATTTTTAGGTTCAGGAAAAGCGATTCAGCTTGCCGGACCGTCTGTTATATTTGCTTATTTAATCGTTGGGATCGCGTTGTTTTTTATGATGAGAGCGTTAGGAGAACTGCTGCTTTCAAAGGAAGGCTATGAGTCGTTTACCGATATTGCGGAGGACTATCTTGGTCCGCGAGCTGCGTTTATCACAGGATGGACGTATTGGTTCTGCTGGATCATGACAGCGATGGCCGATGTGATTGCGGTCGGTGTCTATGTTCAATATTGGTTTGACATACCGCAGTGGGTCCCGGCGATTGTCTGTTTGCTTCTTTTACTTGGGCTGAATCTGTTAACGGTAAAGCTTTTCGGGGAATTGGAGTTTTGGTTCGCTTTGATCAAGGTGATTACGATTCTAGCGTTGATTGTGATTGGCGTTGTCCTACTCGTCATTGGTTACCAAACGGATGCGGGTACAGTCTCTATAAACAACCTGTGGGATCATGGAGGTTTGTTTCCTAACGGGATGACTGGGTTCTTACTCTCGTTCCAGATGGTCGTGTTCGCGTTTGTCGGAGTGGAGTTGGTCGGAGTGGCGGCAGCAGAAACATCTGATCCTAGAAAGAATATTCCATCTGCGATCAATAAGATTCCACTTCGAATTCTATTTTTCTATGTGGGTGCATTGATCGTGCTGCTATGCATCAATCCTTGGACACAATTGAACGCGACGGAAAGTCCATTTGTTAAAACGTTCAGCTTAATAGGAATTCCGCTTGCAGCTGGAATCATTAATTTTGTTGTGCTAACTTCGGCGGCATCTGCTTGCAACAGCGGGTTATTTTCAACGAGCCGCATTCTATTCACATTAAGCAAGAGTGAGCAGGCTCCTCGATCTTTTAAGAAACTAACGAAAAATTCTGTGCCTGGAAACGCGCTTTGGGTTTCGGCTGTTGTTGTTTCAGTAGGAGCGCTTCTCAGTAAGCTACTTCCAGAGCAGGCTTTTGGCATCGTAACGACCATCAGTGCCATCTGTTTCATTTGGGTGTGGAGCGTGATCTTGATCAGCCATATTAAATACCGTAAGACACGATCTGATTTGCACAAAAAGTCGGCGTTCAAAGCACCTTTTGCTCCATTCATTAACTATGTGGTGCTTGCGCTGTTCGGGATCATTTTAATTGTGCTGCTCGTGGCAGAAGCTACACGTCCGGCGTTATTGCTGACACCCATTTGGTTTATTTTATTATTTTTCTTGTATGCTTTTAAAAAACCTATGCTGAAATAAAAGGATTGGTTATTTGGAATGCATCATTGATCTGGATCTTTAGAGACATCTTACATTTTATAAGTAGCATCTTTAAGCAGGTGATAAGCAGGAAGCGACGAATTTTCCTTTAGAGTTAATTACAAGGAGGTTTTTTAGGGTGAATTTGTCAAGAAATCGGAGAACAGATACTGCTTCAAAAGTCATCCCAGTTCCACCTCAAATCGTCTATCTAGCTATTATAAATCCGGATTCACTCATTCAATGGCTTCCGCCTGAAGGGATGTCGGGTAAAATTGATACCTATGATTGCCGTGAAGAAGGAGCTTATAAAATGACGCTTACGTATGAATTGGATGAGTTGATTCTTGGCAAAACGTCGGACAACACCGATGTGGCGGAAGGAACATTTTTGGAGCTGGTCCCAAACCAGCGAATTGTCCAATCTGTTAACTTCAATTCCGAAGATCCTGCTTTCTCGGGTGAGATGATACAGAAATGGATATTGGAAGATGTTTCGGGAGGCACTAATGTTACCATCGTTTGTGAAAACGTACCAGAAGGTATTCGTAAGGAAGATCACGACACTGGACTAAGGTCCACGTTAGAAAATCTTGCTGCTTTTACTGAGAAATTGTAAACAGACACATGAAATTTATCGGATTAACAAGTCAGAGATTTTTTTAAATCTCTGGCTTGTTTCAGTTATTCTATTCATCAGCGCGTATCTTTTAGTTTTTTAGTTTAGGGGCGCGGGGACGGTTCTCGTGCTTCTTATTATATTATTAGATGGAAAGGTAAATCCTTTAGTGTTTACAGTTGTAAGTTAGGAAGCAGCAGAACCGTCCCTTTGCTTTCCCTACCGCCTCGCACTCCATCGATTTATCAGTCCAACTAGATGACCATTTACGAAAATAACCCCAAGGATAATGATTGCTCCACCTAGAATACTGGTATAAATAACCTTTTCATGTAGAAGTAGCACGGCTGCTATCAGTGTAGAGACTGGTTCAAGGTATAAGAAAACAGATACTTGAGTGGCCTCCAACACCTCTAATGCTTTTGCCCAGTACCAGTAGGCAATACCGGATACAAAGACTCCAAGGAAGATAAGATGAGCCCATTCTACTCCATCTAGAAGAGTAAGCTTTTCCCAGCTTTTGTTCTGATAGATGAATGGGAGAGTAAGCAAAAGTCCCAAAGTACTCATGTAAAAGGTGAGGACCAATGCAGGCAATGGCACTTTTAGGCTTTTTAGTAAAACTGAATAAATGGCCCAATTTAAGGTACTGAGAACCATCAGTAGATACCCGATGTTGATCGAGAATCCTAATGACCTGTCTCCACCTACTGTTGTGACCAGCAACACACCACTAATGGCCAAAATAATTCCAATAGCCTTTGAAAATGTCATCTTTTCATGCAGAAAGACCATGGAAAGAACGACGGTGAAAATCGGGGATAACGTAATGAGCCAGCCTGCAGAGGATGCATCAATGGATAAAAGCGCGCTTGCCTGAATAACTTGATGAAGAAAAACACCAAGAATCCCTAATACGATTAAGTGAGGGATATACTGTATCGGCAGCTTCATGGAATGTTCCTTTTTTACAAGGATAAGTACTAATAAAAATAATGCACCTATACCAAAACGGATGACCAGAAGAGTAAAGGGATCAAGCTTGTCCAGTACCGCTTTAGTCGAGACAAAGGATATTCCCCAAAGGCTGATGGACATGGTGGCATACAATGAGGCTCCTAGCATTTTTCGAAATGAAATCATAGATAGGCTTTCCTTTCCCAGTCAATTGTTCTACCATCTTATGCTTGTCCTCGAAAAAACATGAGGATGAGAAGTTAGCTAGGGTCAAGAAAGTTCTTGTGAAACGAGGGGAAGGAAGCGGCAGAACCGTCCCTTTGTTTCATGAATCCATAAATAAAAGGGCAGAAACGCATTTACTCCTGTGTTTCTGTCCTTTTAGCATGTAAGGCTATCTTAAATTACAGCATTAAATCAGCGATATTTGATGAAAATGTCTGCTGTCTTTCATTTCACGAATGGTGTGAGCTATTTTTTCTATTCCGGGTTGTATTTGATGTTTTTCAACTTGAGAAATGCACAAGCGAATGAGGTTATCTTGATTAAATTCAGGCAGAAACATTCTTTCGCCATCATCAAGTAAAAGGTGTTGTTTATTTAATTGAGTTGTAAGCTTTTTGGCTGATACGTGAGGAGGCAAATAGATGGAAAGGTAAAAACCCGTATCAGGCTTCGTATAGTGCGTCCCTTCAGGAAGTAACTGTTCACATGCCCTTTTTAGTTCATTTATCTTATGAAAATAGATGTCCTTAATCTTTTTCAGGTGGTTGTAATACATTCCGCTTTTTAAATAAATGTCTAATGCACCTTGTGAGAGAACGGGACTGTTAAAGTCGGCACTAAACTTATTACGCAAAAAGCTTTCGATCATGCTGTTCGGCAAGACAACACTCGCAATTCGGAGCCCGGGGAGAAAGACTTTTGAAAAGCTTTGTATATAGATGACTCTTCCTAATGTATCAAAAGCGAAAAACGGATCGGCTTTCTTATCACGCTCTAATTCGCCTAAAAAATCGTCTTCTACGATATATACATCATATTTAGCTGCCAGCTCTACGATTCTTTTCTTCTCACTATTTGTATAGGAATGGCCAAGAGGATTCTGAAATCTAGGAATGACATAGAAGAACTTAATCTCGTTATTTTTAAATATAAATTCAAGACGTTCTAAGTCGATCCCGTTCATGGATAGTTCAATGCCAAAGGTCTTCACTTTGTTAAGTTTAAGCGTTTCAATCATCCCGAAATAGGTTGGTTGTTCTATTAAAATATTCTTTTTGTTGTTAGGAAAAGAGAGGGAAGTTAATATATGAATCGCTTGCTGTGATCCGGAAACGATGACGACATGGCTAGGATCGGTAAACACTTGAGAAGATTGAAGATTTTTAGTAATTTGGGTTCGCAATGAAGGAAGACCTTGTTGATCGGTATAGGTGAAAATTTCTTCTTTATAGTGTTCGATCGCTTGATTTAAACAGTGTTGAAATTCTGTGTAAGGCAACAGCGTTTTATCCGGTCCAGCAGATAAGAAATCAATAACTTCGGGCTGATCTTCAGAACGTCGAAATTCATTAACGATATAATAGCCCTTTTGAGGCACCGTATAAATCAAATGCTCTTTTTCCAGCTCATTGTAAGCTTTGATAATTGTATTCTTGCTACAGTTATACCTATCAGATAGCTGCCGGATAGAGGGCAGCTTATGGCCGGCTGCTAGTTTCCCGTCTATTAGCTGCTGCTTAATGGCCTCTAAAATGATCCTGTATTTTGGACTCAATCGTGCTTCACTCTCCTCTAACTGTACCCTGACAGTGGATGAAAACAGCGATAGTATCATCTATCACGTTCTAATAGTATGTGATTATATCCATTATAGTCGGGGAGGAAGGAAATTGGAAAAAGAAAAGATAGGGTTATATCTAGGCTTAGCAGGTGTGATCTGCTTTAGCCTTACCTTGCCTGCGACGACTATCGCTGTTGAAAATTTCGGGACGACGGTCGTTGGGTTAGGAAGAACGGTGCTTGCTGCATTGCTTGTAGGGATCATACTGATTGCAAAACGGGAAAAAGCGCCTAATCTACAGCAGTTTAAAAGCATCCTGATTGTTGCAGCAGGTGCAGTTTTAGGTTTTCCTTTACTCACTTCATGGGCAATGAAGACGCTGCCGGTTTCACACGGCGCGGTGGAAGTAGCGCTATTGCCATTAGCAACTGCCGGCATCGCTATGTACAGAGCAGGAGAGAGACCATCTGTACGGTTCTGGATATCTAGTATGATTGGTTCAGGAGCAGTTATTTTATATGCAGGTTCTTTAGGCTTTGGTTCTCTTCAAGTTGAGGATGCAGGAATCTTAGCTGCCGTCATCATCTTAGGTCTTAGTTATGCAGAAGGAGGCAAGCTGTCAAAGGAGATCGGAAGCTGGCAAGTCATTGCATGGGCTATCGTGATAGGAGCGCCTTTTTTTGTCATTCCAGTAGGGCTGAGTATTTCTGCCGAGATGTTACATGCTCCCGTACAAGCTTGGGGCAGTTTAATCTATTTGGCGGTGGTGAGCCAGTTTTTAGCATATGTCGCCTGGTACGCGGGCATGGCATTAGGGGGAATTGCGCGGATTAGCCAGCTGCAATATTTACAACCGTTTCTGATGATAATGTTTTCAGCCCTTTTTTTAGAAGAATCCATCACGACGATGACAATCGTCACTGCTATCATTGTCGTCGTTTCTGTATACATGGGTAAAAACGCACCGATATCTAAGTACCAAATAAGTGCAAAGATTAGTGAGACAAGAATGAGCAATAAGGGATAAAGAGATCAATATTAAGAAAAAACACCTAATCCAGCTTGTCCCTAGCAATGTTTTGCCTCAGACATCTGATTAGGTGTTTTCATTTATCTATGCTTTTAATTTAACATCAAATCGATCAGCGTCCATCACTTTTACCCAAGCTGCGATAAAGTCACGTACGAATTTTTCTTGGTTGTCATTTTGCGCATACACTTCAGCGAGAGCGCGAAGTTCCGAATTAGATCCGAACACAAGATCAAAGCGAGATGCTGTTCGTTTCACTTCTCCTGATTTACGGTCGCGGCCTTCGTACTCGTTAAAGCCTGTTGATTTCCACTCTACGCCCATGTCGAGCAGGTTTACGAAAAAGTCGTTCGTTAACGTGCCAACGCGGTCGGTGAATACTCCTTGTTTCGTATTCTTATAGTTTGTCCCAAGAACACGCAGACCTCCGACGAGGACTGTCATTTCAGGTGCAGAGAGACCTAGTAGCTGTGCTTTATCGACGAACATCTCTTCAGGGCTTGTACTATATTCTTTCTTTTGATAGTTGCGGAACCCGTCTGAAACGGGCTCTAATACATCAAACGTATCGGCATCCGTTTGTTCAGGCGTTGCATCTCCGCGTCCAGGTGTAAATGGAACTGTCACATCAAAGCCTGCATCTTTTGCTGCCTTTTCAACGGCTGCACTTCCGCCAAGAACGATTAAGTCGGCTAGGCTCACCTTCGTGTCGAGCTGATTTTGTAGATCTTGATAGATTCCTAGAACTTTCTCCAGCTGCTCAGGTTCGTTTGCTTCCCAACTCTTTTGAGGAGCTAGACGGATGCGTGCACCGTTCGCACCGCCGCGCATATCAGAAATGCGGTACGTGCTTGCTGAAGCCCATGCGGTTTTTACAAGCTCGCTCACGGTTAATCCTGTATTCAGGATCTTTTCTTTTAACTGCGCAATGTCAGATGGTGATAGATCGTAATCTACACTCGGAACAGGGTCTTGCCAGATGAGATCTTCGTCTGGAACCTCAGGACCTAAGTAACGAACTTTCGGCCCCATGTCACGATGAAGCAGTTTGAACCACGCACGTGCAAAAGCATCGGCGAATTCATCTGGGTTCTCGTAATAACGACGAGAAATTTTTTCATAGTCCGGATCCATACGCAATGCCATATCAGCGGTTGTCATCATCGTCTTCACGCGAATGGAAGGGTCTTCTGCATCAGGAGCCATATGCTCTTCTGACATATCAACAGGACTCCATTGATAAGCGCCTGCTCTACTCTTCGTTAACTCCCACTCGTAGCCGAACAGAAGATCAAAGTATCCGTTATCCCATTGTGTAGGGTTCGACGTCCACGCTCCATCTACACCACTTGAAATAGTGTCGCGGCCTTTTCCACTGCCATGACGGCTCAGCCAACCAAGTCCTTGTGTTTCGATATCTGCTGCTTCAGGGTCGTCTCCTACAAGAGACGGATCGCCTGCACCATGTGCTTTTCCGAACGTATGACCACCTGCGATAAGTGCAACCGTTTCTTCGTCATTCATCGCCATACGGCTGAACGTATCACGAATATCACGAGCACTTGCGAGTGGATCAGGCTTTCCGTTCGGCCCTTCCGGATTTACGTAGATCAGACCCATCTGAACTGCAGCAAGCGGGTCTTCCAGCTCACGGTCACCAGAATAACGGTTGTCCGCTAACCATTCTTTTTCCGTTCCCCAATATACATCTTCTTCTGCATGCCATATATCTTCACGTCCGCCAGCAAAACCAAACGTTTTTAGCCCCATGGATTCGATAGCTACGTTACCAGTGAAAACAAGTAGATCTGCCCATGAGATCTTGTTGCCGTACTTTTGTTTGATCGGCCATAAAAGACGGCGAGCTTTATCTAAGTTTACGTTATCTGGCCAGCTGTTTAGAGGTGCGAAGCGTTGAGAACCTGATCCACCGCCACCGCGTCCATCAGCTGTACGGTATGTACCTGCAGCATGCCATGACATACGGATGAAGAAAGGACCATAGTGACCATAATCCGCCGGCCACCAATCCTGGCTGTCCGTCATCAATGCATGAAGATCTTTTTTCAGGGCATCGTAATCCAATTTAGAGAATTCTTCACGATAATTAAAGTCGTCTCCCATCGGATTCGATTTTTTGTCATGTTGGCGAAGAACATTTAGATTGAGTTGGTTCGGCCACCAATCCTTATTTGTCGTACCATGAGGAGCTCTAGATGTCGTAATCGCACTATCTTTGTGGTGGGTGACAGGACATTGACCTGCAGACGTGTGCTCTTTTTGATCGGGCTTGTTGTTGTTTTCCATTACAATTTCCCCTTCCTTTTTTGGAACTTAAAATTGCAAAACACGAAAAGCCAAGATGTTAAATATTTGATTATTATGATAACTCAATTATAGAGGACAGGTAGGTGGATTCAAAGCGTAATGCACTTTTGATGTTCACATTAAGGATTATGTATAAAACGATTGCTCTGAAAGAAATCTAGAGCCTTAACTAACTATGGTAAAATGAACAATAACTATAAGAAATGAGGACCACCTAGATGTCTAAATTACCAAACTGTCCGAAATGCAGCTCTGCTTATGTGTATGAGGATGGAGCTTTTCTCGTTTGCCCCGAATGTGCTCATGAATGGTCTCCCGAAACAGAGAGTCAATCTGACGAAAAAGTTGTGAAAGATTCAAACGGAAACATCCTTCAAGAAGGTGACTCTGTATCTGTTATTAAAGATCTTAAAGTCAAAGGTACATCTTCTGTGATTAAGATCGGCACGAAAGTAAAAGGCATTCGTCTCGTTGAAGGCGATCATGATATTGATTGTAAGATCGACGGATTTGGCGCGATGAAACTGAAATCTGAATTTGTAAAAAAGATATAGCATGTTTGAATAACCACCATTCCCCGGTGGTTATTTTTTTTCGCGAATTGAGCCTGCCTAACTCGTTAATCCCCGTCCTTCCAGTATTTAACGCTTATTTTTTCTCAAAAAAAGATGGAGAAACATAAATAAAAAAAGGTTAACAATCGAATACTTAGGGTATTTAAAGAAAGTATGTGTGCATAAAAATTTTAAATTCAAACTTTGTATTCTACTATAGTAATTATTCATAGATTGGTCGCAAAAGGAGAGGCAGAATGAATATACATTTTGAACAAAAGAAGCAGCAATTAGGTATTCGGGAAATTTGGGGAAGCAAACAGCAAACCATTTCTTCTGTCTGCTTTGATTCCAGAAACGTAACCAATAACTCTTCCTTTGTCTGTATAACTGGAGAACAATTTGATGGTCACACCTTTATCGAAAGTGCTATCGGGAACGGTGCTGTTGTGGTGGCTGGTGAAAATAAAACGATTTTAAAAGAGGCGAGCGAAGCCTATCGTGATGTTACATTCTTACTCGTTCAGGATGCTCGTGTATTTATGGCTCAATTGTCTATCCTATTTAATAACCGTATACATGAAAAATTAATTACAGTTGGTATTACAGGTACGAATGGTAAAACGACGGTCGCGGCGTATGTTAGATCGTTGATGAACCTATGTGGTGTTAAATCCGGTTCGATTGGAACTACCGGTATGATTTCCTCAACAGGAAACCTAAATATGAAACAGTCTACACCAACAACACCTGAAGCACCCGATCTTCATCACATCTTCAAACAGTTTGTAGAGAATGGAGATCAACTCGCTGCGATGGAGGTCACTTCTGTAGGAATCGAACAAAAAAGAACGGCAGGCATCCAATTTGATGTAGCGATTCACACAAACTTATCGCCAGAACATTTGGAGTTTCATCATACCTTTGAAAACTACAAACGAGCGAAGTTGAAGTTATTTAAACAAGCTAAAAAAGCGGTTGTGAACATTGATGACGAGGGTATGGGGAAAGAAATCGTACAACTATTTACAGGTCCTTTGCTAACGTACAGCATGAATGAAGAGAGCGGTGCAGATGTGATCGCAACGGATGTTAAACAGGTAGCGAACGGTACTTCATTCACTTTATCACTTCAAGGAAAACGTTATTCTGTAATAACACCTTTTTACGGATCTTATAATATCGCGAATCTGCTTTCTGCAATCTGTACAGGTTTGCATATCGGAATTTCATTAGAAAAAATGCTTCATGTTCTACCTGAAATGACAGGACCTGAAGGAAGATTTGAAATCATTCATAAGCAAAAGCGCAAGATTATTTTGGATTACGCGCACACACCGGTTGCATTACAAAACCTTGTAACAGAAGTGAAAAAGCTGCCATACAGTCGACTGATTGTGTTAGTAATGGGAATAGGTATTAGAGATAAAGAAAAGATGCCCAAAATGGCGGAAACGATTGAGAATCAAGCAGATGAAATCGTCGTATCTGTTGATCATCCAGGATACAACGACCCGAGTGAGATCGTTGGTCACGTGATGAAGGGATTCAAAAATCCAGACGCACCAAACATTCACTCAGAACTTACCCGTCATGATGCAGTGATTAAGGCATTGTCTCTGAGTGAAGAAAATGACATTGTTCTTCTCACAAGTGGCTGCATCAATGGTGCTCAAATTGTTAAAGGAGAGAAGATTCCTCACTCTGATAAAGACATTATTGCAGACTTCTTTAGAAGTAAAAAAGTTGCGAAGAGTGGGAGAATGTTTGCTTCTTCTAAGATAAAATGGGCTGCACCCAAAAAGCGAAACATTCTGTAAAAAAGATAGAAAATTTTAACCCCGTTATCGTGATAGCGGGGTTTTTAGTCGTTGTTTTTACAGTAAACGAAGCATCAAACACGCTGATTTTACAGTTATATGGCATAACCCCTGAACAAGCCGGGTATTGGTTATTACTTACAAAATGTCGAAGGAGCTGACAGCGTGAATACACTTTTCTTAGTTTCTTTTTTAGTGAGTTCCATTGTGACAGGTGCGAACTCGAGCGAAATGGCCTTGAATCGGACGAGCAATGAAGTAACGCAGAATGAAGAGGAAACACAAAGCATTTCTGAGCCGATCGATACGGAGAAACAGCAAGATGCTGTTTTGAAATTTATCAATGTGGATGTGGCAGCAGTCTCTACCTACGAAGTACAAGCCTTTGATTCTTTGGCTAGCGTTTCAGGCGGAAATTATACAGACGACGAGACCATGTATTTGGAGTTGGTGGAAACGACGATCCCTGCCTATGAAAAAGCAGTGGCAAAAGCGAAAACCATCGATGTTCAAGGAGAAGAATTAGTAGGAATGAAGAAGCAAATCGTAAAAGCTACCGAAACTTTTTACGAAAGCTTAATTCTGCAGCGACAAGCGTTAGAACAACAAGACGAAAACCTGATGACACAGTCTAATCTAAAATTAAAAGAATACTTTCAGTTGGTAGATGCTTATCACGCAGAGATGGAGTTGTTGAGCAAAAAATACGAAATTGAATATAAAGACGCTCCTAGTAAGCCAGAGCAATTGGAGCAAACAGAGGAAGGCGATTTCTTGTAATTGCAAATGAAGTGGGTTTTAGTTAGTGCTAAGACATAGACTTCTATAAGACTCCATGTATAAGTTGCTTGGAGCGTAAGGTGTGAGACTCCTGGGGGCTCACCGCACGCCCCCAGGAAAGCGAGCATACTGAAGCGCAAAAGCAGCCTCTCTCAAGACTTCTAGATATAACAAAAAAGTAGCTACCCTGTAAAAAGGATAGCTACTTTTTCTTAATATGCCTGTGATTCAATCGCTTCTTCATCACGCATTGAAAAAACTTCTTCGCAATCGTTAACGCGTTAAACAAGTCCTACTCGCTAAACGGCGAGAGCATCTTTATAAATTCCCGAGTCGCATACGTAACATATTTATCTTTCTTTTTTATAATACCTAGCTTATAAGGTAGTGAAGGATCAACGATCGGAATGGCTTTAATCAAATTTTGGTCTACCTTTTTTGCGATGGATTCTGGAAAGATAGAAACTCCTAAGTTCTCCCCGATCATGCCGCTGATGAAGTCCCATTGTGAGCTTTCATAGGAAATCTTCGGATGAAATCCAGCTGTAATACACTCTTCGATTACACGATCATGCAGGGTGAAGCCTTCTTTAAAGATAATAAAAGATTCTTCCTCCAATTCTTTCATCGATACTTTTTCTCTATTCGCGAGTGGATGTGAGTGATGAACAAACAACATGAGGTGCTCGGTTAAGAAAGAAACGATCTCGAGTTTATCTTCATTTAAGGGCATGACGACAACCCCGAGATCTAAGAGACCGTCATTCACTTCTCGCTGCACACGATTCGCCCCATGTTCAACGAGCTGAATCTGTATTTCAGGGTAAGAAGCTTTGAATTTCTTGATGATTTTAGGGAAAAATAAGAAGCCGATCAACGGGGGAATCCCAATTTTGATTTTCCCTTTTTTTAAGTTCATTAAGTCGTAAAGGTTAGATGATAGATTGTCCAAAGACTCTAGAATCATCTTGCTTTGCTCAAACACGATTTCGCCGGCTTCTGTTAGTTCAATCTGTCTTGAAGATCGGTCAATCAGTTCCATCTCAAGTTCATCTTCTAAACTTTTTACCATTTTACTGAGACTAGGCTGAGATAAATGCAGTACAGTAGAAGCTTTCGTGAAGCTTTTATGTTTGGCTACAGCATGAAAATAGGTCAATTGTCGAATATCCATATGGAGAACTCCATTCTATAACTTTTGTGCATACTATCTATAGTTATAATTCATTTTACTTAATAAATACACAGGAGTAAAATGTCCTTCGTGCAATGAAAACTTTTGAAAAGTAAGTGCTAATAGATGAAAGCGCACTCTTTCTATATAAAAAAGGAGGAAAGATTTTGATTAGTATCATAATAGGTCTGGCTCTACTCATGTTTTTTGCCTACCTGGGCTGGTCGATCATCTGGGTCGCTCCAATCGTAGCGGGTATTGTTGCTCTGATGAGTGGTTTAGACTTGATGGACGCGTATACCAATACGTATATGACCGGCTTTGTAAACTTCGCGAAAGCGTGGTTTCCGATCTTCTTGTTAGGAGCCGTACTCGGTAAATTGATGGAAGATACGGGAGCTGCTAAATCGGTTGCGATTCAGTTCACGAAGTTTATTGGTGAAAAACGAGCAATTCTCGGAGTTTTGGTAGCATCAGCTGTCTTAACTTACGGTGGCGTAAGTTTGTTTGTCGTTGTGTTCGCCATCTATCCGATCGCGTTGGCATTGTTTAAAAAAGCAGATATCTCTAGAAGATTGATCGCACCTACGATTGTTCTTGGGGCATTTACGTTTACGATGACTGCTGTACCAGGAACACCGCAGATTCAAAACTTAATACCGATGAACACGTTTAAAACGACGCCAATGGCGGGTACCATTATCGGTATTGTAGCTACGCTCATCATGGCAGTCGGCGGATATTTCTGGCTGAAGTTCAGAGAGAACCGTCTAACAGCAGCTGGTGAAAAGTATACAGAACCAAATAAGTCAAAAGAGAATGAAGATGAAAATGAGGAACACCTTCCAAACTGGATTCTTTCGTTAGTCCCTTTAATCGTTGTTGTTATTTTACTTAATTTCTTAAAAATCGCTCCAATTCCTTCGTTGTTAGCGGGAATTCTGGCTATTCTTCTTATCAATATCAAGCAATACAAAACGTTCATTCCTTCTATGAATGAAGGTGCCAAAGGTTCTGTAATGGCGATCATCAATACGAGTGCCGCGGTTGGATTTGGTGCGGTTGTAACGAGTGTACCTGACTTTGACCGAATTACTGATTTACTTTTAGGAATCTCAAGCAACCCACTTGTATCTGAATCCTTAGTCGTACAGCTTTTAGCAATGATCACTGGTTCAGCTTCTGGTGGTATGGGAATCGCGTTAGAAGCTCTTGGTGGAACATACTATGACTTATCTCAGTCAACAGGCATGAGTCCTGAGGCATTCCATAGAATGGCATCCATTGCATCTGGTGCATCGATCTTGCCTCATAACGGAGCATTGTTAACTCTTCTTGCGGTAACACAGTTATCGCATAAGGAAACATAC
The DNA here is from genome assembly GCF_016401385.1 of Fictibacillus halophilus. Classification (NCBI taxonomy): domain Bacteria; kingdom Bacillati; phylum Bacillota; class Bacilli; order Caryophanales; family Fictibacillaceae; genus Fictibacillus; species Fictibacillus halophilus. The sequence continues at coordinate 3,316,848 of NZ_JAEACF010000001.1, read as the reverse complement.
AAAGATGTATTTGTAGTCGCTTTAATCATCCCTACCATTGCCGTAATTGTTGGAATCATTATGGCAAGCATGGGAATTATATAAAAACTTTTTAGGAGTGAGTATAGTATGGTAGAAAATAAAGTAGTCGTTATTACAGGTTCTGCAAGTGGTATCGGATTTGAAATCGGAAAAACATTCGCTCAAAACGGAAGCAAAGTAGTTTTAACAGACCTTAATGAAGAAGGCGTTAAAAAGGCTGCAGAAGAATTAAAAGGTCTTGGACTTGAAGCGATTGGTCTTAAAGCTGACGTTACAAGTGAAGAAGACATTAAGAGCATGATCGAAACAGCTCACAAAGAGTATGGCCGTGTTGACGTTTTGATCAACAACGCTGGTCTTCAGCACGTTTCACCAATCGAAGAGTTTCCAACAGCTAAATTCGAACTCATGATCAAAATCATGCTAACTGCACCATTCATCGCAACGAAGCATGTAATGCCAATCATGAAGCAACAAGGTTTCGGCCGTATCATTAACATCTCATCCATCAATGGTTTGATCGGATTTGCTGGAAAAGCGGCTTACAACAGTGCAAAGCACGGTGTAATCGGTCTTACAAAGGTTGCAGCCCTTGAATCAGCAGCAGAAGGTGTTACAGTTAACGCACTTTGCCCAGGTTATGTAGATACACCGCTTGTTCGCGGTCAAATGGAAGACTTGGCGAAAACAAGAAACGTATCACTAGATAAAGTACTTGAAGAAGTTATCTATCCATTAGTTCCACAAAAACGTTTGTTAGAAGTTAGCGAGATCGCAGACTATGCGATGTTCCTATCCAGCGACAAAGCGAAGAGTGTAACAGGACAAGCAATCGTTATCGATGGCGGTTATACAGCTCAATAATATTAAATTTCGATGAACCTCAGCCAAGTATTTTGGCTGGGGTTTTCTTTATGGATCTGAAGTGAGTGAGTGTGGAAGGTCGCTCCGATTTAATAGGCTTGATGGTATATGGATAGGGGATAAGAGTCGAATATTGTCGACTCGTCAATATATGAATAAAACTCGTGAAATTATGACCGATACTAGCGGAATTAATACCAATATTTTACGAATCAAGTCTGGAATTTCGGAATTTTTCTCTGTAGATACCCCTTGTGGTATCAACTAAAATCACTCATAAACCACCAAAAATATTCTACCTCATTTTGTAGAATATGAGTCGCAAACACAAAATTGTGACCTTAAACGAAAGAAAAAACCAACTAAAATCATCATGTTTTAGTCGGTTTTATCTTTAGGCTCAATTTGACACCAAAGCAAGTATCATGCTACAGCGCATCTCTAACCACTTTCTTATAATAAAGAACAGACAGCACCCCAAAGATTGAATAGAGGATCGTATACACGACCATGACGATGATCATGGGTGTCCAGAGTTCAGCTCCGAACAGGAACCAGCCAGATTGTACGGCGAAATAGCTGTGAAGCAAGCCGATCAACAGTGGAATGCCAAAATTAAAGAGCTGCTTAAACTGAATACCTTTCAACAGATCACTTTGTGTGTACCCTAGTTTTCGCAAAATCATATAGTTTGGTTTTTCACTTTCTCCTTCATCCATCTGCTTGAAGTAGAGGATACACCCTGAGGTGACAAGGAAAGTCAGTCCTAAGAAACCTACGATAAACATCATGAGTCCCATGTTTTTCTTTTGATTTGTGCTGATTTCATGACGAGATTCGTTGTCTAGCTTTTTGTATATTCCTGTGGATCTAAATAATTCATCCGCCTTTTCTATTTGTTCTTCATTTTTTATGTCTACCCCGATATAGAGCGTTGATTCCTTCTGTACCTTAGGATCAATATCTTTTTTCAACTTCGTAAAAATAGCATCATCAACGATGGCGGTAGGAACACCTCCAGCTGTAAAATACCAGGATACGGGGTAATCTTCCTTTAAGCCTGTATAACGTTGAGTGATCGTTTCTGTTTTTCCATTTATTTTAATTGTTCCAGAATTCTTTAAAGGCATAAATTTTTGAAGCAGGTCGTTATAGCCGGTGAAAACCACTTCGTCCGGTGAGAGATCCATGCCATCGACTGATTTTTCGCTGATTAAAGGAAGCGGCATCGCTTTTGGATCGATAGTGAGTTCATTTAAGCTTCGATCAATAAGCTGTGAGGCGTTTACCGTCACCTGGATGACTTCAATCGATTTTTCAGAATAAGGAATTTCGTTTTTCCTCAAAGCGGCTTGAAACGTATCTGCTGACTCTCTATTAATGATTGAAAAGTCATGCGGAACATTATTTTCAGCCGTCTTCTCTGCAGAATAGTACGAAATGTAGGCAAGGCATAACAAAGCGATCGAGAGCGCTGATACGGTTGTAATGATCATGAGCAGAAGTGCGTTCGACTTCATGCGGAACATAACAGATGCGAGTGACATCACTTCGTTAATGGACAGATATCCACCTTTTCTCTTTCTCGCTAGGTTTAAAAGAAAACTAACAGAGCCTTTATAAAAGAAGTACGTACCTAAAATGACGGCAGCCAGTATGAAGATCATTGCTCCAAATAATTGAGGCATCGTTGTAAAATCGCCGCCAAACAGTTTGGAAGATACGATATAACCTGTCGTGATCAGAACAAGACCTACGATTCCCATGACCATCTCAAAGCGAGATAGTTTTTTCACTGTAATTTCTGTAGAAGAAGTGACACGAAATAAAGATAAGATGGTCTGTCTTTTAATGAACGTGTAGTTCATGATCATGATCAACAGATAGATCGCGGTAAAAACAAGAACCGTTTGTACAAGCGCTTGTGGTGAAAATCGTAATGATGCGATGGAATCAACACCAGTCGTCTTGAACAGAACGAGAATCATTAATTTTGAAAACGAAAATCCTGCAAAGATTCCGATCAACAAGGAACCAAAGTAGAGGAATAAGTTTTCAATAGAAAGAATGCGAAAAATCTTACCCTTAGTCATCCCGATTAATTGGAACAATCCAATTTCTTTGCTGCGTCGTTTGATAAAGATGTTGTTCGCGTAAAGTAAAAAGACCGAAACGATCACGACTAGTAAGATAGAAGCGGCTCGAATCGCGGCTTCACCTTTTACAGTACCTTCAACAGAATCCATCGATGGATCATATTGCAGCGTCACAAAAGCAAAATAAAGGGCAGAACTGAACACTAAAGCAAAAACATATAGATAATAATTTCTTAAGTTTTTCTTTAAGTTACGAAAAATGAGTTGATTAATGTTCATGTTGAACACCACCTAAAACACCTTGCGTTTTCATAATATCCTTAAAGAAACTTTGCCGATCCTGTTCTCCTTTCATAAGCTGCGTGTAGATTTGTCCGTCTTTTATAAAAACAACACGACTGCAATAGCTTGCTGCTACAGGATCATGCGTCACCATAAGAATCGTCGCTTGTCTATTTTGGTTAAGGCCGCTTAGCTTGTTTAGAAGGTCAGACGCAGACTTGGAATCGAGTGCACCGGTCGGTTCATCCGCAAAGATGATACTTGGGTCATGAATGAATGCACGAGCCGCAGATGTTCTCTGCTTCTGTCCACCAGAGATCTCGTTCGGATATTTATCTTTTATCTCCGAAATACCGAGTTCTGTTGCGACTTGCTCAAACTTCTTTTCAGCTTCTTTTTTCGGTGTTTTGGTTATCGAAAGCGGCAGCAGAATGTTTTCTTTAACGGTTAGAGTATCTAAAAGGTTGTAATCTTGAAAGATAAAGCCAAGGTGATTCTTTCTGAACTCTGCCAACTGCTTTTCTTTCATGGCTGTCATCTCAAACGAGTTGATATGAATTGTCCCTTCGCTCACTTGATCGATGGAGGATAGGACGTTCAACAATGTCGTTTTACCAGAGCCAGATGCTCCCATGATGCTGATGAACTCACCTTTTTCAACGGAAAGATCAATGCCTTTTAGGACGTGTTGTTTATTATTTTTATTTCCATAGCTCTTATGAAGCTTCACTGCTTTCAATATACTCATGATTTAATACCCCTCTCTTATAGTTTCATTATAGAAAGCATTTCAGCTCTTTTCCTTCTGTTCACCGAACAAAACAGAAAAGCATGTGACACTTTCGTCACATGCCCATCGTTTGATCAAACTCATTTCTTTTTGGGAAAGCGAGCGTAACGGTTGTTCCTTCATTCCGCGTTGACTCTATAGAGAGTTGAATATGTAAGGAGTCTGCCGCTTTTTTGGCTAAATATAACCCCATGCCGGTTGAAGCTTGATCCTGATGTTCCGTCGTTGACGTGAATCCTTTATCAAAGATACGAGGCATATCCTTTGTGTCAATTCCACGACCAAAGTCTTGAATCGTTAAATAGTTTCTGTCATTTGAGTTGTAACTGTTAATGATAATCTCTGAAGAACGACTGTATTTCACGGCATTCGTTAAGATCTGACGAATGATAAAAGCTAACCATTTCGCATCGCTTAATACATGGGAAATTTGAAGATCAAAATCAAACCCAATCCCTTTTTGTATACACCACGATTGCAGCGTTTTTAGTTCGGAAAAAAGCAGCGTCTCAAGCTCCGTTACCTCCATATAAAGATCGTTCTTAATAAAAGGAATCCTTTTTTGATGAAGCTGTTGATCGAGAAGAAGGTGGATACGAAGCCACTCGTGTGTCAGATCTCCTTTTAATGGCGTATCGTCCATCCGCTGAATCATGAGATGCATGGCCGTCAGCGGTGTCTTAACCTCATGAATCCACGCTAGGAGATCGTCCTTTTCCTGTTCGACAAGCATACGATTTTCTGACGCTGTTCGTTTTAAATGCTTCGTTTGTTCGATGATGCTGTTTTCAACAATATGTTCAAAAGGTGAAGAAGGAGATGACAGATTAGAAAGATCAAAATCATTATCCCTCTCTTTAAGCTGGCGGAAGAAGGCTGTTTCCTTCTGATATCGATAAAAAAGAAAGATAACAAAGACGATTAGAGAAATGAAAACAACATAGCCAACAGCAGAAAGGGGAATCGATGGATCGAGATAGGCGATCAAAAGGAAAATGATCTGCTGTAATAAAAACAAAAAAATCCAGCTGCTGCGTTCGATTAGATAGCGCTTGATCATACAGAATCCTCTTCTACGGCCCTATAGCCTTGTCCCACTTTGGTCTCGATGAATTGTCCGAGTTCAATGTCGTCTAGTCTTTTTCTTAAACGATTCACATTCACGGTGAGGGTATTGTCACTTATGAACTTTTTATCGTCCCATAAGCTGTTAATGAGATTATCACGACTTACAATCTTATTCTTTTGCTCGATCAGGAGTTTCAGAATGAACACTTCATTTTTTGTAAGTTCAACCGAACCCTTCTTGTTCGTTACTATATTCTTTTCATAATCGATTTGAGCGCCGCACCACGTTTTGAGACTAACGGTGTCTGTATTGTAATTATAAACACGCCTGAGAATGGCATGAATCTTTGCGATCAATACTTCAAAATGAAACGGTTTTTGAACAAAGTCGTCTGCACCGAGCTGCATGGATAGGACCATGTCGCTCGGATGATCACGCGAAGACAGAAAGATGATCGGCACGTTAGAATGCGATCGAATATTTCGGCACCAATGAAAGCCATCAAACTTCGGCAGCTGTATATCGATGACAACCAGGTCAGGTTTAATATCTGTAAACTCCTGCATCACCCGTCCAAAGTCAGTAATGCCATATACTTCATAGGACCATTGTGATAATCGTTCTTTGATCTCGCTGAATAGCGTGTAATCATCTTCAATGAGCAAAATTTTAAACATCATTTATCACCACATCATTACTTGATATGTTTTTTAGTGTATAGCAAAACTTGGATATTTTCTAGGATGTGCATTTCTTAATTGGTTTTCATATGCTTCGGAGCTCTTGAAAGTGGTTGGTTTCCACTTCAGATCGCTCGCTTTCCGCGGGGTGTGCGTTGAGCCTCCTAGCGCTTTGCGCTGTTAGGAGTCTCAACTGTCCCACTGATCCAGCAGGACAAGAAAGGCTACGGCAGCGACACATCGCACGAAGAAAATTTGAAGTTTAATTTTCGAGGAGTCTCGCATCTTACGCTCCAACCAACTTCACAATGATGAAGGGAAAAGCGATGCAAAGTTACAGCAGAAAAAAGATGCCTTCTGTATATAGGCATCTTTTCTAAAAAACTTATGATGTTACAACCTCACTCATCAAAGCGTGTGTATTTCCTTCTGAATCCTTAAAGAACACCATCCATGTTTCCGTACTCTCCATCTTAGCGACGATATGAGGGGAGTCTAGGAAGGTTATCTCTTTGTTCTTAAGTTCTTTATAAGCTTCTGTTATGTTTCCTACATGAAAGTATATAACGGAGCTCGCTCCTGCAAATTCTTCTTTTTCAGGAAGGGTTAGAAGTATTCTTAGACCGTTACAATCAAAAAAGGCCATATTATCGGTGCTAAAAAGAAGTTGTAAGCCTAATACGTCTTTATAAAAGTGTATCGAGCGTTTAATATCTAGAACGGGCACAGCAACTTGTCCAACTTTTTGAATGACATTAGTTTGAATTGTCATGTTAATCTCTCCCTTATCATTTTTCTTCTTCATCATAAACCAGTAGTGAAACCTATTTCTTATCCGAAATCACCTTTTTACGATATTGAAGAGGAGAGATACCCATATGTTGTTTAAATAATCTGCTGAATGAAACAGGGTTATTCAAGCCGATTTCATAGGCGATGTCAGTCATTGAGGATTCGGAAGTCTTGAGCAATGCTATTGATTTAGCGATCCTTAATTCTGCGATATGCTGAAAGGGTGTTTTTTTATAAATGTTTGAGTAATTTCTTAGCAGATGATTAGGAGATAAGCATGAGATTGCTGCAATCTCATCTAGCGTAAGTCCTGTATCATAAAAGGCTCTTATGTATTCATGTGCTATGCTGACCCGTTTATAAATTTCTTCACGAGTCGATTTACGTACTAAATTTAGACGATCAATTTCTTTATAGGTTTTCATTTGTTCTTTTAATAGCGTGGTCATAATGGAATGAAATTGTTCATCTAATATGCTTGAATCATTTTGGTACTGATTTGTCATGTATTTTAATAGACTCATTTGGTGAGTGAGCATCTGGCTTTGTTCATAGGATCTTTCAAAAAATGAAGCAGATGTATTGTTTATAAAAGGATCATCTAATAATTGGTGGTTGGAATCTGACAGATTGCGAAATACATCGTTTGCAAAATCTTCTTGAAAAAAGACACAGAAAGATTCTACTTCTTTTTGTTCGTCTATGGTTATGGTGTAGGGACCTTGGTTGAGTAGCAGGTAATTTCCTTCGTCAACAGCGAAATATCCTCGATTGGTTTTGTAATAAGCTTTTCCGTTCGAAAAGGTTTTAATAGAGAGAAGTCCAGTGCCATCCCAATGAAATTGTGCGCTCTTTGCATGAAGAATGTAATTTGATTTGCGTACGTTTTTTTCTGCCATATGATGACTCCTAAAAGAGATAGTTATAAGGAAATTATACCTTATCTATCAAAATCTAATAGAAAATATTAATCATTGTTCCACATGAAACAATGAAAAAGAAGGTGATATTTTCACCTTCCAACGTTACTTAACCGATCTTTGCGCCCTCAAATCGAGTGGCGATTGGATTTACTTCTATTTCAATCGTTGCGCCTGATGGGCTTGAAGCGACTACTTGAACCTCATCGCCTCTTCTTAACTCGACGAGTGATGAAGTAGCTACGATTGCATTTGGAGAAGTAATTGTTTCTTGATTACCTGCAACAATTTCACCATTCACTCGAATGCCAACGAATGCAGAATACGGTGTTCCTGTATAAATCGGCAAAAAAATACTAGCTGTGAACGTATAAATGCCGTTGCTCTTTGGAACAAACGTTGATGTGTCTGGATTGTATTCATTATTGCTATCAAAAACTTCTACGGGATAGATCACTTGATTTGGTGTGGAGCCTAAAATAAATTGAAACAGATCTTTAACCGCTTTAAATGCGGAAACTTTTTGGCAAGGCTGAATCTTTCTATGCTTGCACTCACAATCTCGTTTCATATGTGCGTACGGATTTTGATCATAATGGTCGTACATACAAACTTTCCCTCCTATTTTCACTCTAATCTAGAAACTAGATCAGAGAATAATCTAATAGATTATTACTAGTAGATTATGCGGACAAGTTGTAAGTGGTGTATATAAATAGTGTAGGGGAAGGTGTTTTACTAGAAAGAATAAAAGAAAGCGATTAGAGGGTCCTAATCGCTGTTTAAAGGTGGCATTGTTTACTCCTAGCTAATCATATTTCACCACAGGCCATTTTTCTTTTCGAAGGGAATTCATGAGTTCAGGACTAGCGTTCACATTCGTTTGCACGATTTCTTTAGGTGTTAGAGCCATCCATTGGTTTAAGGACACATCTGCAAAACGGTCACTTTTGAACATTTCTAAAAACCATAAACTTTTATTTCCTGTATTCTGCACATAATGACCGAATGCAAACGGAACATATCCCACATCACCAGCTCTTACGTCAAACGTTCGTGCCGTTCCATTTCCAGCGAAAGCGGTCATCCGCCCTTGACCAGCTAAATAATATTGCCACTCATCATTATTCGGATGCCAATGCAACTCTCTCATTCCGCCAGGTTTTATTTCTACTAAAGCAGCAGCGATTCTTTGTGAGATCGGGAAGTTCGTAGAATCTACGATACGAACGGTTCCGCCGGGTGTAACGAGTGGTTTTTGAGCCATTAAGCGGTGCGTGAAGCTTAACGGAACCGTTCCATATGGATCAGCTATAGCTTGTGTTTCAATGGGACCCGGAACGGTAGACTGATAGATATAACGTTGTTCAGTCGGAATGTTCGCAAATGCGCTCTCAGGTATACCGAAGTTTGCTGAAAGAACTTCTTTCGGTGTGTGTGCAAACCAATCTGAAATAGAGAATGTGCTGAGATCAGAGAAATTCCCATCATCGAATACTAGTAAAAACTCACAGCCTTCTTCAAGTCCTTGAATCGAATGAGGAATGCCGGGAGGGAAGTACCAAAGATCGCCTTCACCCACATCGGCGATAAAATTCCGGCCGTTTTGATCAACCGATGTAATCCGAGCACGGCCTAAAATCATATAAGCCCACTCCGCTTCTTGGTGCCAATGAAGCTCCCTTACACCACCTGGGGTCAGACGCATGTTTACACCAGCAAGCGTCTTTGCGACAGGAAGCTCACGAACCGTAATCTCTCTCGACCAGCCTCCAAAGTTTAATTGCATATGTGTATCCGAATAGGAAAATCGTAAGTTCGGTACAGTTCCAGCATCTGTTGCAGGAGAAACTAACATATCCGGATTTTGTATATCACGCATAATGTCACGAGGTCCTAAGTCGGTCGCACCCGCACCATCACTGCGAATTGGTTGCGGAATCTGCATTTGTCTTCGTTGCTGTTGATCTTTATTATTCTTATCCACGTGATGAGCTCCTCTCTATAGAAGGTTCAAACGTCATCACTGTATTCATATGGAGAGGACATCTTAAACATGCAAATTTCTTGAGAAGGATCTTAACAAAGAAAAAAACACCTAAAAAGCTTACCGCCACTTAAAGGTGTTTTGTATGCGTAAAAATATCGTCTTGGTGGCTTTTAATGCGTTTTAATTGTGCCACGATAATGATACTGATGATTACGAGCAGAAACCATGAGCTGATCTTACCAATATGCACGAGAGACCAAGCTGCTTCCTGATTGGGGTACTGCCAGGCTCCGAGAAACGTTGTGATGTTTTCAGCAATCCAGATAAAAAATCCAATCAACAAAAAAGAAAGAAGGATTGGCATTTTATAAACCCGTTCGTTGATCGTATAATGAACAACGGTTTTATAAAAGATAGGAAATAAAAGCAGAATCAAAATCCATCTGGCATCAAACAAGTAGTGATGGGTAAAAAAGTTCGAATAGATCAGTACACAAATCCCGAAAGAAAAGAGGGGATTCGGCCACCCCTTGATCTGAAGGTCTAGCCTCCGCCAGCTTTGGCAAATATAGCTCGCAACACTAGCATACATAAAACCACTGTATAGAGGTACACCGTAAATCTTAGAATAGGCTTCTTCAGGATAGCTCCAAGACCCCATATGAACTTTAAATAGCTCTAGAGCCAGGCCGATCAAGTGAAAGACACAGATGACTTTTAGTTCATCTACCGTTTCAAGTTTCGTTACGATCATGGCAACCTGTGTGACGAGACAAAGAAGAAGTATGAAGTCGTATCGAGGGATGAACGGAATGCTGACGAATTTTGAAAGAGCTAACGCACCAAAGATAATGACTGGAAAGATGCAAGAAAGTGCTTGTAAATAAGTGAATGTAAGAAGCGCCCTCATGAGTAAACCACCTTTTATCAATATGGAAATATATTGTATCCATAATAACCTATGGTGATTTAAATCTCATCATACAAAAAAATGTTGAGTTTAACATGAATCTGTCAGTTGACTTCTATTACTTAAGCGCTGCATCTGCTAACGAATAAACAATCGCATCATCTGTTGGTGGATTATGAAGACCGGCTCTTACATCGCGAAAGTGCCGCTGAAGCGGATTTTGTACAGAAAGACTTCGAGCACCAACGATTCTCATTGCGAGGTCAACGACTCTGTTCGCACTGTTTGTTACAGAATGCTTAACGGCAGCGAGTTCGGTTCCTAGATTCTGCCGTTCTTCAGGGTGGTTTACCCATTTTTCAGCAACGGCATGCAGAATCGTTCTTGCTTGGAATAGCTCAAGTTCTATCTTGCCAATCTTTCTTCTCACTTCTGGCACGTCTGAGATCGGTCCAGATAAAGTGTTAGGACTATATTCAGATGCAAATTGAATCGCATAATTTCGCGCGGCTCTTGCAATTCCAAGGTATACAGCTGGCACTTGCAAATACCAGCCTTTAGGAACGATGTTCTTCCCATCTTCAACAACGAGAAGGTTCTCCTGGGGTACATAAACGTCTTTCAAAAGGAGGTCATCGCTTTTTGTCCCTCTCATCGAGATGCTATCCCAAGTCTCTTTTACAGAAACTCCTTTTTCCCGATGATTCACTAAGAAAAATCCTTTATGGTTGGTTTCTGAGAGGGTAGCTGTAACGATTGAGTAATCAAGGGCTTCTGCCATAGAAGTAAAAGCTTTGCTTCCGTTGATCAACCATCCGTCTGCTTTCTTGACTGCAATTGTAGTAGGAATACCGCCCCGAGAAGGACTTCCCGTCGCACGCTCTGTTTGTGCCAGGTTAATGAGTGCTTTTTGTTCAACAATTTTCCGGGTAAGATCAGCGAACGAGTTACCATTCCAATGCCGGTTTTCTGCCGCCTCTAAAAGAGTACCCAAATGCCACCCAAGAGAAAGAGCAGTAGGAGCATCCCCTTCAGCTAAATGCTCTTGAATCGTTAAGAACTCAACCAGATTTAACCCTTTACCACCATATTCTTTTGGAATGGTAAGAGAAAGAAAGCCTGCATCCTTCAAATCTTGAAAGTTCTCATAAGGAAAAACGCCTTCTTGATCTACAACACCTGCCCGATTCTTAAAAATTTCTTTCAGTGCTAAAGCGGTATTTATCGCTTCTTCAAAATGATTGATCTCAGTGGTTTTTCTCAAAGGTAAGCTCATGGTTCCCTCCTGATTTTTTTATCATGTAGTGATTTTTGTTTACATAGTTTTTATACTACAGTGACTTGTTGGTTGGAGTGTAAGGTGCGAGACTCCTGCGGGACAGGTGGGCAGGTGAGACACTTAAGAGTGAAACGAACGAATGTGGCTCACCGCCTGCCCCGCGGAAAGCGAGCACCTGAAACGGAAATCAACAGCTTTCAAGTACTTACTTTTAATAACAACAAACACAAAAAAGCCCTCTTTCAAAGACGAAAGAGGACGCAGATTCCATATGCTTACACGCTCTCTCATCTATCAGACATTCTAAAAACATCTGCTGGAATTAGCACCTTTCTTTTAACAAAGCGGTTGCTGCAGGATCGTAGGACCAGTTCCTCCCCTGACTCTTGATAAGATTTATTATTTAATTATTAGTCACCACTATAGAGGATAAAGCAAACCGCTGTCAACTAAAAACTGATTGTTAAGAAAATTATTTTATTTCTCTAAATTCCATTGACAGGCTATTTTTATTCCTGTATATTTCGTTACTAAATTGAATATTTTCGATTCCTTATCGAGAGAGGTGGAGGGACTGGCCCTTTGAAGCCTCGGCAACAACTATTTTTAGGACTGTGCCAATTCCAGCAGGCGAAAGCTTGAAAGATAAGAGGAGATCTATATACGTATGTTTATTTCACGTATTTTCAAACCTCTTCTCATTGCCGAAGAGGTTTTTTATTTTCTCTTGGAGCGGGTACAAAAAATTGGATATGGAGGAATGTATGTTGAGTAAAGAAATTTTGTTAAATGCGTTCGAGATGACAAGTGCCATGCACAATTCTCATGGCCTTTGGAAGCACCCGGAGAACAAGAGACATAGAAGTTATAAGGATCTGAACTATTGGATCGAGTATGCGAAGCTTTTAGAAAGAGGCAAGTTTGATGCTGTATTCTTTGCAGATGTGTTAGGGGTTTACGACGTTTATAAACAAAGCAAAGCTCCATCTATTCGTGACGGACTTCAAGTGCCTTTAAACGATCCGGCACTTCTCGTGTCGGCTATGGCTAGCGTAACAGAGAATCTGTCTTTTGCTGTGACGGTGAGCACAACGTATGAACAGCCGTTTGGCAACGCACGTCGTTTTTCTACGCTAGATCACCTAACAAATGGACGAATCGCATGGAATGTAGTCACTTCTTATCTGCCAAACGCGGCGAGAAATTTTGGACTGCAGAATATGATCAAGCACGATGAACGGTACAACATCGCGGATGAATACCTAGATGTTTCGTATAAGCTTTGGGAGAGCAGCTGGGAAGATGAGGCAGTTGTAGAAGATGTTGAAAACAATAAACTGGTGGATCCTGAAAAAGTCCATGAGATCAATCATGAAGGGCAATACTTCAGCGTTGAAGGACCTCACTTAAGCGAGCCTTCTCTGCAGCGGACACCTGTGATTTACCAAGCGGGAACGTCTGAGCGTGGTCGAGACTTTGCAGCAAAGCATGCTGAATGTATTTTTGTAGGTGGCCCGACGCCTGAGAGAATTCGCTTTTATGCGGATGATATTCGTAAACGCGCTATCAAACACGGTCGAAATCCAGAAAACATAAAGATCTTTTCTTTCTTAAACGTGGTGGTAGGAAGAACGACACAAGAAGCGGAGGAAAAGTTTAAAGCGTATGCAAGTGTTTGGAGTGCAGATGCAGCGAAAGCTCAATATGGAGCAAGTGGTTATGATATTGCTGAGTATGAAGAGTTAGATCCGGACCTTCCATTCTCGTACAATAAATCAACAGAAGGCGGACATTATAAAGCCGCTACGCTCACTACGGATGCTCCTAAACCGTTAACAGTGGGAGAGGTTTTAAATCGCTTCGAATCACCGGACAAAAGCTTTATAGTCGGCAATCCAGAAGAGGTAGCGGATGGCATTCAAAAGCAGTTTGAAGAGTCTGGCGTGGACGGCTTCAACCTAAATCACCTAGTAACACCAGGAGATTTAGAAGCTTTTGTAGAGCTTGTTGTACCCGTTCTTCAAGAAAGAGGATTATACAAAAAAGAGTACAACAGGGGCACCCTGCGTGAAAAATTATTCACACCCGGACAACCTTTGCTGCCTAGCGATCATCCGGCAGCTAGATTCAGACCGGTGTTAACAGAAAGTAAATAAAGAGTGAGTGAGGAGAGAAAACATATGAAACGATTGAATATATTCATCACAGCAGCTTTATTGATAGGTTTACTAGCAGGGTGTGGCGCATCGGGTGAAACAGAAAGTAAGAAGATCACGCTCGGCGCAACTGTGCCTTACAGCGACATGCTTGAAAAAGGCGTGAAGCCATACCTAGAGAAAAAAGGATACAGCGTTGAAGTGAAAGAGTTCAATGATTATGTACAACCAAACATCTCTTTAAAGAGCGGTTCATTAGATGCGAATTTGTTTCAGCATAAAGTGTACATGGACGCATTTTCAGAAGAGAATGATATGAAACTAGCATCAGTGATTACGGTACCTACTGCACCAATAGGTATCTATTCTAAAAAGTTCAAGTCTATAGACGAAATTAAGCCTGGAAGCACGGTTTCACTAGCCAATGATCCTACGAATTTAGCAAGAGGACTTACTGTTTTAAGAGACAATGGACTAATTGAGATCGATTCTTCAGCAAATCCGTTAAGAGTCTCAGAAAAAGATGTGACGAAAAATCCAAAGAACTTGAAGTTCCAGCCTGTTGAAGCCGCTCAAACACCAAGAACGCTAGACTCCGTAGATCTTGCGGCGGTTAACGGAAACTTTGCTCTATCATCTGGTCTAGATTTAAAAGATGCGCTTGTAAAAGATAAACTTCCAGAGGAGATCATCAATCGAATCGTGGTGCTAGAGAAAGATAAGAATTCACAGCTGGCAAAAGATCTTAAAGCCGCAGTAGAGTCAGATGCGTTCAAAAAAGTCATACAAAGTGATTTTGAAGAGTTTCATAAGCCAGATTGGATGAACAAATAACTTTTAAAAATTCGGCATCTTATTTCATGGAAAGTTGTACGAAAGCCGTTACCAACTCTCTTAAATGCACATAGAATACGTTATGTTGACTCAAGGGGGGATTAATATGAGTAACTGCCCGCACTGTGGCCTTTTCCGATATGATTTAAGTGGCTGTATCTGCTCTGATAAAGATTTTACTAGTGATTGGCATCAAAGATACATTGAAGAAATCTTCAATCCAAACAACAATCAGGTGAACGGATCTAAAAAGACGAGACGCCAGCAAAATCTCTTAGATCTGTAAGAACAATAAGACTTATTCATTCTTACTATAAACGTTAAAAAGCCGACTTAATGATTTGTTTTCTGCAAATCTTGAGTTGGCTTTATTATTTTTATTAGGTAAAAAAACGTAAACATACTCAATTTTTTTACAATTAAAATTACAAATTATGTTAAAATCCAAAGGGGAATTAGACAGAACATATTTTAATCTTTAAAGGGAGGGTTATAATTGAATACATTAGAGTATCGATTAGAAGATAAACAAACAATAAAAACATTTGAAGCAATATCTAGTTTAGAAACCAGTGTAAGATTCTTTGTTAACTATTGGGTAAACGAAGGAAAGGTTTACGAAAATAGGGGTAACTATTTTACAAATGGTAAATATTTTATTGATTTGTATGAATGCAAGGGTGAACAACCATATGCTGACACTATTGAAAAAGTACCGAACACAATTGAATATCGTTTGTTTCATTCAGATAGAAAGATAATTAAAGAATCTACCGAAACAAGCCTAGAGGGAATCATGCTAGCTTTATCATTAGACAGCGTTACAATTGATAACAATACATACAAGCGTTTATCTCTCGAATTTGATGAGGATAGAGAAGTGTATGTATACTATCTAAACGGGTAAATTAGACTGTTATTATGTGCATTGCCATTAAATGGCGATGCTTTTTTTGGTATTGGAAAAGTAATAATCTATACATGATCTTATTATTAAGGATTTCTTACTCCTTTCATGCAAGTTGATTGGAGCGGAAGGTTGCTGACTCCTAATGGCACGTAGTGGCAGGAGGCTCACCGTTCGCCCCATGGAAAGCGAGCAACCTGGAGCGGAAATCAACTACTTTCAAAGAGCATCAATGAAATAAATTAGCCTTTGAAATTTAATAAGCAGACCTTACATAGAAGATCTGCTTAAATATTATCCATTACTTAGCGAAGCGATGGAGGAGTTGCGAGCTTTCTTACGCTTGAATTCGTACGAACACCAGTCGGAGCTGATAAAGAGTTAGACGATGTAAGTTCTTTTTGGATAACAATGCTAGAACCTAGCTGGCCGTGAACTTTAAAGCCCCAATGTTGAAAAGTCTTTAGAGCATCAGTGTTCTCTTCATCAACCGTACCAAATACATTGCGAATACCTTGTTTCATAAGGTGACTCTCGAATACGGGCAGAAATGAAGTTGCGATCCCTTTTCCTTGATGCTTCGTATCTAACACTACATAATCCACAAAAATCGTCGGACCGATTCTGAATCGATAACATACAAAACCGATAATTGTGTCATTGCTATCACAGACAATCATGACCTCGTTGGCCATGTTTATAATCATTTCAATCACGTTTTTACGGACTTGAAAGTTACTTACTACCATATCTACTAAAAAAGGATCGTCCTTACCAGGTACCCGTTTGCGAATATACAATGATATTCCCCCTTATATTACTTTACGAAGGGAAGATATAAAGAAATAAATAGAAGATGATTCGCTTGCGAAAACCATAGGTTACATCAAAACATACCTATAAATTTTTTAAAAATCCCCCTTGCTTGTACTATATGTGCTTGTCCTTGAAAGGGTCTGGATACCGTCCTAATTCTTATGAAAAAGGCGCTATGTAAAAGAATGTTCTAAAAACATATAAAAGCCGAGGAAGATCCCCGGCTTTCAACCTGCTTATGCTACTTCAGGTCTTTTTTTACCTTTTTTTCTTTTCTTAAATCCTAATAGGCTACCGATTAAGCTCACTATAGACCCCCCCTTCTATAAGCGAACTGCTGAGAAAAGAACAATGATTCTTGTTTTCTTCTCTACTCTATCTTACGCAAGCTTGTCTTAATGGTTTGGACAATTCTTAAAAATGGATGCTAAAAAAATACATTTACAAATACATACAGAAATTCGTTTATAATTTAAGAACTAGCATGAAAAAGGAGTACAATTTATGTATGTTGAGCGCGAGCAACGAAAACAGATCTTCAGAGTTTTGGAGTATATTGAAGAGCATGTAGAGGATTCTCTGCCACTAGAGAAACTGGCTGGCATCTCTACTTATTCTCCTTTTCACTTTCAGCGGATTTTTAAAAATATCGTTGGGGAAACTCCAGCTGCCTATGTGAAAAGATACCGGTTGGAGAACGCTGCACATCGGTTAATCTATGAATCCTATATCCCTATCACTCAGATTGCGATGTTGTGTGGTTTTTCTTCTTTATCGTATTTCACGTATTCTTTCCAATCTTATTTTAAAACGAGCCCGAAAAATTGGAGAGAAGGAGCTTATCTAAAGCAATTTCCTCGGGAATATGAAGATAGCAAGAAATCTAAACAAGTTCGCAACCCATCGAAAGAAAAGGAGGACAATGCTCCTTATAATGAGTTTAAATGGCTAGATTTATCTAATATAAGAATCGAAACTTTTCCAAGCAGCACTACGATTAAAGGTCATCATTTTGGGATGTATACGAGCGGTGTTCCTGAAGCTTGGGAAGAAGTTCATAAATGGTGTGAATCAAGAAATCTGATTGATTCATATACGTTGTTTCTAGGAATACCACGAAACAATCCATACATAACTCCTCCTGACAAATGCCGATATGATTGTCATATTACAATCAATGATTCGATCGCTGAGTCAATCTCGGCTGATGATACCTCTAAGTTTGTTGGTGGAAAGCATGTAGTATATGAATTTGATGAGCCTGTCGATTATTCAGACCGCAATCTGATAATCGACTGTTACTCCGAACTGTACAGCTATGGGCTGCCAAGAAGTGGATTTAAATATTTAAGTAATCCAGTAGAAGTCATACAGATTCAACAGAACAGAGATACGTTAAAACGGGAAAGCAAGATTAAAGCAATTGCCCTAGCCATTGAACCAAAATAACGAGGGGGCCATTATGGAAGTAAACGGAGTGCTTTTAAACTTATCAGCGATTATCGCTGGGGGGCTTTTATATATGATCTACGGAGGCATTTACTATTCAACGATACTCGGTAAGAAAAAGGATAATGGTGAGACAGGACCTTTTAAATACATTTTTTCTGTAATCGTTGCCTTTGTCAGCTCATTTCTAATGTCTTATCTTATCGGATTAATTGGAGCTGAAAGTGCGGGAGAAGGACTCGTGGTTGGGTTTATCATAGGAATCTTGATCACGATGGTCTATTATAAAAACACCCTTTTCGGTCTAATGACAAGGAAGTCTTTTATCATTGCAATCGGAGATCATCTAGTGATTTTCACACTGCTTGGATTGTTGCATGGATGGATGAATTAAGGTTGAAGGAGCTTAGTATATAAGCTTCTTTTTTATGTTAAAGCTTAAATCATAAAGCATGTCGTTCATGTTTACTAAGGCACCATTGACAAGTTGATTGTAGTGTAGGGTGCGAGACTCCTGGGGGATCAGTGGGACAGGTGAGACTCTTAATAGTGCAAGGCACTAAGAGGCTCACCGCACGCCCCCCGGAAAGCGAGCACCTGAAACGGAGATCAACTACTTCTCAGAATAAAAAAACCACTGACATAATGGAGGACCATCACATCAGTGGTTTTACATGTAAGATTAACGAATACCTTTCATCTTCTCTTGAATTTTAGGCGAGATGACAAATAGGATCAGTGATAACACAATCGCAGCTCCACCGATTGTACCGAAGTACATCATTTCTGTTTCTGCAGAATAGAACTTAACGATTTGTGCGTTGATCGCTTGTGCAGCTGCACTTGCTAAGAACCATAAGCTCATTGTTTGTGCAGAGAACGCTGCTGGAGCAAGCTTTGTTGTTGCAGAAAGTCCTACTGGAGACAATAGAAGCTCACCGATAACAACGATAAAGTAACTAAGCACTAACCATAATGGACTTACTAGTGAATCTTCTCCACCAAAGTAAGCAGGAAGAAGAATAACTAAGAAAGATAATCCAGCAAATAACAAGCTTAGTGCAAATTTCTTAGGTACTGACGGTTGACGTGTACCAAGTTTCACCCACATCCATGCGAATAGCGGAGCAAGTGTAATGATGAATAAAGGATTTAGAGATTGGAACCAAGCTGGTGAAATCTCAAGTCCTGCAAATGTTAAATCTGTACGCTTGTCCGCATAAGCTGCAAGAATCGTTGAACCTTGTTCTTGGATTGCCCAGAACATAACAGCTGCGATAAATAGCGGGATGTACGCAATAATTCGTGAACGCTCGTCTGATGTCGTTTTTGGACTGCGGTACATAACCACGAAATAAATCGTAGGGATCGCGATACCAAAAATACCAACTAATGTAATGAATACTTCAAGCGTAAAAATACCTGCTGGAATGGTTGTTCCTAAGACAACAGCTAGTACAACTACAGAAATACCAACGATGATTGATACTTTCTTCTTCTCAGCTGGAGTTAATGGGTTAGGCACATACGTACCTGCAAGACCAAGATTCTTTTTCTTTGTTACAGCAAACACGATTAGTCCTAATAACATACCAACTGCTGCGATACCGAAACCTAAGTGGAAGCTCTTTTTAGCAACTTCCCCCACGATTAATGGAGATATGAAAGCACCAAGGTTGATCCCCATGTAGAAGATAGAGAATCCTGCATCGCGACGAGTATCGCCAGGAGCATAAATATCACCTACAACACTGGATACGTTAGGCTTAAGCAAACCTGTACCGATTACGATAAAGACCATGGAAATAAACAGCATAGTCAAATCGCCTGGTAATACGGCTAGGACGATATGACCAATCATGATCAGAATACCACCATAGAATAACGCTCTAGATGTACCAAAAACTCTATCTGCTAACCAACCACCGATTACACCGGACATATATACAAGTGAACCATAAATGGACATGATTGCGAGTGCAGTGGACTCTTCTAATCCTAGACCACCTTTTGAAACCTCATAGTACATGTAGTAAATAAGGATTGCACGCATTCCGTAGTAAGAAAAGCGCTCCCAAAACTCTGTGAAGAATAGTGTGAAAAGACCTTTAGGATGTCCAAAGAATCCCTTTTGTGGCACACTATCCACAATTTTCTGTCTATTGATGTCTGACATATGACAACCTCCTCTAGTACATTAATAATAATACTTTGAAATATTTATTATTGTCAAAAGTTTTCGGCTTATCTATTATTACAGGTTCTTATGCATACGTAAATGGAAATTACACCCTATATGGGCATAATGGCTTATATCTATGCATAAATCGGTTATAAAAGGTGTATAAAAGTAGTGCGAAAATTTACTTATGTAGTATGCTCAAAAAAATAAAAAAATTGTAAGGTGCTGGTAAATGAGTTCAACCATTGTGATTCTGGTGAAATTTTTAGTACTATAGAAGAATAAGTTTACAGGTAGTGAAAAGAGGTCTTTTTACATGAACAAAGATTCCATTTATGGATTGACGATAGAACAACTAACTGAATGGCTCGGGCAGCATGGATATAAACCGTATCGCGCTTCACAAGTATGGAACTATCTATATAGGGAGCGGGTAACCACTTTTTCAGAAATGATCGATATCAAAGACGATTGTATTGAATTATTAACCGAAAACTTTACCATTCAAACGCTACGAGAGCACGTTAAGCAGGAAGCTTCAGATGGAACGGTTAAATTTCTCTTCAAATTGAATGATGGTAACTTGATCGAAACCGTACTGATGAGACATAAATACGGCTTATCGGTATGTGTAACAACACAAGTCGGTTGCAATATCGGATGCAGTTTCTGCGCGAGTGGTTTGTTAACCAAAACGCGTGATCTATCGAGTGGGGAAATTGTGGAGCAGATCATGAACGTTCAGCATCATTTAGACGCGGCTGGTGAGGGAGAAAAGGTAAGTCATATCGTTGTAATGGGAATCGGTGAACCTTTTGATAACTTTGAGAACATGATTGATTTTCTTAAGATCATGATCGATCAAAAAGGTCTAGCGATTGGATCGAGACATATTACAGTCTCAACAAGCGGGATCGTGAACAAAATGTACGAGTTTGCAGATGTGAACATCCCAGTAAATCTCGCATTATCGCTTCACGCACCGAACAATGAACTTCGTACAAAAATCATGAAGATCAACCGTGCTTTTCCTGTTGAAAAGCTGATGGATGCGATCAACTATTATATCGAGAAAACGAATCGCAGGATTACGATTGAATATATCTTATTAAAAGATGTAAATGATCATGTAGAGGAAGCATTAGAACTTGCGGCTCTTTTCCAAGATAAAAAGAAAAAAACATATATCAATCTGATTCCATATAACCCAGTCGATGAGCACAGTCAGTATCAGCGCAGTGACCAAGAATCGGTTCTAGCGTTTTACGATACGCTTAAGAAAAACGGGATCAACTGTAAGATCCGTCAAGAGCATGGAACAGATATTGATGCAGCTTGCGGTCAGTTAAGAAGTAAGCAGATCAAAAAGGATAAAGATCAATCGATTAAGTCTTAATGGAAGGCTGTCTACTCCTAAAAGTGCGTGGTGAATGGAAGTGGACAGTAAAAATGGCTAAGTAGACAGTAAATTTGTAAAAGTGGACAGTAAGCACACTTTGAGGTGTTTGCGCGCTACCCATATGCCTGTCTACGCATTAAAACTGCTCCTATGTAGAGGTAGTTTTGTTGATGGTGATGGTAATCTGTCTGATTCGAAGATTAATCTGTCCGATTGGCCACATAATCTGTCCAATCTGCACCGTAATCTGTCCATTTCAGCCAATAATCTGTCCAATTATTTATATATTTCAAAAGCAGCATTGAATTCGAAAACAGCCTAATGAGAAGAGACCGGTTTTTCCAACTGGTCTCTTTTAATTAAGCTCATCTTTTATTAAGTTGACAACTGTAAAACAATTACATATGATAATGGTAATTCAATGGAAGGGATGGTGTGTTTGTGAGCGTTGTCGTTCTTAACTAAAACAATTTGGATATCGGTTTACAAAAGAAAAATGAAACGGATTGTCCGGTTTATTTGTGATGTCTTTTGTTTGCCACCAATAGTTAAGAACAGCGGTCAGATACAAGCCATCATACTCAACCCCTTGATGCTGCGGACTCTTCTTATGAGCCGATTTTTTTATGCATTTTTCTAGGGTGAAGTCTATCTATGAGGCAGAAATGACGTGTTCATTTCTGCCTTTTTTTATTGGCACGTTCCTGGCCTCTGTTAAGAGGAGGGATAAAAAACGATTCTTTTAAGTTAATTGTTTTTGCTATTAAAAAATTTGGAGGTAGTTCCATTGAATACACAAACCATAAACATGCTTGAATATAACAAAATTAAAGAACAACTTGCGTCTTTTGCATTAAATAAAGCTA
Source organism: Fictibacillus halophilus (assembly GCF_016401385.1). NCBI lineage: Bacteria > Bacillati > Bacillota > Bacilli > Caryophanales > Fictibacillaceae > Fictibacillus > Fictibacillus halophilus. Next base: position 3,294,546 of record NZ_JAEACF010000001.1, on the reverse strand, counting down.
CAAAAGAACAGATAGAAAAGCTTGAACCATCTTCAAACCTGTCTGTGATTCAATCATGGATGCTCGATACGACGGAAGCTAAACGCATTTTAGAGAAGAGTGCTAGTGTTCCGATCGCTAATTTAAACGGGTTGGAGCAAGTTCTAGAGATACCGAAAAAGGGATTGAATCTATCTCCCGAACAACTCACATTGATATTCGGTCTTTTAGAAAACGTCAGCCGGATGCAGCGATTTATGAAAGACAAAGCTTCTGTAGGACCCAGCGTATCTTCTTATGCGTACTCTATGTTTGACCTAAGTGATTTAAAAGAGGAAATCTATCGTTGTATTCGTAACGGTGGAGTAGATGATCATGCTAGCAAAGCTTTATTAAAAGTAAGAAAAAAGATTACCGTTGTCGAAGAAAGAATTAAATCCAAGCTCGATAACATGATGAAGTCTTCTGTTTACCGGGATATGCTGCAAGATCAAATCGTTTCCATGAGAGATGGTCGTTATGTTATTCCTGTTAAGAGCAAATACAAGCGTAATATTGATGGTCAAGTACTTGATAGTTCCTCAAGTGGCGCTACCGTGTATATAGAACCTCATGATATTCGCAAACTTCAAACCGAAATCAGTATGCTTAGAGCGGAAGAGGAAATCGAGATCTCTATGATTCTAGGCGTGCTAACAGGTATGGTTGCGAGTTATGAGAGGGAATTGCATATTACGATTGAAGCAATGATACATTACGATTTTATCTTTGCAAAAGCAAAATATAGCCGAGTTTTAGATGCTAGTGCAGTAGCGTTAAATCAAGAGAACAAAATAAACATTATAAACGGCAAACATCCGCTGATCGGAGAAAAATGTGTACCATTGCATTTTAATCTCGGCAAAAACTATCAGTCACTCGTCATCACCGGCCCTAATACAGGAGGTAAAACAGTAGCCATAAAAACAGTAGGATTATTAACGTTAATGGTTCAAACAGGTCTGCATGTACCTGTTGATGAAGGCAGTGAATTTGCGGTATTTAGAGAAGTTTTTGTTGATATAGGAGATGGGCAAAGTATTGAACAATCGTTAAGTACATTCTCTTCTCATATGACGACAATTATATCCATTTTGAGAGATGCGGGACCACAAGATTTAGTGATTTTAGATGAACTAGGTGCTGGAACGGATCCTTCTGAAGGGATGGGGCTAGCGGTTGCTATTCTTGAGAGATTGTACAGCAAAGGAAGTATGATACTAGCAACCACTCATTATAGTGAAATAAAAGAATTCGCCTCTGTTACACCCGGATTTGAAAACGGATCGATGGATTTTAACCTTGAAACGCTTCAACCAACGTATTCTCTCATTATCGGTAAAGCAGGTAAGAGTCAGGCCTTCTCGATTGCAAAGAAGCTGGGGATGGACGATGAAATTATCCACCGTGCACAACTTATTACACAAAAAGAAAGTTATCCACATGTGGATAAGAATGAAGTTTCAGTGTTTTCCACAGATGATTTTGGGAAAATAGATGAGTTACGTTATAAAGCACAGGCTACTGTAAAAAAACAATTGGAGAAACCACGAAAAACGGAAGAGCAATTAGGGGAAGTTTTTCATATTGGTGACCGCGTATTTGTTTCAAGCCTAAAAGCCGCTGGAATCGTATACAAGTTAGAGAACGATCACGGAGAACTAGGTGTTGTGGTCGGAGAAACTAAGCATAACATTCATAAAAAGCGCCTAAAACTTCATATTGAGAGTAAAATGCTCTATCCAAAAAATTACGATATGGATATTGTATTCGAGTCAAAGGAAGATCGAAAAAAGAAAAACTCCATGAGAAAGCGTCATGTTGAAGGCCTATCTATAGAAAGAGAAGAAGATTAGGAGAGGGAGCTAAATGAAGAACCTTATTACGTGTAAAATAGTGAGCAATAGCGAATTAACGAATAATTTCTTAAGAGAATTTAACCGATTTCAAGAAACAAAACAGGTATTGTATGTAGAAGATAGTGCCTACAAAATAAAGGACGACTACTTTATTGATGACTGGTCTGATGGTAAAAAGGTACAGATAATCAAAGAGTTGAGGAAATGTGTAAGCAACGGGGGAGTGGTTGTAGCAGCATGGAATCACAAAAAGTTAGTGGGGTTTGCCAATGTTGAGGGTGAATGCTTCGGTTCAGATGAGCAATATGTAGAGCTACCTTATCTACATGTCTCAAAGGATGCTAGGGGAATGGGCATTGGTAAGAAACTTTTTGCTGTATGCTTTCAGGAAGCAAAGAGGTTAGGTGGGAAGAAACTCTATATTGCAGCACATCCCTCAATTGAATCACAGGCGTTTTATCACGCTGTCGGGTGTTTAGCAGTACCAGCCGAAGAAATAAATAAGAGTATCTTAAAAAGAGAACCATTAGACATTCAACTCGAAAAAACGCTATAACAAAAGGTAAGAGACATCTACGTAGTGCTAGATGTCTCTTTTTCAATAACAATCTCTTCTGCAATAGCATTTTCGATGTCAGAAGCAATTTCTATCGCTTTTGTAAAATAATGATTGCAACGAATGCCTTTAAGTGTAATATCATTAGCTCGATGAGGTCCTCCGTATACTTTTACAGCGGGTCCAGAGGTTGTAAAATCTTTTACGAAAATATTATTTAAAATTACGTTACGAGCTCGATATTGGATGGCTATAACCGGATTGCCTTCATAGTTATATGTGGGATCACCTAGTACGGTAAATCCGTTGATGACAACATGATTATATCCTGATACAACAAGTCCACGCGGTGTAGAATCTTTATAAAGCTCAGTATAGATAGGAGCGACGCTAATGAGATTGGTAGCCGATATATGATGAGCTGTTTTAGATTCAGGATCTATATCTTTATGATGGCCAATATGACGAAAATTGTAGGACCGATTATCGTTGACTGATAAATGACCATAGATATGCACATTTGTAGCTGCAGACGCATTATGATGTGCTTTAACCTCAACGCCTCCAAAGCAACGAGCTGTTGAGTTGTTAAGGAGCCAAACATTATGAGAACCGTCATCGATTTCAATGCCGTTAGAGTTCGAAAACCCTTTCTTATGGGACCTACCGCTTGGGTCGCTCATATGGGAGTTGGAAATAAAGATATACTCACTGTGGTGTGTAGTAATCCCATCATCACCAAACCCATGACCGTTGAGGTTATCTAACCAGATGTATTTACTTCCTCCTCTAGAACGAGTACCATCTCCTAGGTAAGTATATAGAGAAGAAGACACATCAAACCCGTGCAGCCCTGGATTAACGGCTTCTAAGTCAAACATCCAGCCATATGTGACGTTAGCGAAGGTTAAACAACTCGACCGATTGTTTCCTGCACTTGTTTTTTCCTCTTGTCCGAGCCGTTCTATGTTCCAATCAAGAGTCATTCCCTTTACGGCTATATTTCGATTACCTTTAAAATGGTTCTTATTCGTGATAAGCCACTGCGCTTTAGGAGAGTCATTATGCAATTGTAGGGTCGTTTTACCTTTTCCTTCTCCTAAAAGGATCGTCCATGAAGGCAATTTAATGCCTTTTGTTACGAATTTTCCTTCTGGAATACGTACGATTACTCTTCCTTTGCCGATTGCTTTTTTAAAAGCTTCAGTATTATCTGTTACTCCATCTCCTACCGCTCCATAATCTATTACGTTTACTTCCTCTTTTATATAACGATAAAGCATCTCGTACTGCTCATTTAGCTTCGAGATCCATTTTGGAAAGATGTTATCTTGCTCGTCTTTTTCCCAATCGGTTGTACATACGTCGTTATAGCGTGCTTTTTTAATCACCATACTTTTGGTTGCGTATTTAAACCAATCAAAAGTATTTCTGGTATTTTGACTATACTTTTTTGATGAATCCTTGAATAGATTCTCTGAAATTAGTAGGTCTTCTGATTCTGTTCGAGTATGCTTTTTTTTCAATTGTTTTATCAAGGTTTTGTTAGTAAGTGGATCATGGTGTTTATTAAGTGTAATCATTTAACGATCACCTCGTCTCATTTGAATAGATTATAAATCATGATTTCCCTATCTTAAATAATATAATCAGCATGTATTAGGAGTGGGGGAGTGGTATTTTGAACGCTATTTTTCGAATGCAAACAAATTAGTTTACAAGTTTACAAATATGTTTGCATTTGTTTGCTTATTTGTTTGCAAGTTTACAAAGTTGTTTACATGTTGATATGACAAGGTTTATTTAGCATTGATCGATTTGTTTACAACAATGTTTGCAAGTTTACAGAAAATGTTTGCGTGTTTACAAATATATTAAAAAGAAAAATAGGCATTGTTTAATTTCAGTTAACCCTCTAATCTATTTATATAGAAACAAAATAATAATTTGAAAAGAGAAAGGATGTACGCCCATGAGTAATTCTAGAATTGCTGCAGTTGATGTAGGTAACGATTCACTAAAAGGAATTTTCGGTACATTAGAACATGAATTAAACATCCCTAACGTAATTGCTAGAGATATTGAGGACCGTCCTGTAATCGGGATTGAGGAGTTAGACAGCAAAGATCCTTTAGAAGGCATACATATTAGAGTTCACTCCCCTGCCCTTAAAGAAAACAATGTAATTTATCGTGTTGGTCAGCTTGCTGCTAAGAGCGATAACTCTACTGAATTAGACCCAGGAAGCAGTAAATCGGAAGAAGATCAAACATTGATCATGCTTTTCGCTGCATTAGCTCTTGATGCTGTAAATGAAGATAATGCTAAATCATTTACTAAAAACAACAATGTGATTGATACAAGCTATATTTTAGGTACAGGCCTTCCTCTACGCGAAGTAAAAGAAGGTAAGGATGCTGGATATCGTTCAAAACTATTAGGATCTGTTCACCAAGTAGAATTCCTAGTAACGCCTAAGTACCAAGGAATTAAAGTTAACTTAAAGTTTGAAGAAGTTAAAGTATATCCAGAAGGTTTTGCTGCTTTTATTAACCTTGTTATGGATAACGACTTAAACATTATTAATAAAGACCTGATCGACAAGCCTATTCTAATTCAAGATATTGGTGGTCTATCTACAGATATCGCAGTTATTAAAAATAGAAACGTTGATGACGACAAAGCTCAAGGCTTTAATCTTGGTGTTTCAGAAGCGCTAGAACAAATTAGAGAAGAAATCCGCTCTAAGCATGGCGTAGAACTCGACAGCCGACGTGATGTAGTAGATATCATTACGAAGAAGACGAACCGCAACCACATCATGGTGCGTGGAAGCCGTACGAGTGTTCATGACATTACGGATCGTATTTTAGTAGACTTGGCGAAAAAGCAATATCGTCTTCTTCGCAACGTATGGCAAAAGAATTCGCAAACTGAAATCTGCTATTTTGTAGGTGGAGGATCTGCGGTACTTAAAGATTATATTAAGACGTTAAACAATAACCTAGATGGCTACAATATCGACTTTTTTGAAGATGAGAAAGAAAGCATCTGGATGATGGCAAACGCGTATTATAAGCTGATCTCTGATCACTTAAGAAGAACTGCGCCAAAAGAGAAAAAGAGCGAGGATAAAGACAAAAAAGCCGTTAAAGCTTAAACAAGGGTGATGAAATGGACAAAAAAGCATCCAATGAGATTACAAGAGGTAAAACGATTGCTTTTCGTATCCCCTCTGACACCCCAGATCACGTCATCAAACAGCTTCAAAAGCTGAAAGAGACGGAGAGGCGCAATTTTTCGAGCAAGATCTCAGAGTATGTTCTTCAAGGTGTCGGACAAGACATCCAAAGAGATCGAGAGACGATTACGATACCGTTGCCGAAAAATCTAAGTAAGATGCAGCGTGATTGGTTAAAGCATGAACATTCAGAGGCCTTGTTAGGCAATATTTTGTATCAGCTTATATCCAATCCTGTAAGAACAGCATCGTTACTGGCGGCTTTAAACAGCAATGCAACCGATATTGACCAGGCTTTATATTTACAGGAAGACATGCAGCGTGATGAGGATTCATTGGATCAGTTTGAAAATCCAATGGAAACCGAAAACTCAACCGATGACTTTGACGATGATGATCTTAGTCAATTTGATTGGGACAGCGCAAAGCGAGATGAGCCTGAAGAAAAAGAAGAAACACAAAATCCAGAGCAGGAAATGGAAAATCTGCTTGGGGATTTCCTAGCACATATGAATAAGTAAGTAGAAAGCGCAGCTGAATAATCAGCTGCGTTTTTTTATAAAAGTGAGGTTTCATGCTACGGGGTATGTGAGAGAAATTAAGGTGCGTAATTTGTCGAGGATTGTAAACTTGCGGATAAACCATTAAAACTTTTGGATTGAGCGACTAATCTCGTGGATAAACAGCCGAAATTTCTGGATTGCTTTCATAAACTTATGGATTGAACGAGTTGAATACCCATATAGGTATATGTAACGATCAGTTTCGGTACACGAAAAAGTAACTATTTTAACTTTGAGGGCGTAGGACTTTTATAAAAAATCAGTTTGCTTCCTAAATAGGTAGGGAAAGGTCTCTTTATGATGTGAAAATACATAAAGAGAGGATTAGTTAAATGAGCGATCAGAACAAAGTGAACGGCAACAGCAAGAATGAACAGCTGGAACAGTATCGTGCAGATGACAAAGGCAAAAAGTTAACGACCAATCAAGGGTTAAAAGTTGCTGAAGACGAATTCTCGCTTAAAGCGGGAGAACGTGGTCCAACACTTATGGAAGATTTTCATTTTCGGGAAAAAATGACTCACTTTGACCATGAAAGAATTCCTGAGCGTATCGTACATGCTCGTGGGTTCGCGGCTCATGGTGAGTTTGAATTATATGAGTCTTTGAGTGAATTTACAAAAGCAGATTTCTTAAATGATACCTCTAAAAAAACACCAACGTTCGTCCGTTTTTCAACCGTAGCAGGTTCACGTGGATCTGCTGAAACGGTGCGTGACGCGCGCGGCTTTGCAACTAAATTTTATACAGAAGAAGGAAACTACGATCTTGTTGGAAACAATATTCCGGTTTTCTTCATTCAAGATGCGATCAAGTTTCCCGATCTCGTTCATGCGTTAAAACCAGAGCCTCATAACGAGATGCCGCAAGCAGCAAGCGCGCATGATACGTTTTGGGACTTTGTGGCCAACAACCAAGAGTCTGCACATATGGTGATGTGGGCGATGTCAGACCGAGCGATCCCACGAAGCTTTCGTATGATGGAAGGATTCGGCGTTCATACGTTCAGACTTGTGAACGATGAAGGGAAAGCGCATTTCGTAAAGTTTCACTGGAAGCCAGTCTTAGGTACACATTCACTCGTGTGGGATGAAGCACAAAAGATTTCCGGGAAAGATCCGGATTTCCACCGCAGAGATCTTTGGGAATCCATTGAAAATGGAGATTATCCAGAATATGAGCTAGGACTTCAAATCATTGCGGAAGAAGATGAATTTAACTTTGATTTTGATATTCTAGATCCGACGAAATTGTGGCCAGAAGAGGATGTGCCGGTAAAAATTGTCGGCAAGATGACGTTGAACCGTAACGTGGATAACGTGTTTGCCGAAACAGAGCAAGTTGCTTTCCATCCGGGACATGTTGTACCAGGAATTGATTTTTCAAATGATCCCCTTTTACAAGGACGCTTGTTCTCCTATACAGATACACAACTGTCTCGTCTTGGAGGACCTAACTTCCACGAACTCCCGATTAATCGACCAGTTTGTCCGTTTCATAACAATCAACGTGATGGCATTTCACGACATACAATCAATAGAGGGCAAGTGAGTTATCACAAGAATTCCCTTGCAGCAAATACACCATCACCTACTCCAGAAGCAGAAGGTGGATATGTTCATTATCAAGAAAAAGTAGATGGAAGAAAAATCAGAGGCAGAAGCGAGAGCTTTAAAGATCACTTCTCTCAAGCCACGCTTTTCTGGAACAGTATGAGCGAGCCGGAAAAACAGCATCTAAAGAACGCTTTTAGTTTTGAGCTGGGTAAAGTGAAGAGTAAATCCGTGCAACAGCAAGTCGTAGATATGTTTGGAAACGTGAGTGTGGAGCTTGCGACTGCTTTTGCAGAAGCAATTGATGCAGTACCTCCTCAAGGAGAAGAATCTTCCGTTACGAAGTCTTCACCAGCTCTCAGCCAGCTGAATACGGTTAAAAGCCCTAAGACGAGAAAAGTCGGTGTCATTGTTGGCTCGATTGTAAGCGGTGAAGTGGCAGATATTTTACAGACTTTAAAGAGCAGTGGTATTCAGGGTGAATGTATCAGTGATAAGTTAGGTAGGCGCACAACGGATGACGGATCTGAATTAGAGATCATGCATACGTTCTTGACAGCGACTTCCGTTATCTTTGATGCGATCTACGTTGTAGGTGGCAGTGATGATGCTACGTTTAAGAAGAATGCTTTGCACTTCGTGAACGAAGCATACGCGCATTATAAACCGATCGGTGGTACTCACGAAGGTCTGCAATGGTTGAATGAAGCAGAACTGACTGGAGAGCCCGGTGTTGTTAGTGGAGACGGAAAAGATGATTTCGTAAAGAACTTTACGGAAGCTATTTCGGTTCACCGTCATTGGAACCGACAAGTATAAGGATTAGAGAACAGTGGGTGTAAGTGTTCACTGTTCTTTTTTTATTTCTAAGGAATGAAATGATGACAACGATACAAACTACATATGAACCTAACATGAAGGAGAGTTCATATGTATAGAAAAATAATTAAGATGATTATGGTGCTTGCCATAGCGTTTCCGATTTTTGCCTCACCATTAACAGCAGAAGCAAAGGCAAAACAAAGAGTGCAAGGACCGTGTTATAGCCAGAACGCGATTGATTTGTATTCATTGCAACGAAGACTGTGGAAAGACCATGTGTATTGGACAAGAAGCTATATTGTGAGCGCTACTGAAGGAGCTAAAGATCAAGACGCGGTGCTAAAGCGACTGTTGCAGAATCAAACCGATATCGGTAACTCCATCAAGCCATATTACGGAGATAAAGCTGGGAACGAACTCGGCAAATTATTAACAGAGCATATTGTAATCGCAGGGCAGTTGGTTGATGCAGTAAAAAAAGGCGATACGGCGAATGCAGCAAAAATAAATAAAGAGTGGTATCGTAACGCTGATGATATCGCCAAATTCATGAGTAAGGCGAATTCGAATTGGTCAGAACAACAAGTGAAAGAAATGCTTTATACCCATCTGAAATATGTCACGGATGAAGTTGTAGCAAGGCTTAAAAAAGATTATGCTGGTGAGATCGTGATCTTTGATAAGAACAAGAACCATATGGTGATGTTTGCTGACGAAATAACGAATGGCATCATGAAGCAGTTTCCAGACTCATTTAGAACGTCATAAGAAAAAGCCTCTCGGGAATGAGAGGCTTTTTCGCTATTAATCCTTCTTTTCTTTTTTGTTAATTTCTTTCTGATCAATTGTACCTTCGTTAAATGTATCGTTGATCTGATCGTGAACTGTTTCTAGGTCCTTATCTGTTTTAGATTTGTTTTTCTTATCGAGCTCAAAGTTTTTCTCTGCAATGTCCTCTGACTGCTTTTGTTTGTCTGTTTTGTCACTCATGAATGATTACCTCCTATTTTAGAAAAAAGGGTCTACTTATCCTTTTCCCTATCAGTTTTCCCTGAAACATGCTGAAATAAAATAAGCCTTATCCGATGGTGGATAAGGCTTGTTGAAGGTAGTTGATTTCCGCTCCAGGTTGCTCGCTTTCCACGGGGCGAACGGTAAGCCTCCTGTCTAGTTGCAGTGACTAGCCCCTCGAGGTCAAAAGGTAAACGGTAAAGAAGGCAAAGTGCGCCTTTCAAGCCCATTTCCCTTTTGCTTGTCGGGGCTGAACGAGTCACTTCCACTTTTCGGACTGCCGCTTTGCGCCCATAGGAGTCTCCACCTGACCGCTCGTCCCGTAGGAGTCGGCAACCTTCCGCTACAATAAACATGCATGGGAAGAAAAAGAAGCATCCCAAAGCAATAACTTTTAGAAAAGAGCTTTTTTAAAAGAAATCAAGAAAAGCTGCAGGCTTGTTAGTAATGATTTCTTCAAAACGTTTAACGTCTTCTTGGTTTCCTTTGATCTTTCCACATGTAAATAAAAACTGGGGCTTTTGTGAGCCTAGAAGGGCAGCTGCTAGCGTTTGTACATCCATGGCTAGTACTTCTGATACGGTCTCTGATTCCCTCGTGAGGCCATTTGCATCGATTGTAAACGTACCGTTGTTCCATTCAGCTTTTTCATCCGAGATGGATAGAGTAAGTCTACCTTCCATGTTCTTGAATGGATATTGCCTTAAAAAGCTTTCAACATCAACGATACGTGCCATGAAGTATGGATAATGCTCTTGGTGGATGCGTGGGTTGTTTATTAAAAATGGAAGCTGATCATTAGACGGCGCGACTATTTTTACTTTGTCTACCATAGAATCGTGCTGACAGATAAAATTCCATAAAGCTCGACGCGCATCATCACTTACATAGATAAACTCTTGTACATCAAGTAATTTATCTGCTACTTTGCAACATAAATATCCCTTTGGTACGCCGTTTTCATCTTTATAAAGGATACGGTTGTACCCTTCTGTAAAAACATGATTGTTCCACCAATAGTCTGAACGAACAAGCAGATGATTGTATGTACGGAACCATTCCTCATAAACCGTGTTCAGTAAGTCATTTCCGTCTTCCTCTGTTAGCCTAGAAATGGTTCCAGGAACATCTTCATAGCGTACAAGATCGCTTTTATTGAGTGTATATTTGTTCACAGAGGCAGTGAGCTCCCAGCCGAACCGACGATAAAATTGGATATTAAAAGGATGGAGCAAGCTGATGCTTTGACCATTTTCCTTCATTCTTAAAAGAGCTTGTTGTAATAGACGGGTAACAGATCCTTTTCGGCGATGCTCTGGCCAAGTAGCTACACCTGCGATTCCTCCCATAGGAAAACGCTGATTTTCAATAGAGATCTCCAAAGAGTGAATGTGAAGCTTAGAAATAAGCTCTTCGTTCTCAAATTCTCCCCAAATTTCTTGTCTCTTCATCATTTCATAACGTTTTGGCAGATCTTCTTTCTTTACTATGTACTGAAAAGCATATTGAGAAAGCTGTATGGATTTTTCAAATTCTGACTCTGACAATACTCTAAGTGTCATTTTGATGACCTCCCTTTCCTCCTTCATAGTACAAGTAAGGAGAGAGGATTGAAAAGGATATCTAATAAAAAGTTTAGGGTGCTACGTTTTCAAGAGCAAAGGTATGAATAAATAGCCTAAAATAGAAATGGTAGTATGAATATAGATGTGAAAAATAATGGATATTTATAAAAACTATCGAAATTATATTCATTTGCAGTTATAATTATAAGTCGTTGTGCATAATCACAACGCTGAAGTGAGGATTAGCATGCGCATTCATAAATATATAAGCTTAACGGGTTTTTGTTCTAGAAGAGAGACGGATCGGCTATTAAAGAATGGCCGGATTACTATAAATGGAGAGGTCGCGAACAAAGATAGTTTTGTACATGAGACAGATACTATCCTTATCGATGGTAAAAAAATTCCTCAAAAAACATCAGCGATTTACCTCGCCTTCAACAAACCAGTTGGCGTCACGACCACTTCCAATCCTAATATTGATGGAAATATTCTAGAGTATATTGATTTATCAGAGCGCGTATTCGCTGTTGGTAGGTTAGATAAAGCTTCTCAAGGTTTGATTTTATTGACGAATGATGGGGAGTTAGCTAATCGAATTTCACAGGCCGATTATGGTCATGAGAAAGAATATGAAGTGACGGTCGATCAACCTGTTACTGATTTGTTTCTTCAAAAAATGGCTCAAGGCGTTTTTATTTTAGATTCAGTAACCAAACCTGCGAAAACAGAGTTTGTAAGCAAGTATGTTTTCCGAATCACACTTACGCAAGGATTGAACCGGCAAATTCGGCGTATGTGTAAAACGCTTGGGTATAAAGTGGAGAAGCTAGAGCGTATACGTATTATGAATATACATCTTCATGCATTAGAAGTCGGGAAGTGGCGTTATTTAAGGGATGACGAGCTTATTGAACTCAAAAAAGGTTTAGAGATTTAGTTAAAAAGGAAAGAAAAACTAGTATTTTATAAGAATTCTAGCATTTCTTACAATATTGCGAAAATTGTAGAATAAACATATACTTGGAAATGGAAAGTATATGAAAGCGCTTTACATCCTAGAAAGAGAGGCATAACATCATGGGTTTACCAAAGCAACAAATGAATTATGACATGAAGCAAACGAATTTTTCGAGTTTGATTAAATTTATTATTCCGTCTTTGATCGGTATATTTTTATTTATGATTCCCATCTCATACGGTGGGGAAATTACCATTCCAGTAGCCATTTTAGCTGGAATCTTGCAGGATGGAATCGGTGCGTATATTCCGAAAATCATGACGGCTATCATAGCGATTACGGTTGTAGGTTCTTTAGGAACATACTTTTTTAAGCCAAAAGCTATTATTAATAAACCATTTTTAAACACATTGTTTAATGTGAATATCGTATGGCAATTGATTCGTTTGGTGGGATTGATTTTTGCTGTGATGACGTTGTTTAAGCTCGGGCCTAAAGCCGTATGGTCTGAAAATACAGGGCAGCTTCTACTTTTCGACTTGATACCTGTATTATTTTCGGTCTTCTTATTCGCTGGTTTATTTTTACCGCTTTTATTTAACTTTGGGTTGTTAGAGCTGTGTGGAGCATTACTTGTTAAAGTGATGCGTCCTGTATTTAAATTGCCAGGACGCTCTTCTATCGACTGTTTAGCATCATGGCTTGGTGACGGAACGATTGGCGTTCTTTTAACAAACAAGCAGTATGAAGAAGGCTATTACACGAAACGTGAAGCAGCTGTAATTGGTACAACGTTTTCTGTCGTATCTATCACATTCGCGATTGTTGTTCTTGCTCAAGTTGATCTAGCTCATATGATCGTTCCTTATTATTTAACAGTCGTATTAGCAGGCCTCGTGTGTGCGATTATTATTCCACGCATCCCGCCTTTGTCGAGAAAACCTGATACGTATTATGAGGGCGCAAAAGAAAATGTAGTTGATGAAGTAATTCCTGAAGGTGAGACACCTTTTGGATTTGGTCTTAAAAAGGCGGTTGAACGCGCTGATCAAAATAAAAAAGCTGCGCCGTTAGTAAAAGAAGGAATTCAAAACGTACTTGATATGTGGATGGGCGTTGTTCCTATCGTAATGGCAATCGGAACATCAGCATTGATGGTGGCAGAGTTCACACCTTTCTTCACATACTTAGGAGCACCTTTTGTCCCGATCTTAGAGTTCCTGCAAGTTCCATATGCATCAGATGCAGCACAAACGATCGTAATCGGATTTGCGGATATGTTCCTTCCTTCTATCATTGGAGCAGGGATTGAAAGTGAGCTGACTCGCTTCGTTGTTGCAGCCATGTCAGTAATTCAATTAATCTATATGTCTGAAGTTGGTGGATTGTTATTAGCTTCTAAGATTCCAGTGAACTTTAAAGAACTAGTCATTATCTTTTTCTTGCGTACATTCATCTCACTTCCAATTGTTGTCGGAATGGCACATCTATTGTTCTAAACTAGAAAAGCAGTTCAGAGGGACATTCCTCGAACTGCTTTTTTGTGTACTAGAGAAGTTCTTGTATATGTTTTTCAATCGTTTCGGGCTTATCTGTTGGGGCGAAGCGCTTTACAACTTGTCCGTTTCGATCTACTAAAAATTTAGTGAAGTTCCATTTGATCGCTTTAGATCCTAAGATGCCTGGTGCTTCGGCAGCTAAGTATTTAAAAAGGGGATGCGCTTCATCACCGTTTACGTCTACTTTTGCGAACATCGGAAAGTTAACACCATAGTTCAACTCGCAGAACTCCATAATCTCGTCACTCGAACCTGGTTCTTGTGCACCAAATTGATTACATGGAAATCCAAGAACAGATAATCCTTGCTCTTTATGGCTTTCATAAATGGATTGAAGTCCTTTGTATTGTGGAGTAAAACCGCATTTACTAGCTGTATTTACAATTAAGAGAACATCGCCTTTGTAATTGTCTAGGTTGGTTTTCTCGCCTTTGATCGTTTCAACTGAAAAATCATATACAGACATTTTCTCAAGCTCCTTATTTTTCGTATTTTTAATTAGTTTAACGGTAAATGGAATGGCTTTCACTGAAAATGCTCGAAGTGGTAAAATAAGGAGCTAACTTAAAGGGGGAAGATAAAATGGACGCAGTGTTTCATGTGGAACATCAAGTTTTTAATTACCGTGTAGCAGCCGTGATGATTAAAGAAGGTCGAGTTCTCATGCACCGGGCGAAAGCAGAAACCAATTGGTCATTACCTGGAGGACGGGTGAAGCTTGGTGAAGATGCCAAATCGAGCTTAAAGCGAGAGATGAAAGAAGAACTGGATTTGACTGTGAACATTGAAGGTTTCTTATGGGCAATTGAAAACTTTTTTACATATGCAGAAAAAGAAATTCATGAGGTTGGAATATATTTTAAAATCACAGCTGAAAACTTGTTGCCGCTTCATGATGGTGAGGAATTTACTGTGTTAGAAGCAGATCGGCTTGTCTTTAAGTGGGTCCCGTTGGAGAAGTTAGATGATTATGTGTTGTATCCCAGAGTGGTGAAGGAAAAGTTGAAAGAAGGTTCATTAGAGCCAGACTATTTCTTAGTAGACCAATCTAGATGAGTTGGTATGCGTCCTTAACAGAAGCGTGAAAATAAGGTGAGCAGCGAGGTTAACATGTGTTTAACCTTACGCTGCTTACCTTGTTTTTTACCCTAATCAGATTCTTCCTCACTGCTGTTCTTGTTGTAAGCTAATCCACAAGAGCAGCGACAATCACCGAACAATAGATGATAAGCAGCTGGGAACTCCTGATTGACTAGCTGTACGCCGCGTGCAAATTCTTTTACGTCAGTAGGTACACGGGGGAGTGCATCGGCTTTCTTTTGAGAATCAATATAGGCTCCAGGCGGGACGAACCGATTCTTCCGAATATGCACTCCGTTCGTAACTACTGCATTGTAGGAAATAAAGCTTCCTTTCTCCACTGTAGCGTTATAAACGATTGCCTTAAAGCCTACGAATACTTTTTCTCCAATAAAACACGGTCCGTGAACGAGTGCTCCATGCGCGACAGAGACTTCATTGTCGATATAAATGGAATACTTTCTACCATCTATTTTGACGAACTGATTTGTTAATCCATGAAGAATGACGCCATCTTGGAGATTTGTGTTAGATCCGATGTAAAATGGCGTTCCTTCATCTGCGCGAATACTCACGAGTGGTGCGACATATACGTTCTCTTTAATTCTTACATCACCGATTACACTTGTAAATGGACTGAGAAATGAACTTTGATCAATAGTTGGTGCGATCTGAATTGGATTAAATGTCGTCTTAGGATTAGGGCTAACAAAAGGTTGAAATCCCTCTCCGCAATCATTGTGTTTCAAAACTACCCACCCCTTACTTTTTATCTTCTCAGCGTATGCAGAGAAGAAAGAAGTGGAAACCACTTCTATAGACCAATCTCTTTGTTTGAATAATAGTTATATGTCCACCCCACTTGTACATAGTGGGGGTTTTGTATTTGTGTGGGGTCAGACCCCACTACGCCTCGAGGCTTATCTAAAGATACAGCTACGGCCAGTTTTGAGAAAATGCTGAGGGAGGTAAGCTAAAGATACGAAAGGAGGAAGCCAAATGAAAAAATTAGGCTTGCTTGTAGTTGGAGGAATTGCAGCAATCGTTTTGATCGCAAATCTTGGCCCGATGGTAGGTCTTGCAATCGGTCTGGCCGTCATGTATTACGCATTTAAGAAGGCGATGGCTGCAAACAGTGGAGGAAAGAAATTTTGGTGGGGTGCTCTATCGGTAGTCGGGCTTTGTGTATCCGTTAGCAACCTGCCTGCGATATTAGGTGCTGTCGCGATCTATGTTCTCTACGTGGTTTATAAGAAATGGAATCAATCAGCTGTACTAGATGAGAACGACAGTAATGACCCTTTCACCAACTTTGAAAGAGAATGGGCAAAACTTAAAAATAGCTAAAAACAAACGCAAAAAGGAGCGAATCATTATGAATTTATTTGAACGTATCAAAAACTCAATCTCAGCAGATGTACATGAGCTTTTAGATCAAAAAGAGGAAAAGAATCCGTTATCTCTTCTGAACCAATATTTGAGACAGTGTGAGTTAGAGGTGAACAAAGCTCATAAGCTAGTTGAGCGTCAGCAGCTGTTAAAAGACCAGTTCGTACGAGAGATGGAAGAAGCAGAGGCAAAAGCAGCTAAGCGTGCTCATCAGGCAGAAATCGCTCAACAAGCGAATGAACAAGAGCTGTATCAGTTCGCACTCCAAGAAAAAGAACAACATGCATTACGTGCAGCGAATTTAAAAGAATCTACGCTGCAAGCAGAAAAAGATCTTGTAGAGCTCGAGCAAAAATACGAACAGATGAAACATAAGCTAAAAGATATGCAGATCAAACGTATGGAATTGATGGGTCGTGAAAATGTAGCACGTGCTCACCAGAAAATGGACCGTGTGATCGACCCGACTCACTCCATAAAAAAATCGGCTTTCCGTTTTGATGAGCTAGAAAGCTATATGGATCGTCTTGAGCAGAAAGTTAACGCTGATTATCATGCAAGTTCGATGGAAGCGAAGCTAGCTAAACTTGAAAAAGATTGGAAAAAAGAAGAATCATCTACTACTGTTTAAGGCAGTATGTGATACGATAAAATAAGTGACAAGGCGCAAATTGCTGCGCCTTTTACCTCGTTTATGACAGAAAGTGAGTGAGTGCAGATGCTGAATCGGAAAAGAAGTGATTTCATAAGTTGGGGGCTTTTATTAGCGGTTGTTTTGGTATTATTAGAAGCTACCTTGAACGGAGGAGGAATCTTATTTTCTCTCTTATTTAGTGCTGCACTCTTGTTTTTTGGACGAAAACGAATGCCGAAGCGCTCCGGCAAGGTCATGTTTTGGCTAGGTGTTTTTATCGCAGTCATGAACGTTTTAAGCATGTTCACCTTTAAGCTTTTATTAGTAGCATTCGTTATCTATGTGATATATGAATTTTATCAATCTAAACAAAATCCAGTTTTCGTGACGCCTCAGTTCGCACAGGTTCCAACTATGTCACAAGACGATGTATACAGAAAAGAAACGCTGTTAAAAAATATCCTACTAGGCACTCAACAAACACCAGAGCATGTGTATGAATGGAACGATATTAACATCCAATGTGGTCCTGGTGATACGATCATTGATTTGAACCAAACGATTTTACCTGACGGGGAATCCGTTATTTTGATCCGTGGTACGATCGGAAATATCACGATCTATGTCCCTTATGAGATGGAGGCGGCAGTCAGCCATTCTATGATCATGGGGAATTCAAGAATTTTTGACCGAAGTGAATCTAAGCTGTTCAATCAGACGCTTTTTTACCGAACGAAAGGGTATGGAGAGGCTGAGAAAAAAATAAAAATCGTTACAAGTATGTTTGCCGGCAGTCTGGAGGTGAAACGGGTATGAGTACTGTTTTACGTCATATGTTCTCCGGTATCGTAGCTGCATTTGCTGTAGCAATTCTTTTAGGCTCAATCGTTTACACAACATTTCCGATCGATAACTGGGACTTTTTATTACAGAAAAACTTACTTGATATCCCTTTAGCTTTTGTTTTGCCTTTTTTCGTGTTTATCATGGGCGCTTTCTTTGGCTTAAATTCAGGAATCACCTCTCGTAAACAATTAAACTCCATCAATCGTACACTGAAGTCCATTGAAGACGGCAGGCAAGTAGACATGAAAGAAGTCAGGAGTCTTGAATTACGAACGATTGCCAAGCGTATGGAGGGCATACAAAAGCAATTAGGGGAAAAGATTCGTCAGTCTCAAAAGATGGCTACGGAAAAAGCAGTAGATCAAGAGAAGCGCATTCAAGAGATTATTTCCCAAGAAAGAAATCGTTTGGCGAGAGAACTGCATGATTCTGTGTCTCAGCAGCTTTTTGCTGCAAGCATGATCATGTCTGCGGTAAATGAAACGCGTTCAGAAGATGACACACGTGAATCTAAACAGTTAAAACTAGTTGAAGAAACGATTCATCAGACACAGCTTGAGATGAGAGCACTTCTTCTGCACCTTCGTCCAGCAGCATTAAACGGAAAATCATTGCAGAAAGGGATGGAAGAGCTTTTACAAGAGCTTCTGCAAAAAGTGCCGATCGAACTGAAATGGAAGATTGAAACGATTCCTCTTGCTAAAGGAGTCGAAGATCACCTGTTTCGTATTCTTCAAGAATCGGTGTCTAACATTCTAAGGCATGCACAGGCAAATAAAGCGCAAATCTTGCTCGTCCAAAGAGATGATCTGATTATCCTTCGCATTGAAGATGATGGTGTTGGCTTTAAGATGGATCAGGAAAAAACAGGTTCCTATGGTCTACAAAACATGCATGAACGTGCATTAGAAATTGGCGGCACACTGAAGATTGTGAGTTTGCCAGGTGAAGGAACGCGGCTTGAAGTAAAAGTACCTATTTTGAAAGCGGGAGATGAGGGTAATGATCAAAGTATTATTAGTGGATGATCATGAGATGGTGCGTATTGGGGTATCGGCTTACCTTTCTGCGCAGCCTGATATAGAAGTAACGGATGAAGCGGAGAACGGAAAAGTAGCCATAGAAAAGGCACTAGCGCTGAAACCGGATATTATATTAATGGATCTTGTTATGGATGAGATGGATGGAATTGAAGCAACGCGGGAGATAACAACGGCATGGCCAGAAGCGAAAATCATCGTTGTTACCAGTTTTCTTGATGATGAGAAAGTATATCCGGCTCTAGAGGCGGGTGCTTCTAGCTATATGTTAAAAACGTCAAAAGCAAGTGATATCGCCCAAGCTGTTCGCGATACATATCACGGGAAATCTGTTCTTGAACCGGAAGTAACAGGAAAGATGATGAGCAAGATGCGTAAAAAGCAAACGCGCGAGCCACATGAAGAGCTGACTGCGCGCGAGATGGAGATTCTTTTATTGATGACGAAAGGGAAGACAAACCAGGAGATTGCCGACGATCTGTTCATCGCTTTAAAAACAGTCAAAGTGCATGTAAGTAATATTTTGAGCAAGTTGGATGTCCAAGACCGTACGCAAGCTGTTATCTATGCCTTTAACCATTCACTCGTGTAACACTTTATTCTGCCTGCACAGGGATATGCTGAAAGATTTTGAAATCAAAGAGACCGAGATCTGTCAGCTTGATTTCCGGAATTACAGGAAGTGTTAAGAAGGATAGGGTCAGAAACGGATCAAAATCTCCGTTGAATCCAATCTCCTTTAACTTTTTCTTTAAATGGATGATCTGTTGATTGACTTCTGTAAAGGGGCGATCTGACATCAATCCCGAGATCGAAAGCGGGACAGACGCGAGCACAGCACCGTTTTTCACGATTACATAGCCGCCTTGCATCTCGCGGATCGCCTCTATCGCGACCAGTATATCTTCATCATTCGTTCCGGCAACGACTAGATTATGTGAATCATGCGCAACAGTTGAAGCAATCGCACCGTTCTGGATCAGAAGGCCATTTACCACGCCTAGACCAATATTTTCAGTCTTATTGTGGCGTTCGATCACAGCCATTTTTAATAAATCGTTCGTGGTAGAGGGTGTGAATTTTCCGTTTTCTGCTGTTGCCGCTACAATCTTCTTTTTTGTAACAATTTGGTTCGGGATGATTTCGATCACATGCATGGGCTTACCATCACTTAAAGGAATAGAGAGCTTTTCAGAATCTATCTTCGTCATGTTTACAGACTGAGTTAGCGCGACTGGTGGCTGCGAACTACTTGTTTCTGAGCCTTTATACTTCCCGTTCTGAGCAACCAATTTTCCTCCTACAAAAACATCGGAAATGGCAATGGAATTCAAATCATCGAGCAAAAGAAAGTCTGCTTTATACCCTGGAGCGACAGCACCTTTTTCTTTTAAACCATAACATTCAGCGGCGTTCAACGTTGCGAGCTGGATCGCTTGTAGAGGATCCATCCCTTCCTGAATAGCGAGCCTTACGTTATGATCCACACTTCCTTCTGCGACAAGATCATCTAGGTGCTTATCATCTGTACAGAATAAAAAGCGACGAGCGTTATTTGGTGTTACTGCTTTTGTAAGTGCTCTTAAATTTTTGGCAACAGACCCTTCGCGTATCAACACGTACATTCCTCGAGAGATTCGATCTCGTGCTTCTTCCACTGTCGTACATTCGTGGTCCGTCGTGATCATTGAGGAGCGATACACATTGATTCCATTAGCGTCTAGTCCTGCCGCATGGCCGTCGATCATCCCGTTTTGATCAGCTGCAGCAATGATTTTTTGAAGCATATCACCATCTCCTCTAAAGACAGCCGGAAAATCCATCACTTCCGCTAAACCGAGGACACGAGGATGAGCTAAGAAAGATTCTAGGTCAGATGCTTTTAAAACAGCACCTGCATTCTCAAAAGGGGTTGCAGGAACAGATGAAGGAAGCATCACCCGTACGTCCAGAGAAAGCCCTTCAGACTCATTCAACATAAAAGAGATTCCTTCAGTTCCTGAAACGTTACCGATCTCATGAGGGTCCGTTATGACCGTTGTAACGCCATGAGCGAGCAGGACTTTGCTGAATTCTCCTGGCGTCACCATAGATGACTCGATGTGCACATGACCGTCGATGAAGGCAGGGGAGATAAATTTACCCGCTGCATCAATAATTTCATGTCCTTCGTACTCACCAATTCCGGCAATATAGCCATCAACGATCGCAACATCACCTTCAATGACTTCAAGATTAAACACATCAATAATTTTTCCGTTCTTCACTACAACATCTGCTGGCAATCTTTTTGTACTCACATCAATTCGTTTCTTTAAAGCATCTATATTCATGAAGTGATCTCCTTTTAAGAAAAATCTACCAACTAGTATACGGATAACCCATGTATTACATGTAAAGTAAAAACGGTCCCGAGTAGGTGACCGTTTTTTGTGTTATGCATTCAAAATGTCGATGACTCGTCCAACTTGACCGTCTTCAAGGCGCACCTTGATGCCGTGTGGATGAGTAGGTGAGTTCGTTAAGATATCTTTTACGATACCTTTTGTTTTCTTACCTGAACGCTGATCTGCTTTTAAGATCACGTTCACGGGTAGACCAGGGGTGATATTTGCTCGCTTACGATGCATTAAACACCTGTTCTCCGCGCTTGGTTGTTTGCTTTTTTGGTTTGTTGGTTTTTAAGCTGGTTAGCCACTTTAACTGGCCCCTTGCTGAATGATCCGCCTGATTGCTGTGCTTTCTTTTCAGCTAAGCGCTGTTTCGCGATTTCTTGAAAGCTTAACTTCTTTTTCTCCTCAGCCATCTTAGTCACCTCTATTTTTTCTTTTTAAAATCTGCTTCTTTTAAATAACCTTCTGCTTCTGCATATGTTTCAAATGCAGCTTCTAGTGCATCATCTTCATCAAAGATGAACCACATGCCATCTTCTCCTACGAGACGAATTTCCTCGTGGCTGTGGCTGTACCAGTGTTCTTCTTTACGCTCTTCGTCATCAGAGCGATCTTTCTTCGGCTGCTGCCAACCATGTTTTTTTGATAGAAACTCCATGGATTCTTGGATTAGAGCGATCAGTTCTTCCGCTTCGTAGTCACGGATGTTCACGTAGCCTTTTTCGTTTTTTACGCTTTGTGGCAGGTGTCCGCCATAAACGAAGCCATTTCCGTTCGGGTGAAGGTGGTACACGACGATTTTTTTGTCTTGTACACTTTCTTCGAAGTGGAAGTTCAAGCGGCCAAGGGATACCTCGTGCATGTCGAGCTCTGGGAAGTTTTCTTCGATTAAGGCAATTTTATCTTCAAATGAAAGCATGTTTATACTCTCCGTTTCTTTGTTGTGATTGGTTGATTATATCACACTGAGGGGTGAAAACGAAAAGGTCTCTTGTGGGAAATTATGTGTTGTGGTTGGGGGAGTTGATCTCCGTTTCAGGTGCTTCGCTTTCCGCGGGGCAGGCGGTGAGCCCCTTGCCGCTTTGCGCCATTAAGGGTCTCACCTGACCGCTTGTCCCGCAGGAGTCTCGCACCTTCCACTTCAATCAACTTGCAAGGGTGTCTAATAATCAAAGAACAAATTCAAAACACACGCCATGTTTCAATCCGAGTAAAAAAGCTGACAAGATTTCTTTCCTGTCAGCTTCATCTGTTTTATTTTGTTGTTGTTTCTTTTTGGATGGATTTTTCGAGTTCGAACCAGTAGTCTGCTAGTGTTTCCATGCCTTTGTCGAAGTTTTCGAGATGGAAGTGCTCGTTTGGTGCATGGAAGTTTTCTGTTGATAGTCCGAAGCCCATCAATACGACTGGGATGTTCAGCATTTGATCGAACGTTGCTACGATTGGAATCGATCCGCCGCCACGTGTGAACGCTGTTGGTACACCGTACACTTTTTCATAAGAACGTGCAGCCGCTTGGATGGCTGGGTGATCGAACGGCGTTACGTATGGAGCTCCTTTATCAAACAGAGTAACCTTCACATCAATGCCTGCGGGCTTATGCTTTTCAATGTGCGCTTTTACTTTTTCAATGATTTCATCTGGCTCTTGGTTTGGTACGAGTCGGCAGCTGATCTTTGCGTGTGCTTTCGCCGGGATAACGGTCTTGATGCCTTCACCTTGGAAGCCTCCCCAAACGCCGTTTAACTCTAATGTTGGGCGGGCCCATGTGCGTTCAATATGACTGTATCCTTCTTCACCTGTGAGCTCTGTCACCCCAAGCTGATTCTTAAGAGCTTCTTCTGTTAGAGGAAGAGCGCGGAACGCTTCTCTTTCTTCTTCCGTTAATTCTTGTACATTATCATAAAATCCATCTACTAAAATACGTCCGTTCTCATCACGGAACGATTGAAGAAGCTCTGTGATCGCGTGTAATGGGTTCTGGACAGCTCCACCATAAAGACCGGAATGCAGGTCACTGTTTGGTCCTGTAACATCTATTTGCATCGCACACATGCCGCGAAGTCCGTAACAGATTGCTGGTTTTCCGCGATCTAGCATACCTGTATCAGAAATGACGATAACGTCTGCTGCTAGCAAGTCTTTATTTTCCTCAATGAACTTCGGAAGACTTGGACTGCCGATCTCTTCTTCACCTTCGATACAGAACTTGAAGTTAAGAGGCAGTGTACCTTCTGATTTTAGTATGGCTTGTAGTACTTTTACGTGCATGAACGTTTGGCCTTTGTCGTCTGATGCTCCACGTGCATAAAGTTTGTTATCGCGGATGGTAGCTTCATAAGGCGGAGATTCCCATAGCTCAATCGGATCAACAGGCTGAACATCGTAATGACCATAAACGAGTACAGTTGGTTTGCCTTCTGCTTTTAACCAGTCTCCATAAACAACAGGGTGTCCGTCTGTTTCATAGATTTTTACGTTTTCCATGCCGGCATTCGTAAGGCTATCTGCGATCCACTCTGCCCCTTTTCGAACGTCTTCTTTGTGCTCAGGAAGTGCACTCACACTGGGAACAGCAAGCCAGTCAGTTAATTCTTTTAGATGCGTATCACGGTTTTCTTTTAAGTAGTTTACGATTTTATCTGTCATATCAAAATCCTCCTTATGTACGTTATGCTCTACATCCTAGTTTAATGGAGTTCAGCTCGGAAATGAAATATTCTTTTTTACTAGCCCTTATTTGAGTGTTAACCTCTCCATCCATTTCACACGCCTTATGTATTTGTGGTTTACTAAAGGTAAAGCTATCGGTATGAGTATTCTGTAAAAGTGAACATTTCCCTTTATAAAAAATAGAAAGAAGTGCATATAGTATGGAGAAAAAAATAGGTTTTATCGGGTTTGGAAAGATGGCGCAGGCTATGGCAGGAGGTATGATCAGTTCAGGTTTGATCAGTCCTGACCAGATCATCGCGAGCATGCGAACGGAAAAGACTCGTCTTTGTGTCGAGAAGCAATTTGGTATCCACACATTCTCGTCAAACAGTGACGTTGCAAAAGCGGTTGACGTGCTGTTTCTTGCTGTAGCGCCATATTCCTATCTTGAAGTGATTGAAGAGGTAAAGGAATTCGTAAAATCTGATGCGATCATCGTAACGATTGCAGCGGGGATAACAACAGAAGACGTGGAGCAGGCTTTCGGCAAACAAGTGAAAGTGGTACGTACGATGCCGAACACGCCATCACTTGTCGGAGCGGGTATGACGGCTGTTTCTGTTAATGATGAGATAAAGGATGACGAATTACAGACGGTTGAGGAGTTGCTGGGCAGCTTCGGTAAAGTAGAGGTGATCGTAGAATCTCAGATGGATGCGATTCCTGCGATCAGTGGTTCTTCGCCTGCTTACGTGTACATGATGATTGAAGCGATGGCAGACGGAGGAGTCGTACAAGGCTTGTCACGCGATCAATCCTATCGTTTAGCCGCACAAGCTGTTTTAGGAGCAGCGCAGATGGTGCTTGAAACAGGAAAACATCCTGGCGAGTTAAAAGATCAAGTAACGTCTCCAGGTGGAGCAACGATTGCGGCCGTCGCAACGCTCGAGCAAGAACGCTTTCGTGGTGCAGTGTTAGCGGCGATGGAAAGCTGCACAGAAAAAGTAAAGAAATTGGGGAAAAAGTAATGGGCTTTAAAGAACTAGGCATTCATGATGAATTTATAGATATATTGTTGCAAAACGGAATTGGTGAACCAACGCCTATTCAAAAGGAAACGATTCCTGTCATCTTAGAAGGTAAAGACGTTGTGGGACAAGCTCAAACGGGTACGGGAAAGACACTTGCTTTCGTGCTTCCTCTTCTGCAAAAAGTTGATGCTGAACGTGATGCGGTTCAAGGGTTGATCGTCGCCCCGACGCGCGAGCTTGCTATTCAGATTACAGCTGAAGTACGTAAACTTACAGAAGCTCTTGGTGAGATTAACGTGCTTGCTGTCTACGGTGGGCAGGACGTGATCGCGCAGATGCACAAGCTAGAGAGCAAGGTACATGTTGTTGTCGCAACACCTGGAAGGCTGCTCGATCATATTCGACGAGAGACGATCGACTTATCTCATGTTTCAACGTTCGTGCTAGATGAGGCGGATCAGATGCTTCATATCGGATTTTTAGATGATATAGAAGACATCATGTATGAGGTGCCAGAGGATCGCCAAACGTTACTTTTTTCTGCGACAATGCCTGATGAAGTAAAGAAGCTGGCTGAAACGTATACAAACGATCCTCAAGATATTCATGTGAAAACGAAACAAATAACGTTAAAGGAAATCCGCCAGCGAATTGTGGAAACTACAGATAGAGGGAAGCAGAACGACCTTGTTCAAACGATCAGACTGCTGCGTCCTTATCTAGCGATCATTTTTTGCCGAACGAAAAGAAGAGCTAGCAAGTTGAACGAATCTCTGCAAAATATGGGATACAATTCTGATGAACTGCATGGCGACCTTTCGCAAGCGAAGAGGGAAGACGTGATGCGGCGCTTTCGTGAAGGAGAGATTCAATACCTTGTAGCAACGGATGTGGCGGCACGTGGACTTGATGTTGACGGAGTCACGCATGTTTTTAATTACGACATCGCGCTCGATGCCGAAAGCTACATTCACCGAATCGGAAGAACTGGGCGTGCTGGCGGAAAGGGACTAGCTGTGACCTTTGTTGCACAAAAAGACCGTCGTTTGCTGCAGATTATCGAACGAGAGACAGATCAAAAGTTGAATGTTTTAAAACTTGAATATATGTAAGGTTATTTCTTTAGAAAGTGGGCTATCCTTCAGGATGGCTCCTTTTTTTTGTGGGTACATAATACCAACTGTTATTACCAGGTAACAAAAATAGTTGCTTCATAAAACAAACCTTGTTACGATTGTATTGTACGAGAATTCGAAAGAGTCAGATTAGAGGAGTTGAGCAAATGAAAGATCTACAATCGTTTGGCTGGTATGCAGCAAAAATCGCTCCAAAGCTGCCGAAAGAAGCCTTTAAGCCAGTGCCTTCAAGATTATGGGGTGGGCTTGTTTACTTACTGATCGCAATCGCCGGTATTTTAGTTATCGGGTTATTAAATAATTTACACCCTTGGTTAGGGATTGGAATCGCCGTTATATTAGGAACGTGTTTTGCGGGTATGGGCTTCTTAGGCCATGAGATTCTGCACGGAACAGTGATCCGAAAGCCGTGGCTTCGTGACTTTTTAGGAGCGGTAGCTTTTTGGCCGTTAAGCGTTGGACCAAAGCTATGGCGTAAGTGGCACAATACGACGCATCACGTTCACACTCAGCATGACGGGAAAGACCCGGATGCGTGGCCGACATTAGAGAACTTGTCTCACAAACCATTGCTTCAAAAAGTGTACAAGCTTCCGATGTGGATGCGTTCGATCGTAAGCTTTGCTTTTTTATCTGTTTCGTTTACGCTGCACGGACTTTTCATGTTCAAACGATTTATTAAAGAATTCAAACCGAGTAAGCGTCCTTCCGTGTGGATTCAGTTGCTATTGCCGTGGGCGATGTGGCTAGGATTGCTCGCGTGGCTAGGACCTGTTAAATGGTTCTTTGCGGTATTGCTGCCATTATTGATCGCCAACGCAATCGTAATGAGTTATATCTCAACTAACCACCGCTTGAACCCAATGACAGACGTGAACGATCCGTTAGCAAACAGCTTAACGGTTACGGTTCCAAAATGGATCGATGTGATTCATTTTAACTTCTCTTACCATACGGAGCATCATTTGTTTCCTGGGATGAGTCCGAAATATTACCCGCTCGTGAAAAAGCACATTAAAGAGATGTGGCCAGAGCGCTATCACGAGATGCCGCACTGGAAAGCACTTGTTGCTCTATGGAAGACACCGCACGTGTACTTTAATCAAACTCAGTTTGTTGATCCAGCACCGGGGAATTTGTATCCTTCGCTTGGACATGGGATGAATGAGACCGTGGACGAGCAGAAGCGGGAACGAAAGCCAGTGAGCCGCACGTCGAAAAGCATCCATTAATTTGGATGTTTTTTTGTTTGGGTAGAAGTGGGTTTTGAGATTGGACAGATTAATTGCTGAATTGGACAGATTATATTCAAGATTGGACAGATTGTGGCCCCAATCGGACAGATTAAATATGCAATCGGACAGATTCCCCACTCAATTGGACAGATTCTTATTTCTGAAGGTCTTTTAGTAAGCTTAAATCGTATGTTCGCCCTTTTGTTGCACCTGTATAGGGCAGTTGCATGGATACTAAGAGCTTTGATGCTATCGAAATAGAAGAAAGCTTCAGAAAATCACGTGCTTGCTGGTTGGTTATCATAGTTTGGATGAAAAGAGAGTAATCTTTGAGCGCTCTTATGTGGGGATTCCTGCTTGAATGTGAACAATGCGGACAATTCCATGTACGATAGCCTTTTTTCATATCGAAAGCCAAACACCCCGTACACTGCACCCCCTTAATAATCATCTCTTTACTAATCTTATAACGCTCCATTACATTCACATCCCGTGGAGTGTGTTCCTTGGTCAACTTCCTAGTCATCTTATTCATCACATCTCTCGAAACAACCACATGCTGTTTATATTTTCTTTGAAGCTGCCGGATACGGTCTAGCAGTTGGACACTATGAATCACTTTTTTCGATATGCGGCTCGACACATCGTTCGTTTTCAAGACAGATTGAGAATGAGTCATAACTACGAGAGTCTCGATGGGAACGGTGGGAAATTTATTTTTCCTAAGCCAGTGTTCAAGCTGGTATTTTTGGCGTTCAACTTGTGGGATTGGGTCTTGAAAGGGTTCTTCTATACCGTTTTTGGTGCGCAATAGTTGGTTGAAGGTATGATCGAAAAAAAGGTTTCCGGAGATGTTCTTTACTTCAATAATGAGAAAGTAATTAGGATTCAAAATAAGTGTGTCGATTTGAAAAAAAGTAGATTCATGGGGAATTCGGAGGTCGTGCAGCACGTGGCATTCTTTCTTGTTCGGAAGCATGTTCAAAAAATAGTTGATAGAGTCTTCACCGCGAAAACCGGCCGTCATCTTACCGATTTCTAATTCAAGACTCTGTTTAACAAGATCGTCCTCTAAACGGTTCATCAAGAGTTGAAGTTTATTCATATAGATTGGCTTCAACCTTACCTTTTTTTATCATAGCATCACTCCTCACGTTAAAATTCTCCTTTCATCGCAAAAAGTCCTTTTAAAAAGCTATAGCATTGATTAAAGGATTGGTAGAATGGAGGGAGAGTGATTTGCTAATGAAGGAGAAGAAATGATGAAAAAAGAACTAAACTGTGATAGCTGTTTGATGCCGATCAAACAAAGAGACGAGCTGCGTACGGTGTGGGCCTTTTTTAAGTTGCGACCGTATCATAGATCGTGTTATGAAAATTCCTTAAGAGGGGCGGGGCTTGTAGGAACTCAGCCGATCAATGGATTTTCAGGGAATTTTACAGCGCTTGTTGCGTTTATTTTAGCGTGGTTACCTCTATTCACGAATATATCGCCCGTTTTAACGATCGTCGGGACGTTGATTGTCCTTCTCAGACTGTATTCTTTTATTCGTTTTGAAAAAAGACTGCCACATTAAAAAAGCGTGCTCTCCCTAATCGGATAGCACGCTTTTGTTTGTTAAGCTTTCACGCGATATACGCGCGCTTCATACGGCTGTAATGTTAAGCTTGTCACATCGTCATGATGTACAACTTCTTTGTTCGCTAACAACAATCCATTAGCGTTCAGCTTCAATTCAGATTCAAACTTCGCTTCAGTTTTAGAAAGGTTCGTGATCACAACGACTTTTTCATCACCAAGTGTACGTGTATACGCATAGATCTGTTCATCTTCTTCAAGGATCAGATCATACACACCGTATGTGAAGACTTCGTTCTTTTTCTTTAATGCGATCATTTTCTTATAAAAGCTTAAAATGGAGTGCTCGTCTTGTTCTTGCTTTTCCACGTTGATCTCTGTGAAGTTCGGATTTACTTTCATCCAAGGAGTACCCGTTGTGAATCCAGCGTTCTCATCGCTGTTCCATTGCATCGGAGTACGGCTGTTGTCACGAGAAGATGCCCAGATCACAGACATGATATCTTCGTGTGAAACGCCTTCTTCGCGCTTGATGCGGTAACGGTTTTTGTCAGCGACATCATCATAGTCTTCGATTGAGTCAAACTGTACGTTCGTCATACCAATCTCTTGACCTTGATAGATGAACGGTGTTCCTTGCATCAAGAAGTACATCGCACCGAAGCTTGTTGCACTTTCATACCAAAACTCATCATCATTGCCCCAAGTAGAAACAACGCGAGGTTTGTCATGATTCTCGATGAACAGTGCGTTCCAGCCTTCTTTTTCAAGACCTTTCTGCCAGCGAGTTAACACTTTTTTCAGTTCAACGATATCTACTTCCGGATTGGTTTCCGCATCCCAAAGGCCAAGGTGTTCGAATTGAAAGATCATGTCCATCTTTCCGTTTTCTTTTCCTACCCAAAGGTCCGCTTCGTCAATCTTAACGCCGTTTGCTTCACCAACCGTCATTACATCATAGTTTGCGTATGTGCGGTCTTTGAACTCTTGTAAAAACGTATGAATTCCTTTTTGGTTCATATGCATGTCGAAGGAAGACACGTACTTTTCGTTCTTCGGGTTCGGCATGTCAGGGAAGCCATCACGCTTTTTAATGTGACTGATCGCATCGATACGGAAACCGTCGATTCCTTTATCTAACCACCAGTTGACCGTATCATAAAGAGCTTCACGCACTTCAGGGTTTTCCCAGTTCACATCTGGTTGTTTGGTCGAGAAAACATGGAGGTAATATTGATCTGTCTTTTCATCATATTGCCAAGCAGACCCGGAGAAAATACTTTCCCAGTTGTTTGGCTCTTTGCCATCTTTACCGTCTCTCCAAATGTACCAATCGCGCTTTGGATTTTCTTTAGATGAACGAGACTCGATGAACCATTGGTGCTCGTCACTCGTATGGTTAAGAACTAGGTCAATGATCAGCTTCATATCACGCTTATGAACTTCCTCCATCAGGAGATCAAAGTCTTCCATCGTTCCAAAGTCGTCCATGATATCTTGATAATCGGAAATGTCGTAACCATTATCGTCATTTGGCGATTTGTACATTGGGCAGATCCAGATCACGTCGATACCAAGGTCTTTAATATAATCTAAACGTTGAATGATCCCTTTTAGATCGCCGATTCCGTCTCCATTAGAATCTTGGAAACTGCGAGGGTAAATTTGATAGCCAACGGCTTCTTTCCACCAAACTTTTTCCATAATGTTACCTCCATGTTTTTCTCTTTAACAACACGCCAGGGGATACCGAAAAACGGCTCCCCATGGTTTGTTTGATTTCTTTATTGTCTTTATAAAATAATGCTGCTTTCTGATCGGTTTATTGTTTATGCATCACTGAAAAAGTTGATTGGAGTGCAAGGTGCGAGACTCCTGCGGGACAAGCGGTCAGGTGAGACCCTTAAGGGCGCAAAGCGGCAAGGGGCTCACCGCCTGCCCCGCGGAAAGCGAAGCACCTGAAACGGAAATCAACACTTTCAAGAGAGCAACAAAGCCTAAATCTTAACCGTAACAGCCACACCTGCATGATCGGAGACCACCGGTGTTTCTTTTCCGTTAAAACGTACAGATGATTGAAGAACGTCAACGGGCTTGCTGCTTAAAATATAATCGATTCTGCGGCCAGCTTCGTTGTTGTCCCAGCCAGCAATAGATCCGATGATCGTTAAACCGTCATCTTTCTCTGCAGCCAGTTCGTACGTATCGTAAAGCCCTTTTTCTTTTACGTAGTCAAAGCCTTCGCGACAAACGTTCGCATCGTTGTTTAAGTCACCCATGATAAAAGAAAGACCTTCTTCAGGAATGTACTGCATCAAACGATCGAACTGACCTTTAAAGGGTTCGATGTCATCTTCCCACCAGCCAAAGTGCCCGGAGAAGAATTGAATATCTTGTCCTTCATAAGAGATGGTTGCTTTTACGATTTTGCGTGTTTTCCAGTTGTGCATATCTTGTAGATCAGAAACAAAAAAGCTTTCATGAGACGTAATTGGATGGCGGCTGATGATCGCCAATCCTTCTTCGTACGTTACATAGCCATAGTGGGCCATGTCCCAGACAAAGTCATAATCTTCAACGCCAAGTTTCTTCAATAGCTCTAAAAGAACAAGGGCATAATTATCTTTTTTGATGTTATCTTTGACAAGAGAAGAGTCGATCGACTGCATGACCTCTTGAAGTGCGATAACATCATAACGCTCACTCGCGATATCGCGAGCAAGCATCTCTAATTTCTCCATCTGGTTCTCTTCTTGCCAAGCATGAACGTTTAACGTTAATAGCTTCATGAATTACATCCCCAAACGATCTTGAATATCAGATTTTAATACGTCTGCTTTTGGTCCGTAAATCGCTTGAACACCTTTATCTTTGATAATCAGACCAAGTGCTCCGTTCTCTTTCCACTCTTTTTCTGTGCCAACGCCAGTTGCATCTTTAACCGTTACACGAAGGCGAGTCATACATGCGTCAACGTCTTCAATGTTGTCAGCTCCACCTAAAAGCGTGATGATCGCTGAAGCTTGAGAGTTGTCGGATCCTGTTGCTGCCTCGTTTTTAGCAGGTGCAGCATCAGCTTCTGTTGTTTCAATATAGTTACCTGCACGACCTGGAGTAGGCAGGTTGAACTTTTTGATCAATACGTAGAAGATCGAGAAGTTTAATCCAAAGAATACGATACACGTTACAGCAAAGTTGATTAAGTCACGTGTTAATCCTGCTTTTACAAGCAATGGTGTACGAGTCAACAATTCGATAAAACCGAATGCGTGAACACGTACGTGGATTAGATCCGCTACTGCGAACGCAAGTCCAGTTGTGATTGCGTAAACAACATAAAGAAGTGGAGCAGCAAACATGAACATGAATTCGATCGGCTCTGTTACACCTGTTAAGAATACAGCGAGTGCTGCAGATAAGAACATAGACTTGTACTTTTTGCGCTTGTCTTTATCAACGTTCATGTACATCGCAAGTGCGATCGCTACAAGTGATGCTGTTGAAAGAACAACTTGCCCCATTTTAAAACGAGCTGGTACTACATCATTTAAAAGTGCTTGATACGCTTTTGTATCTCCAGCAGCTAAGAAGTTGTTAAGATCGTTGATCCAAGCCAACCATAGTGGGTCTTGTCCAGCTACAGAAGATCCTGCTCCTGAACCTGTCATAATCTGATATGTTCCACCGAGCTCCGTATAGTTGATCGGAACCGTTAACATATGGTGAAGACCAAATGGTAACAATAAACGCTCTAGTGTACCGAACACGAAAGGCGCGATAACTGGAGCCGTGTTACGTGATGTTGCGATCCATTTCCCAAAGTCATTAAGTAGAGATTGGATAAACGGCCAAATTAAAGCTAGTAGTAAAGCTGTTACCACTGACCATAAAATAACGGCGAATGGTACAAAACGTTTTCCGTTAAAAAATGCTAATGCATTTGGAAGCTTGTTGTAGTTGTAGTACTTGTTAAATAGAACAGCACCTAGGAAACCGGAAATGATTCCGACGAATACTCCCATGTTTAGAGCAGGAGCACCTAGAATAGATGTGAAATAGTCACCAACAACGAGTTCGCTGCCAAAAAGTGATTTTACTTTTGCGCCTTCTTCAAGCATCATCGCGCTGTTAACGCCGAAGATCGCTCCTGTGATACGGTTGATTAGGATGAACGCGATTACGGCTGCAAATGCACCACCCGCACGTTCCTTCGCCCAAGATCCACCGATCGCTACCGCAAATAAGATATGCAGATTTGTTATAATTGCCCATCCGATGTCTTCCATAACACGAGCAATCGTTTGCACTAATGTCATGTCGCCACCGAACATAGCAATAACTTTACCTAGTGATATCATCAAACCGGCAGCCGGCATAACCGCTACTACTACAAGAAGCGCTTTACCTAGCTTTTGCCAGAAATCAAATGAAATGAGTTTTCCACGTTGTTTCAAAACGATTTCCTCCTTAAAGTATATATCTTTCGTTGCATTTTTGAAATCGCATTCAATAGATTGCGAAAAAAAGTTGAATCGCTTACAAATTTGTATATGCACGTTGGTGCAATCGTTTGCATTAGTGATTGTAAAATAAAACGGTTTCATTTACAAGTAATATTACTAAAAAAGTGAGTAAAAAAATTTTTCCAGAGGGTTTGTAATGTTTTTCGTAGGGTAGCCAAGAACAGTTCGACCTTTATAAAATTTTGTAGAGTAGCAGGTTATATAAGGAATTGGAAGAAAGAGGTATATAGAATAAACAAAGCAAGGGGAGAAGGATATGAGTAAATCATTTATTGAGCAAGTACATTATATTAGAATTCCTGTAAAGAATTTAGAACGATCAGCACATTGGTATAGAGATGTATTAGGGCTCCAGTTATTAAATAGTACAGAGGAGCTGGCAATTATAAAAATAAATGAAGGACCTTTCTTACTTATCTTAGTTCTCACCGAAGATGAAACTTTTGCTCATTTTACAATTAACAATGAACAAGAGTTTAGCATTGGCTTTACGAGTCCGGAATTATCTCAATTTCATCAACACTTAATTGATAATCAAGTTAAGGTCGAGGATATCAAAGAAGATAATGGTCATGCATTTTTTCACTTTTATGATCCAAATGGTAATAAGTTTCAAGTACACTGGTAAGATTTCAGTATGATGACCGTATTGAAGTTTATTAAAGGGGGTTAGTCAAAATAAAAACTTTAGTCGTTCCATATAAACAAAGTTGCCTCGTTATTACGAGCCAACTTTGTTAAACGTTCTCAAATTCTTTTTAACCGTTTCTACCTTTCGCATACCGATCATCGTGGACAAAATACCAGGGGTTTTTAAAACAAACGACATCAGCTCATCTACATTCTTGTGTTGATGATTAGTAAGCCTGCCACAATCTAATGGAGCACTTGTTGTAACATGAAGCCCTAACTCTTCTGCAGCTTGAAGCAGCGTTCTCCATTTACCATTAACTTGCTGGTTCAGATCTGTTGCAGCTATCTGATTCAAGTGGTTGAACGGGGTTTGAATAAAACTAAAATGATGAGACTGACCGGCAACAGAGTGGGCAACATTCATTACTTTCTCTAAAGAAATATAACCAGATGTCTCGGGAGACTCTGTAAAAGCTGCCCAGACAGCTAAGCCGTAATATCGGATCAAACCTCTATCCACTTGTTGTTCATAAAACGCAAACAGTTTTTGGAGCTTATGATCAAAGGCTTCCTCACCTAAAACGATCAAAGAGACCTCTGGGTTATGAATGTAATGGACGTCTATGAAATCTACATGCATGTGTTTTAAACTTTGTTCAATAGCAAACTCATAATAAGAAGGTTCCATAACGTGTTTGTGATGGTCGATAATCTGTATATCAGAACGTTGCAGGATTCCTTTTCCTACCAAAATTCCTGCAGGTAGTTATCAGGACGAAGTTGAGCATCAATATCACCTGGTATGATGCCTGCTTTCGTAGACAAAAAAATATTTTCTCTGTCGATCTGCTTTTTCTTTTGAATGAGTTTTGATAAAACACTTCCAATATCGCGCTCAGAGCGCATGCCTCGATAATTAAGAGCGGTATCAATAAAATTGATTCCATGGAACAGCGCAAATTCAATCGATTCTTGATAGGAAAGCGAATCTTCATCATTCATTTCTCCTAGATGTGTGCCGATGGCTATTCTCGAGACCTCACCATTATCCAAATTATAACATTATTTATCCTTATATATTTATGAACGGTTCTTAATAAGAATAAAGAACTATGAATATTTACTCATTTATTTTTCTTTGCATTTTTTATAGAGGTATCTAAAAGGTGCTATTGAATATTAGTTCTGGTGAAATGATTCTCAAAAATAGATTGAATAAAAATTCATAGTTTAG
The DNA here is from genome assembly GCF_016401385.1 of Fictibacillus halophilus. Lineage (NCBI taxonomy): Bacteria > Bacillati > Bacillota > Bacilli > Caryophanales > Fictibacillaceae > Fictibacillus > Fictibacillus halophilus. The sequence goes on along the minus strand of NZ_JAEACF010000001.1, from coordinate 3,259,430 downwards.
TATAATTATTTTGTTTTTTTGGATTAAGGAAGGGGAGAAACAATATGTTAAAAAAACATTGGGTAGCCGGTGTTATGAGTTTGAGTTTATTGACATCAATGCCTTTTGCCGTAACAGCAGAAGCGCCTCAAAAGAAGTGGACGAACGTTAATAACTTTGAAGAGGCTGATGGAAGTCCGTTCAACTCTGAGCATTATGATTTTGTGAAGTATTCAAAGATTGGTTCAGTCTTAAAGAAGATTGATAGAGAAAGCCAACGAGTAACCCTTGAACAAACAGGGGTTTCATCTAAAGGGTATCCGATGTATGTGGTCACGATCTCTAATACTGGGGATAAGGCTAAGTATGGACATTATAAGAAACTCCGAAAGGAAATGTTCAAAAATCCTCAAAAAGCTCAAGATTGGATCGCTGAAAATCCTGATTTTAAAGTACCGGTGATGATCAATGGATCCATTCATGGAACTGAATACATAGGATCTGATGCTGTTCTTCAGCTGATCGATCGTTTTGCGTATGATGATGACGCAGAAACAAAAGAGATTCTAAACAGCAACATACTTATCTTTAATGTGGTAGCGAATCCTGATGGTCGTGTTGACGGTACTCGTTTTAACGGAAACGGTATCGATCTGAACCGTGACTTCATCACACTTTCGCAAGAGGAAACAAAACAAACCGTTGATCTGATCACAGAGTGGAATCCGATGGTCTTCTTAGATCTTCACGGCTATGTGAACAGTGATGATGGAAAGCCTGGGTTGATTGAGCCATGTACGCCGCCTCATAATCCGAACTATGAATATGATCTGTTCTCTAAATGGGCGTTAGATCAAGCAAAAGCGATGGAAGCAGAAATCGTGGGTAATAAAGCAAACTATGAAACAGATCTCTATAAAAATATGACGGGTACTTATATTCCGCAGCGAGATGATAGTGCGGGTTGGGACGATTATCCACCGATCTTCACACCGATGTATGCGATGTATCATGGGGCATACGGCTACACGTTAGAAGCACCAACAAACAACTGGGATGGTGTGAGATGGGCAAACGATGCTGTGATGGGAGCATTGAAGTTTGCTGTTCAGAACAAACAAGGAATGCTTACCGATCAAATTGAGATCTTTGAACGTGGCATCAACTTTGATCATCCGTATCACGAGGAAGGATTCTTCCCGAATGCTTATGTGCTGCCTGTAGATGAAAAGGATCCGACTGTTACCGAAAAAGCGGTAAACCATCTTATTGAAAATGACATTTCTGTAGAGAAAGCGGTCAAACCTTTTTCTGCTAACGGACAAGCTTATCCGGCGGGTACGTACATCGTCGATATGAGCCAGGCCAAAGCCGGACTTGCAAACACGATGCTGTGGGATGGCGAGGATATCACGAACGATACGCCTGCGATGTATGACATTTCAGCCTGGAGTCTACCAGAATTATGGGGCTTTGAAGCGATAGAAGTGGATGAAAAAGTGAATGCGAAAACAAAGCCTGTTAAAGAGGCTGAATATGAAGGCTCCTTACAAGGGAAAGGGCCATATGTATTTTCCAACAGCTCTGTCCAAGCGGTAAAGCTAGTGAACGATCTTATGAAAAAAGGTGAGCGTGTTTATAAAGACGATGCAGGAAATTTCTATATCGAAAACCTCTCATCAAAAAATAAAAAGCTGGTAAAAGAATCCGGAATCAAGCTGCAAGCAGCAAAACTTCCAGCACAAAAAGAAAAGCTATCTGCACTGAATGTAGCTGTATTAAAAGATGGTGGCATAAATAAAGCGCAAAGTCATGCAGGTACGAAGCTCGCATTAGAGCGACTCGGTTTCTCGGTAACAGAAGTGACACCAAAAGAAGTGGCAGAGAAGGGTCTATCCCAATACGATGCGTTCCTATATGCAGGAACGGACGCATTGCTGCAATACGAGAATGTGAGAGAAGCAAATAAGCCGTTCGTGATCGGCAGCAAACAAGCTTATGATAATTTTAAAAACAACGTACAAACATTTATCAATAATGGCGGAAAATATATTTCAGTAGGCGCTGGTGGCGCTAAAGCTTCAAGCCAGCTCGGATTAACAACGATAAAAGTTAATACTGGCGGCTCCAACAGCAATGGAATCGTAAAAGTAAACTATGAAAAAGATGAAGTAACAGCGGGCTATAAAAAAGATGATCTTGGATTTGTCTATCGACCAGTTTGGTTTACAGACTTAGGAAACTCGAGATCTATCGCAACTTTAGGAGACGGTAACTTTTTTGTTGCTGGACACTGGAAAAACAATCAACAAGCGGCGGGGCAATCTGTCATTGTAGAAGAAGCACAAAAAGACGTTACGTTGATCGGACTCGAAGCAGGATTCCGTGATCACACGGATTATCTTTTCCGATTATTATCCAATGCGCTATATCAGTAATAGAGCCTTTCTCGTTGACAACCAGATAAGCACTGCATTACTTTTATAGGGAAAGTTTACCCTGTTTAATAGGACCTGAAGAGCATTGAACTTGTTTCTTGCTCTTTGGTCTTTCTTTGTATCAGTAAGTATGTATCTGAAAGATTGTTTTTGGGTTATTTTTATACCTCATTGACAAGTTGATTGTAGTGCAAGGTGCGAGACTCCTGCGGGACAGGCTGGCAGGTGAGACACTTAAGAGTGAAACGTACGAATGTGGCTCACCGCCTGCCCCGCGGAAAGCGAGCAACCTGGAACGGAAATCAACCACCTTCAAGTACAACACAAAAAATGCCCAAATAAAGCTGAAATGTTTTAAAGCGTTCAGACAGGTGTAAATTATAAAAGTAAAGCAAACTGAAAGGTGAGTGAAAAATTATGTTCAATAAACTATTTGGAAAAAAAGAAGTTAAAAAAGAAGAAACACTAATCGCTCCATTAACAGGAAAAATTGTAAACATTGAAGAGGTGCCAGATCCGACGTTCGCTCAGAAGATGATGGGCGATGGGATTGCGATAGAACCAACAGAAGGTGTTGTTGTCTCTCCAGTTGATGGAGAAATCGTTCAGTTCTTCCACACGAAGCATGCAATCGGTATCCAATCAGAAGCTGGTGCAGAAATTCTGATCCACGTTGGTCTTGAAACGGTTAGCATGAATGGTGAAGGTTTCGAGGGACATGTGAATGTAGGAGATAAAGTAAAAGCCGGAGATAAGCTTTTAAGCTTTGACCTGGAATTGATTAAAGAAAAAGCCGCTAGCACGGTAACGCCGATCGTAATCACAAACGGTGATGCGGTTGAATCTTTAGACAAGCGTGCTGCTTCTGAAGCAACAAAAGGTGAAACTTCATTATTGCAGGTTAAAATGAAATAAATCGGGAAATCAGGCTAACCATGCCTGATTTTTTTACAAAAAGGGGGCGGATACGATGAAAAAAGGCGTAATTTCTTTAGGAGAAGCACTTGTTGATTTTATTCCAACCGATGAAACGAACACGACTTATCAGAAAAGTCCTGGTGGTGCACCAGCCAACGTAGCAGTTGGAATTGCGCGATTAGGCTCAGCATCTACTTTTTTAGGAAAAGTTGGGGACGATGTTCTAGGATCGTTCATGATCGATACATTGAAGAGCTACGGCGTGAACGCGTTTCATGTGTACAAGACGGAAGAAGTGAGAACAGGAGCCGTGTTTGTGACGCTCGATCCGAACGGTGAAAGATCGTTCGACTTTTACATTAATCCGAGTGCAGACCGCTTCTTAGAAGAAAAAGATGTACAACCGAGTCTCTTTAAAGAGCATAAGATTCTTCATTTTGGTTCGATCTCGTTAATTGGCGAGCCCTCTAAAAGTGCTACTGAAAAAGCGGTAAGACTCGCAAAAGAAAACGGCATGTGGGTTTCGTACGATCCGAACTTACGATTATCGCTCTGGAAGACGCCGGCGCAGGCCCGCGAGACGATTCTCTCCATGCTGCAGCACGCTGACATCGTTAAAATCTCAGAAGAAGAGCTCGAATTTATAACGGGTTTAAAAAAGGTCGAAGAAGGCATTAAAGTGCTGCAAGAATATGATATTCCTTTACTCTTCATCACGCTCGGTGATGACGGAAGCTATGTGGTGACGAAAGAGGGCGGCGAGTACATTCCAGCTAAACGTGTTTCTTCGGTAGATACAACTGGCGCGGGTGATGCTTATGTGGCGGGAGTTCTGCATCAACTGAATGAATATGAGGGCTCACTCCAAGAACTGACTCTTGATGAAGCGAGCGACATGGCGTTGTTCGGAAGTGTTTCTGGAGCACTTGCCGTTTCTGTTAAAGGAGCAATGACCGCACTGCCCACTTTAGAGCAAATTGAGAATGAACTGGCACAAAATAAACAATAACTGCATATAATAGGAAAATATTTTGACTAATGTTTTTGTTTTTTGGTAATATTATTTTATTATAAAAGATGATATGCAGCTGTGAAGGATGAATAGTAGCTAAATGTACACTCTTTTTAGCGAGCTGGGGATGGTGAGAGCCCGGTAAGAGACATTAGTGAAACGGCAATCCGGAGTTGCTTTTTGAAAAGAGGATTCGTTCTTTACATACGGATCAACTAGGGTGGAACCGCGGGAGATACAACTCTCGTCCCTGGGCATAGCGCCTTGGGACGGGAGTTTTTTATTTTTTAAAAAACGGCCGACCCATAAGGCAAAACCTAAATGGGAGGAATTAAAATGACAAAAAACATGGAAACCATCACAAATCATGCGAAACACCGCGGTTTTGTATTTCCTGGATCTGAAATTTACGGAGGTCTTGCGAACACGTGGGATTATGGTCCGCTTGGTGTTGAGCTGAAGAACAACGTAAAAAAAGCATGGTGGAAAAAATTCGTTCAAGAATCACCTTACAACGTAGGTCTTGATGCAGCGATCCTGATGAACCCTCGTACGTGGGAAGCATCTGGTCACATCGGTAACTTCAACGACCCGATGATGGACTGTAAGAACTGTAAAGCGCGTCACCGTGCAGATAAACTGATTGAAGATGCTGCTGAACAAGCTGGAAAAGAAATTATCGTTGACGGACTTCCGTTTGAAAAGATGGAAGAGTTAGTGAAAGAATACAATATCGCTTGTCCTGAGTGCGGAAGTCATGACTTCACAAGCATCCGTCAGTTTAACCTAATGTTCAAAACACACCAAGGTGTAACAGAATCAAGTTCAAACGAAATCTACATGCGTCCAGAAACAGCACAAGGTATTTTCGTTAACTTTAAAAATGTTCAACGTACGATGCGTAAAAAATTACCGTTCGGTATCGCGCAGATCGGTAAGAGTTTCCGTAACGAAATCACGCCTGGTAACTTCACGTTCCGTACACGTGAGTTCGAACAGATGGAGCTTGAGTTCTTCTGTAAGCCAGGAAGTGAGATCGAGTGGTTCAACTATTGGAAAAATACAGCTGAAAACTGGCTGAAATCATTGGGTATGACGTCAGAAAACCTTCGTCTTCGCGACCATAACGAAGATGAGCTTTCTCACTACTCTAATGCGACAACTGACTTTGAGTACAAGTTCCCGTTCGGTTGGGGCGAGCTTTGGGGTGTTGCGTCTCGTACGGACTTTGATTTGAAGCGTCACATGGAATTCTCAGGTGAAGACTTCAACTATATCGACCAAGAAACAAACGAACGTTACGTTCCATATTGCATCGAGCCTTCTCTAGGTGCTGACCGCGTAACGTTGGCATTCTTAATTGATGCGTATGAAGATGAGCAGCTTGAAGATGGTACTTCAAGAACAGTTATGCACCTGCACCCTGCACTTGCTCCTTATAAAGCAGCGATCCTGCCTTTATCTAAGAAGCTATCTGAGGAAGCAACCGAAGTGTTCAGTGCACTTGCAAAAGATTTCAATGTGGACTATGACGAAACAGGATCAATCGGTAAACGTTACCGTCGTCAAGATGAGGTAGGGACACCTTTCTGTATCACGTATGACTTTGATTCCAAAGAAGACGGCATGGTAACTGTACGTGACCGTGACACGATGGAACAAACGCGTGTGAAGATTGCAGATCTTAAGAGCTTTATTGAGGAAAAAGTTCAGTTCTAATTAAACGCTTGTGATTCAGAGATGTTTTTTGAGTAGTTGATTTCCGTTCCAGGTGCTTCGCTTTCCGCGGGGCAGGCGGTGAGCCTCTTAGCGCTCTGCGCTGTTAAGAGTCTCACCTGACCGCTTGTCCCGCAGGAGTCTCGCACCCTACACTCCAATCAACTTTTCAATGAAGCATAAAAGATCGAAAAGCTTAATAAAAAGCACACATTTGCGGCTTGCGATGTGTGCTTCTGTTTTTTCACGAGAGTTTATTCTACAATAGAGTATGAGAGATTAATTTATAGCCCTCGGGCTTTTATTGGAGGTATATACATGAACGAAGGACGTATTCAAAAGGTACAGAACTGGTTAAAGCAAGAAGGGCATACTTTCGCGTTCATCCACACGACAGCAAACGTGTTCTATCTATCAGGATTGTATTCGGATCCGCATGAACGTGTGTTAGGTGTGGCTGTACTTGCAGAAGGAGAGCCGTTCATGATCTGTCCAGGCATGGAGCGTTCGCAAGCTAAAGACGCAGGCTGGACTTATGAGATTGTTGGTTACAGCGATTCTGAAGATCCTTGGACGAAGGTACAGGAAGCTTTGGCTAGCCGCGGAGTGACTGAAGCATCATCGATTGCCGTTGAAAAAGAAACACTTCCATACGCGCGTGGCGAAAAGCTACTTGGTATGTTTGATGGTGCGAGCTTGGTCGGCGCTGAAGAACTGATGAACGAGCTTCGTCTCATAAAAGAAGAGAGCGAGCTTAAAACGTTGCGTGAAGCGGCAAGACTAGCGGATTACGGCGTTGAAGTTGGAGTTGCGGCACTTGGTGAGGGTGTAACAGAGATGGAAGTACTCGCGAAGATCGAATACGAACTGAAGCAAAAAGGCATTAGCGCAATGTCGTTTTCTACAATGGTGTTATTCGGTGAAAAAGCTGGACAGCCTCATGGGAAGCCAGGCTTGAGAAAGCTACAGCACGGCGATTTTGTTTTATTCGACCTTGGTGTAGTCCTTGACGGTTATTGTTCTGACATCACGCGTACTGTAGCGTTTGGCGATTTGGACGAAAAGCGTCGCGAGATTTATGATACTGTGCTGCAGGCACAATTGAAGGCGTTAGAAGCTTCTAAGCCAGGAACGCGCATCGGTGACATTGACTTGATCGCACGCAATCACATTGCGGAAGCAGGATACGGAGATCACTTCCCGCACCGCATCGGACACGGCCTTGGGATCGATGTTCATGAATTCCCGTCCATGAGTGACAACAACGATGGCGTGCTTCGTGAAGGAATGACGTATACGATCGAACCAGGCATCTATATTGATGATGTCGGCGGTGTACGTATTGAGGATGACGTCTATGTAACGGCAGATGGACACGAAACATTGACGAAATATCCAAAAGAGCTGCAGATTATTAAGTAAAAGTAGATAAATAATGAAGGGTGGCACTTGTGGGGGCCATCCTTTTCTATTTTACGTGCGAAGAGAGTAGTGAGATAGTCACTTTAGTAGATGCTTAGAGGTGCAATCCACAAGTTTTGCCTTTAAATCCACGAAAAATGACGTTCAATCCACGAGTTTTGTCCTTCAATCCATAAATTTGAGGAGAATATCCACGAGTCTACAAACCTAGACAATTATCGACAGATTGATAGCCTTATTTTCTTTAAGTTTTCAGTAATGAAACCCCAACCTGTTTGTTTTTATGATCATCCCACACCCGTTGAATCTCAAAAGTACCTTCTTCAAAGAACAACGGAAACCTTTCTTTGAACCATTCTTGCATCGGAAGATCTAATGCTTCATTTATCGAGACCCAAACCAATTCGCCTTCAGGTGGATCTAACAAAAGTTCACCTTTAAAAGTATTCGTCCAATAGTTGAACACCATGTATCTCACATTCTTTTGAGGATTTACATACTCATCGATTCCTTTGAATACTAAATTCGAGACACGTAATCCTGTTTCTTCCTCAACCTCTCGACAAGCACCATCCACTAAGCTTTCAGGAAAATCAATTTTACCTCCAGGAGCTAAAAAGCCTGGGAAGCCACGGCTGTCTGGCCGATTAATCAACAGCACTTTATCTCCGTTCTGAACCATGCACATCGTATAAAGTCGGTGCTCAATAGAAATCGTCACAAGTCATCCTCCAAAAAAACATTTTACTTATTTTAACATACACTTTATAATAATGATTGATTAACCAATCATCCATAAAAAGGAGATTACTCAATTGCCTTTATCATATAAACAAATAAAAGCGATGGAACAAAAGCGTGAAAAGATTTTAGAGCAGGCGATCCTATTATTTGCAGAGCAAGGGTATGAGAGCACCACCATTGCAAAGGTAGCAAAAGCGGCAGGTGTTAGTTTTGGAAGTGTATTTACGTACTTTGAAAACAAGGACCAGCTTTTTTTTCATGCTGTTACAGAGCCTTTAGAAAATCGATATAAAGAAGCGATGTTAGATTTTAATCCGGATGCTGATGATCTTTTGTCTGAGATTAAGAGCATGATAGACAAACATATTACGATTTTTATCGAGATGCGTACATATCTGCAGCTGGTGGTTCAAGTGATCGGACAGCATACGAAATTTCCTGAACCTTTTAAAGTTCTGGACGAATTTAGTCTGGCGTTTATTTTAAAACTTCAAGAGATCATACGAAATGGTCAAAAAAGTGGAGTTCTAGAAGAATCTGATGAAGACTTAACAGCAACAGCATATCTCGGCTTTCTACTAGGAATTCGATTAACGTTTACTGACTATGCGGTATCACGGGTAAGAGAAAAGTTTAAGATTCCAGCACTCCAACTGTTATATCCGAAACGCTAAAAGGTGTTTCGGTTACTTTTAATCATAATAATGATTGATTAATCAATCGTAAAAGGAGAGAAAATATGAATTTCTTTTCGTTTCATCGCAACATCCAGCTAAGGTTAGTGCTCCAATTTATTACGACTTTTGCTTCTTCAGCCGTAATCCCATTTCTAGCTATCTTTTTTTCTAATCAGGTAGGGGCGTTTTCAACGGGTTTGATGTATATCGGGGTCATTCTATCCGGAATATCGGGAGCGTTAGTTGGCGGAAAGCGTTCGGACCAATTCGGAAGAAAGAGAATTATTCTACTGAGTGAGAGTATGATTGGTCTCGGTTACTTGATTGCTGGAGCTCTCAATCTGTTATTTCCTCTTTCAGCATATGTGAACTTTGTACTGTTCATCGTTATTCTCTTTTTTACAGGTATGGCTGGACCTGCGTATGGCGCAATCATTATTGATTCAAGTACGAAGGAAAACAGAAAAGCTATTTATACGATTTCCTATTGGCTAGGGAATTTAGCGGTTGCTGCAGGGGGAATAACAGGGGCTATCCTTTTTAAGACCTATCCATATGAATTATTCTTAGGAATCGCATTGGTTACATTTTTCACGTTGGTGGTGACTTGGTTATGGCTTGAGGATGTGCGGTTGCCGAGCGCTGTGAATCAGGATAACAACGTATCTAAAAGCTTGCAGGGAAGCTATAAAGACATTTTTTTGAACCGGAAATTTATCCTATTTACGGTAGCAGGGCTGTTTCTTTTCACTTTAGAAGGGAGTCTGACTACATATATCGGTATAAAACTAGTAAGCGATATGAAGGACCCGGTTGCGTTACTGCCTTTCACATCATTATTTGAGGTAGATGGTTTTCAGTTGATCGGTTTACTAAAAGCAGAGAACACCATCTTAGTTGTCGTCTTGAGCCTTTTTATAACTTCAATGTTTAAGCGTTTCAAAGATCGCTCCTTAATGCTCGGAGGAGGGTTTGCATACGCTTTAGGTTTTGTGGTAATCAGCTATAGCGCGAGTCCGATCGTATTAATCACAGCTATGTTTATTGCGTCTGTTGGTGAACTGATTCATATTCCAGCAAAGCAAGCTTATGTCGCATCGATCATACCGGATGATGCTCGAGGCTCTTACATGGCGATCTACGGACTGTCGTTTCATCTGTCTGGAATGATTGCCGCACTATTTGTCATGCTGAGCGAAATCCTCTCAGCAAATATGATTACCTTGCTGTTTAGTTTGATGGGTCTTACAAGTTTGGTTATTTACCACATTTTATTTCGTTCTGAGAAATCAGCAGAAGTCAAGGTCGTTAAAACCACAGCATAAAAAAGAAGCAGAAAATTTCCTGCTTCTTTTAAAATATTATTTTTAGTTAGGCAACACATAAAACATCATGAGAAAATGCATCACACTGCCAGCTAGAACAAACAAGTGCCAGACGGCGTGGTGGAACGGAAAGCTGCGCCATACATAAAAGATACTGCCGAGCGTGTAAATAATTCCGCCTGCAACTAAGAGCTGAATGCCTGCTGGCGGCATGTTTGCCGAAATATCCTGAAAGGCAAATGTGATCAGCCATCCCATCGCTACATAACCTAATGTTGATAACACAACGAATTTTTTCGTAAAAAAGACTTTAAACACAACACCAAAGATCGCGAGCCCCCAAACGACTCCAAATAATGTCCAGCCGAGTGCTCCGCCTACGACGATCAGCACGATTGGGGTATACGTTCCAGCAATAAAGAGATAGATGGCCGCGTGGTCCATAATCTCAAATAAATCCTTAACCCGTCCTTTAGGAAAAGCGTGCACGAGGGTTGAAGCTGAATAAAGTGTCAGCATCGTTCCTCCGAATACGGCGAAGCTAACAATATGAACCGCTGTTCCTTTCCATACGGCAAACACGAGCAGAATGGAAGTAACCGCTACACTAAGAAGGACACCGAGTCCGTGTGTGATGGCATTTGCTATCTCTTCGCGTTTTGAAAATACATGTGTACTCATTTCGTTCACCTTCCTTTACGTTATGGTCAGTATATCAGAAAATGGCATCCTTTAACCAATTAAAGAACATTAAAATCGCAAATTCCTTCAGGGATATGAATGTAGTTGATCTCCGCTCCAGGTTGCTCGCTTTCCATGGGGCGACCGGTGAGCCCCTTGAGCTTTGCGCCGTTAAGGGTCTCACCTGACCGCTCGTCCCATAGGAGTCGGCAACCTTCCGCTACAATCAACTTGCAATGAAGGGAGGAATTAGAAAAAAATTCTTCAAGCGAAAGTGGACTTTTGTAAAAAGATTGTTGCTTGTCTTTCTGCCAGTTGATTGGAGTGGAAGATGCGAGACTCCTGCGGGACAGGTAGGCAGTCGGAAGAGTGGAAATGGCTCGTTCAGCCCCGACCAGCAAAAGTTGAATGGGCTATGAAGGCGCAATTTGCCTTCTTGAACGTTTAACTTTTGACCTCGAGGGGCTAGCCATTGCAACTAGACAAGTGAGACACTTATACGTGAAACGTACGAATGTGGCTCACCGCCTGCCCCGCGGAAAGCGAGTGTCTGCAACGGAAAGCAACTACTTTCAAAAGCAACAATGAATACACAATGAATACGAAAACTACTCTAAGAATTAATCTCTAAAAAGAAGGAATCTTTCTCAAAGGAGAGGAAATAGATAAGATTACAGACTTAATAGATAAAGAGAGGGTCACGATTATGGAGGTCACGCGTTATTCGTCTATAGCAGCTTTTTATAGGGAAGTAGAAGAATTCCTGTTGTGTCAGGAGGATCGGGCAGGGATCATGCTTGGCAACTGCCTGCGTTTTCAAGATAAAGTTTGGGAGGGCGAGCAGCCTTTTCTCGCTACCGTTAAACAGAATGGAAAAATCATGCTATCAGCCATGCTTATCCCGCCATACGCCTTATTGCTTTTAGAGAAAGAAGAATCAGATGGTGTTGCAGCTGTGCCATTTTTGGTTCGTTATTTGATCGAAGAAGATTATTATATACAAAAAGTAATGTCACCGAAAGCTATTGGAAAGGTGTTTGCAGAGAAGTGGACGACCGCTCATCATCTAGAAGAAAAACTGTTGATGGATCTTCGTCTTTACACGCTTCCTTCTGTTATACAGCCTGCAGCCCGACCCGGCCGTTTAAGAATAGCGACAGAAGCTGACTTATCTTTCTTACCGCGCTGGATCGTAGAAATGACGGAAGAAACGAATCAGATTATGACGATGGCAGAAGCTGAAGCGTATGCCAAAGTGCGTGTGGAGAACAAGTTTCTTTTTATTTGGGAAGAACACGGAAAGCCCGTTTCGATGGCAGCTAAGACCCGGCCGAATATTAAAGGTGTATCGATCAATTTGGTTTATACACCTAAGAATCTTAGAGGGAAAGGATATGCGAGCGCTTGTGTTGCTGCATTAAGTGATCACCTATTGAATGAAGGATTTACGTTCTGCACGCTTTATACAGATCTCTCAAACCCTACTTCAAATAAAATCTATCAAAATATCGGTTATGAGCCGGTATGCGATTATATTGAACTAAAATTTAACGAAAAAAGAACAGAGCGACCGGCCTGATTACCGGTAAGCTTTGTTCTGATTCTTCATCTCTATATAGTTTGTTATGTATTTTCGTGCACCGCCTAACGTGTCTTTAGGAAGTTGATCATGTTTAAAATATTGAAAATCATGTGATTCATTGTGATCGATGGTCAGTTTGCCACTTACAGAATGAGCCGTATACACTGCGGTCACGGCATATAGTTCATCACCGTTTGCATTCTTTATATAATGATCTTGGCCCGAATAGACATGAAGCTGGGTCAAGCCCTCAACATCGAGTCCTGTTTCTTCTTTTACTTCACGAATCGCCGTTTCTTCAAAACTTTCACCAAGCTCCATCAGGCCACCAGGTAATCCCCATCCGCCATCGGTCCGATGCTGTAATAATATTTCATCCTTTTCATTCACAATAATAACAACAGAACCAGGTAAGATGAGTGGTGCGGTTCCTACATATTTCCGAAGATCTTCATAGTAAGCCATCAAATCGCTCCTTCCTAACCAACATTTTACAGAAATTATGTTAATAATTCATCTAAAAGTGGAACACTGATAAAAAGATCGAGGGGAGTTTTGGAATGGAAGCCTTCGCTAGACCACGTGTAGTTGTAAGTAAGTGTCTTGAATTTGAAGCATGCCGCTATAACGGTGATGTCATATATAATGATGTGATCAAAAAGCTGATGGACTATGTGGATTTTGTTCCGGTATGTCCAGAAGTAGAAATCGGACTTGGAACGCCACGAGAAACGATTCGTATTGTGAAAAAGGGTGAGGATCATTTTCTTCTTCAGCCTTCAACGCAGCGCGATGTAACGAAGGAGATGCGTACGTTTTCAGATGGTTATCTGGCTGGAATCATTGATACAGACGGTTTTATTCTTAAAACGCGTTCTCCTTCTTGTGGGTTAAAAGAAGTGAAGGTGTATGCTTCTACTGAAAAGGGTCCTGCGATTGGGCATTCGAGCGGGTTGTTTGGCGGCAGAGTTGCTGAACTTTATTCACATTTAGCGATTGAAGAAGAAGGAAGGTTAAATAACTTTACGATTCGTGACCGTTTTTATACGAAGCTTTTTACGCTCGCTGCCTTTCGAAACATCCTGCCACAGGGGCTCCAAGCTATTAAAAGCTTTCATCAAAAAAATCAGTTCCTGTTTATGGCCTATAGCAATCCAACGCTAAAAGTGATGAATCGAATCTTGAAAAAAGAAGAGGAAAATGGGGAAGAACGGACGATACAACTGTATGCAAAAGCGATGAACAAGTTGTTTAATCGTACGGCAAGAAGCGATTCTAACAGAAAAGTGGCTTACGAGATCTTCAAAAGGTTTCAGCCACATCTGTCTGCAAAAGAAATCGCCTTTTTTGAAGAGCTTCTTCAAAAGTACGCAAATAAAAAAGAACCGTTTTCAAGTGTGGCTACGATTTTAAAGTCGCACGCTATACGTTTTGAAGACAGCGAGATTCTTGGTCAGACGTTCTTTGCACCATACCCTGAAATTCTGCTTGAAATCTCAGACTCAGGCAAGGGACGAGATTATTAAAACGAGCGCATACAACAGGGGGATGGTTAGACAGGAAAGAATCGTACTTAACATAACACCTGCTGCCGCAAAAGAGGCATCCTCTCCATAACGCTCTGCATACATGGAGATGGTTGGAGCGGAGGGCATCCCAGCGGTTAGAACAGCAACTGCTATTAATTGAAGTGGTAACGAAAAGAAAATAAAAGGCAGTAATAGAACCGGAAAAAGCAGCAGCTTGTAATAACTCGCTAGCCATAAGTGGGAACTTTTTAGAAAGCTCATTACACGTTGCAACGGTAAAGCCCCTAAGAGAACGCCAATCAATAACATAGAAAGTGGAACAGTAGGTTTTCCTAACATTTCTAAAGTGTTGGATACAGCACTAGGAAGTGTACCTGGCAGGAGCATAAGGATTAAGCCAACGAATGTGGAAATCACACCTGGATTTAAAAAGACGCTTCGCCATGGCAAATTCTTGGAATGCCGAGCAAATAGATAGATGCCGTACGTCCAGATCCACAACAGATAAACAAAATTAAAGAATGTAGCAAAAAGCACTCCAGTTTTTCCGAATAATATAAAACAAACTGCAATGCCTAGAAAACCTTGATTTCCAAAAATCATGATTCCTTCTAAGGCATTTTTCTGTGTGTTTTTTATCGTTAGCCGCTTTACTGTCCACCAAGAAAAGAGTGAGGAAATCATTAATACGATTGCAGACATCATAGAAAGCAAACCGAACTGTTTAAGATTTTCAATGGAAAAGGAAACATCCATTCCGAAGATGATCAATGCAGGTAACGTTACATTTAATAAAAGTGCTGAAAGAGTACGTTCACTACCAGATGGTAAGATCTCTTTCTTTCGAAGGATATAACCGATAAGAGCAATGCTGTACAATAGGGTTAATTCTTGCATAAAAGGTGCAAGTTTCATTCGATCTTCACCCTCCTTACCTACAAGCATATGGAGGATGTGTAGAATAGGTGATACATACGATATACGTACGCAGGAGGAAGAATCATGCTGATGGCAAAAGGCGAGATTTTATTCAGGCAAGGAGAAGAAGGTCCGTTATTTCGGTTAGAAAGCGGCTTATTAAAGATCGTTAGAGTTCATGAAGATGGAAGCCAAGTTTTGTTGAATTTAATTATTCCAGGCGAAGTGATTCCACATCATTCATTAAGTAGTCCAAACGAATACAACGGAACCGCAATAGCGCTGTTACCGTGTGAGATCACGCGCATTGAACCGCAGCAATGGTATCGTTCACTGGAAGAGGAACCATACAGATACAAAGAAGTGGCATTAATGCTAGAAACGAAACTAAGGATGATGCAGCAACGCGTCAATCAGATGTCTACCTTAACACCAGAAGGAAAAATAAAAAAACTTCAAGAGTGGTTCGCCAATTATTTTCCGAATATCCAGATCGAAAAAGTGCTGACTCAAGAAGAAATCGGGCAGTTTGTTGGCCTAAGACGAGAGACGGTCAACCGTGCACTTAAAAAGTTATGAAGAAATGTCAAAGAATTTACATACATATGAACGTAAGATTTTCGCTCCTTTAACAAATGATACCTGTATAAAAGTTAAAGGAGTGAGTGTGATGAAAAAATTTATCCCTCTTGCACTGGCGTTTTCAGTTCTAACGAGTGGTGCAATTACGGTGTCGGCTGCCAATCAAGAAAAGGTTCAAGTGGAGGCACATAAGAGAGGTCAACACTTTAAGCAGATGAAAAATTTTGAGGAGCAGGTTCATAAAGCGAACGCTCTTAAAATTGAACGATTAGAGATTCAAAAGGAGATCGTTAAAAAGAAAGACCAGCTTTTTGACATGCACGTTAAAGCTGGGAAGCAGAAACTAAAAGAAAAACGAAGCGCGAACAAAGCCGGCTGGCAGGAGATGAAACAGATTCATCAAGAGTTAAGGACTCTGCAAAACCAAGCACATGAAACGAAAAAAGCGATGCACGATGCTTTCCGAGCAAATAATGAGAAGCTTGCATTAGAGAAGATGAACCAGTGGCTGAGTCTCAATGAAGAAATCAATAAAAAACTTAGTGAAAAATCCGCGAAGCTCGATGAGGTTTTGGCTAAACATAAATAAATCACAAAAAGCATGGAAGTTTTGGACTTCTATGCTTTTTTATTGTTAGATGGTAATAAGAAAAAATAGCCATGGGGGGATTAGATGAAAGAGTTTGACAGAATGCTATCCGGAGAGTTTTATAACACCCGAGATCCTGAACTTTTACAAATGTCGTTCGATGCCAAAAAGCTTGTGGAGACCTTTAATACGACAAGCGTTGATGAGATCGAAAGGAAAGTACAGATCTTAAAGAAATTATTAGGCAGTTTAGGAGAAGGGGTTTGGGTTGAGAAACCTATTCAATGTGAATTCGGAAAAAATATTACTATAGGACGTAATACCTTTATCAATTTTAATTGCGTTTTGTTAGATAATAACAAGATTACGATTGGGGAAAACGTATTGATCGCACCTAATGTCCAAATCTACACGGCTTCGCACCCTATAACCGTGTTGGAAAGAATCAATAAGCATCCACAGGCAAACGAAGCTCCATATCGAACGAATACCAAACCTGTGACAATCGGAAACAATGTTTGGATCGGTGGAAATTCCGTTCTCTTACCGGGTGTTTCGATAGGTGACAATACTGTAATCGGAGCGGGAAGTGTTGTCACAAAATCTATTCCAGCTAATTGTGTAGCTGTAGGTAACCCATGCAAAATAATCAAAGAGAATATTAATTAAGTAAAAAAGTGTTGAAGCAACCCATAGCTTCAACACTTTTTATAATCATTTATTTTGATTTATGCTTTGGCGTGTAATCCGGATAATCGGTGATAATGCCATCAACACCTGCATCTAAGAGCGGCTTGACTTCTTGTTTGTTTCGAACTGTCCAAGCCATGATGCCCATATGACGCTCATGCACCTCATCAACGATTGAAGAATTAACAAGGGTTCTGCTAGGGTTTACAAATTCAGCATATGTAGCGAACTCATCGAGCTTTGCTTCACTTAAGTCGGTTGGATTGGAAGTAAGTACGCCAACAGGCACTCTAGGAAGCAACTTGTCTATCTGTTGCATAGAACCAAACTCAAATGATTGAATGATAATCTTATCATGAGCGGGTAGATGCATGTTTCGTTCCTTTATAGCTGCAGCTACTTTTTCTTCGATCTCGGGATAGTAATATGTTGCTTTTAATTCAATTAAAATGCCTGTTTTTCCGCGGAATTCATCAAGTACTTCTTCAAAAGTAGGAACTTTCTCTCCTATAAACTTCTCCCCAAAGTAGCTTCCGGCATCAAGCTGACGGATCTCTTCTAACGTATGATCTTTTACATATCCCGTTCCGTTCGTTGTTCGATCGAGTGTAACATCATGAATGACAACGAGCTCACCATCTTTTGTTTCTTGTACATCAATTTCAATATAATCGGATTTCATCTCTACACCTTTATGGAACGCGGCCATCGTATTTTCTGGCGCATAGCCTGAAGCTCCGCGGTGTGCGACGGTTTGAACGCGATCAGACGGGTCGTAAGCAAGTGTGGAAGTACTATAGATCGAACCGATAATCCCCATTGAAAGTAGTGATGCAACTGCTGTCTTCTTCATGCTCATGTCATTCATCCCCTTGTCATTGTATGGTCCGTGAACCTGCTCGCCTCATGCAACAATCAGGTTCACATTCATTATGCTAACAAAGGAAAATGGGGAAAGAATGGTCAAAATCTCCTTAGTATTTTAAAGAAAAAAAGGTCTATATGAGGGGATATCTTAACAAAAGACTGTTCTGTAAAGGTGGGGTGAAGGAGATGTCGCCACTGTAAAGGAAAAGAAAAAACCAGGCATTTTAAACGCCTAGTTTCTGAAGGTCTTCTTCCGGATGGTTGAAGCTTCTTGCAATATAGATAAACGGCGTGGAAGCCGCTGACACTACAAATTTAATCACATACGTTGTAAAGAAAATCTGAATCCAAACATCCCATGAGAACACACCAGCAAAAGCAATCGTACAAAAGATAACCGTGTCGATAAGCTGACTCACCATCGTACTACCGTTATTACGAATCCAAAGCTGATCAGGACGTGAAAACTTTTTCTTCAGTTTCGCAAAAAGTTTAACGTCTAGATACTGACTGATTAAGTAAGCAGCGAGACTACCGATTACTAGGCGTGGCATAAATCCAAAGATTGCTTCAAGATGCGGCTGGAAGATGTCACTTTCGTGCGGTTGAAACACGAGCACCATCTGCATGATGATCGTCGTCATAATGAGAGTAAAGAACCCGAACCAAACGGCTTTTTTCGCTTCTTTTTCTCCGTACTTCTCATTGATTAGATCTGTTGCTAAATAAATAGTTCCGTAGATCACATTACCGAGAGTCATTACAAGACCGAACATCTCGATCGTTTTAACAACTTGCAGGTTAGCAAGAATGGTAGCTGCTGCGATCCAAGCAAACAATCCCATACGGCCAAACCACTTATAGCACGTTAAAAACAATATAAAATTAACCAGTGCAAAAGCTACACCAAAATAAAAATTAAACATAAAAATTCCTCCTAGTTTTGATAACGCGGGAGTTTGCGAACCGCGAAACACTTTTAACACAACAGTTCCCCATTATAAGGCAGTTTTTGTAATTAATCAATAAACCATATAAATATATAGTACAAGAGTAGTTTACATTCTCTTTCTTTGTGCAATACATAGTGTAGATTGATTATTGATTACAGAAAAAACGGAAATACTGCTTGTAATAGATAAAGCACACTAAGGAGCAGGTGTATGATAACTTTTGATAATGTTTCTAAAGAATACCGTGATGGAACGTCTGCGGTTCGCGATTTGAATTTAACGATACAGCCAGGGGAATTTTTTGTCGTGATTGGTCCGAGTGGTTGTGGAAAAACGACGATGCTTAAGATGATCAACCGGCTGATAAGCCTTACAAAAGGCACGATTTCCATCGATAACAAGAGAATCAGTGATTACAAAATTGATGAATTACGTTGGAATATAGGGTATGTACTGCAGCAGATCGCTTTATTTCCTCATATGACGATCCTAGAGAATATTAGTATCGTTCCCGAGTTAAAAGGATGGGACAAAGAGAGAATTCGTAAGAGAGTGGACGAGCTTCTTGAGATGGTCGGTTTAGATCCGAAGACGTATCGAGATCGAAAGCCTAAAGAACTCTCTGGGGGACAGCAGCAGCGTGTTGGTGTCGTGCGAGCACTAGCTGCAGATCCTAACATTATCCTTATGGATGAACCTTTTAGTGCACTCGACCCCATTAGTAGAGAAAAGCTGCAGGAAGATCTTTTTAACCTTCAAAGAAACATCAAGAAAACCATTGTTTTCGTGACGCATGACATGAAGGAAGCAATCAAACTTGGAGACAGGATCTGTGTGATGAATGAAGGTTCTATCGTACAGGTGGGAACGCCAAAGGAGCTGCTCGAAAACCCTGCCGATGATTTTGTAAGAAATTTTGTAGGAACAGAGAGTGTAAGTTCTGTTGAAAATATAGATCTTCGAAAGCTTGTCATTCCATTGAAAGCAGATGAAATTGGTCTAGATTATCAATTACCTTCCATTTCAGTGAAAACGAGTATGAAGGATGCACTAGATATTTTAATTCGTGAAAATGAAGTAACGGTTGAAGATCATGGTGCGATTATAGGAACGCTGAACAGACAGGCTGTTATTCAATATCTTGCAGATCACTTGCAGGAAAGAGGTAGCAGAGATGAATAATTTCATGCAAGTATTTCAAGATCGAAAAGGTGAACTTGCAAGTGCACTGATCGAGCACATTCAAATTTCGTTTATCGCTCTTCTATTTGCTGTGGTCATCACAATCCCTCTAGGTATCTATCTAACGAAAAAACCAAGAGTGGCTGAACCGATTATCGGAGTGACGGCTGTGTTGCAGACTATCCCGTCACTTGCTCTTTTAGGACTTTTGATTCCGCTGTTTGGGATTGGGAAGGTCCCTGCGATTATCGCTCTTGTTGTTTATGCTCTGCTTCCGATTTTAAGAAACACGTATACTGGAATTAAGGAAGTGGATTCTTCATTAATTGAAGCAGCGAGAGCGATGGGTATGAACACGAGGAAGAGATTGATGAAGGTTGAACTTCCTTTAGCGATGCCAGTTATTATGGCAGGAATCAGAACGTCCATGGTCCTAATCATTGGAACCGCTACGCTTGCAGCTTTAATTGGAGCAGGTGGACTTGGTGATATTATCTTGCTCGGTATTGACCGCAATAACACGATGCTGATTGTACTTGGAGCTGTTCCAGCCGCATTGCTTGCGATCTTATTTGATTTTCTGCTCAGAAGGTTCGAACTTTTGTCGTTTAAACGAGCGCTAACAACCGTCAGCGCATTTTTGATAGCGGCTCTTTTAGTCATAATTGTTCCTTTTGCAATGAAAGGTGGACAAGAAGATATCGTTATCGGTGGTAAGCTAGGTTCTGAGCCTGAGATATTGATCAACATGTACAAACTTTTAATTGAAGAAGAAACCGATCTAAATGTGGAACTGAAGCCAGGGCTTGGTAAGACTTCCTTTGTATTTAATGCGCTAAAATCAGGAAGCATAGACATCTATCCGGAATTTACAGGAACTGCGATCGCAGAGTTTTTAAAGGAGAACGCAACAAGTACTGATAGCGAAAAAGTATATGAACAAGCTCGACGTGGGATGGAAAGTAAGTTTGATATGCAGCTGTTAAGCCCAATGAAATATAACAATACGTATGCGCTTGCTGTTCCTGAACAGTTGGCGAAAGAGTACAACTTAAAAACGATTTCAGATTTAAAAAGTGTCAGCCAAAGCTTAAATGCAGGCTTTACGCTAGAATTTTCGGATCGTGAAGATGGCTACAAAGGAATTCAGGAACTGTACGATATTCAGTTTGCAAATGTAAGAACGATGGAGCCGAAGCTAAGATATAATGCGGTGAAAAAAGGCGAGATCGATGTTGTAGATGCTTACTCAACAGACAGCGAACTGCGTCAATACAAACTTACGGTACTAGAAGATGATAAAAAGCTGTTTCCTCCTTATCAGGGTGCACCGATGCTTCGTAAAGAAACGGTAGAGAAGTACCCAGAACTAAAGGATGCGTTGGATAAGCTAGCAGGGAAAATTACAGACGATGAAATGCGCGAGATGAATTATAAGGTGAATGTTGGAGGAGAATCACCTAAGAAAGTCGCGGAGGATTTCTTGAAGAAGGAAGGACTTCTATAAGCTTCTACCATCATACATTAAGATTCGACAAAAATTTCCCGGAAAATAAAAAAACATCCATGCAGAGCTATTCCTGCATGGATGTTTTATAGTCTAGAAATCAACATTAAAGGTTAGAGGATTTGAAATTGATTTTTTCTGATCGTTAACGACTTCGCTGGATGTTATGGTGATGGAATTCAATTTATCTGAATTGGTTTTGTTCAGAATAAATCCAAGGCTTCCTACTTTTTCTTCCCCTGGTTTGATCTCTCCGTTTAATTTCTCCAGGTAAAAGTCATCTTCCCACGTTACGGTTTCCCCTTGATCAGTTTTGATTGTTGATACGGGATTGAAATGAACGGTCTCTTTTCCTTGATTAGCAATCTTTACGTTTACACGTACATAAGGAAATTCATCTTGTTTTGTATAACCATGAAAGAAATCTATAAGATCTAGAGATGGTGCATAGTGTAAAACTTTTACTTCATCAATGGTTAGGGATATTGAATCTGCCTGTTGTTCCTTATTTACTCTCGCATATTTCTTTAAAGTGATTGTTCCATCTTGGTCTGCAACTTTTTTGTTGATTTCCGTTAGTCCTGTATCATCTGAAGCTTGAGAACTGTCTGTGAAGGTTTGTTCTCCTGACTGTTTTTTAGATTCCTTTTTATTGGACTCGTTTTGTGGTGTACTTGTATCCTTGTTCGTATCTGCTGAACAGCCAGTGATTAACGCAGCTGATAAAACAAGCGTTATCCAACCTTTCAAAGGCATGGATCCACCTCCTAAAAGATAAGCACCCCGTATAAACGGGATGCTTTTTTGTTAGAATTACCTATTGAGAAAATATTATTTCTCTAATGCAGATTTGCTTTTCTCTAAGATAGAGAAAATTTCTTTTGCTGTATCCGTATTGTCGATCTTTCCAGTGAATTTCTCCAATCCTGGTCCGTATGCATAAACGTTAACATCTTCTCCCGTATGCCCATCTGTTGTCCAGCCTGTTCCTGAGCGGAGATCAAAGATTTTTTCGATAGCGTTATCGATTTCTAATACATCACCGCTTTTTTCTTTTGCATCCTTAACAGATTGAACTTCCTCAGGTGTTAATTCAAGATCGATATATTTCTTTAATGTTTCTTCTACAGGTGCACCTTTTGCGATTTGCTTCGCGATATAGTCAGGTGTTTTCTTTGCTGCTTTAATTGAAGCAGGATCCCATTTGTAATCTCCGTCACGACCCATTGTCATCCCACCTGTTGAGTGGTCAGCTGTTGTGATTACAAGTGTGTGCTTGTCTTTTTTAGCAAATTCGATTGCAGATTGGAAAGCTTGTTCAAAGTCTTCCATTTCACTCATTCCTGCAACAACATCGTTGTCATGTCCAGCCCAGTCAATTTGGCTTCCTTCCACCATAAGGAAGAAACCATCATCATTTTTATTCAAACGATCCAATGCAGAGTTTGTCATCTCTTTAAGGGATGGCTGCTCTTTTGGACGGTCGATTTTTTTGTCTAGCTCTTTTGGAGCAAATAAGCCTAGAACTTGTTCGTTGTCGTCTTTCAACATTTGGTCACGGCTCGTAACGTAAGAGTAACCATCTTTTTGGAATTCTTTTGTAATGTTGCGGTCTTTACGTTCAAAATAGCTAGTGCCTCCGCCTAAAAGCACGTCAACCTTATGCTTGCCATTCACCATATCATCGTAATAGTCATCAGCGATTTGGTTATAATTTTCACGAGATTCATCATGCGCACCGAATGCAGCTGGTGTAGCATGGTTAATTTGAGATGTTGCGACTAAACCAGTTGATTTACCGTTTTCCTTCGCTTGTTCCAAAACGGTTTTTACATCCTTCTTTTCCATATCAACGGCGATTGCACCGTTATAGGTTTTGATTCCTGCTGACATTGAAGTAGCTGCAGCAGCAGAATCCGTTACACTCTCTTTTTCATCATGAGAATATGTGGATTGCATCCCTACCAAGTACTTATCAAGTTTTGTTTCTTCCATCATTGGTGTTTTTGTATCATCTTTAAAAGCGCGATAGGCAGTCGTGTATGTCGGCCCCATGCCATCACCGATTAAAAAGATTACGTTTCGAATTTCATTTTCTTTATTTTTATCATCAGCTGATGCTTGATTTATTGCTAAACCGCTTATAGCAAGAGTTCCTGCCATTGCAACAGATAGTACCTTTTTTGAAATAGCCATAATAGCCTCCTGTTGTTTTGAGTTGTCTTACAGTGAGGAATTATACTCCGATAATATTTTAGTAAGGTTATGAGAATGTTAAGATTGTGTAAACAAATGGGAAAATGGTTCTATGAAGATGGTGGATAGTAGGGATTTTTAATAAAAAATCGATGTGACGTTTGTCGAGAATTTATGACCTCTTATAAGAGACTGGGCATCTGTCTAAAACGGATAATTACCTTCACTAGGAAAACACAAAAAAGAAGCTAAGGCTCAGAATTATGAGCCTAGCTTCTTTTCATTCGATCCATTATACCGTTTGAACGGCTTTTTCTAATGCAACTTCAGCTGAAACATAGTCGTAGCCAAGGTCAGTTGCAACTGCTTCATATGTTACGAAACCACCAGCTGTGTTAAGACCCGCTTTTAAAGAAGGGTTTTGAGCGATTGCTGCTTGTGCACCTTTGTTAGCGATTTGTAGTGCATAAGGAACTGTTACGTTTGTAAGTGCGATCGTAGACGTACGAGGAACCGCACCAGGCATGTTTGCTACTGCATAGTGAACAACTCCGTGCTTATCGTACGTAGGGTTGTCATGTGTAGTGATGCGGTCAACCGTTTCAAAGATACCACCTTGGTCGATCGCAACATCAACAACAACAGATCCTGGAGTCATGGATTTAATCATTTCTTCAGTTACCAATTTAGGTGCTTTTGCTCCTGGAATAAGAACAGCTCCGATTACTAGATCAGATTCAGCTACAGCTTGTGCAATATTTAATGGGTTAGACATTAATGTTTGAATGCTGTTTCCGAAGATATCATCAAGTTGACGAAGACGATCTGGGCTAAGGTCAATGATCGTAACGTCAGCGCCAAGTCCGATTGCAACTTTTGCTGCGTTCGTACCTACAACACCGCCACCGATGATTGTCACTTTACCGCGACGAACACCTGGTACGCCTGCAAGAAGGATACCTTTTCCGCCTTTTGGCTTTTCAAGGAACTGCGCACCAATTTGTGCAGACATACGTCCTGCAACTTCACTCATTGGTGTTAATAGAGGAAGCGTACGGTTAAATTCAACTGTTTCGTAAGCGATCGCTGTTACACCGCTCTCTGTTAGTGCTTTTGCCAATGCTGGCTCTGCAGCTAAGTGTAAGTAAGTGAAAAGGATAAGATCTGAACGGAAATATTTGTACTCAGATGCTAAAGGTTCTTTAACTTTCATAACCATTTCAGCTGACCATGCGTCTTGTGCTTCTGCTACGATTTCAGCTCCTGCTGCCGCATAATCTTCGTTCGTAAATCCGCTGCCAACACCTGCATTGTTTTCTACAAGTACTTTGTGGCCTGCTGCTGTTAGTGTAATAACACCTGATGGCGTAATCGCTACGCGGTTTTCATTATTTTTAATTTCTGCTGGAACTCCAATAATCATTTGTGAATCCTCCTATATGAATAAACTCTTTGAGTGCGTTTTCAATTGTGATTTCAGTATAGTTCTAGGGATTGAGCTTTTCATTGTTGAGAATCTAGAAAATGAAAAAAAGCATTTGTGATAATTCACAAACGCTCTTGTTTAAATAACCGATTCATCTTGAAATCAAGATAGATCATGATTTTTTGATGAGGGCTTTTCATATCAATATTCGTAAGCTCGCTGATCCGTTTAAGACGATAAAGTAATGTGTTCATGTGAATATGAAGCACTTCTGATGCTTTGTTCAGGTTTTCATCTAACGTCAGATACGTTTCTAATGTGTGATAAAGCTCTGTCTTATGTTGACGGTCATATTCCTGAAGAGTTCGAATCATTTCATTATGATAGCTCTGTCTTTGTTGTTTTTCATAAATGGCATCTAAGAATTGGTAGATGCCGAGTTCGTGATAGCCGTTCAAGGTTAATGTTTCTCCGCCGAGCTTTTCCTGAACAGCTAGTACACTTGATGCCTCTTTATAACTTTTTTCCACGTGAGAAAAGGAAGTGACAAGACTTCCATATGCCGCTTTAATATCTGACACAGAAAACCGCTCTTTCATATGTGTAAAAAAGGATTCTACAAAAGACTTTGCAAGCTCCAAAGGTGGCTCTTTTCCAACAGGTGAGGCGAGGAGGAGCATTTGATTCGCGTCAGCCGCTGATAAGAGAACATTGATTTTTTGGTTGACTGCAGCGAGGTATAAAATATCTTTTTCGATAGCTGGTGTGATCTCTTCCTCTAGCTGCAGAATAAATACAGCTGCTGGGAGGACCGGCAGTATGTTAAGTTCGTGCAGTTTTTCTAAAATATGCTCTTCTTGAGGAAGGTTACCGGTAAGCATCTTCCAGAAAAGCTCTTGCCGATTTTCTTCTTTCTTTTTTGTGCCGATCTGCATTTGAAGAAGCTGACTTTTAGCTGAAGCAGCAGCAAGCTTTAACAATTGCATATCATCTGATGTTAATTGTTTTTCCACTTCAAGAACCCAAATGTATCCGAGAACTTCATTGTTCTTTCGAATCGATATCGCCACACGGTCGCCAAGTCCAACATTTTGTATCGTGCCAACACGAACAGGGTCATCGCTTTCTTGCAGTCTAGGAATCACACCATCTTTCCACAGACTGTTCACTACTTTTTCCGGTACGCGCCGCCCGATGATGGTCGCGATACGCGCAGGGTCTGTTCCGTCTTCATGTGTGCTGTAAGCAAGGAGTCGGTGATTCTGATCTTCTATCGTTACAGGGCACGACAAAACGTCGCTAATCTTGTCTGCTAAATTTTCAAGACTGCCGAAAGTTCCTTTAAAAGGATCAGATTGATAGTTCTTCATTACTTTTATCTCCCGCCATTAGTTTATCTGTCTATATTCTATCGAAAAAGGGAAATGGATTACAGGAGAAAAGAGATAGATTGTAGAAATGGTAATACAGGAATGGATTGTAAATGAATGGGAGGCCTATCTAATGAAGTTTAGTGAATTTACATATGAACGTCCCGATGTTGCAAGTTTGAAAACAGAGTTTGAAGAAGCGGTAAAGGTTTTTAAAGACGCGAGTTCAGCTGATGAGCAGAATGAAGCGATGAAAAAGGTCGTAGCGCTTCGTAACAGTTTCGAATCAAAAGCAAGGCTAGCCAAAATCCGCCACACGATTAATACAGAAGATGTTTATTATAAGGAAGAGCAAGCGTTTATGGATGAAAATCTGCCCGTTTATCAAGGAATGGTTACGGCTTTTCATGAAGCGCTTGTCCAATCTCCTTATAAAGATGAGTTAGAGCGTAAATGGGGCGGTCAGCTGTTCCGCTTGGCTGAATTAAAAGTGAAGACGTATTCTGAAGATGTATTAGAGGACCTCAAGCAAGAGAATAAGTTGAGCTCGGAATATGTAAAAGTGATGGCTTCAGCTAAGATCGAGTTTGACGGAAAAGAGCTGAACCTTGCGCAACTCTCTCCATACGTTCAATCTGCAGATCGCGAAACACGAAAAGCGGCGAGTAAGGCCGCGAACGCTTTTTTGAGTTCCAACCAAGAAAAGTTCGATTCCATCTATGATGAACTCGTTCATCTACGAACAGGAATCGCTAAAAAGTTAGGGTACAATAATTTTACGGAACTTGCGTATGACCGTATGGGAAGAACGGATTATAACGCCGCTGATGTCAAAGTGTTTCGTGAGCAAGTTAAAGAGATCATCGTTCCGCTTTGTACAACGTTAAAGAAACGTCAGCAAAAGCGCATCGGGATCAATGAGTTTAAGTTTTACGATGAGCCGTTCAGCTTTACAACAGGCAATCCTAAGCCTCAAGGAGATGCAGAGTGGATTGTGAATCAGTCGAAGCAGGTCTTTAGTGGGCTATCACAAGAAACTGGAGCGTTCTTCAACTATATGGCAGAAGATGAGCTCATGGATCTTGAAAGTAAAAGCGGAAAAGCGCCTGGCGGATATTGTACGTATCTACAGGACTACACGGCACCGTTCATTTTTACAAATTTCAACGGGTCCGATAACGACGTTCGCGTATTGCTGCATGAGATCGGTCATGCATTCCAGATGTATACGAGCAGAGGGTATGAAGTTCCCGAATACCAGTTCCCAACCCTTGAAGCCTGTGAAATCCATTCAATGAGTATGGAGTTCTTAACGTACCCTTGGATGGAAAAGCTGTTTGGTAAGGACACAGAAAAATATTTATACTCTCACTTAACAGGTGCGGTAGAGTTCATCCCGTACGGTGTTGCGGTTGATGAGTTTCAGCACTTTGTATACGACAATCCGGATGCGACGCCAACTGAACGTCGTTCAAAATGGAGAGAGCTTGAGAAAACCTATTTACCACATCGTGATTATGATGGGCTAGAGTACTTAGAAAACGGTGGCTTTTGGCATAGACAAGGCCACATTTTCCGCTCGCCTTTCTATTATATTGATTACACGCTCGCTCAGATCTGTGCACTTCAGTTTTGGAAGCGTGCTGGCGAGAATTCTGAGCGTGCATGGGAAGATTATTTCGCCCTTTGTCAAAAGGGAGGAAGTCTACCTTTTACAAAGCTGGTTGAGGAAGCAGGCTTGATCTCTCCTTTTGAAAAAGGTTGTGTAGCGTCGGTTGTCGGCGAAGTAGAGAAGTTCATTGCTACAGTGGATGAGGAGCAATTTGTGAAAGCTTAAATGATATAGTGATTTGTTTGAGGAGAACCGGCCGTGTGCCGGTTTTTCTTTTTTGTGAGCGATGGAGACGGACACGGGCAGGGGGTATTACTGCTGCAGAAAATGTCGAAAAATGACATCTCGTGGATAAAACGCCAAAACTTTTGGATTCAGGCACGAAACTCGTGGATTCAACGCAAAATCTTCTGGATTGATGGCGCAAACTTCTGGATTGGTCTTTATTCGCAATCGTAAATACCCTAGGGTGTATTCCTGCTAAGTTTCTCATTTTTTGAAGAATTATTGACACTTGTATGGGGAATGCTGTTTTCAGCTGCCTATATGTTTGTGAATAGGGTCTTGAGTGGTAAAATAATAAGGAATCTTAGAAGTTTTAAAGACTTTTAGTGGAAAAGGAGTAATACCAAATGGCTGAAACGAAACAGCGTAACTATACACCGCTAATTATCGGACTATCTATTGCGATCAACGTACTTGTGGCCGTGTTGTTCTTCCTGCCAGAGTATGAGGGAGAAATTGCTTTTGATGTAACGTTGCTGCCGCGTTTGAATGCGATCTTTAACAGCTTTACTTTCGTATTTTTGCTCGCTGCTCTTTATTTTGTTAAACAAAAGAACATCACGCTGCATAAGCGCTTTATCTTGGCGGCATTCACGAGTACAACATTCTTTTTGCTGTCGTATGTAACGTATCACTATTTAACAGAATCTACGTCTTATGGTGGTGAAGGTCCCCTTAAGTACGT
The DNA here is from genome assembly GCF_016401385.1 of Fictibacillus halophilus. Lineage (NCBI taxonomy): Bacteria > Bacillati > Bacillota > Bacilli > Caryophanales > Fictibacillaceae > Fictibacillus > Fictibacillus halophilus. The sequence continues at coordinate 3,230,545 of NZ_JAEACF010000001.1, read as the reverse complement.
TTATTTCTTTATCTTGATCACACACATTTTGCTTGCGATCGTTATCGTACCTCTAGCGTTAATCACCGTTACGAGAGGCTTCAACATGCAAGTGGAGAAACACCGTAAGATTGCACGTTGGACGATGCCCCTATGGCTTTATGTGAGTTTGACAGGTGTTATTGTTTATTTGATGATCGCGCCGTATTATTCATAAAAAAACAGAGGACTTTTGCTGATCATATGAAAACAGCAAAAGTCTTTTCTGTACCGAGAGGAAATGAGAGATGAGCTGGTTTTGGATCATACCTGTCGTTCTTTGCGGATTCGGAATTGCTGTTATCGTATATGGCATCCGTTATCAAAAAGAAGAAATTGAGCATAAAAAGCAGTATGACGCAAGTTACAAAGGTGGCCGTGTTTCAGAAACGTTCTTCGGTGCTCTGGTAGAATTCATCTTTGTAACCTTTATTGATAAGCTGGTAGGCTTTTTTCCGAAATGGTTCATCAAGTTTTTTATCTTTATTATCGGAGTGGGTTTCTTAAGTCTTGGTGTCTACTTTTTTCAAGATATGCCTCGAAGGTTTTAATATGCGATTCCTACACGTGACGCTGGAAAGTCATTCTTTCTTAAAAGAGAGAACGCAAAATGAGCGGTGTCTCCGGTACTGATCTTAGAACCGTCGATCGGTAAAACGTCTTTTTCCGTTCGGTACGTGCCAGTAGGTTCTCCGTCTGGCAGATAAGTGGGACAAACGATCGTCCAATTCAGCCCGCTTTCTTGCAGTTGAGTAAATGCTTTCTGATGATCTTCCGCCGCTCTTGTTAACTTACGCTTTGATTCAGATGATTGGTAGCGAAGTAGGTGAGGTTCTGTGCGGCTTTGTAAAATGCCTGCTGTACCGATCGTGATGATACGAGAGATGCCTTCCTTTTTCATTGCTTCGATAATTATAGGCATACCCTCGGAAAGGACATTAGCTCCGTCTGTTGATAGACCGCTGAAAACGACATCACATCCGGCCATGGCTTCAGTTACGGATTCCTTACTTAGAACGTCTCCTTTTGTAAAAGAGATCTGACTCAAAATAGAGTGCGGCAACTTTTCGGGGTCACGTAAAAGTGCAGAAACCCTGATTTCATCCTGGAGCGCCATTTTAGTAAAATATTGTCCGACTCTTCCTGTCGCACCTAGTATGCATAGTTTCATAAAATACCTCCTGATCGTTCTTTTCTTATCATATCATTTAATGTTAACCATCAAAAAATCCCTTACCGAAAGCTCGGCAAGGGATTTTTTTTATTGAAGGGTGATAACATCCGTGTATCGACTGTCGAGTTTATCGCCTCTTTCAGCGAATGCGACAACGCGATATTTACCTGGTGCAACAGCTTGTCCAGAGATCTTTCCGTCCCATTGGAAGTCATTATACTGTTTTGGAACATCTTCGTAGCTGCCGATCAGACCGATTTCTTTCGTCAGGTTGCTGTCGTATAGAAACAGATCGACTTTGTCGGCTTCAGCTGGGAAGTAAGCTGAAAAAGTGAATGCATTATTTCCTAATGCTGTAGCGCTGATGCTAGTGATCGAAGGGAAGTCAGGCTCTTGTACAAAGAGAATCGTCGGCACAACTACTTCTTTGCTTCCGTCATTGATGGTAATCGTTCCTTCGTGGTAGCCAGCTGCCAACTTAGAAGCGTCCACTTGTACGTTAAACTTAACGTCTTTTGAGCTGTTACCTTTGATCTTTAAATTCTTGCTTGTCGTTACTTTTACGCCTTCAAGATCTACATCAAAAGAATAATCTTTTGACTTGTTGCTTAAATTCTTAATCGTAAAGTGCTCGCCTCTAACTTCCTTGCCTTTCTTTTTGGAGAAAACGCCAAAAGAATGGCTGCCAGGAGATACAAGTGTCTCAGTTTCAATCGCTTCGACTACACGGATACTTCCTGCTCCTTGTGTATTATGCGGATATAGCTTTCCAGTAGCATCGAAAAGATCTTCCGCTGTATTCATAAGAGCTGCTTTAATATCGTCAACACCCCAGTCCGGATGTGCTTCTAATAAAAGAGCGGCAGCACCTGCAACGTGTGGAGAGGCCATACTTGTTCCTTGCTTCGCGCCGTAGCCATGCGGATTTGCAGGGTCATGAGTCGGTACAGTACTTACGATGTTTACACCAGGTGCAGAAACATCTGGTTTGATCATCCACGTATCCATTACAGGACCTCGGGAGGAGAAGTCAGCCATCAATTCACCGACCTGTTTATCAAACTTGGTGCCAAGTGTTACCGTTGTGTTTGGGTTAGAACTTAATAAGCTTTTAAGTTGAACGCCCTCAGCATTCGTTAGCTTGATGGTTGGTACTGCCATTCCAGGCACATCAACGATCTCGCCCGCAACATTGTTGTAGATGACCATTCCGATGGCGCCAGCGTTCTTCGCATTCGTTGCTTTATCTACAAACGCATACGTACCGCGTTGTGCTAAAACGAGCTTTCCTGCTACATCTTTTCCTGCAAAGTCAGCTGTTCCGGCTAAGCCAACATCGACGATTGGCAACGTTTTTCCGTTAAGTGCTAAAACGGATTCTTCAGACGGAAAGCCCATTACTTTTGCGGATGAAAAACTAGCATTTCCTGCTTTTAATGTAGCTGCATAAACGTTATATGGAAGCTGTGTAGCTCCAACAGAAATCGCTTCTCTAGATGTACCCGGTGAGCCGACCGTCCAGTTGTTTGGTCCGCTGTTTCCGTTAGACGTTACCGCTACAACGCCGTCAGACATCGCTTGATCAAGCGCTATACTCGTTGCCCAGTCAGGGTTGTTTAACGAGTTTCCAAGAGATAAGTTCATAACGTCTGCGCCGTCTTCTACCGCTTTTTCAACCCCGGCAATTACGTTCTCAGTGGAGCCGCTGCCTCCAGGTCCTAATACGCGGTACGCTAATAAAGTGGCATCAGGTGCTACACCTTTAATGCCGCCATCTGCCGCAACAGTACCCGCTACGTGCGTGCCGTGAGTAGTTTCAGCTCCTCTTGGATCGCCTTTAGGTGTTTCTTGTGGATCATTATCATTATCAACAAAGTCATATCCTTTATAGTCACCGAATGCTTGATCCAAATCCGGGTGTGTATAGTCCACTCCCGTATCAATAACGGCAACCGTCACACCTTCTCCCGTATAGCCGGATTCCCAAGCTTGGTTGGCACCGATAAAAGGCGCTGAATTCATCATCTGAGGAGAAACATCATCGAATGATTGGTCACCCATGTCATCACCTGTTGTGTGGTATTCAACATCAGGATAAACGGCTTTTACACCGGGCGTTGATAAAAGGTTTGGTATTTCGTTTGCTGCAATCTCTAGTGAAAACCCTGAGAAAACATGATCATACTCATTTTTTACTTTATATGTTTTGGAGCGTGTGGAGATTTCTTTCACCACTGCTTCACGTTTGGATTTCAAGTTTGCTTTCGTTTGTTTCTGGCCCTTCTTTTTTGCTTCTAGTACAGAAGGTTCTTTTAATTCAACCATTACTTTTGTAACATGAGAAGAGTTTAAATTGTACTTCCCGTAAAGTGTTGCTAGTTCTGGTTGTGAATCGGTTGAAGATGGAGCAGCAGATACACCAGAAAAAGCAGAAAAAACAAACGTACATGCTAATGTGAAGCTAGATGTCTTGCGTAAAAAGCTTTTCATTCAAGCGTACACCCCTTATTTTTAATATCAAGGTAATATTCTACTGCCATGTTTAAATCCCTTGGCTTTATGGTAAAAACAGATAAAAAGTCCTTATTTTGGAAAAAACAACATTGGTCTTTTGGTCTGAAAGATTCATGAGCAAATCGTAACGCTAATTCTATAGACCCATGATAAGATGGGAATATTGTTTTTTAGAGAAGGCTGTACTATAAACATTTGTTGCTTATGACTTACTAAAAGAACATCCATGAGAAGTTGATTGTAGTGTAAGGTGGGAGACTCCTGGGGGATCAGCGGGACAGGTGAGACAACTAAGGGCGCAAAGCGTCGAGATGGCTCACCGCACGCCCCCCGGAAAGCGAGCACCTGAAACGGAGGTCAACAACTTTCAAGAGCAACAATGTATAAGGAAACAGGATTAGAAAGAAGGTGAACGAATGGCTAAAGAGGAAGGTTATGGAACGATTCAGGAGAACCGGATCATTCCATTATGGAGTCTAACTGTATGGCTTGTAGTCATGAACACGACGATGTTTAACGTGGCATTACCGAGTGTTATCTCGGAATTTGATCTGAGTCCGACTGCAGGATCATGGATTGTTTCAGGCTATTCGATCGTGTTTGCCTTATCGACTATCACATTCAGTAGATTGTCAGACTTTATACCGATTGGAAGATTGTTATTTACAGGTGTCATCATATTAGGAATCGCCTCCATCATCGGGTATTTTTCAAATAGTTTTGAGTTTGTATTGATCAGTCGTATGGTTCAGGCAATGGGAGCAGGTGCGGTGCCAGGGCTAGGCATGGTGCTTGCCACAAGATATATTCCGATTTCAAGAAGAGGGCGTGCCATGTCGTTGATCTCATCAGCAGCGTCTCTTGGTTTCGGGTTAGGGCCCGTAATCGGAGGCGGTATCACACAATTGTTAGGGTGGAATTTTCTTTTTATCGTAACAGGCCTTGTGCTGCTGTTGCTGCCAGTATTTAAGGTCTATCTGCCTGTTGAACAAAAACGGGAAGGATCGTTCGACTTTGTAGGTGCACTGTTAACAGGTGGGGGAGTAACTTCATTATTACTCTACCTATCTTCATTTTCATGGTACTTGATGGGCTTGAGTGTACTCTTCTTTGGCACACTCGTATTTTATTCAAAGAAAAAGGAAGATCCGTTTATCCGTGTGAGTTTATTTAAGAACACGCTTTACGTATCGCTCTTAATCATTGGACTGATCGCGTTCATGACCCATTTTGCGCTGTTGTTCGTGATGCCGGTCATGTTGTCGAACTTATTTGGAAAAGAACCAGCTACGATCGGGTTTGTTATTTTTCCAGGTGCCATGCTTTCGGCGTTAGCCGCAATTTATGTGGGACGCTGGATTGATCGATTTGGAAATCTGCCTGTTATGCGAACGGGACTTATAGCACTGTTGGTATCCGTCGTGCTGTTTTCTCTTTTTGCAACGAAGGCATTCTATCTGACAGCGATTTTTTACATGTTTACGAGTATCGGGTTTTCTAGCTTAACGTCAAGCTTAGCTAATGAAAACTCTAGAATATTAAGCGAGGATGAAGTGGGTTCTGGAATGGGTATGCTTCAGCTTGTGCAGTTTTTTGGTGGTGCGCTTGGTGTAGCTGTTGCTGGACTGTTAATTGAGGGACAGCAAGGGATTGCGTTAGAAGCTATTTATCGTAACGTGTTTATCGTGTATACGATTCTGGTCGTCATCTCAATCGTTATTTATCGAGTGAAAATAAAAAGAAATGTGAGCCTGGAACTTGAATAAGTTCTAGACTCACATTTTTTTATTTCAGCATTCTAAAGTCATAGGAATAGATGGACTTGCCTTTGATCGATTTTAGGATATCGTTTAACCCTTTAATTTTAATATCTTCTATTTTCTTTCCTTCGGTTAAGGAATAGTGTTCGATGTAATATTTTTCTTTTAGTTTTTCGTCATGTCTTACGACGTAAAGGTGATCGTCTTTATAGAAGAGTTGCTCATGAAAGCGAACTCCGTCTTTTCGAACGTTTTTCATGGTAAATTTTTTGCTCATTTTATCCGTCTTTGTATCAAATGAGAATACCTCACCTAAACCGTTTGCGTAGTACAAGACGTTGTTATACAAGTGTGCAGAGCTTTTTGTATTGAAAGGGTAATGTGCTGTTAAGTTTTTTTCGTTTCGATAAGTAGTGATGGTAAATTCATCTTGTTGTAACGTCTTCTTGTTGATGCGATAAAGAATAACGTCTGAATTTAAGACATTAGATACGTCGTTCTCGGATATTTTTTCTAAAATCATATAATAGTATTGGTTGTCTGCAAGGATGGGGGAAGATCCACTTAAGCTAGAATTCTTAGGCTTTTTTATTTGAATGATATCTTGAATTTCCATATTATTTTTTGAGGGCGTTATTTTTCGTAAAAAATATTCACTTGCCTCAATATTTTCTGTTAGTGCGATGATCTCATCCTTATCCACCCCGGAAGTTCCAATATAATATGGAATATTATCTTTATGAAATCCCTTTTCATTACCGTATAAAATATTTGAATCATAGCCACCGTTCGAATTAAAGCCAGAATTAAAAAGAGTAAAAAATAAATTTTCTTTCTCGAGATAACCTGTTCTTTCACCCGTGTACTGTGATTTCTTCATATTAAACTCTTTATAGGTATCTCCGACTAATCGAATCTTATCTCTATCGACTAATAGAACCTCGTTATTTCCTGCAGCAACACTTCCAAGCTCTAAGCCGTTCATCTTAAAGGCATCTGCTTCCCCTTTGTCATTGATGAAAACAGCAAGGCTGATTCCTCTACCATCCATGTCTTGGTCCGCAGTCGTTGAAAAATAGAGAACAGCTTTTTTATCAGATAAGAAATCTTTTTCCTTTATTGCCTCCTTTTTGACTGAAAGTGAAGCACTGATATGTTGGTTAAAGAAAAATTGATAAACAAGGCCTCCAACGAAAAGAATGACTAAAGAAAAAAACAATAATTTCTTCACTGTACTCTCCTTTTGTAAGAAACAAGGCAATAAGTTCGTAGTTACACGTCCTTATTGCCTTATTATTTTTTATATATTCCGGACGAGCTGTGTGGCTGGTGCATCCCGGACATCTCGAGGGTAAACACCTAACCCGCCATCTACGTCTAAATCTAAGTTTCCATTTAATTTATAAGCCGACCAGACCAGTTTGGAACAGTTCTTATCACCAATATGTGAAGTTGAACGGTTGGTCACGAAGTTATAAGAATACGCATCAATGCCAACGCGGCTAAACGCCCAGTTTGCAGCATTATTACGGTTTGACGAGCTTGTTGTAACAGATTTGACCTGTGCATCTCCTTGATCCACTTTTCGTAATGTGGTTGAGATCGTCCGCACACCTGTTTCAGGGACAGATTCAACAATGACGTCGCTCGAGTAATACATGCCCACGTGTCCATGGTTCATGTAGGCGGTTTGAGATGCGGTGTAATAGAAGTTTCCTTTCGAACTTGGTCCAACAGAAACGGTTCCTCCACTGCTACCCATTGTGCCGATCTTACCGCTTGGTTGCTTTTCTTTCTTGCTCTTTGTTTGATCCTGTTTTAATTCTTCGTAGATCTGTTTAAGAAGTGCATCCTCTGTATCGCCTGTGTTTTTTGCGATAGCCTGAACGCTAGAAAGCAACTCAGCTGATGTTAAATCTGGCTGCATACTTAGGATTTCATCTTTGTACGAAATTTGATCTTGAGCAAAAGCACTTGGTACCGAAAAAGCTGCGAGACAGAATGCTAAAACACTAGTAACTAGATGTTTTTTCATATTCCAAACCTCCTGCCGTAATACGGGACCCCTTTGTCGACAAGTTCAATTTACCATTTATATACAGGTGAGTAAATGCGAAAACGAATAAACAGTAGGGTGGACTTATGAGGGAAATGAAAGATACCCCTAAAGGACTGTGCAGGATTTACATAAAAGGATAAGAAACAGGTCAAAAGGTATTGCAAAGTACTAGTAAGATTGGATGCATTTCATGTTTGTTTAAATTACCGAGATCTTGAAACGAGGAATGTGGATGGCCGTAAATGGAGTATTCTCTTAAGAGCTGTTGAGTAAATGGGTGCGGGAAATAAATTGTGTGGGGTCAGACCCCTCATTAAACTTTCTATGAAACTGCCGATATTTATTATGAGATGCCTAAACAGGCGAAACTTTAACAAAGTAACACAATTTCGGAGAAAGATGAGGGACGAATTCGTGGAAAGAAACAAAGAACTGATTGATTCATTATTGAAGCTTCAGGAGCTATTAGACACAGTACCAGACACTGTAGAGGCCATACCCGCTTTCACACAATACATCCGCTCTTTTTTACGTATTAAACCAACAGGCAGAACGTTACCGACTATCGAGATTATGACCATGATCAAGAGACGAAAGCCAAACTTGTATCAACTGTTAAAACGGCATTCGAACGATGACATGCTATCGATGTTAACGAATCTAGATATGGATTATGAGTTAGCTCAATTAAAGATCGAACGCATTCTTCAAGGAGAGGTCATCGCTTAAGCGGTGTCTTTTTTATTTTTGTTAATCTTCGTTATAATGAGTGAAAGGAGTGAGAAATTTGCAAAGTGTTGGATTTATCGGAACAGGTGTAATGGGAAAAAGCATGGCCGGTCACTTGATGAATGCAGGTTATCCAGTCCATGTTTATACAAGAACGAAAGCAAAAGCAGAAGATCTTCTTGAAAAAGGAGCTAAATGGGCAGACACACCAAAAGAAATCGCTCAAAACTGTGATGTGATCATCACGATGGTCGGATATCCGAAAGATGTAGAAGAAGTCTACCTAGGTGCAGAAGGGTTAGTTGCACACGCAAAGGAAGGTTCTTACTTAATCGATATGACAACTTCTAGTCCACAGCTGGCACAAAAAATTGAACGAACGGCAGCTGAACGGAAGATTGCTACGCTTGATGCACCTGTTTCTGGCGGTGATATCGGTGCCAGAGATGCCAAACTATCCATCATGGTAGGTGGTTCGGAATCTGCATTTCACGATATGGAGCCGATTTTCTCTAAAATGGGTACGAACGTTGTCTATCAAGGAAAAGCCGGATCTGGTCAGCATACAAAAATGTGTAATCAGATTGCGATCGCCTCAGGTATGATGGGCGTTTGCGAAGCGATTCTTTACGCGGAAAAAGCAGGATTAGACCCAGAGAACGTGCTGAAAAGTATCGAATCGGGTGCGGCAGGAAGCTGGAATCTTAGCAACCTTGGGCCAAGAATTCTAAAAGGAGATTTTGCTCCTGGCTTTTACGTAAAACATTTTATAAAAGATATGAACATCGCATTGAAATCAGCGGAAGAGATGGGCTTATTGACGCCAGGATTGCAACTCGCAAAGAAACTATACGATGAGCTTGCTGAGATGGGTGAAGAAGATAGCGGTACACATGCATTATATAAACGTTTAGCGAACCAAGGATAATTCACCTTGGTTTCTTTTTTTGCTCTTTACAAAGCGTAATAATTACGATTAAATATAGGGTGCATTACTAAAACACTTGAGACGAGATACTAGACTTCATTCATAACGAAACTAGTATACTAATAAATAAAAACAGATGGAGTAGAGGAGCGTTAGACGATGAAGGACCTTGCAACAAGAGATGTTATAAGAAAAGAGATGATAGGGCTTTTATTGCTAGCTATCTTTATTATTTCTTTTCTATTTATGGAAGAAATTAAAAATGATTCTGTTTTTGATAACTTGCCGAGTTCCATCATGCATGTGAACACGGTGTTTTTAAGTATTTTAATAGAAGCTGTTCCTTTTATTTTACTAGGAGTTTTCGTTTCTGCACTAATACAGACCTTTGTAACAGAACAGCATATCCAGCGAATAATTCCAAAGAATCCGTTCTTAGGAATCGGTGTTGTTCTATTTATGGGAGTGATTTTCCCAGTCTGCGAGTGTGCGATCATACCTGTCGTAAGACGCTTGATCAAAAAAGGACTTCCACTGCATCTTGGAACGGTTTTTCTATTAACCGTTCCTATCGTGAACCCAGTCGTAATTCTATCCACTTTTTATGCGTTTCGTAACAATATGGCAGTCGTATATGGCAGAATTGGACTGGCACTTCTTGTCGCAATCATCATCGGATTGATCGTATATTGGGTTTTTCGCAATAAAGATCAACTCAGATTACACGTAGAGCATGGCGCTCACGATCATTCACATGGTATTACGATGAGCCGTTGGAAACAAACGGTGTATCATGCATCTGATGAGTTCTTTGATACTGGGAAGTTCCTTATTTTTGGTGCGTTTTTAGCAAGTATGTTCCAAGTGTTCATCAATCGTAATGACCTTTTGGCGCTAGGAGGCAATGAGTGGTCATCAACAGGTCTGATGATGGGACTTGCTTTCTTGTTATCTATTTGTTCAGAGGCAGATGCCTTTATCGCGGCTTCATTCGGAAGTACGTTTACGGTAGGATCGATCATTGCGTTCTTGGTTTATGGACCGATGCTTGATGTGAAGAACATGCTTATGATGTTTGCTTATTTTAAAACACGTTTTGTATTTGTATTAATGGGATTAATAACGCTAACCGTTTTTGCTGTAACGATGGTGTATCAATTTGTGGTATAGAAAGGGAGGGAAGAAACAATGAATAAAGAGAGTCGAGATTTTCATACGTACTTAAGAGGTATCATCTTAATCGGTTTCATGCTCCTGCTGATCGGATTAATCACAACTGGGAAGCTGAATTATTATGTAGCACCGAAAATGCATATCTTCGTCTATTTTGCGATCGGCATTTTAGGAATTTTAGGTGTGATGCAGTTCTTTAGACGATCGGATGAACAGCATGATGACGCATGTGGATGTGGTGTGGATCATACACCTAAGGGTAGGCCGCTCAAGCATTTCTTTATCTATATGATCTTTGTGATTCCTCTTCTTACAGGGTTCATGATTCCTGAAAAAGCGATGGACAGCTCTGTTGCTGAGAAGCGTGGCATTCGTTACGGAACGGGATTATATGCAAAACCAGCTCAAAAAACGGAAGAAGGTAAAGTAACCACAACACAGAATATTGATGTGGAAGCCTATTTAGATGATCCTGAAGGTTACATTAAAGAGATGGAAAAGAACGTAAAGGAAGAAAATCCGGTCGAGACTTATGATGTAACGGAGTATTATAAAAAGTTCGGAAAAGAACAGTTAGCGAAGGATAAAGTGAAAGTAACATCTGATCACTATCTCGATACGATGACTGTTTTGGATATCTACCTTGATAAGTTCAAAGGAAAAGAAATCGAAACGACAGGATTTGTGTATCGTGAAGACGGAATGAGTGAAAATCAAGCCGTTATTGCGCGCTTTTCAATGAATTGCTGCAGTGCGGATGCCGTGGTATATGGAACCATTATTGAAGGCGATGGAGTATCCAAACTTAAAGCGGATGAATGGTATACCGTTACAGGAACTATTGATGAAACAGAATTGAACAAAGTGCGTCTGCCATTAGTGCAGGTTGAGTCTTTAGAAAAAATTAAGCCAATTAAAGATCCATATGTGTATCCGAGCCCTGAGAGTTTGGGAGCTTATTAATTTACAATGACAACGTTAAAAGGACCTCTAAATGGGGTCCTTTTTAATTTTACTTTGTATGATGTGCAAAGTTAGTGAATGCATATGTCTTATATTCTCCATTATCAGATGAGTATCTTAAAAGATTTCGATCCTGTGGAATACCGTGAAAATAAGCCCCAATACACCCTGTTGTACATCTGTGTCCATATCAGAACGATAACTAACCTCTAATTCGCGTAAGAAGCTAAACACGCGTTCTACATAGCTATTAATATTTTCTACTCCTTTGTACCGATTAGGATCAGGAATAAATCCATCAAAAATAACTTCGCTTTTTTTCAACTGATCGGCTTCTCCTAAGTCAAAAACGTCAAGTCTGCTATCGATTCTCGCTTTTTTTCCAGTTGCTATCTCAGCTGTCTGAATGGCTCGTTCTTGTGGAGAGGAAAAGACATAATCAAACCTTGTATCTTTAAGCTGTTCTCTTAAACGTTCTGCTTGTGTGATTCCTATTTGATTTAAAGGCAAGCCCATTCTACCTTGCAGCCTTTTTTCTTTGTTTAAATCTGTTTCTCCTTGCCGAATAACATATATCATTAATTCAGCTCCCTATCTCCTTAGTATGCTTGTGAACCCAAAGAAATATTAATCGGACAGATTACTTCTTCAATTGGATAGATTAATGAAGCAATCGGACAGATTATTACATGAAATGGACAGATATTCATTTGAATTGGACAGATTATCCCGTCAACCCGCTAAATTACTGGAGGGATAAATCCTTAGTACACGTACGTTCCAACAACAAAGAGTTCGAACAATACGGTAAGTCCGATAAAATATGAAACTTGTGCAAACAATCCCCAATCCTTATCTCTAGCTACCTGCATCACCCACAGTGCTATCGCGGAAACAATCATAGGAATGATGAATGAGCTTCCGGTAAAGGTAAGGTATTTCGGTGCTAGTGTATAGAATGTGTTGTTGAACAATGATTGAATCACATAAAGCTGTGTAATAACAAAAAGTGCGATCGCAGTCCATTTCGCCCAAGGTTTTTCATCCTCAATGACATCAATACGTACAAAATAAAGAATTCCTAAGAACAATACTGACGGCACTACCCAAATGAATGCGTTCGTCATAGCGATGAACGATACAACGAAAGCCGTAAACGCGTCAAACGTGGCAGTATATAAATCTTGTTTCCCCATTTTTTTACTCGCACTCTTAATCTCTGAATCTTGGCTTGCTAAATAAAGTCTATAATCACTGACAGATTCTGCTTTTAACCAAGCAATCGTCTTTTCATCCACCTGTATCGGATAAACTGAAAAATCACTCGTTGTACTGATTCGTGCTGCTTCCCACTTGTCGCCATTTAAGGTTGCTTTGTAAATGTTGCCCGCTTCCTTTTTAGTAGAAATCGGTCCTTTCGCTGCAAATAGAATGATAGGCTTGTTGTTTTCTACGTTTAACTGCTGGTAAGAAGGGTTTTCGATCTCATAACCAAGCTCTGAGCTGTATAACTTAACATTGCTGAAATCAATAGCTTTAAGCTGGTCCGTAGGTGCTGCACCATAAAACGTTTTAAACGTCTTCGTTCCTTGTTTAGAAGAATAAAAGGTATACATAAAATGAACTTGATCATCTGCTTCAGCAAAGCGGAAGTTATAGATTTTATCTGTCGGTGTTTTGCTGTATCGCGTGATAGATTGAGCGCTATATTTTCCGTCTGCTTCTTTTAAATAAAATGCTTCCATCTCTACTTTTTGACCAACCGTTGCGATAAATGATTGAGATGCTGGATGACCTGATAGCTCTGATAGTTTTTCCTTAGCTGTAAATATGGATTGACTCTTCCCAACTTCAGGGTTAAATACAAATACTTTATTACCTTTTGAATAAGCAAATCGGTCTTTAGCATCAGCTAAAAGTTCCACTTCTTTATCTACAACGGTTTGTTTACCTTCTTCATACAGAATAAGCTCACCACGCGAGATAAAGGCAATCTGTTTTCCGTTTGTCCAATAGTTCGCTCTTTCATCGAGAGGAAGGTTCTCTGTCTTTTCAGAGACTAGATTTAGACTTTTATCTAAAGTCGTCACTTGTAAACCGTCTTTTTGATGGGTATACACATAATATTGGTCATCTCTTTTTATAACAGTTGGTTCAGCGCTAATGGATTGTGCAGGTGTCTCCACAGAACGGCTCCAATCAGGATCAGGAAGCCTCGTCTCTTGACGAACATTATTCCAGATCACTGCCCCGATCAGGATTAAAACGACTATGAAAGGAAGTAATAAAGCTCTGTAATTAGATTGATTTCTTTTCTTTTTCTTTTTTGTTTTTACATTCGTATTCATGCTGATTAATCCCCCTATTATCTATAAAACGACAAATTAATACTATTCGTTATATCAGTCGTGTTTCCCTGTAAAAGATTCTCAATTTTTTCATAAAAAGATTTTGTTGAATGAAACAGAATTATTTTTAGTGGATCTGTGTGAATTTTTGTAGAATAACAAACATTCCCCCGGAAATATTGTCGAATATCATCAACGGATTTTTAAAGTGATAGAATAGAACTGGTGGTATAATTTGGATTATATACTATTTATAGAAGGTAGGGAGAAGGCTTGGAACAATTCATACATATTTATGTGACAAGTGATATTCATGGCTATGTTCTCCCGTTAACGTACGGTAATAATGAAAAAGCGGACATAGGATTGGCTAAAACTGCAGCTTCATTAAAAGAACACATGTCTAACCGCCCCAACACCCTCCTCATTGATAACGGAGATCTTATTCAAGGAACGCCGCTAACTTACTATCACACTAAAACAGATCAAGATGATGTTAATCCAATGGTACTTCTTTTAAACGAATTGCATTATGATGCTGCGATAATAGGAAATCATGAGTTTAATTATGGTCTTCCTTATCTATATAAAACGATTGAAGAATCTAGATTTCCTTGGCTCTCAGCTAACATCGTACACCAAGGAACAGAGAAAGCGGTCTTTGGACAACCTTATATCATCAAAACTTTTGAGTGCGGGATAAAAGTGGCGATCTTAGGATTAACTACACAATATGTACCGAACTGGGAGAATCCAGAACATATTAAAGGACTTTCTTTTCTGGATGCGGTGGAGACGGCAAAAAAATGGGTTCCTTATCTACGATCGAAATCAGATGTCATGATTGTTTCTTATCATGGTGGTTTTGAGAGAGATCTCAAAACAGGGAAACCAACGGAAACGCTCACGAAAGAGAACCAAGCGTATCAACTGTGTATGGAGATCGAAGGAATCGATGTGCTAATCACCGGTCATCAGCATCGCTTGCTTGAAGGTGAAGTGAACGGAGTCACGATCATTCAGCCGGGGACACAAGGAACTGAACTGGGGTATGTAGAAGTAAAAGTTAAAGGTGAAGGTGATTCATGGAAATTGGAAAATAAACGAGCGAAACTTCTTTCTGTGAAGGACTACGAACCTGATCAGCAGGTGTTGGATCTGATTCAGCCGTACGAAATTAAAACTCAAAAATGGCTAGATCAGCCTTTAGGACAAGTAGACGGGGATATGAAGATTACCGATCCTATGTTAACGAGGCTAGTTGATCATCCGTTTATTGAATTTATTAATAAGGTGCAGATGGATGCAGCGGGTGTAGATATTTCGAGTACAGCTCTTTTTGATGATCATTCCAAAGGGTTCTCGAAACATGTTACGATGCGCGACATCGTTTCAAATTATGTGTACCCAAACACGTTAAAAGTGATTGAGATTACAGGGCGAGATATGAAGGAAGCGTTAGAGAGATCAGCTTCTTATTTTTCTGTAAACGAAGCGGGTGATCCGGTGATTAACCCAGCGTTTTCAATTCCGAAGCCTCAGCATTACAACTATGACATGTGGGAGGGTATTGATTACACGATTGACCTGTCAAAGCCGCTCGGACAGCGAATTGTGAGTTTACAGTATAAAGGAAAATCGATTGAATACGACTCCTTATACAAAGTCGTTATGAACAATTATCGTGCAGGTGGAGGCGGTGATTATCCCATGTTTAAGGAAAAACGTGTGGTGAAGGATATTCCGATCGATATGTCTGAACTGATGGCAAACTATATCTTGAATAGAGGTACGATACAAGCAACGTGTGATCACAACTGGCGTGTAATGGTTTCATCCTCCTTAAAATAATAAGAGAAGCAGGTGAAGCGGATGAAAAAGTGGGGTTGGTTCGTATTTGTAGTCATAGCAGTTTTGCTTGCTGGATGTTCGAGTGAGGAAAAAAGAACATTAAACGATAAAAACTTAACACTGCAAGATCATCCAAAAGGCGCTTATCCTCGTTATTACGATCAAGTTTCTAAGAAAGAAACACTAAAAGCCGTTCCATTCTCACTGGAACTGCCTGATCAATTGCCGTTTAAGGTCGCTCTTTCAACGTTTCAGATCTCCGATTGGGGTGAAAAACGAAATATCCTTGTAGATTCTGTTTTTTATCCGAGACAAGAAGGGCAAAATGTTTATTTAGCTTATCGAGTATCTAATTTTCTCCCGAAGACCGAGAAGTTAGAAACGAAAGACGAAGTGGAGTTAAGGGATGGTACAGATGCTTATTTTTCGGGAAGTGCAGATCTGCCTATCCTTGCTTGGAAAAAGGATGGTCTATTCTATAAAATCGAGTACTTAATCAAGGAAGATGCAGACAGAAAAGCGGAGAAAAAGAAGTTGATCGAAGCGGCAAGTTCTGTCTTTGAATAATTTTATAGAGAAATGAGGCCGTGGAGCGACTGATCTCTTGCGGCTTATTCTTTGAAATCGAGTGGTTTACAAAAAAATATGATAATATGGTTCAAAGGAGGGGATAATCTTGCAAAAACTGGAGTTTGAATCTGCATGGGACAAGACTATTGCCCACCAAGACAGAGAAGAGATAAAACGGGTCTTCTCTGAATTAAGTGCTGAAGAACATGTGAGACAGCAGGCTGTAATTTTGAAAACAGCTTATAATCATAAGGAAGAATTTTTAGTGACGGTGCTTGTAAATAATTATTCAACAGAGCCTTTATCTTTGATCGGCAAAAAAGTGCTGTATCAAGAAGAGGGGTATACGATCGGTGAAATGGATTCCCGTTATACGTTAGAAATTCCTCCGGAAACGAGTATGCCTTGGACGTTTATTTTTCCAGCAGCATCACTAAGAAGAAATCCATCTCGAGAATATGGAAAATTAATCATCATGTAAAGCGGGGGAAACGTGTGAGAACGATTATTTGGTTTATTTATTTTTGGGGAGTTTTATTAAAGTTGATTCCCTCATTAAACCGTGTAAAAAAGTTTTATAAAGCTGGAAAGATAGAAGAGCGTGACCGGTTGGTTGACCAGAAAGTAAAAGAGTGGTCAACATCGCTCGTTAAACTTAGTGGAACACGTGTTACAGTAAGCGGTGAGGAAAACATCCCGAAAGACACAGCTGTTCTTTTTGTCAGCAATCATCAAGGTAACTTCGATATTCCAATTCTTTTAGGCTATATCCAAAAACCAAAAGCCTTCATCTCAAAGATCGAGGTCAAGAAGATGCCTTTTATTGGGACATGGATGGAGCAGTTAAACTGTTTGTTCATGGACCGTAAGAATGTAAGGCAGTCTGTGCAAGCGATCAATGAAGGAGCTAAACTGCTGAAGAACGGAACATCTCTTGTTATTTTTCCTGAGGGAACGAGAAGTAAAGGCAACGAAATGTCAGAGTTTAAAGCAGGAAGTTTTAAACTAGCGACTAAATCTGGTGTGCCGATCATTCCCGTTACGATTAACGGTTCTTATAAAATTATGGAACAACAAAAGTTTTGGATCAAGCCAGCGGACGTTCACCTTACTGTTCATCCACCGATCTATCCAGATCAACATCAAGATGCAAAAGAATTAGCAAGGTTGTCAGAGGAAATTATCAAGAACGGTGTAAAAAAAGCCGTTTCTTAAGAGCATCCTATTGAGGGAAGTGCGAATGTTGGCGAAAACAGCTTAACGAATAACCTGTACGAATAGCATTTATATTTGTTATTATTGGGTTAGAAGGTAATAATTTCTAGGAGGAATACCATGACAGGAACAATCACGGTCATTATGATATTCTCGATCCCCATTATTGCAATCGTACTAGGTCATTTCCAACAACAGACGAAACTTAAACATAAGATGCTACAAGATGAGATAGAACTGGAACGTTTAAAGCATGACAACTATGTGATCGAAACCCAAAAGATGAGAATTGAACTCGAACAGATGAAACTGCTCGATTCACCTGATCAGAAAAAATCCGTATAAAAAGAGGATGACTCAATAGCTAATCGCTTTTGAAGTCATCCTTTTTTGTTGGAACCTTTTTATCTGTAATTGATGAACTGCACATCAATCGGCAGGTTTGCTTCTTTAACTAGCGCAATAATCTGCTGCAGATCGTCTCGGCTCTTTGCTGTTACACGAACTTGATCATCTTGAACTTGGCTTTTCACTTTTAGTCCAGAATTCTTGATCAGCACATTGATTTTTTTTGCGTTGTCTTTATCAATTCCAGTTACAAGCTTTGCACGTTGGCGAACAGTTCCGCCTGAAGCTTGCTCAACCTTGCTGTAATCTAAGTTTTTTGTTGGCACACCGCGCTTGATCAGCTTTGTGATCAAAACGTCTTTTAGCTGCTCTAGCTTGTACTCGTCATCAGAAACTAAAACGAGCTCTTCACTAGATTTGTCTAGTGTGATCTCACTTTTACTACCCTTGAAATCATAACGAGTTGTAATTTCTTTTGTCGCGATATTGATTGCGTTGTCTACTTCTGATAGATCTACTTGTGAAACGATATCAAATGAACTTTCTTTAGCCATTTTGTGAAACCTCCTGACGATTACTTCGTTTATATAGTTACAGTATAAATACATTGTGGTTATGTTTCCAGTTTGTACACATTTCTTTCCGTGGAAACGGGTACAAAATATAAGATTTTATGTTAAAATGAAGGCTGGAAAAATTGACAGAATGTTTGAACCACTAGGAGGAGTACTTGTTGCTTCATTACAAAACGTACACACACGAAAAAAATCATCAATGGGTGATTTTTGTCCATGGAGCTGGGGGCAGTTCATCCATATGGTATAAACAGCTAAGAGAATTTAAACAACATTTTAATATTTTGCTTGTGGATCTAAGAGGTCACGGTAAATCACAATCTGATAAATTTTTATTAAAAAAATATTCGTTTAAAGAGGTCAGCCTTGATGTGCTTGAAGTGATGGATCATTTAAAAATCCAAAAAGCTCATTTCGTAGGGATTTCTTTGGGGACGATTTTAATTCAAACGATCGCAGAGCTTTACCCTGATCGGGTTGCTTCCATGACGCTTGGGGGTGCGGTGACAAAGATGAATTTCCGCTCAAGGTTCTTAATCGCGATGGGCAATCTTTGTAAGTCGTTCATTCCATACATGTGGCTGTACAGCTTATTTGCTTGGGTGATCATGCCGAAAAAGAGACACGAAGCTTCACGTTCTTTGTTTATTGGAGAAGCCAAAAAGCTTTGTCAAAAAGAATTCAAGAGATGGTTTAAGCTTACATTAAAAATTAATCCATTTTTGCAAAGTCTGCGTAAAAAAGAGATACCGATTCCAACGCTTTACATCATGGGTGAGGAAGATTATATGTTCTTACCACCGATTCAGGCGTTCATCGATAAGAAGAAGCATTCGAAGCTTTTAACCATTAAAGATTGCGGACATGTATGTAATGTTGACCAGCCAGAGCTTTTTAACAAAAGTTCGATTGAGTTTATTCGTAAGCAGATTGCTGCTGCACCGAATGCGTCTTAAAACTGTTTTCGGATACAGTGTGGTCTTTGGAAGTTGTTGATTTCCGTTTCAGGTGCTCGCTTTCCGGGGGGCGTGCGGTGAGCCACCTCGTCGCCATGCGCCCATAGGTGTCTCACCTGGCCCGCTGATCCCCCAGGAGTCTCACACCTTACACTCCAATCAACTACTCAATGATGTCTTTTTTAGAGACGAGAAAAAGTTAAACATATGAAACGACCCTTTAATCAGGGTCGTTTCTTTGCGTTATGTTAGTTTTAGTTTTGCCAATTATCCTGAAGATGGGGTGGTGAACGTATGATTTGTTTCACTTTCCCAGACTACATTTCCTGCGGAATCTTTTTTGATGAACCTGAATTCTAGTGCTTTACCCGTGGGCACGCTGATGTCGTAGTACCATGTCGGATACGCTGCGATGATTTGATTGTAAAATGGTCCTACTGCTTTGGCGGCATTCAAGTTTTCTAAATCTCGTCGTTGTGCCATGATTCAAAGCTTGCATTCACGGAGCCAATCTTTACATAACCAGCCGAGTTCCGCAGGGCATACCTCTTACGGTGAGTGTTTGCTCAGTTCTATAATAGAAGGTAGGATCACCGCGTGATGTAAGCATAAGTTGTTTAAAACTTGAAGGCCAAAGATTGATTATTAGAGGGAAGACAGAATGAAAAGGATTCAAAAGTAATTTTTAGTGAGTAGAAGGTATTTAGACTTAGATTTCATTTAAAAATGATTGATTTTCCTCTTCACTTTTTTCATCAAACTATTATTTAGAGTGTTCACATGCTCCTCGTTTTTGACCAATATTCGATAAGCATCAATGATGGATAGAGTTCGAACCAAAATGTAGACCCCTATGCCGATTAGTGCAATAACGATCGGGGTGTACGGAATTAAAACGTCTACCTCCACCCATTCTTTTTTAACGATCAAAAAGAAGATGGCTCCTCCGACAATAGAACAAATTCCGATCATCATCACTGCGGTATACTTTTTCTTAATCTCTTCGTATCTGATTTTCAAATCTTTTAAAGAATGTTGGTCAAAAATCAGCATTTCTTTCTTAAGTAAGCTGTATCGATCTTCTTTTATGATCCCAGCTGTAATGGTTCCGATTCCGAGAACGGCTATTAGTATCGTTAAAAGGGTAAAAGTGATCGGCTCTTCCTTAAATAAGAAGTAAGGGATTGATGAAAAGATAACAAGACTAAATCCAAGGGCAAGGTATTTGGAAACTTTGTTTTGAGATAGTAGATATCCTTCTGCCATCTCTTTGCTCACATAATATCCATTTTCATTACTCTGCTCAACAGTATCTTTCAATAAGTAATCAATGGAGACTTCAAAAATGTTACCGAGCATCAATAGTTTTTCCGTTTCAGGAAAGCCCTGCCCGTTTTCCCATTTACTAATTGCTTGCCTAGTCGTGTTTAATTGTTCGGCCAGTGCTTCTTGCGAGAGGCCATTTTGTTTTCTAAGCTTAAAAAGTTTTTCACTGAATGTCATAGATGAGCTCCTTTCATTTACTAATTTTATTGTAGTAAAACAATGTATGATTTTCTATATTTTAGCAGGTGCACTTTGTCAACTTGAGGTTGCACCTATGTTATATCCACTAAAATAGGTGTGAAGGCATAACAAAAACGACCAAGTAAATTGGTCGTTAAAAGGGTGTTGATCGTTTCTTAGTCAGGTTGATGGTGCGAGCATCCTTTAGCGGCAATCAACCACTTACAAAAACAACGAACTATACAAATCGTTTTTTTTTATAAACTTACAGCGCGTGCAATCGTGAACAGACGTGAAGCGGGGTGGAAGCCTTTTGTGATTAAGTCTTTGATGATGGTTGCGCCTAACATGCTGTAGACAGTACCGTTACCGCCAAAACCTAAACAATAATACTCGCCAAGACGGTTCGGGTGTTCACCGATATATGGCAGTCCGTCATGCGACTCACCAAATGTGGCACACCAAGAATGAGAAATTTTTGGCGATAGATCCGGAAAATGTTCTTTGATCTTTTGGAGAATACGCTCACCGCGCTCTTCGATAAGTCCTTCATTTAACGGCGCTTCTGCTTTGTCTTCATCAAGACCGCCGGCAACGATTCTTCCATCCTTAGTCGTTCTCATATAAAGGTAAGGGCGTTTCGTCTCCCAAATCATCCATTCTTCATACCACGTTTTCAGTGATGGAAGTGGTTCTGTTACGATGGCATACGAACGGTTTAGGTCCGCTCCTAATTGCTGAGCTAAAAAGTCGTTCTCATAACCAGTCGCAAAGATAACATAGCGCGCTGAAATGGTGCCTTTTTCGGATTCGCAGGTAAAGCCGTGAACGGTTTTGGTTTTACGAATAAGAGGTGTTTGTTCAAAGATTCTAACTCCTGAAGCAGCTGCATCCTTTAGTAAGATCTGTACACACTTGTACGGGTTCACATCTGCATCACCACTCGTAACGAGAGCGGCGGGTTTCGAAAAAGGAAAACGTGAAGAAATCTCTTGAGGCTCTAAGTACTCAACTGGAAAATCGTACTTCTTTAACGCCTCGTATTCACGCTGGAGTTTTAACGTATCTTCTGGAGAGCTAGCATAATACAAGCTCTTCTGTTCACGGAATTCAGGGTCTTCGGATAATCCAGACGTCATCTTCTTCAAATCTTCTAACGCTTGTAAACAAAGCTGATAGAAATAGACGGCGTCCTGTTCACCTTGCTGTTCAATGAGTTCGTGAAGCATCTTATCACTTGAGAATTGCAAAAGCCCTGTGTTTGCTGATGAGCTTCCTGCACCGGGGTGCCTTCTATCGATCAATACAACATCTAATTCCTTTTCTTGACCGAGCACATGGGCACAAAGCGCACCTGCCATGCCTCCACCAACAATTAGTACATCACACGATATATCTTCTTCAAGAACCGGGTACTGACCCGTGTTTGTATAGGTTTCAGGCCAATAGAGCTGACCATTGTGTAAATTCATAGTGACTCCTCCTCGTCTTCTCTTCATTCCCCCTATCTTCTGTAAAGAAACGCATGAGAAGAAACTTTTTCAAAAATATGGATTTTGTGTGAATACTCCTGCTGCAAGAGTTAAATTAAGAAAAAAATTTTATAAAAAATGAGTAAGTAAGCAAAAAAAAGAGTTGCATGCCCGATTGGACATGCAACTCTCCTCTTCAACTTATGGCAGAGTATTTACTTTATCTTCTTCTTTTACAAACAATAAAATCTTACCCATGTCGAGCTTCTTTTCATATTGATCTGCTTCTACATCAGATAACCCTAATTCTGTCATCTTGTTGCGAAGCTCATCGCCTCTGGACTCAAATACATTGCTGAGTGCCGTGCCGAGTCCTTCTTCTTTTAAACCGATTGTATTAACATCCGCTTCATGAGCGAGATCTTTTGTGTCATCCTTTTCGTGGGATAATACGTATAAGTTGTCTTCGTGAATACCTCGAGCTTTCAAATCACTTGCAGCTGCAATTAATTCTTGTTGAGAGTTAAATTCATGTACGATAGGTTTTACCATTTACTATCCTCTCCTTTAAACGAAGTTATAGTGTGTATTCACGAAATCGAACAGGGTTAAACATCCTTTTTCAAATGCATACCGGGATAAAAGTACTAAATTAACGGCCGAAATCCAGCTGTGTAGGCATAAACTCCTTTTTTATTGGAATATAACGTTTTTACACCATTTTTACGAAAATCCTCTATCATTTTACATTTCAAAATATATACTTTTAATTGTTGAGTTTTTTTACAAAATGAGTGATAGGGGAGTTTGTTTAATGAAAAAGACATTATCAGCTTTAGCACTTGCTTTAGGATTAACACCAATCGGCGCAGGCGTACATGCAGAGGAACACGCCATCCAAAAACAAAAGGGACGTTACTTAGATGTTCAACTGCTTGGAGTAAATGACTTTCATGGACAGATTGATATTACACGTAAAGTGGCAGGGGAATCTGTTGGACGCGCAGACTATCTAGCAAGCTATTTAAAGATGAGAGAAAGAGAGAACCCTAACACGCTTTTAGTGCATGCAGGCGATATGGTAGGAGCGAGCTCTCCGACATCTGCATTGCTGCAGGACGAGCCGACAGTAGAGATCATGAATAAGATGGGCTTTGATGTAGGGGCACTAGGAAACCATGAGTTTGATGAAGGCGTAGATGAGATGATGCGTTTGATAGACGGTGGAACTCATGATAAGACGGGTTATTTTGAAGGTGCGGACTTTCCTTATGTGGCTGCTAATGTCATAGATAAAAAGACGAAGGAAAATATCCTTCCTCCTTATGTGGTTAAGAAGGTTAAAGGTGTAAACATTGGCATCATCGGAGTGGTTTTCTCTGATACGCCGGATATCGTCATTCCAAGTGGAACGGCAGGCGTTGAATTTATAGATGAAGCAGAAGCAATTAATAAAGCTGTGAAATCTCTTAAGAAAAAAGGCGTAAAGTCTATTGTTGTTCTAGCACATAATCCCGTTGAGCAATCAGCGACCGGAGAAGTGTCTGGTGAACTCGTGGATATGGCAAACAAAGTAGACGATGAAGTTGACGTAATGTTTGGCGCGCACAATCATAGAAATGTGAACGCTGTAGTAGATAACAAGCTGCTCGTACAAGCTTTCTCTTACGGAACAGCCTTTGCAGATGTGGATCTTAAAATTGACCGCCGCACAAAAGATATCGTAAAAAGTAAAGCAGAAGTCGTTACAGTATTGCAAAAAGGTGTAACACCGGATTCTAGTATTACAAAAATTATTAAGCAAGCCGAAGACCAAGTGGCACCAATCATCAATGAAGTCGTAGGGAAAACGGATCAACTGCTATCAGGAACAGAAGCGTATAATGGTGAGTCTGTGTTAGGAAATGTGATCGCAGATTCTATGACAGAACAGACGGGTACGGATTTTGCGTTTATGAATCCAGGTGGTATTCGTGATGTGATCAACCCGGGTGAAGTGACATGGGGAGAACTTTTTAACGTGCAGCCGTTTGGGAACGATTTGGTCACGATGACGTTAACAGGTGCACAGATCAAAGAACTTTTTGAATCTCAATGGGCAACGGATAAAGAGAAAATGCTTCAGATTTCTGGTCTGAAAGCTACGTTTGATCTTTCGAAACCAGTTGGCGATCGAACAGTTTCTATGGTTAAGAAAGATGGAACACCGATTGAAGCAGAGCAAGAATATACCGTAACCGTAAACAATTTTATGGCTGGCGGCGGTGATGGTTATACCGTTTTATTAGAAGGAAAGAATCCAACAGTAAGTGTTACGGATCTTGAAGCGCTAGTGAATTATTTTAAAAATCGCGATACCGTATCCGCACAGATTGAAGGACGAATTACGAAGATCAATCCTTAAAAAGAAAAAAGGCAAAGCGAGTAATGCGCTTTGCCTTTTATATTTCTATTCTCCGCGTTCCACAAGATCAAGTCTTCCTGTAGCCGGATCGATAACGAGACCGTGCACTTTAATATCTTCAGGAAGCAACGGGTGATTTTTCACAAGTTGCACACTGTTTCTCACAGAGTCCTCAACACTGTCAAACCCTTGAACCCATTTCTTCAAATCGAGTCCAGAATATTTTAACGTGTCAAACGTCGACTCTTCAATGCCACGGTCTTTCATCTTGGCAAGCAATCCATCCGCGTTTACATTGCTCATTCCGCAGTCATAGTGACCGATGACCATAACTTCTTCTGCTTTTAGTTCATAGATGGCCACAAGGATACTTCTCATAATAGAACCGAATGGATGCGAGATAACCGCTCCAGCCGATTTGATAACTTTTACATCACCGTTCTTAATATTCATCGCACTTGGCAACAATTCAGTCAGGCGCGTATCCATACAAGACACGATAACAAGTCCTTTATCAGGAAATTTAGTAGTTTGGAAAGGTTCGTATTCTTTGTTTTCAACAAATTGGTGATTGAACGCTAAGATTTCGTTAAGTACGGACATGATTCTCCTCCTTGTTTCTACAGAAAATAATTAATGAATAAAAAGATTTAGAAGTATACGTCTTTTTCTATCATATTCAGCTTAAACTCGCTAACATATTCACTTCTATATTCACTATTATACAAAAATGTGGGCCGAATCTGCTCTTTTTTGTATCTGAAGTGAATCTTTTGTTGATAGAAACTTTAAAACAAAAGCACATTGTGACAAACATTTTATTAAAAGGTACGTATAATCGCAATTAACACCACATACATTGGTAAGTTCGAAGGGAGGATGAAATAAAGAAAAACACTTGCCAGTAAAGTAGGGTTTAAATAGATCGGTACAAATCAATGAAAATTTGAAAGGGGTAGGGAAGATGGAAGTTATGACGTATGTGCTTTGGGTTCTGCTGTTAATGGGGTCGGTTATGAAGAACTACATGGTATCAGTTTCTATGCCGAAAACGGGACAAGTTATCGTGGCGAATGAACCAGGTGTGAACTTCTTTTCGTATGGGGAAGTGAGTAACAAGAATGCATCGGAAGTTATTTCTGCAATTGCCGTGCCTTTCGATAATCAGAATTTCAGTTGGGTGGATACGTCATAGATTACATAAGCGTCGAGAATAATTGTTTGTAGAGTGATTGGAGTGTAAAGAGATGGGGCTAAGGAGGTCTGCTGCTAAAAAGTAAATAGGGCTATTTTTCGCATTCACTATCATGCTCGCGGCAGGATCACCGTACGTGTGCTAGTGTATGAATATACTTGAGCGGAATTTGGAGCAAAAGGCAGCTTGTTTGAGCTGTCTTTTTTGGCATTTATTTTATTTATGTGAACGGGTTTGATAGAATAAGAAAAAAACAATTGTGGTGAAACCGATGAATATATCAGTAAGTCAGTTTGCAAAAAAAATAGAAAAGCATGTTGCTGAGATGAAAAGATTGGACGAAAACTCTCCTAAACTGCGCGAACATGTATCAGCCATTCAAACATTGTGCGAATTAATGCTAGAAGCGGATGACGATGATTCAAGTGTTGACGTAAAAGGCTGGGTACCGTCTTATCCCGTTCAAAAACCAGCAAGTCTAGTAACCGCTCCTCCTCCCGCAAAAAAACATCAAAAGTCTATGATGGACTTTGATATGGACTATGAGGATGACGATCAAGACGAAAAAGACGGCAACGGAGACTCTATTTTTGATTTTTAATACAAGTTTGTTGGAAAACCTGCTCTTTGTGAGTGGGTTTTTCTTTATTGTATTGGTTTGAATGAGTTGAGAGCACTTGTGGTGGGGTAGCAGGAGGGGGAATTCCGGAAATTCTGGAGATAATCCCGCGAGAAACAAGGTTAATTCCGCGAGTTCGCACAATAATTCCGCGAGTTTTCCCCACATTTCCCCGTTTTGATATTTTCACAAGGGTCTTCTCACAACGAACATTCTATTCCAAAAGGTTGTTGTTTTTAAATAATTTTCTACTTTGATAGTTGATTGTAGTGGAAGGTGCGAGACTCCTGGGGGACAGGCGGGCAGTCCCAAGAGTGGAAGTGGCTCGTTCAGCCCCGACAAGCAAAAGGTGAATGGGCTAGGAAGGCGCCCTTTGCCTTCTGGACCATTTACTTTTGACCTCGAGGGGCTAGCCACTGCAACTGGACAGGTGAGACACTTATACGAAAACCGGAAAGCGAGCACCTGGAACGGAAATCAACTACTTTCAAGGGCAACAATGAATGCGCAAAATATCCATAAAAAAAAACAGCACCACTATCAGCGCTGTTAGATCGATACATAAGTATTTTGGTGTTCCATTCTTGCATCTCTACGTTTTGCGATTTCAATTTTTTCGTTGATCTTTTTATTAGAAAAATAAATGGCAGTCACTGTTGCGATTAGACTTAGAGCAGCTAAACCAAGAATTGTATATATCATTGTAATAAGAAGTTCCATTTTATTGTTCCTCCTTTTATGTAATAATTTCTGTCTTATTTTTTGTTATTCCACTCCCTCATTTATTTAAACCTCTTTTTTGTATAGGTCCTTCGAATCAAAATAAAAATATGAGAAAGGAATGATGGTAAATAATCTCCGTTCGCATTATACTAAAATTACGAACATACGTTCTGTTTTGTTCGATAAAAAAAGAGGGGTGAATGGAAATGGTCGGAGCAAGTGAATGGTTAAACTTAGTTAATCTCCTCGGTAATGTGGGCTTCCCTATCGTCATTGCTGGCTACTTGCTTTTTCAGTTTGAGAGGCGTATTCAGAGTTTAGAGGGAATCATACGAGAACTTCACTCTGAATTAGTAGAGAAAGAGGAGCTTGAGCGTAAGATCGATCAATACGTCCGATTGCTTGACAGCGAACGTCAGCAGCCGAAAAAACGTTAGCGTTCGCTTTTTTTATCATGGACAACCATGTCCGCCAAAATATTTACAATCCTGTGGCAACCTTTGTATTGTCATTTTTCAATGGTAAGATAAAAGAAAAACAGGAGTGGAACAGGATGAAGCTTTTTCTTATATTAGGTGCGATTCACGCGATGCTTGCAGTTATGCTTGGAGCTTTCGGGGCACATGCACTCGAGGCTAAATTAAATGCAAGAAACATGTTAAATGTATACCAAACTGGGGTTCAATATCACATGTATCATGCGTTGGCATTGTTAGTCGTTGGTGTTTTACTTGGGAAATTTCCAGCTTCAACACTATTAACAGGAGCAGGGTGGTCATTTTTTATCGGTATACTGCTTTTCTCTGGAAGTCTATATGCCCTCTCAACCACAGGGATGAAATTCTTTGGTCCTATTACACCGCTTGGCGGCGTAGCATTCATCGTTGGTTGGGTTCTGTTGATCATCGCTGTTGTAAAAGCATAATAAAAGGCGCTCTCTTAAAAAATTTGAGGGCGCCATTTTTATAATTGCCTGAACCAGACAGGAATAATATCTATCAACGAGGGCTGTATTGTGACATTTGACCGCCTTGCTGTTGCTGCTGTTGCGTGCCATATGGATAGCTATAGTTGATCTCTTCATCAAACGTGACATAGTTTACATATACCATTAATAGTAGATAACGTTTACCTGTTTGCGGATCGCTTAAGATGATGTGATCGCGGCCAGCTGCTTCAATAATTCCTTTAAAAACTTTAGCGTTCCATTTTTCATTGTTCTCAAAGGTCATATAAACGGTCGCGACTTTCCCTTTGTTCATCCTTAAAATATTTTCGATGTAGGACTGCTCAAGCGGAAGCTGCCCGGGTGCACCAATATCTTGAAGAGGGCCGCCGCCCATTCCTGGTGCCTGCTGACTTTGGGCCATGTCTTGTGGAACGCCCATGCCTGCCATTCCTCCCATGCCGCCACCCATCATACCCATTCCATTCTGCTGTCGATAATAATCTTGGCCGTACGGATTAAAGTTGTTCATCAACAAACCTCCCTAAAAGGTGTTAAACACATTTGGACAATCGCTTTGTTTAGGCTGATAAAAACAGTGCGCCTTGAAGCTTCCTGCTCGCGGTTGATTGTACCAAGTTGCGGGACAAGGACCGCTTGGATCAAAAAACCATAACGAGTTTCGAGCGGGATGAAAACGCTGACCGTTAATAACCCTTTTGGCTAACCTTCTCTCATTCTCTCGCGCGCCTTGATAAAAATATCCTTTAATGGTCGCTTCAAATCCGCCTGGACGCTGAAACACCATCTGCTGCATAGTTCGGATATTTTTAAAATCAAGACAGTTGGAGCGAATCCGGTTCACCCCGGTATTACCTACAAGCAGCATGCCTTGATCGCCTTCACCCTCAGCTTCAGCACGTATGAGACGTGCGAGCAAGTCAATATCCTTATTTGTAGCTTTAATGACTGCCAATTGCCTTCCCCCTCTATGTTGTTAATCTTGATGTACAAGCAGGGAAACAGAACATTCGATATATGTGTATGAGCTGTTTTAGAAAACTAGACCAAATAAAAAAGATGACTCATCATAACAAATGAGTCATTTTCATCATTACACCTGCAAATAAGCGGGTACTGCTTCTTTTGTAAGGATGTTTCCAACATAGAAAGATCCGAACTCGCCATAGCGCGCACTTACTTCGTCAAAGCGCATTTCGTAAACGAGTTTTTTGAATTGAAGCATTTCGTTTGAGAACAGCGTTACGCCCCACTCCCAATCATCTAGACCAACTGATCCTGTGATGATCTGCTTCACTTTCCCTGCATACCCACGGCCGATCATGCCGTGAGAGTACATCATCTTCTTGCGCTCTTCCATCGGCAGCATGTACCAATTATCTTCGCCATCACGACGCTTGTCCATTGGATAGAAACATACATGCTTCCATTTTGGCAGCTCTGGGAACAGACGAGCTTTGATCATAGGATCCATCTCGCCGCTCTCGTTCTGCGGATTGTACGTACTTAACTCGACAACAGAAACGTAAGAGTATTCTTTTACTGTATGTTGTGCGAATGCTGTTTTGTTAAAGGCGTTTTCGATCTCGTTCAGTTCTTCCATCGTCGGACGAAGAAGCATCATCATAAAGTCTGCTTTTTGCCCCATGATGCTGTAAAGAGCATGACTGCCCACTTTGTTAGCTTCTACGTTCTCCCACTTCTCAAGGAACGTTAAAAATTCATTGATCGCATATTCTCTCTGGTCACCGGAAAGCGTTTTCCAAGCGGCCCAGTCCATCGTACGGAAATCATGAAGGCAATACCAGCCTTCTAATGTAATCGCTGCTTCACTCATCAATTATTCACTCCTTGCTAGATATAAACACGTCCCTACAAATATACCATAAGTAGGGACGAATCCAAAAAGGAGGAATTAGCTGTATTGGCGAAGCAACTGCTCGATCTTACTTTTAACACCAGCAGGATTTCCAAGCTCAGCGCGTGACAGTGTGAGGCGAACCTTCGTCTCATCCATGTCCATTGCTTCTGAAAGCATGCCGAACAAGCCTTTTCCTTTTTTATCGATTTCTAAGAACAGCTCGATGCTGTCTGTTTGTGGAACTAAGATCACTTCAAGTTCATCTAACTTTCCAGCATATGTTCCTGATGTTGGCACATACTCAAACTCTTGTAAAAACGGAAGTCTGCGGCGCATATAACGCGGTGCAGAACCGCAGTAAGCTTTTCTGAGGCGGAATCCAAGCTGCTCGATCGCATCAAAGATCGCAGACGTTTCAGCATCAGGCAGTACGCGAATCTGATCGTTATCTGTTGGGTCTACAGCCATCTGAATATCAAGCCCTGTTTTAATCCATACCGGCGTGTGGCCAAGTGTTAATGGAGCATCGTATGGAAGTTTAAGAGAGAAAGGAATCTCTTGCTGACTGCCTGCTTTAACAACAAGTGAGCTCGTTACGTTCGTTTTTTCAATCGCTGCAGTATCTCTCACTTTTTTGTCATCCACTTCTCGATAGTATTCTGTCATGACATAAAGAGTGATGTGGTCGATGTTTTGATCAACTTTACCGCCCTCGATTCTAATCTTTCCTGTAATGCTCTCACCAGGTGAGTACGTATCTTTATCTAAAATGGTGTCTACCTTTGCTGATCCAATTCCTACAGAAGCTAACATACGGTTTACAAAAGACATGTATAATTCCTCCTCAAAATTTTTCAAACAATTTTACGATAGATATTAGGAAAAGATTCATTTTCCAAAAAATAAATTTCATAGACGTAAAAAAATTCTAAATATAAGAACTTCTTTTATCAAGCGCTTACAACTGCATGGATAGGTTTAAAAGGTGTTAAAAAAGGAGTACCCTAATAGTGAGTGCAAAAAAAGTACAGTTTATATAGAAAAATAGGAGGCTAAATCATGAGTGATCTTTTTATAGATTTAAAGAGTAAAGTCCAGTCCGCAAACCCAACCATCGTTTTTCCTGAAGGAACGGATGAAAGAATTCTAGAGGCGGCGAGCCGTCTAGCATCTGAAAAAGTTCTACAACCGATTTTAATAGGAAATCCTGCTGATGTAACAGCAAAAGCACAATCTGGTGGATTTTCACTTGATGGAGTAGAAGTATTAAACCCTTCTGAATATGGTGAGTTCGATGCATTGGTTGATGCGTTAGTTGAACGCCGTAAAGGAAAAACAACAGAAGAACAAGCGCGCAAAATTCTATTAGATGAGAACTATTTCGGAACGATGCTTGTTTACACGGGGAAGGCTCACGGACTTGTAAGTGGTGCCGCACATTCTACTGCTGATACCGTTCGTCCGGCTCTACAGATCATTAAAACAAAAGAAGGCGTGAAGAAGACTTCTGGTGCGTTCATCATGGTTCGTGACGATGAGAAGTATGTGTTCGCTGATTGTGCAATCAACATTTCGCCTAACAGCCAAGATCTAGCTGAATCTGCTATGGTTTCTGCTGAAACGGCACGTGTTTTCGGTATCGACCCGAAGGTTGCACTTCTTTCTTTCTCTACAAAAGGATCAGCGGTTTCACCTGAGACAGAAAAAGTAGTAGAAGCGTTGGATGTATTAAAGGGAATGAACCCAGACTTCCCGTACGACGGAGAGCTTCAGTTCGACGCAGCATTCGTACCATCAGTTGCAGCGAAAAAAGCACCAGAATCACCAATTAAAGGGGAAGCGAACGTATTTATCTTCCCAAGCCTTGAAACAGGAAACATCGGATACAAGATGGTTCAACGTCTTGGCGGATTTGAAGCGATCGGACCGATCCTTCAAGGATTGAACATGCCTGTAAACGATCTATCTCGCGGATGTAACGCAGAAGATGTATACAAATTAGCATTGATCACGGCGATGCAAGCTCTGTAAGTTCATAAATAAGTTGAAGCCAGCTCTTTGCAGCTGGCTTTTTTTGTATGGAAAATGGAAGCCATGGTGGTGGAGCTGCAGCTGCAGCTAAAAATACACCATTACATAAAAATGGAGTCACATCACATAAAAAAGAGCAGGCATCACATAAAAATTACGGGTTATCACATAAAAATTGCCACTCATCATATAAAAATAAATTTCAACACATAACCTGTACACTCCAAAAAGACACCATCACCCTACAGTGACAGTGCCTTCTCATTACGATCCCACATTCGCTTAATATTCCCAGGAAGCAGCTCGCTTTCCTCGACCGTAAGCTGGCCGCTGTAAAATAGCTTGCTGTTTTTGTGAAGCACTCGTAATAATGAAGCGTGTATATCTGCCACGGTTAATGGGCGTCCTAATAGTTCAGCTAAACTAGCCATCACATCAGGCTTGATCTCTGGATATTGAAACTTTGTATCCTCACCAGCCAAACCTCGTTTATAAAACTCTCCGATCACCGCCGCGCGCTCTGAACCGCTGCCGTCCACGCATAAGTAAATCTGTACCGCAACACCGCCGCGCATACGCCGCTGAGAGATTCCCGCAAACTTTTTGCCGCCGATACTCAGGTCATAACTTCCCGGGCAATAAGAGCCGACGATCTCATACGCTTCAAACTTCGCGTTATACGGTGCAAGAAGCTCTTCCACAAGTGCTGTCATCGTGTCGTACCCTTGATTAATATCGATCGTTCCCTCTTTTTCAGGAAGAATAAGTGAGATGTTCAACACACCGCTATCGAGCACCACAGCAAGTCCGCCGGAATTCCTTACGATTGCCCGGTATCCTTCTGACTCTAAAAATTCAATCGCCTCTTTAAGGTGAGGAAGACGTGTATCTTGTATACCGAGCACGATCGTGTCGTGATGCACCCATGTACGTGCCGTTGCAGGAGAATCACCGCTGCCGATTGACGTGCAAAGGGTATCATCTGTCGCAAAAGACTGCCGCGCATCAAAAGAGGGACCGAGTGTGGACTGGTCAATCAGCCGCCAGACAGGTTGAGAGAGTAGATGATCTGTCATTAAAATTTCTCCGCCACGATAATGAATGACTTTGGAATGCCGCGGTCGAGTTCGTCTGGGTGTGGTTCCTCTACAAGTTGTTTGATCCAGAGTCCTGCCGAGCCGATCGCGGTAACAATCTCGCCGAGCGTCCATTGGCGGATCTGTACTTGGAACGGTGCACGTTCTTCTGATGTTGCGTACTGCAACTCAGGCAAGAATTTAGAATAAGCCACGTCAGTTGTAACAAGCTCTTCACTAAAATAATTCCCCGAAACTTTATGCTTTCTTACGGCTTGGCTTTTTCCTTGAGACTCTATCAACTTTGTAGAAACAGGGTGGAAGTCTTGCAGGATCAAAGTTCCTCCCTTTTTCAAAAGTCCTGTAACAACGCTGAAGTATTCGTTCAGATCGGCAAAGTAATGCAGAATGCCGTTTTCCATGAATGCCATATCATAATCGCCTGTCATTTCGGATTTTGGCAGATTTAAAATATCTTCTACCACATAGCGGACGTCAACGTTAGCAGCTGCAGCAAGTTCGCTCGCATATGCTGCATTCGAATCAGAGATATCGATCACTGTTGTCTCTGCTCCAAGAAGAGAGAGCGCGACTGCTTTACTGCCGTGTGAACCTAAGAGATTCACGATCTTTTTACCTGAAACTTCACCAATGTACTGATCTAATGGCTGAAGTCTGCGTTTCGGATCTTTTAGAATACGAGAAACTGCTTTCTCAGGCACACCAAAGCGGTTGACCCAGGCTGTATAAGAGCTGTTGCTCCATGCTTGTCCGTTTCTAATTCTTCGATCTTGATCCATGTTTTGTTCCTCCTGAAATCTATATAAAATCTATCATTTCCGTTATAAGCCTTATCTAGTATAACTCAAATGTGAACGGTAAGAAAATGGTGTGAATGTGGCGTCTTTTACCTATAAAAATGGAGTGCGGATAGAAAAAAATAGTGGTTGTTTTCAAAGTTAAGAACACGATACAATAGGGTATATTCTAGTAGTTACAACACGATACTTATACAGAAAATACCTTCTTAGCTAGACGGACCAAGGAAGGGATTTTTCTTTTTTACGAGAATTCTTACCTATAAATGCAGGTGAAGGAGCAGGGAAAAAATCAATGGCTAAACTCATAGGAAAGTTGCACGAAGAGAAAGTATTTAAAGACCCAGTGCATCGCTACATTCACGTGCGCGATGAGCTGATCTGGCGTCTGATCGGTACGCGCGAGTTTCAAAGACTGCGAAGAATTCGGCAGCTTGGGACGACATACTTAACATTTCATGGAGCAGAACATAGCCGTTTTAGCCATTCTCTTGGTGTTTATGAGATTACGAGGCGGATCATTGATATTTTTCAGCAAAAGAAAACATGGGATCCTGAACAGCGTCTGCTCGTTCTATCCGCGGCTCTTCTACATGATGTAGGGCACGGTCCATTCTCACACTCTTTTGAAAAGGTGTTCGGTGTGGATCATGAGGAATTCAGTAGAGACATTATACTAGGCGATACAGAAGTTCATCGTGTCCTTTTGCAGATGGGAGAAGATTTTCCTGTACAAGTAGCAGAAGTGATCGCGAAAACACATAGAGATAAATTAATCGTCAGTCTGATCTCCAGTCAGATTGATGCAGACAGAATGGATTACCTGTTGCGAGACGCTTATTTTACAGGGGTAAGCTACGGTAATTTCGATATCGAGCGAATCCTGCGTGTGATGCGTCCGACTGAAGAGGGCGTCGTCATAAAATCAAGCGGCATGCATGCGGTGGAAGACTATATCATGAGTCGTTACCAAATGTACTGGCAAGTGTATTTTCATCCTGTAACGCGAAGTGCGGAAGTGATCTTAAGTAAAATTTTGCACCGAGCGAAGGAACTGTATGAAACAGGGTATACATTCAAAAGAGAGCTGTCTCATTTTAAAACGCTTTTTGAAGGCAATGTTTCGCTTCACGATTACATTTCGCTCGATGAAGGTGTGATCCATTATTATTTCCAAGGATGGATGGAAGAAGAGGACACAATCTTAAGCGATTTATGTCATCGTTTCATTAATCGAAAATTATTTAAGTATACCGAAATGGTCTCATTTACGGACGGGCACCTGCTGTCGAGTTACTTTACAGAAGCCGGCATCAATCCGAAATATTATTTAGTAGTAGATTCATCGTCAGATCTCCCGTACGATTTTTACCGCCCAGGCGAAAAAGAAGAGCGTCTGCCGATCAACCTATTAAAACCAAATGGCGATATCCGCGAGCTGTCCAGAGAATCAGACGTGGTAGAAGCGATCTCAGGCAAACGCCGAACAGATCACAAACTCTATTATCCCCTCGATCTGATCGAAGCAATTGAAGATAAAACGCTTAAAAGTAAAATTAAAGAGATTTTGAATAGGTAGTGCATTAAACAGTCGATTTGACTATCAGATTCACTTCAAGTTGTTGTTTGTTACTAAAAAGACATCACTGACAAGTTGATTGGAGTGTAAGGTGCGAGACTCCTGTGGGACAGGTGGGCAGGTGAGACACTTAATGGCGCAAAGCGGCAAGTGGCTCACC
Organism: Fictibacillus halophilus; assembly: GCF_016401385.1. Classification (NCBI taxonomy): domain Bacteria; kingdom Bacillati; phylum Bacillota; class Bacilli; order Caryophanales; family Fictibacillaceae; genus Fictibacillus; species Fictibacillus halophilus. The sequence goes on along the minus strand of NZ_JAEACF010000001.1, from coordinate 3,194,953 downwards.
GCCTGCCCCGCGGAAAGCGAGCACCTGAAACGGAAATCAACCACTTTCAAAAGCAACATTGAATAATCAGAAAGAAAAATAGATAAAAACGAAAAAGGATGTTAGGGGGAACGTACTGTGTTTGAGGATCATTTAAAGGTAGTCACCTTGATTCAAGAAGCCGGAGAAGTCGTCGGTCGGAAAAAGCTTCAAAAGATGGTGTACATCGCAAAAAAGCTAAACTTTCCTTTCCAAGAAAAGTATCAATTTCATTTTTACGGCCCATATTCCGAAGAATTAACACTTAAGATTGAAGAGCTTTGCAACATGGGATACATACATGAAGTGAAAGAAAAGGTGAGCGGCTATTCGCAGTACCGTTATGCCGTGAACGAAGAAGGACAGAATCTTCTTTCCACATATGGTGCGGAAATTGAAAAGCTAGGCAGTTGTGTTCGTTCAATGAACGAGCAGTCATCGAGGTTCTTAGAACTTGTTTCAACCGTAATGTATTTTGAGAAGCTTGAGAAGGACGAGATCAAGGAAAAAGTTCAAACAGTTAAAGCAAAACAAAAGTATACTGAAGAAGAGATGGATGAAGCTTTTAACTATATTGATTCATTAAAAGGCCAAGTTCAATAAAAATAAACCTGTTTAGTTAGCGTGAAGCATGCGCTGATGGACAGGTTTTTTACTTACCATTTAAATTGTAAGGGATGACCATTATTTGCAATACCATAAAAATAAACAAACACGATAAAGATTGTAAATGGAACGATAATACCCAGCAGCGTCATGAAAAAGCCTTTTGCCACACTTTTCTCATAAAGGCGCGTTGCGTAATAGCCGATTCCGAGCCCTGTAAACATGAGCGATAAAATTAATGCAACAAGCCAAATCTTCATGCTAGCGCCTCCTCTATTAACAGCATATCCAGCACATTCTCCTTATAAACCGACAGTTTATCTGAAACTTTTTTCGATGTGGTACGACTAACAGGGTAAAAGGAGGGCTTAGTGATGAAAAACATGAAGCTGATACTAATGGCATGTCTGCTCGTTCTCCTCGCCGCTTGTGGCTCGAAAGCAATGCCAGAAGAGGATAAGAAGAATGGAGCACCTCAAGTTAAGAACGAGATACCAGCTGAAAAAGAGGGTGTACAAGCTGAACTCGCACTCCAAGAAAATAGTGAAGAAGCAAAATTAACGTTGAAAAACTCATCCGATAAAGAAGCTGGTACAGGAACCGCGTATGCACTTGAAAAATGGACAGACGGTAAATGGGAGAAAGTAAACAACGATCAGATGTTTACCGAGCAGATGATCATGGTGAAAGCAGGATCAAACTATGATCAAGCGGTTGATCTAAAAGAACAGGATGCAGGAACGTATCGTGTATCGAAAGAGTTCTTTGTAGATGAAAAGAAGGAAAAAGTAGCCGTTGTGTTTGAGACAAATTAAGAAAAGACCGGTCAGCCCTTTATTGTGAGGGTTGGCCGGTCTTTTTTCTGTGTTATTAATTTTTTGTTCTCTTTATAAAAACTTCGTTGCAAAGTTGATTGTAGCGCAAGGTTGCCTGCCTGCTACATGAGAAGCTTCTCGCAAGGCATGCGACGAGGAAGTTCCCTTCGTTAGAATGAACTTGTAGACGCAGGAGCAGAGAGACGTTTAGTGAGGTAAAAACGCTAATTGATAGAAGAACAATACGGCAAACAAGTAAACCAAGAACGGTACTTCACGATATTTACCTTTTACAATTTTCAAAATCGGATACGAGATGAACCCTAAAGCGATACCTGTTGCGATAGAAGATGTTAATGGCATCGTTAAAATGATTAGAAAGGCTGGGAATGCTTCATCAAGTTCGTTCCATTTGATTTTGCTTAAAGAACCAAGCATCAAGCTTCCGACGATAATCAGTGTTGGTGCTGTAATTGCGGATAATCCAGAGATCGCACCAACAAGTGGTGAGAAGAACGCAGCTGCCACAAATAGGATGGCTACCACCACAGAGGTTAGACCAGAACGACCGCCTGCAGCTACGCCTGAAGATGATTCGATATAAGCACTCGTTGGGCTCGTACCAAACGCTGCACCAACTGTTGTCGCAACGGAATCAGCTAACAGTGCTTGACGTGCACGAGGCATCTTATTGCCTTTCATTAGTCCAGCTTGTTCTGCTACACCAACCATCGTACCAGTAGTATCAAAGATCGTGACAAGCAAGAAGGAGAACACAACAGCATATAATCCATATTGAAACACGTCAGAAAAGGCTGTGATCGGATCACCAAAGATGAAAAGTTCTGATGGTAAGTTTGGTGTAGATACGAAACCTTCTTTAAATTCTAAATGCCCTGTAAAGTAGGCGATTCCACCCGTAATGATCATTCCGAAGAATAATGCACCGTTCACGTTCAGTCCCATCAAGATCAACGTGATAGCAAGTCCACCAAGAGCAAGGAGTACAGTTGGTGAATGCATATCACCTAACGTTACTAAGTTATCTGGGTGGGCAACAATAATTTTAGTAAGACGCAAACCGATGAACGCGATAAATAGTCCAATACCAGCTGTAATACCGTGCTTCAAGTTTGCAGGAATGGATTCGATCAATTTTTCACGAAACGGTGTTAACGATAAGATGACAAAAAGGATACCTGCAACAAACACTGCCCCAAACGCGATACGGTAATCAATATCAGGGTGATTTCCTACAACAGAAAACGCGAAGTAGGCATTCAACCCCATACCTGGAGCAATGGCAATCGGATAGTTGGCCATTAATGCCATCCATAGTGTACCGACTACCGTTGCAATAATCGTTGCAATAAACACGGTGTCAAAAGGGACACCAGCAGAATGCAGGATAATTGGGTTGATTATGACAATGTAGACCATCGTTAGGAATGTAGTGATTCCTGCTAATATTTCTGTTTTGATGGTCGTACCAAGTTCTTTTAGTTTAAAAAATGAAGAAAGCATACGTGAGAACCTCCAAAATACGAACGATTTATAAGTACATGATATATAATATTCGTTTTTAGGGGTAATTTCAACAATTATCTTCAAACTTTCCAACTGAGAGTTTTTCCTGATTTGTGATACAATACGTGTTAACACTGAATGTTTAGAGGAGCTGGAAGTATGAAAGATTTTTTCAATTCCAATGATGCTGATAAAAAGAAAAAAGGAATGGGCTTTACTATCATAAGTGGTGACTCAACAGACGGTCATGGCGGTTATGGTGTTGGAAGTTTGACACTTGATCACGTAACGCCGGTAATCGTAGATGTTGAAGAGTCGATCGCTTATATCGATATGGGAGCGATGCACGCAAGAAGCGACGTTGAAAAACGTATTAAGTTTACTCCGAATCGTGAAGACACGCCTAACCCCCGTCTTTATTGGCTCGTTTGGGTTACGATCAATAGAAAAGCAGAAGGACCGTTTTACTTCGGATTGACGGCATGTGAGATGCAAGTAGATGTTGAAGCACGAAGAGGCTATAAAAGTCTTCCGGAACACGTGAACCGTATGGATAAATCCATGAAGGGTAAAGTGATCGTAGAGGATATGGACGTGAACGCTCGTCGTGTGCTTGGAAACTTCCTTAAAGAACATGATGAAGCGATGTTTAACCGTTCAAGTGACGAAATCAAGTCATTAGTGGAATAAAAATGGCAAAGTTATGAACCTTTTTTGAACATTTTGCAAATAACTTGTGACAAGAAAGCACTTCCATTAATATAGTAGGTAGCATTGTACACACAATGTTTCTAGGACAATAAAGTGCCCGGGGCTCCTGTAGTAGAGCTCCGGGCATTTTATTGTCCTTTTTTGAGTTTAGCGAATGATGCGAGATAGTCGGGATATGTCGAACTGTGTTGATTCGTGGATATTTAGCAAAAACTTTTGGAATACGGCTCGAAACTTATGGATTCAAGCTCAAAACTTATGGATTCAGACCTAAAACTTTTGGATTGAATGCTTCGTCTAGCTGGCTGGCAACGTCTAGCAGCGAGCCGACAAGGTTAACGTCACATCACCAAGAAAAAATCCGCTTGAAGAACCCTTTTTCCTCTTTTTTCTGCTCTAATTTTTCTTTTATTTCACTTGAAGCACCATGTTCATCACAATATTCTACAGGTTCTGTTCCTTTTTCATAATAAGAGATGCGTGTTACCGGACAGCTATCGGTTGCGAGTTTTCCGTTTTGCGGGTTGATCGTTACCGCTGTTACGCCTTCTGGTTGTTCAAACGATAAGATTTCTTTGTTTTTTAATGCACCCTCCATAAAATAAGCCCAGATTCGTTTGGAGTATCCTGTATCGTTCACATCGTGCAGTTCTTCATTGTTATCGTATCCGACCCAAACGCCTGTAACGAGTTGTGGAGAATATCCGACCATCCAGCTGTCATTTGGCGTTGAGCCGGATTTTCCAGCCATCGGACGCGTTAGGTAGTGATTGATGCTTGAACCAGTAACGCTCGTATAATCATTCAATTTTTCATCAAACGTACCAGCTAACAGATCCGTCATAACAAAAGCTTTGTTCTCGTCGATCACTTGTTTGCTTTTATATTCGTGTTCATAGAGAACATTGCCTTTTGAATCGGTGATCTTCGTTATGAAAACCGGCTCTACCTTCTTTCCGCCGTTCGCAAAAACACCGTATGCGTTCGTAAGCTCTAACACGCCAACTGCTTTTGATCCTAATGCGAGTGAAGGAATGCTAGCGAGCTCACTATTTATTCCAAATTTCTTGGCTGTTTTTACGAGCTTCTTAGGACCAAGATAGAGATTCGTTTTTACAGCATAAATATTATCGGACAGAGCGAGCGCCTGAGCCATCGTAATAAAATCATTGGCATAGCGGTTCTTAAAGTTCTTCGGCTTGTAATCACCTATGCCGTCTCCCATCGCGAATGTTGTTGGTTCTGACTTAATGGGAGTAGACGCAGTGTAGCCATGCTCGAGCGCGGTGTAATATAGGAATGGTTTAAATGTTGAACCCGGTGCGCGCTTGGCTTGAAGCGCACGATTAAACGAACTCTGCTCAAAATCTCTGCCGCCAACGAGCGCTTTCACATCTCCGCTTCTAGGGTCCATAGCGACTAACGCTGTTTGGATCGAACTGTTATCAATGATGCGATTTTCAATCGTGTGTTCAGCAACTTCTTGCATATGTGGATCGAGCGTTGTGTAAATACGAAGTCCACCGAACTGTATCGAGTTCGTGTTCACGTTCAGTTCCTTTTTTAAAGCACGCATCACAGCATCCTGAAAGTAAGGTGCGACCGTTGCGAGTTCTTCCTCTTCTTCTCTTACATACGTTAACCGGTCTGATGCTGCTTTTTGGACGGCCGACTTCTTAATCGTTCCATCTTCAGCCATCGCGTTTAAGATGATACCTTGTCTTTTTTTCGCATTCTCTTCATGAAGGATTGGAGAATAATAACTCGGGCCTTTAGGAATCCCAGCTAACATCGTTGCTTCGCCTAGTGAGAGCTCTTCAGCATTTTTGCCAAAATAATAGCGTGATGCGGATTGGATGCCGTAAGAGCCATGGCCGTAATAGATCGTGTTCAAATAACCTTCTAAAATCTCATCCTTTGAATAACTCATCTCTAGACGAAGTGTGTAGAACGCCTCTTGAAACTTTCTACGCCATGTTTTGTCGTGTGTTAAAAAAAGATTACGGGCATACTGCTGCGTGATGGTACTCGCGCCTTGAACTTTTGCGCCAGCTTTAAGGTCAGCGAGTAAGGCTCCGCCAATACGCTTCATATCAAATCCGTTATGTTTATAAAAACTTTTATCTTCAATAGAGATCGTGGCGTTAATTACATTTTTATCGATTTTTTCGAGTGGAACCCAATACCGGTTCTGACCGCCGTTGTTGATCTCACCCATTTTGGAACCGTCTGCTGCGTACATGATGGTCGTTTGTGGAACAAGCAGAGCGGGAGGGCCCATGAGTTTAGCGAGCAGCAAAAGCCCGACAAAGGATAATGCAAAGCATCCAGAGACGATAAGACCCCATTTTTTCATACAGCGTATTTTCTGCTGTTTCGTCGCTTCTTTATAGATCTGCCAAAACTTCATAATCCGCCCTCCTTAAAAACTCTCATTTTGTTATCTAGTATGGTGAAAAAAGACGCACCTTAAACGTGAAAGGAGAATGAAGTGCTATAATGGCTGTGAGAAAGAGGAGGTTCGAAACATGCTTATACAAAACATTCAATATATGACGACTTCGGCAGATGGAAAATGGGTTGTTAACACGGGAGACATCCTTATAAAAGATAATAGAATTGATTCAATAGGAAACTTTGAATGCGATGAATCGGTTGAAAAGCTCGACGGAAAAGGGATGCTGGCGCTGCCGGGCCTTGTAAACGGACATCAGCACACACCGATGTCTCTGTTGCGCTGCTATAGTGATGATGTGACATTGATGACTTGGCTCAATAAAAAGATGCTTCCGCTAGAGATGAAGATGAACGATGAAGATCGCTATTGGGGTGCCCTTCTTTCTATGGCTGAAATGATCAAGAGTGGAACAACCTCATACGCTGATATGTACATAGGGATTGATACGATTGGGGAAGCGGCTGTAGAATCGGGAATTCGTTCCGTCATAGCGCGTGGACTAATCGCGATGGACTCGGATTATGAAGGTCGGTTGAAGGAAGCGGCAGATGTGGTGGACCGCTGGCACGGAAAAGGAAACGGTCGAATCACAACGATGATCGCGCCGCATTCACCGTATATGTGTCCACCTGATTTTTTGAGTGCAGCTGTAAACCTTTCAAAAGAAAAGAACGTTCCGCTTCATATTCATTTAGCAGAAACGAAAGACGAAGAGAAGATGATTCAAGACAAGCATGGGCTGAGACCGGTTGAATATTTAAAACAAGCAGGGGTGTTCGACCGTCACGTGCTGCTCGCACATGGTGTTCATTTTAACGATGCAGATTATGAGACACTTAAGACAATACAGGGCGGAATCATTCATAATCCGGTAAGTAACGCGAAGCTTGGATGCGGAATTAGTGATGTGAAACGTTTGATGGATAGCGGTGTGAAGGTTGGTCTAGGAACGGATGGACCAGCGAGTGCTAGTTCTCTTGATCTGTTCTTAGAAATGAAAGCTGCTAGCTGGTTTCAAAAATTGAAGTACGAAGAAGCGGCGGTTCTCAGTGCGCATGATGTGTTATCGATGGCGACACAGAACGGTGCTGACATACTTGGAATCGGGGATGAGGTTGGATCCTTAACGGTCGGTAAAAAGGCAGATCTTATATTGATGGACATGAACAAGCTTCATCTGACGCCAAGTCATGAACCGGCTAATCTTCTTGTGTATTCCGCAACGGGACAAGACGTGGATACGGTAATCATCGATGGCAAAATCGTTATGCGTGGCCGCGAGTTGAAGACGATTGATGAAGAAAAAGTAATAGCAAACGCTAAAGAACGAACGAAAGAGCTCTTAGGACGATTGTGAGTAGAAAGGCGCCTCAAATTTGAGGTGCTTTTTTGTTATAAAAATGATTGACACCAAAAATAAAATCATGATATTATAAAATATTTGATTAAATTAGAGGGGTGTGGTACTCTTAGAAGGTTAGCAAATCTGGAGGTGGAGTATTTGTTTCAAATTGGCGATAACATTGTGTACCCAATGCATGGAGTAGGCGTAATTGAAGCCATAGAAGAAAAAGAATTCCCCGACGAAAAACAACAGTATTATGTTATAAAAATGTCAGTCAGCAACATGCAAGTTATGATTCCAGCGTGTAAGATTATGAATTCTAAGATACGCCCTGTTACAGAACTATTAGCATTAAAGCAGATTATGCACGATTTTCACAATGGAGAATCTGAAACATTACTAACGTGGAAAGAAAGATACAAAGTAAATTCAGATAAGCTAAAAACGGGTGAAATACGTGATGGTGCCGAAGTTGTACGTGATTTGATGCGTATGAAGAAAGAAAAAACACTGAATGCAAGCGAAAAAAAGATGTTGGAAAGTGCATATGGATTTTTACTCAGTGAACTTGAAGTAATCAAAGGAATCACTGAAACCCAGATTAAAAGTTTCTGTTAAGGTTTAATGGCATGGTATGAGGGCTTGAAACGGATCTCATTCATAGTCGTTACAGAGACAACACACTTCTTAAACTTACTTAGTTTAACCTCTTTAATTTCTACAACCATCTAATCCTTAATTTTGATTTTACTTTCCTCTATAACCTTATGAAGTTTTTCAAATATATTCTATTCAATAATCACTTGATCGTAGTAATACTGATTCACACTGGCACGGACAAGGAGCCGTAAGGATGGAAGAGAGGTAGGGCTTCCATTGTTTTAGGTATACCTCAGTGACTATTTTTTAGAAGATTTACTTATCCACCTCCACTAATACTGTTAATTGAATGTAAAATGAGAAAAGCAGCCGAGAGTGGATAACGCGGGTTGCTTTTTTTATTTCTGTTAAAATGTTCAGAAAATTATGTTAAAATGAATAGGGTTTTATTACCGCTAATTAAATAAAAGAAGGAGGCCGACACGTCATGATCATTAAATGGATCAAACTTCGTTAATGACAAGTGCAGGCCAAGATGACTCCGTTGAGTACTTATTGCTCTGCGCTTTACACAAGGCAAAAAAATAAAATCACGGAGGAAAAAAGAATGAAACAACAACTTTTACAAACAAATCAGGTGGATATCCATACAGAAAGCTTCGGTAAGCCTAGTGATCCTGCTGTTCTACTTATCATGGGAGCGATGTCTTCGCTCGATTGGTGGGATACAGAGTTTTGTGAGCGTTTAGCAGCAGCCGGGAGATATGTGATTCGGTATGACCATCGTGATCTCGGTCAATCCGTGGTCTATGAACCTGGCACTTCGAACTATACGATTGCTGACCTGGCTGATGATGCGTTTGGAATTCTAGATGCCTATTCCATAGAGAAAGTGAATATCATGGGAATGTCTCTTGGTGGAATGATCGGACAGATTATGGCGATCAAGAATCCTGAACGTATACTAAGCCTCACGATCCTGGCGTCCAGTGTTTTCGGAACAGAACAAGCGGAGCTGCCTCAGATGGATCAGAAAATTTTAGATTTCCATGGAAAAAGTGCTTCGATTGATTGGACTGATCGAGAAGAGGCTGTGGCTTATCTAGCAGACGGATGGGCAGTTCTTTCAGGATCTAAGCCTTTTGAAAAGAAAAGAATGTACGCTTTAGCAGAAAGAGAATACACGCGCGCCAAACAGATTCAAAGCCGATTTAACTATATGTATCTAGGTGGCGGTGAAGAGTATTTAGATCGTATGAATGAAATTGCAGTTCCGACAATTATCCTTCACGGAACAGAAGATCGGGCACTTCCGTTTGAACACGGTCAAGCGCTTGCGAGAGCGATTCCGCATGCTGAACTCGTCACACTCGAGGGCACGGGGCATGAGCTGCATACAGAGGATTGGGATATCATTATAGATTCGATTGTAAGAAATAGCTCTATAGGAAATTAAAAGTCGAGGAAGCCATGAACAACGGTTGGATGTTCATGGCTTTTTTTAGATTCTCCGAGTTCCAAGCATTTTGGTAAGAGGGGTATAATGCTGGGTGTTTAGAGTCGGATTTTGTCAACTCGCCGATATATGATCAAAACTCGCCGGAATAATTCGGAAATTTCTAGGATTAAGGCCTCAATTTCCTGAATTAGAGGCGTTAATACCCCGCCTGGTATAAGGTTAGATCACTTATAAGAGTAAGTGCTGCTCTATTTTTGTTCCTTATTATCCGTTTTTTTTAGAAACTCCACGAAAAAGAAATCGTCCGTGTACGAAACACGGACGAATGGGGCGCCAGAAGGGACACACGAGTCGGTAAAGCGAGGCCGGATTTTCTAAGACGAAAAGCCGGTGCTTTTACACGTGTGACAGAGGCCTATTTATTTTTAGACGTAAGGACAGTAACGATAAGCGAGCTGAAAGCGACCGCGAACATCAACGCCTCAAAGATCGTCAGAGGCATCACCCCCCTTAACTGTAAGCTGCGGATACCCGCAAGATGTCCAGCTTCAGTTTAAAAAAGGGAATGCGCCGACCGTCTGTCCTTCTGAACGCTATCTTCATTATACCACTTAAGTAGTCAGAATAGTCAGCCGAAAGAAACAGGGTAATCGACTCATTTTTAGTGGATATCGATTAGGAATACAGAATTGTGGTATGGATAAGAAGTGGTTATTTGAAAATAGCTGCATTCTTACAAAAATTGAATTGGAATCTTAGGTCCCAGAATGCTATAATCATTTTGTTTGTAAAATCTCGAAACAACGATGCCTGGCATTTCAAAATATATAGTAGGAGTGAGACCAACATGAGTATTTGGTTTACTGAAAAACAAACGGAAAATTTCGGAATTACGATGAAAATTAACAAAACGTACGTATCTGAGCAAACAGAATTTCAAAAGCTAGATATGGTTGAAACAGAAGAGTTCGGAAACATGCTGATTCTAGATGGCATGGTTATGACAACGCAAAAAGACGAGTTCGTTTACCACGAGATGGTAGCACACGTACCTCTTTTCACACACCCTAACCCGAAGAACGTTCTAGTTGTAGGTGGAGGAGACGGTGGAGTAATTCGTGAAGTCCTTAAGCACCCATCTGTTGAAAAAGCAGTTCTTGTTGAGATCGATGGAAAAGTAATCGAGTATTCTAAGCAATACCTGCCTGAAATCGCTGGGGACCTAGAGAACCCACGCGTTGAAGTAAAAGTAGATGACGGATTCATGCACATCGCAACAAGCAATAACGAGTATGATGTTATCATGGTTGACTCAACTGAGCCGGTTGGACCAGCTGCTAAGCTTTTTGAAAAAGGCTTCTATGAAGGAATCTCTAAAGCACTTAAAGAAGACGGAATCTTTGTTGCACAAACGGACAACCCTTGGTTCACGCCTGAGTTGATCTCTCAAGTATTCAGCGATGTAAGTGAGATCTTCCCGATCACGCGTCTTTACACAGCGAACATCCCAACTTACCCAAGCGGACTTTGGACGTTCACGATCGGATCTAAGAAACACGATCCGCTAGAAGTACCAGCTGATCGTTTCCACGATATCGAAACAAAGTATTGGACACCACAACTTCACACAGCTTCATTCGCGTTGCCGAAGTTTGTGAGTGACTTGATTAAAAAATAATCCTGAATTACTTATGCTTTGTTGCTTTAGAAAGTAGTTGATTTCCGTTTCAGGTGCTTCGCTTTCCGCGAGGCAGGCGGTGAGCCACATTCGCAACGTTTCACTCTTAAGTGTCTCACCTGCCCGCCTGTCCCGCAGGAGTCTCGCACCTTACACTACAATCAACCTTTCAGTGAGGTTTCCTTTTGGAAAGTGAGAGCAAAAGTAACCGATCATCTGTTAGAAAATATCAGTGATTAAAATATAAAAATGGGGGCCGTCAAAAGTGAGTTGTACCTTGCTTTCGCGACGGTCCTGTATTTTACATAAGGAGTGTAAAATCATGCGTTTTGATGAAGCTTATTCTGGAAATGTATTTATTTTAAGTAAGCCTGACTATAAGACGGCTGATGCTGTTCTTTATGGCATGCCGATGGATTGGACGGTTTCCTTCCGTCCGGGTAGCCGTTTTGGCCCTGCTCGTATTCGTGAGGCATCTCTTGGCCTTGAAGAGTACAGCCCATACATGGACAAGCACCTTGAAGAAGTGAACTATTTTGATGCGGGAGACATTCCGTTACCGTTCGGAAATCCTCAGCGTTCTCTTGATATGATTGAAGAGTACGTATCAACGTTACTCGCTGACAACAAGTTTCCGCTTGGAATGGGTGGAGAGCACCTTGTGACTTGGCCGGTTTTTAAAGCGTTGAAGCAAAAATATGATGACTATGTGGTTATTCATATTGATGCACATGCTGACCTTCGTGAGCAGTATGAAGGTGAGGTCCTTTCTCACTCTACACCGATTCGTAAAGTTTGTGATCTGATCGGAGCAGAAAACGTGTATTCGTTTGGAATCCGTTCAGGTATGCGTGAAGAGTTTGAATTTGCAAAAACAAGCGGCATGCACATGTACAAGTTCGATGTAGCTGAGCCGTTAAAAGAAGTTCTTCCAACATTAAAGGGACGTAACGTGTACGTTACGATCGATATTGATGTGTTAGATCCATCTGCAGCTCCTGGAACAGGAACAGCAGAAGCAGGCGGAATCACGTCTAAAGAGCTTCTTGAAGCGATTCAATTGATCGCAAAAGCGGACATTAACGTAATCGGAGCAGACTTAGTAGAAGTAGCTCCAGTTTATGACCACTCTGAGCAAACACCGATCGCAGCTAGCAAGTTTCTTCGTGAAATTTTGTTAGGCTGGGTAAAATAATTAAGATGTAACCCCTGTTTGAATGCTGTTGTTTGCAGCCGCCGAACAGGGGTTTTTTGTTTGGTGTGACTGTTGAGAGAATGTCGAGCTGTGTCGAATTGCCTTTATTTTGTGAATTAGACTTAATTGGTATGGATTTAGACTTAATTTTTTCTAATTAGACTTAATAGAACCATACTCCGACTTAATTACTCATCAAAACGACTTAATTGCCATCCGCCACCCTCATCACACAACGTCTAGCACACCTCACCAAATAAGAAAAACCGGCCTCGATACATCGAGACCGGCTTGCACTTAAGCTAATTCTTCAACTAATTTTTCTTTTTTGATCGATTTTGCAAACAAAATCGCTTCTACTACAAAATAAACCATTGATCCGATGCATACATACGTCCAGATTTCTTGAAGCTTAGCGTTTTGCCACAGATCGAGCAGCATGAATAGAGAAGGTAGCGTTAACGTCACCCATGACTGAACGAAAGCGACTCTTCCGATATAATTTTCGTACGGTTTTTTAAGTGCGGACGATAAGAAGAACAGAAACCAAAGGAACGCCCACAGCACCCACGTTAGAGCGTTGACAATGTCATTTTCTTGAACGTAAAACACAAGTGCGTAAACGATGGCCATCATCGATACCCATAGGGAGTACCATCCGAGCCCGCTGGAATCGAACCCTTTTAAGATCGTTACTCCTAGATAAAGGTACGTGAATCCAAACAAGAAGACAGCGCCGTTGTTGAACATCGACCAGTTCGATCCATCAGACGTAATAATGAGATAGATCGGCGTGATAACTTGAAGTAATCCGACTAATATATTGAAAAACGCGACACTTTTTTCTTCAGCTTTTCCAAGCAACATTAAACTGTTTAAGAATAAAGCTCCACCTGAAAACAGCAATCCTATAGCACCCATTTTATTCCCTCATTACTTTTTATAAATTCGTTATAGAGGTCAGACCTCTTACATTAATCAAATATAGTAAATTCTTAAGTGTAAAGCAATGGAAATCTTAAGAAAAATAGTAGGATGGAACTGACTTCAGCTGTTTTTAGCTAAATTTGTCGAATTTTGTTATATCATTAAGTCTTTTTTGCTATAGTTACAGTAGAGAATTAGATGGATAAAGGGGGGACAAATGGAATGACAGCGATTTCAGTAGAGATGGAATATTTTCAAACGTTTATTGATCAGCTTTCTGAAGCGGTTGTGGTTGTAGATCAGAATGAAGTATTAACAGCAGTGAATCAACATTTTTTAAACCTGACAGATCAGGCAGCTTTTGAAACAGGAAAGTCAGTGAATGAAGTGCTTTTACGTCATTCAGATGGTGAAGAAGGAACATTGCTTGCTGAGAATGGTTTTATTTCGGTAAAAGTGAGTGAAGGAACGTTGCCGTTTGTTGAGAGTTCTTTACGCTATTATATCTTGAAAGAACTGCCGGCTGTCGTTCATTCTTGTCAGGAACCTCTTATGAAAACGTTAATGAACATCGTTCCGGATTTTATTGGCATTAAAGACGGAGATGGGCGCTTTGTGTTTGCAAATGAATTCGTAGGTGAACTATTTGAACTGCCTGGATTTGATTTTACTGGGAAGACTGATGCCGACTTAGCGGAGATCACGCCTGACTTTCGTGATGTTTTTCAATATTGTATCGAGACGGATGAACAAGTGTGGCAAGCAAAAGAGATTGTTCGGTGTGAAGAATTCGTGCCTGCGCAAGACGGCAGCACACGTTTTTTTGATGTTTATAAAATTCCAGTGTTTCACCCAGATGGATCTAGAAAGAACTTGCTTGTATTCGGTCGGGAGGTAACGGAAAAGATCGAGTCCCGACAGCTGTTAGAAGAGAGTGAAGCGAGGTACAGGCTGCTCGCTGAAAACGCGATGGATATGATCACAACACATAAAGCAGATGGTTCATTTACGTACATTTCACCTGCCTCTTATGCGTTATTAGGGAAAAGACCTGAAGAAATTTTAGGAGATACAGGCTATGGAATGCTTCATCCGGATGATGAAGAGATTTCAAGAAAAGCACATGAAGATTTAATTTCAGGACCATGTACGAAAACTGTTCCATTTCGATTACAGCATAAAGACGGCCATTATGTGTGGCTCGAAACATCGTGTAAAAGCATCACGGACGATACAGGAAAAGTAGTCGAGATTATTGGAGTTACGCGTGACATCTCTGATCGAAAAAAATCAGAAGATATGCTTCGACAGTCTGACAAACTTTCCATCGTTGGTCAGCTAGCGGCTTCGGTTGCTCATGAAATCCGAAATCCGCTAACCTCGCTAAAAGGATTTATTCAGTTTTTACATGATAGCAAAGAGATTGATCCTTCCAACTATTACAGCATTATGGATAAAGAACTGGACCGCATCGATCAGATCATGGGACAGCTGTTATTGTTGGCAAAGCCCCAAGTCCGAACGTATAAAAAGACATGTTTGAACGAGATTGTGGAATTTGTAGAAATCCTTTTACAGCCTGAAGCTCTCCGACAAAATGTTCAGATCAAGAAGGAAATGTCCGAAGATTTACTATGGATTCATGCTGAGGAAAACGAACTGAAGCAAGTTTTGATCAATCTCTTGAAGAATGCGATCGACTCTATGGTGAATGGCGGAGAGATTGTGATTAGAGGAGAACAGATCGACGAAAACATTCACGTGTCAGTCAAGGATCAAGGCTGTGGTATTCCAGCAGAGCGAATTCAAAAAATGTGCGAACCTTTTTACACAACAAAAGAAAAGGGTACTGGATTAGGGCTGATGATCAGTTCGAAAATCATGAAAGAGCATAATGGGAAATTACATTTTACAAGTATAGAAGGTCAGGGCACGACTGTCTCTATGATCTTACCTGTTTAATCGGCGAGCTGGCTTTATTAAGGAGTCAGCTTATTTTTATTTTGAAATTTCTCATTACTCTATTCATTAACTTTTTTATTTTTTTAATTATCCAAAAATTATAACTTTTAAATGATATACTTATCTCAAGCAAAATGTGCTTTTATTAAGGGAGGGAAGATAATGGCTGATGATTACGAGAATGAGATTACTAATTATTATTCGTTGAAGTCTGTTTCCCGCAAAATGTTTGACTTAATTAGTAAACAACTGAATGTCAAAACTACATATGTAACAAGAAAGGGAAAGAGAGCGATTACTGTCCTAAGCTCTTTTAATGAGGATGAGGAGATTATTACGGAGGGTTACAGTGTAGAATATGGAGAAACGTACTGCCGGTTAATTATAACGAACGAAGGCAGTACAATGAAGACAAAAAACTTAATGACTGATTCAAGAACACGGGAGTTAGAGGTAACAGGTGAACTTAAGATCAAAGGATTCTTAGGCGTTACACTAAAAGATCTAAAAGGGAATGTATTTGGAACGCTTTGTGTGATGGATCGAAAGGAAAGAGAGTTTTCGGAAGATGATGTAAACTATCTTCACTCCATAGCAGGTATTGTCTCATATCATTGAACTGGATGAAACGAAACATCATATGGGATTCTTGAGTGTCCCGATCATTCCACTTACAGATGGGGTTTCCATCCTTTCCCTGCAAGGTATTGTAGATGAGGTCCGCTCAGAACAAATAATTAGTGATGTCCTACATAATGCAGCAGAAAGTGATATTGATTTCTTTATCATAGATTTATCAAAACTATATATTCAGGATAACCGTTTTCCAAAAGAGTTGTTTACGTTGATCAATGCCCTTTATTTAATAGGAGTAAGAACAATCATTACTGGAGTGACTCCAGCGTTTGCTCATGAGCAAGTCGATCATTTTGATTTAACGAATGCGAAAACAAAGTATGTGAACAATATTCAATCAGCATTGGATTATATCGGCTATCATTTAATAGAAAAATAAAGTTATGATACAGACGATTAGTCTGTTTATAGAGGACCAGATTTCTTATAAGGAGTCGGTCTTTTTTCATTTAAAAAATCCCTGTAATTGTTTATATCTGCGTTATCTATCTTTTCTTGTAGAATGATAATTTTTGAAATGTTTCCAAGAGCAACATGCTATTTTATAAAAAAGAGCTTTCCACCTATAAAGGGTGAAAAGCCATAAAAGTTTGAATAAAAAATTTTACACATTCTCCGGCTCAGCTACTTTTACTAGCTGCTTTCCTGTATTTTCACCGGAAAACAGTCCTAAGAACGCATCAATTGTATTTTCAAAGCCATCAATGATATTTTCGCTATAAGAAATCTTACCTTCTTTTACCCATTTTGCAAGTTCAATCGCGCCTTCTTCAAAATGAGCCGCATAATCGCTCACGATGAAACCTTTCATCAGCGCACTGTTGATCAGAATCTGACTTTGCATGCGTGGACCAACATCTGCTTTTTCAAGGTTATATAGTGCGATCTGACCACAAACAGGGATACGAGCGCCTTTGTTGATGAGTGCCAACACGCTATCAGAGATCTCACCGCCGACGTTATCAAAATAAACATCAACACCGTCTGGACAAGCAGCTTTTAATGCTTCATACACATTTTCCGTCTTGTAGTTGATCGCAGCATCAAACCCTAATTCGTCTTTCAAGTAGGAGATTTTTTCATCTGAACCTGCGATTCCGACAACACGTGCACCTTTAATCTTAGCGATTTGGCCAACAATCGTACCAACAGCGCCAGCTGCACCACTGACAACAACGGTTTCGCCTTCTTGTGGGTTACCGATATCAAGCAAGCCGAAATATGCGGTTAAGCCCGTCATGCCTAACACACCTAAGTTTGCAGTGAGTGGAGCAAGAGATGGATCTAATTTACGAACTTCAGCATCGCTTGCTACGTTGTATTTTTGCCATGCTAAATTACCGATCACAAAGTCGCCTTCTGCCAGTTCGCCTGAACGAGATTCAACAACTTGTCCAACGATTCCACCAGAGATCGGTTCGTTCAACTGAAATGGAGGCACGTAAGATTTACGATCACTCATGCGTCCTCTCATGTACGGATCTACAGATAGATAAATCGTTTTTAAAAGTACCTGATTGCTTTCTAGTGCAGGGGTCGAAGTTTCCTCAAAGCGAAAATCGCTTTTTTGCGGAGCGCCTTTTGGACGATTCACGAGTAAAATTCTTTCGTTTTTCATTAAGATCCTCCTCATTTCTATTTGTTCTTCTCGAGTGTATAATACGTCATTCACTACCTTCATTCCAAATCATCCACTCATGAAAACGTGTTTTTAGGATAAATTTACCTAATTAGAACATGAATTTTTAAAAAGATACCCATAAGGTTGAAGGGAAGCAGTGAAATCTTTTATAATAGGTAAGTTAAAGAGGTACATCAAAAAAGGAAGTGTTGTTCGCATGGATCAAGATACGGAATTGTCTGTTGCGCTTTCGATAAGTTCAGAAGTACATTTTAGCGGTGAACAAGAGAAGCATTTCACCGAGACAGAAGGTAAGCTCTATAAACGGGGGGACGTCACCTATCTTCAGTATAAGGAAGAGATAGAAGGTGCAGGTTCTGTCAATAATGTGATTAAGATTACGCATGCTGGTATTCTGATTATCCGCTCAGGCAGTGTATCTATGAAACAGAAATATTTAATCGGCCAGACGACAAAAGGCATGTACGACAGCCCATATGGCCAGCTTTGGATGGAAACGACTACACACGAAATGAATTTCCGCTGGAATCAGCAAAAACAGACGGGAGATCTAAGTCTCGCTTATGAGCTGGTTCTGCAGGGTGAACATACAGGAACACATCGAATCAAGATTAATTTTCAGGAGGCAAAAGCATGAATATCCTTGACCAAGTCAAGCAGCTGTTAAAAGAAGAGATCGAAGAAGCAGTCGTAAAAGCGGGACTCGCTAAAAAAGAAGAATTGCCTGCAGTCGTTCTTGAAGTACCGAAAGATAAAGCGAATGGTGACTTCGCGACAAACATGGCGATGCAATTAGCACGTGTCGCAAAAAAAGCACCTCGCATGATCGCAGACGATCTTGTAGCGAATTTTGATAAAAGTAAAGCATCTATCGCAAAAGTTGAGATCGCAGGTCCTGGTTTCATTAACTTTTACATGGATAACTCTTATTTAACAGAGCTTGTACCGACTGTTTTAAAAGCGGGCAAGGATTACGGACGTACTGAGCATGGCGGCGGTAAAAAAGTTCAAGTCGAGTTCGTATCTGCGAACCCTACAGGCACGCTTCACTTAGGACATGCACGTGGTGCGGCTGTTGGTGACACGATCTGTAATATTTTAGACTATGCAGGCTATAACGTTTCTCGTGAGTTCTACATCAATGATGCTGGAAATCAGATCAACAACTTAGCTACGTCGATCGAAGCTCGTTATTTCCAAGCGCTAGGCAAGGATAAAGAGATGCCTGAAGATGGTTATCACGGAGCGGATATTATCGAGTTTGGTAAGGACCTTGCTGAGGAGTACGGCGATTCTTGGTTAGATAAAGACGAGAGCGAGCGTGTAAGCTTTTTCCGTGAATACGGTCTTACGCGAGAGCTTGAGAAACTAAAAGCAGATCTTGCTGAATTCCGTGTAGATTTTGACGTATGGTTCTCTGAAACTTCTCTTTATAAAAACGGAAAAATTGATGCAGCACTCCAAAAGTTAAAAGCTAAAGGTGTTGTTTATGAAGAAGAAGGTGCGACGTGGTTCCGTACGACAGATTATGATGATGACAAGAACCGTGTACTCATCAAGAACGACGGATCTTACACATATTTAACGCCAGATATCGCGTATCATAACGACAAATTTGAACGTGGTTTTGAAAAGCTGATCAACATTTGGGGCGCTGACCATCATGGATACATCCCTCGTATGAAAGCGGCGATTCAAGCTCTAGGTTATGACAAAGAACAACTCGATGTTATGATCATCCAGCTTGTTTCTCTTTTCCAAAACGGTGAAAAAGTGCGTATGAGTAAGCGTACGGGTAAAGCTGTAACACTGCGTGAACTGATGGAAGAAGTGGGCATCGACGCGACTCGTTATTTCTTTGCGATGCGTTCTAACGATACTCACCTTGATTTTGACATGGACTTAGCTGTTTCAAAATCGAACGAAAACCCTGTGTTCTACGTACAATACGCACATGCGCGCGTATGCAGCATGCTTCGTCAAGGGGAAGAAATGGGTCTTTCTTATGAGGGAGACGTGGATCTTTCTCAGATTGATTCTGAAAAAGAATTCGAGCTGTTAAAGAAAATTGGGGAATTCCCTGCTGTGATTAATGAAGCAGCAGAAAAACTTTTGACGCATCGTGTAACGAACTATGTGTTCGAGCTGGCTTCCGCTCTTCATAGCTTCTATAACGCTGAGCGTGTACTGGATCCTGAAAACAAAACAAAATCACAAGCGCGCTATGCCTTGATGAAAGCAACTCAAGTAACGATTGAGAATGCATTGAACATCATCGGTGTAGAAGCACCAGAGCGTATGTAATATATAGGGAAAACCTGTCTGCGGACAGGTTTTTTCTTTTTGGAATAAGTTTGTGAGCGTGGTTTCTTTGGTTTGTGAGCGATTCTAGGGATTTGTGAACGATTCGAGAGGTTTATTAGCGATTCCAAAAACTTCTGCTCGATCCCCCATAATTCACGTTCCTAGCAAATCAAAAAAGGGATTTCCAAGCTTTTCTTGAATTCTATTGAAGCACAAGAATGCTTAGGAGGTTCATAAAATGACATCATCCAACAAAAGCCCTTTTGTTATCGGACAGATTGAAGGATACTCGAAAGAATTTTCGAACTTGATCTCCATGATGGACTACACGAGGGAAACGACGATCTGGGACGTGCAAGATCTTTCTGTTAAAGAGCTTGATTACCGAATCAACGGAATCGGAAATTCTATCGGAATGCTGCTCGCTCATCTTGTGGCTGTAGAAAAGATTTATCAATTTATCACTTTCGAAGGAAAAGATATGCCAGAAGAGGAGATCGACCGTTATGCAGAAACACTCCAGCCTGCCCTCGATCTAGGTGAAGCAGCGACAATTATTCATGGCAATACAGCAGAATTTTATCTAGAAGACTTAAGAAAGACCCGTAAAATTACATTAAATCATTTTCAGAAGCTAGAAGATTCATGGCTCTATGAAACAACACCGTGGTGGGGCAATGAACTTGGTAACAATTATTTTAAATGGTTTCATGTGTTTGAGGATGAACTGAGTCATCGCGGTCAAATCCGTATTATTAAAAAACAGTACGAACTCGCGGCAACAAAATCTTCTGCACAATCTTGATTGCAACGAAAATAGGGATAATGTAGGGATAACATGCCATATTAATAAGAGATAGGTTTGGAAACTCGTTTGAAAGAGGGGGTACATATATGAAGTTGATCGTATTATCACTGATAACAGGCGCCCTCGTAGGCTTTGTTTTTGCCCTGTTAAAACTACCGATTCCGGCACCACCCGCATTACCTGGAATCATGGGTATCATCGGCATCTACTTAGGCTACCAAGCTTACATCTGGATGGCAGGTACTTTTCTAAAGTGAGGAAAACATGGCATTAGCCGGACTGACCTCTGAGTTACAAATCTATTATGAAAAGTTAGGAACCGGTGCTCCGATCGTTTTTTTACATCCGCCCGGTATGAGTCATCTTGTGTTCAAGTATCAAAGAGAACTAGCAACTGATTATCAGACGATCTTTCCTGATAGTAGAGGACATGGCCGATCGTCTAGCAAAGACCCTGAAACGTTTACGATATGGGACCTAGCTGATGATGTAGCCTTATTATTAGACCATTTATTAATAGAAGAAGCGTATATCTGTGGGTATTCAGCAGGTGGCTCGGTCGCACAAGCGTTTGTTCAAAAATATCCACATCGAACAAAGGGGCTTATTTTAAGTGGAGGCTTTTCTCAAGTTTCTACATTCGCACTGAAAAAGCAGTTTCAAACAGGAATAAGGCTGGCCAAGAATGCACCAGCCCTTTTAAATCAGATTCTTGTCAGCACACATTCAAATTCTCCGGAAGATCGAAAAGAAATGTTGTCTTACCATAAGCAGACAGATCCTAAAATGTGTCAACGGTTCTATCAAGAAAGCTTTTCATTTCATTGTACGGATCAACTAAAAGAGTGGCGTTTTCCGTTGTTGTTCATATATGGTGAACAAGCGGAGTATATGCACCCATATAGAAGGATTTACGCAAGAAATGTTCATCCGAAAGCAAAGTTCGTCCTCTTAAACAAAGCGCTGCATCAGCTTCCGATCAAACATTACGCAAGCTTTAATGCAGAGATTAAAAAATTTATTCCATGCCTTACATAAGGATGGTTCCACCGCTCATCCTCTTGAAGCCGCGTACCTTCTCTAGCTCAGCAACGAGTTGAAGAACGGCGCGGTCTTTTTGTTTCGCTTCAATCATTACATCCAGCTCATCTGTGTAGTTGGACATCAATTTAAAAAACGGCAGCACATAGTCCAGACTAACGAAGTCATGATGGCTTCTGTATGCTTTTTCGTCTTTTGGTGATGAAAGATGTACTTTAGGTGGTCGGCCTGTATTCTCCCAAGTTTTCACGAACCTCGGTAACAATTCCTCTAGCGAACCATCGTCATCAGGATTCGCCATGTAATGATGATAATCAAACATTAGTGGAATGCCTTCATTCTCACAGACTTCTAATGTCTCTTTTGTTGTGAACGTTTTATCGTCGTTCTCAAGAGTCATCCTCGCTTTTACGTCAGCCGGGAGAAGTTTAATATTTTCATAAAAACGTTCTATAGCAGACGGCTTATCACCATAAGCTCCGCCGATATGAATATTGATATAGCTTCGATCCTCAATGCCCATCCCTTTAAGCAGATCGAAATGATATTGCATATCTTTCACCGCGTTTAACGTCACCTCTTTACGAGGGCTCGTAAACAGCGTGTATTGGTTAGGATGCATGCTCGTTCTGATGTTGTATTTTTTCACGAGCTTTTCGATCTCTTTGCACTCTTTCTTCGTCTCCTTTAAAAAATCCCAAGCCGCTTCAGGATGGGTAGCTAAAGGAACGATTGAAGACGACATGCGGTGAAGAGGAAGTTCGTGTGCGATACAGTAATGTAAAACGCGTAGTGTGCGCTCTAGATTGTTTTTCGTGATGGCAAGCAGCTGTGCGGTGCGTTCTTTCTCATCACGTTTTTGATAAGTAGCATAAGTCATCGTTTTTGCAGGTGAGGCCTCATATAAGTTGAGAGCCGTAGATACAAATCCGAAAGATGTTAACATGTTTGGCCCCCTGTTGTGTTGTATGTTTTTTAATCATTAAATTGGTGATGAAGAATGGCTTTTTGATTGGCTTCAAAGACAGGTTGATTGAAGTGCAAGGTGCGAGACTCCTGCGGGACGAGCGGTCTGTCCGAAATGTGGAAGTGGCTCGTTCAGCTCCGACAAGCAAAAGATGAACGGGCCAAGAAGGAGTACTTTGCCTTATTGACCGTTTAACTTTTGACCTCGAGGAGCTAGCCACTGCAACTAGACAGGTGAGACCCTTAAGGGCGCAAAGCGGCAAGGGGCTCACCGCCTGCCCCGCGGAAAGCGAGCATCCTGAAACGGAAATCAACCACTTTCATATTCTACAGAGCAATTCACTTCAACTTATAGAAATGGCGATAGCACAAAACCCACCACTTCTTTTAAACGAACTTTAACGGAACTGCGCGTCTTCTTTAATCGTGCTAGCGTCAGTTTCTCAGAACGCTCGAGATCTGAATCGAGCACCTTTTTAACGGCTTGTATCTCTGATTTGTCTGTAAAGATGCAATTTAGCTCGTCGTTATAAAAAAAGCTGCGAAGATCGAAGTTAGCGGTGCCAATATCGCAGATCGTATCATCGAACATGACGATCTTGGAATGATAAAACCCTTCATGAAATTGATAGATCTCTGCACCAGCTTCCAAGAGCGGTTTAATGAAACGATAAGAAGCTTCCTGTACAAAAGGATGATCGGGGTTCATTGGAACGAGCAGCTTTACGTTGACGCCGCGATCTAGTGCTGACAAAAGCTCTCTGTTCATCTTTTTACCCGGAATAAAGTAAGGCGAACCTATAAAAATGCTTTTTTGCGCATGTTTTATTTTTTTATAAAAATACTTATAACCTGCCTGTCCTTTTGAAGGAAGAAGTAACAGCTCTTTTGCTTCTTCTTCCTTGGTAAGAGATGGAACACTTTTAGTCACCTTTTCATTCGTTGAACCGTTCCAATCGTCAACAAATAGACGCTGCAATTCGATCACAACGTTTCCATTTAATTTTAAATGATAGTCGCGCCAATCACCAAACCGTGTGACTCTGCCAATATATTCATTTCCTACGTTGTACCCGCCTAAGTATGCGATCTCGGAGTCGATAATTGTGATTTTGCGATGATTTCGGTGATTGATGCGGTACAAAAGATAAGGAAATTGAGGCTTGTTGCTATATTCAAAATGAACGCCCGCGTCTTTAAGACTGTGAACGGTCTTTTTTTTCAAACCGTAACTTCCCATGTAATCAAGCAGCAGTCTAACTTCTAAGCCTTGCTGTGCTTTTGCGATCAACTTCTTACATAGCTCTTGTCCGAGTTCGTCATCACGCAATATGTAGAACTGTATGTAGATTGTCTTCCTAGCTTCATCTATGTCAAGGAACAGTGAATCAAAAAAATGAGAACCCGTCGTTAAAAGAAGCATGTTACCTGTCGTGTTTACAGGAGGTTCTTCTTTTGCGGTCGTTTGTTTATGTCCTAAATAAAAGTCGATCCAAGTCAGAATCCCCACAGCTACAATCAACAAAACGATCCACATCTTCGTCTCCTCCTTTTCAACAAACTTTTATATAGTATACCCCCACCATATAAAACCACTAAAAATTTTTTTTGATTGGATGTTGACTGAATGCTCATTCATTTATTTTTTTATGCTATAATGAAGTCAGAAAATTAATTTCATTTAGAATTATTAAAAGAGAAAGAATTAGGGAATAGCAACATTGGAAGGGAGAGAAAGCGATGAACGGCTTAATGGTAGCAAACTGGCTTGCATTTCTTTTTGTAACCGCTTACGCACTGTTTTTATTTGCTTATGTTGTAAAAACAAGATTTGAATTCATCAAGCTCGGTAAGAAAGTGGAGTTTGATCATACGGTTCAAGAACGAATAAAAGCAGTCTTAGTGAATGTATTTGGTCAAAAGAAGCTGTTGAAAGACAAGAAGAGTGGAATTATCCATATCATGTTCTTTTATGGATTCATTCTCGTTCAGTTCGGAGCGATTGATTTTATATGGAAGGGACTCGCACCTGGATCTCATCTGCCTTTAGGTCCGCTTTATCCAGGGTTTACGTTTTTCCAAGAAATCGTAACGACGATGATCATGATCGCGGTCGTATGGGCTTTTTATAGAAGGTATGTCGAAAAGCTTGTTCGACTGAAGCGCGGATTTAAATCCGGATTGGTTCTTCTCTTCATTGGTGGCTTGATGCTCTCCGTATTGGTTGGAAACGGAGCAGAGATCATCTGGCATGGCCTTCCGTATGAGTGGACGGCACCAATTGCATCCGTAATCGCAATGGCTCTTGGTTTCTTAGGGAAAACGGGTGCTGCAGTCGTATTCTTTATCTCATGGTGGATTCACTTATTATTCTTATTAACGTTCTTAGTCTATGTTCCGCAATCAAAGCATGCTCACTTGATCGCAGGTCCACTAAACGTTTGGCTTGGCCGCAAAGATAAAGTAGGAAAGCTTTCTTCGATCAATTTTGAAGACGAGACACAAGAAGTTTTCGGTGTGAATAAAATTGAAGACTTCAATCAAAAGCAGCTTGTTGATCTCTATGCATGTGTAGAGTGTGGGCGTTGTACGAATGTTTGTCCGGCAACAGGTACTGGTAAGATGCTATCACCGATGGATATGATCGTTAAACTGCGTGACCATCTAACGGTAAAAGGAGCAGCGGTAACATCACGCACACCTTGGATGCCAGCGTTCGCTTTCTCGAACACAACAGGCAACCAGATCGCTTTTGAAGCGAGAGGGAAGGGCGCTGAGGAAACAGCTGCAACAACAGACGGATCATCTGCACTTGCTTATGATGTAGAGATGATCGGTGAAGTCATGACAGAAGAAGAGATCTGGGCATGTACAACATGCCGTAACTGTGAGGATCAGTGTCCGGTTATGAACGAACACGTAGATAAGATAATCGACATGCGCCGTTATCTTGTTCTTACTGAAGGTAAGATGGATGCAGAAGCGCAGCGTGCGATTAAAAATATCGAGAAGCAAGGTAACCCTTGGGGAATCTCGAAAAAGGAACGAGAGAACTGGCGTGAGCTGAAAGAAGATATCGTGGTTCCGACAGTAAAAGAGAAGGAAAAAGCGGGTGAAGAGTTCGAGTACCTGTTCTGGGTAAGTTCGATGGGTGCTTATGATAACCGTTCACAAAAAATCGCGCTTTCTTTAGCAAAAATCATGAATGAAGCGGGAATTACGTTTGCGATCTTAGGAAACAAAGAAAAGAACTCAGGTGATACGCCTCGTCGTCTTGGAAACGAGTTTTTATTCCAAGAGATGGCGAACGCGAACATCGAGTTGTTTGAGAAGCATGATGTTAAGAAGATCATCACGATCGACCCGCATGCGTATAACACGTTTAAGAACGAATATCCTGAGTTTGGTCTAAAAGCAGAAGTGTATCACCATACCGAGCTTTTAGCAGAGTGGATCAAAGAAGGAAGAATTAAGCCGAAGTTTGAAGTTAATGAAACGATCACGTATCACGATTCTTGTTACCTCGGCCGTTATAACGAAGTATATGAACCGCCTCGTGATATCTTAAAAGCGATTCCGGGTGTGAAGGTTGTTGAGATGGATCGCAACCGTCAGAACGGAATGTGCTGTGGAGCAGGTGGCGGAATGATGTGGATGGAAGAAAAAGCAGGTTCTCGTGTGAACGTTGCGCGTACAGAGCAAGCTCTTGCCGTAAATCCAACCATGATCGGAAGCGGATGTCCGTATTGCTTAACGATGTTGAGTGACGGAACGAAAGCGAAAGAAGTAGAAGAGCAAGTACAAACGTTAGATGTTGTTGAAATTCTAGAAAAATCGATGTTTGGCTCACAGAAACAAGAGGTTCTTCAGTAGTTAACGAGCATGTGAATAAGCTGCCTTGCGTATGAGCTGGCAGCTTCATGCTTGGAAGTTGGTCGACTGAGCGTTCGCTCGGCTTGTCTGAAACTAATTTTGTAAGCGTTAACAATAAATGTTCAGCTTCAGCATTTCAAAACAGGAGGTCTTTCACATGACAAAATCAGTAATCGTAAGCGGTGTACGTACGCCTGTCGGAAAGTTTGGCGGTGGTTTAAGTTCTCTTACAGCATCAGATTTAGGTGGAATCGCGATTAAAGAAGCGCTTCAACGAGCGAACGTTGCTCCAGAATCGGTGGATGAAGTCATTTTAGGCTGCGTTCTTCAAGGTGGGCAAGGGCAGATTCCTTCTCGTCAAGCGGCTGAAAAAGCAGGATTACCTTGGAAGACGAAAACAGAAACGATCAACAAAGTATGTGCTTCGGGACTTCGTGCGATCACCATGGCAGATCAGATCATCCGCGCGGGTGATGAAGAGGTCATCGTAGCAGGCGGAATGGAGTCGATGAGTAACGCGCCTTACATTTTACCGAAAGCGCGCTGGGGTCTTCGTATGGGAGACAGCTCAGTGAAAGATCTCATGGTCCATGATGGACTAACGTGTACGTTCACAGGTGTCCACATGGGTATCTACGGAAATGACGTAGCGAAAGAGATGGAGATCTCACGTGAACGTCAAGACGAGTGGGCGTACCGCAGTCACAGCCGTGCGATCGAATCTATTGAAAAAGGGATTTTTGCAGAAGAGATCGTTCCGGTGGAAGTGCCTCAACGAAAAGGCGAGCCGATTGTCGTGTCCCAAGATGAATCACCGCGTAAAGATACGTCTGTCGAATCTCTTGCAAAATTAAGACCTGTTTTTTCACAAGATGGAACGATTACAGCAGGAAACGCACCAGGCGTAAACGATGGTGCAGCGGCAGTAGTCGTGATGAGCGAAGAGCGTGCTGAAAAAGAAGGCAAAGAAGTGATGGCGACAATCCTTGGTCATACAGCACTTGCTGTTGAAGCGAAAGACTTCCCGAAAACGCCAGGTCTTGTCATTAATGAGCTGTTGAAGAAAACAGGAAAATCGCTTGAAGACATTGATCTTTTTGAAATAAACGAAGCATTCGCAGCAGTTGCACTAGCGAGTTCTGAGCTTGCTGGATTAGATCTTGAAAAAGTAAACGTGAACGGTGGAGCAGTCGCGTTAGGTCACCCGATTGGGGCGAGCGGCACGCGCATCGTACTAACGTTGATCCACGAGTTGAAAAGACGCGGAGGCGGACTTGGCATCGCTTCGATCTGTTCAGGCGGCGGGCAAGGTGACGCGATTCTAGTAGAAGTTAAGAAATAAAGGAGGAGCAATATTCATGAGCATTCAAAACATAATGGTGATCGGCGCAGGACAGATGGGTTCTGGAATCGCGCAAGTTTGTGCGCAAGCGGGCTATTCTGTTGTTCTGCATGACATGCAAGAAGAGTTCGTACAAAAAGGAATTGGAATCATCTCTAAAAACTTAAACCGCTCAGTGGAAAAAGGACGTCTGGACGAAAGTGAGAAAGAATCCATTCTTTCCCGCATCACAGCTTCTGTTTCTCTAGAGAACGCGTCAAATGCAGATCTTGTGATCGAAGCGGTCATAGAAAATATGGACGTGAAGACACAGCTCTTTAAGATGCTCGATCAATACGCGCCAGCTCATACGATCTTAGCGTCGAACACGTCTTCCCTTCCGATCACAGAGATCGCGGCTGCAACGAACCGACCTGAAAAAGTAATCGGCATGCACTTCATGAACCCTGTTCCTGTTATGAAACTCGTAGAAATCATCCGTGGACTTCAAACAGCGGATGACGTATACGCGACGATCGAGTCGGTATCTAAGAAGCTGCAAAAAGTACCTGTGGAAGTGAACGATTTCCCAGGTTTCATCTCGAACCGCATCCTTATGCCGATGATCAACGAAGCGATCTTCTCGGTGTATGAAGGAGTGGCAACCCCTGAAGCGGTTGATGAGATTATGAAACTCGGAATGAACCATCCGATGGGTCCGTTAACCCTAGCAGACTTCATCGGGCTCGACACGTGCCTCTACATCATGGAGACGTTGCATGAAGGCTTCGGTGATGACAAGTACCGTCCATGCCCATTGTTGAGAAAGTACGTAAAAGCCGGCTGGCTCGGCAAAAAATCAGGCAGAGGGTTCTACAACTACGGGGTCTGACCCCACACAAAGACAAAAATTCCATTTTTGTCTTTGTGGAAGAGACAGCCAATAGAGAGACAGCGATAGAGAGAGAACAAAAATCAAACCAGAGATAACAAATAGATAGAGAACTCACGGAGAGAGACACAAGTCGGCATTTCACTATAGGAATGGGGAGAGACCATGAACCTCGTATTTACAGAAGAACAAAAGATGATGCAAAAGATGGTACGGGATTTTGCGCAAAAAGAGATAGCACCGGCCATTGAGCATATGGAAGAGACAGAAGAGTTTCCGCGTCATCTGATCACGAAGATGGCGGAGCTCGGACTGATGGGAATACCGATTCCAGAAGAGTACGGCGGAGCAGGGATGGATTTTACGTCCTACATCATTGCGATCAATGAGCTTTCAAAAGTGAGCGCGACGATCGGCGTTATTTTATCCGTCCATACGAGTGTCGGAACAAATCCGATCCTTTATTTCGGGAATGAAGAACAAAAGAGAAAATACATTCCTAAGTTAGCGAGTGGAGAGTACCTTGGTGCGTTCGGATTAACAGAACCGAGCTCGGGTTCTGATGCAGCAAGCTTAAAGACAAGAGCGGTTAAAAAGGGCGATCACTACATCTTGAATGGCTCGAAGATTTTTATAACAAACGCAGGTGAAGCGGATGTGTACATCGTTTTTGCTTCAACAGAACCTGATAAAGGGAGCTACGGAATCTCGGCCTTCATCGTAGATAAAGATACACCAGGTTTTTCAGTAGGGAAGAAAGAGAAAAAAATGGGGTTGAACGGATCAAACACGTGCGAAATTATTTTCGAGGATGCACGTGTACCTGCTGAAAATCTTTTAGGGAATGAAGGCGAAGGCTTTAAAATCGCGATGAGCAACCTCGATGCGGGCAGGATCGGAATTGCTGCTCAATCACTTGGTATCGCTGAGGCTGCCTTAGAGTTTGCGACGAACTATGCAAAAGAAAGAAAACAGTTCGGTAAGCCGATCGGCGCTAACCAAGGGCTCGGATTTAAGCTTGCAGACATGGCCACTGAAGTTGAAGCGGCCAAACTTTTAACTTATCGTGCAGCAGATCTTAAGACAAACAATTTATCATGCGGAAAAGAAGCTTCGATGGCAAAGCTGTTTGCTTCTGAAACCGCGATGAAGTCAGCGATTGAAGCTGTGCAAGTTTACGGAGGGTATGGCTACACAAAAGAGTATCCGGTAGAAAGACTGTTCCGGGATGCGAAGGTGTGTCAGATCTATGAAGGAACAAGTGAGATTCAACGCATGGTATTAAGCAAACATTTACTAGGATAAGAGGGAGAGATAGAAATGCAATTTATGTTATCTGAAGAACATGAAATGATTCGTAAGATGGTGCGTGATTTTGCTAAAAATGAAGTAGAACCTACAGCAGCGGAACGTGACGAGGAAGAGCGTTTTGACCGTGCTATTTTTGACCAGATGGGTGAACTTGGCCTTTGCGGAATTCCTTGGCCAGAAGAGTACGGCGGAATTGGCGGGGATTATTTAGGCTATGTAATCGCAGTCGAAGAACTATCGCGTGTTTGTGCATCAGTCGGTGTAACACTTTCTGCACACACTTCTCTTGCAGGATGGCCGATCTTTAAGTTTGGTAACGAAGAGCAAAAGCAAAAGTTTCTTCGTCCGATGGCAGAAGGTAAGAAAATCGGAGCATACGGCTTAACAGAGCCAGGATCCGGATCAGATGCAGGAAACATGAAAACAACAGCGAAAAAAGACGGTGATGACTATATCATTAACGGCTCAAAAATCTTCATCACGAACGCCGGCGACGCTGAGATCTATGTCGTGTTTGCGCGCACGGATATTGAAGCAGGGTCAAGAGGAGTTTCTGCGTTTATCGTAGAAAAAGGAACGCCAGGCTTTTCTTTCGGTAAAAAAGAAAAGAAACTAGGCATCCGTTCATCTCCAACATTAGAGATCATTTTTGAAGATTGCCGTGTACCAGCTGAAAACCTTCTAGGAAAAGAAGGGGAAGGCTTTAAGATTGCCATGATGACGCTTGATGGTGGACGAAACGGAATCGCAGCTCAAGCGGTTGGAATCGCCCAAGGTGCACTCGATGCTTCTGTAAATTACGCAAAAGACCGCAAGCAGTTCGGTAAGCCGATTGGTGTTAACCAAGGAATCGGTTTCAAGCTTGCAGACATGGCAACAAAAGTGGAAGCAGCTCGACTATTAACCTACCAAGCGGCTTGGAGAGAGTCTGAAGGTCTTCCATACGGAAAAGAATCCGCGATGTCGAAGCTGTTTGCTGGAGATATCGCAATGGAAGTTACAACAGACGCGGTTCAAGTGTTCGGCGGATACGGCTACACGAAAGAATATCCAGTAGAACGTTACATGCGTGACGCAAAAATTACGCAGATCTACGAAGGTACACAAGAAATACAGCGTCTCGTTATTTCTAAGATGCTTTTGAAAGATTAAGAGCGTGGAGTTTTGCGACACACTGGCTAGGGAAACTCCTTGCTAAGTCAGTTATCTATGGGTGAGGTGCTCTCAAGAAGACTCTAGGCTAATCATCCCTGAAGTTGCAGGTGATGTTCTTAACAGAGTGTTGCTAAGAAAGGTTTTATAACACCTTTGCAGTTGAATGGAGCGGAAGGATGCGAGACTCCTGCGGGACAGGCGGGCAGGTGAGACACTTAATGGCGCAAAGCGGCAAGTGGCTCACCGCCTGCCCCGCGGAAAGCGAGTATCCTGGAGCGGGAATCAACTACCCCGAAAAAGTTTTAGGAGGATATTATGCATCCATTAGCACAGCGCATCCAGCAAAAAGAGGAACGTGCTCTCGCGAAAGCGATCACGCTTGCCGAAAACAACGGTGAAGACAAACTCGAGCTTTTAAAGAGCATCTACCCACAGCAAAAAGGCGCTCATTGGATCGGCATCACCGGTTCACCGGGTGCAGGGAAAAGCTCGCTCGTTAATCGTCTCATCTCTTTTTTGCGTAAAAAGAAGATGACTGTAGCGGTTGTTGCCGTTGATCCAACGAGTCCTTTTAGCGGCGGCTCAATTCTTGGAGACCGTGTGAGGATGGCTGACCATTTTACCGACCCTGGTGTTTTCATCCGAAGCATGGGGACGCGCGGCAGTCTTGGCGGCCTTTCACGGTCGACCAAAGAGACGGTAAGGCTGATGGATGCTTATGGTTTTGATGTGATTTTAATAGAGACGGTAGGAGTGGGGCAGTCTGAGCTCGACATTATGAAGCTAGCGGATTCGGTTGCGGTGGTATTGAATCCGGGTAGCGGAGATGTTGTTCAAGTGTTTAAAGCGGGAATCATGGAGATCGCGGATCTGTTCGTTGTGAACAAAGCGGATATGCCAGGGGTTCCGAAGCTTCTCGCTGAGATCGAAGCGATGCTTGACCTTGTGAAGCACGACAGCCCGTACCGCCCGCCAGTCGTTCAGACGATTTCTACTGAAAATAAAGGATTGCAAGAATTATGGGAATCTCTTCTAGCGCACCGTGAATATTTAGAGAAGAGCGGCGAAGGCAAGGAAAGAAAGCTTTCCAACCTGAAACGTGAGGTGATGGAAGTGGTTCAGCACGAAATTTATCAGCAAGTGTGGACAAACGAACAGAAAAACGGGTTCTCCTGGCTGGCCGACTTAGAATCAGGTACGACAGACCCTTATACAGCTGCAGAAGAGATTTTAACAAAACGATTGCAGCCGGCTGACGGGAAACAGAAATGAGGGAGGCCAATTGGGTAAGAAAGAAGTGCCGTCGCTCGTAAAAGACGAAAAATTGATTCAGAGACGACGGGAAGAGATGGTGAAAGCGGCGGTCTCTCTATTTAAAGAGAATGGTTTCCACCGCACGACTACCCGTGAGATCGCAAAAGCTTCTGGCTTCAGCATCGGCACACTTTACGAGTATATCCGGTCAAAAGAAGATATTCTCTATCTCGTCTGCGACAGCATATATGATGGAGTAAAGCTGAGGCTGCAGCAGGATATCAATGGGGAAGATAGCGGCATTCAAGGAGTCGAGCGTGCGATCGCGGCTTATTTTAAAGTGATGGACGATATGCAGGATGAAGTGCTTGTCATGTATCAAGAAGCAAAGTCGCTCTCTCATGAGGCTCTTCCATATGTACTCAAAAAAGAGTTAGAGATGACGGCGATCTTTGAAGAACTGCTTTTTAAAGTAGTAAAGCAAGGTGAACTGCATTTAAGCGAAAACGAGATTCCGGCAGCGGCTCACAATATTGTGATCATCGGACAGATGTGGACGTTCAGACGTTGGGCGCTGCAGAAGATCTATACATTAGAAGAGTATACACAGTTACAGCTTCAGCAATTGTTGTACGGCATTAAAGGAGCGTAAGAAAGGATGAATGAAATGACTCAGACTGATATTTACCGGCCAAAGAATCCGGTTCGATTTGTAACCGCTTCCAGTCTTTTTGATGGTCACGATGCGTCGATTAACATCATGCGAAGAATCATTCAGTCGAACGGCTGTGAGGTGATCCACCTCGGTCACAACCGTTCTGTAGATGAAGTGGTGAGTGCTGCCATCCAAGAGGATGTTCAAGGGATCGCGATCTCTTCTTATCAAGGCGGACACGTTGAATATTTTAAATACATGATCGATCTATTAAAAGAACGCGGTGCAGAACATATCAAAGTCTTTGGCGGAGGCGGGGGCGTTATTATCCCACCTGAGATCAAGGAGCTGCATGCTTATGGCGTAACTCGCATCTTTTCACCTGAAGATGGAAGATTGCTAGGACTTCAAGGCATGATTAATAAAATGGTAGAAGAGTGTGATTTTCCGACGGTTACCTCGTTAACAGATGAGATTGAAAAAGTGAAAGAGAAAGACGTACGCTCTGTTTCGCGTCTCATCACGTTAGCAGAAAACGTGAAGCAAGCACCAGAAGAGATCGCAGCAACGGCTGAACAGGCGCTAAACGAATTAAAAAGCCTGCAAAAACAAGTGCCAGTTCTAGGCATTACAGGAACAGGCGGAGCGGGGAAAAGTTCATTAACGGATGAGCTCGTTCGACGCTTCCTA
This sequence comes from Fictibacillus halophilus, assembly GCF_016401385.1. Lineage (NCBI taxonomy): Bacteria > Bacillati > Bacillota > Bacilli > Caryophanales > Fictibacillaceae > Fictibacillus > Fictibacillus halophilus. Next base: position 3,161,104 of record NZ_JAEACF010000001.1, on the reverse strand, counting down.
AACGAATGTGAAGACAAGACGATCGCGATCATCTCGATCGATCCGACAAAACAAAAGACTGGCGGAGCGCTTTTAGGTGACAGAATCCGTATGAACGCGATCTATCACCCTCGAGTGTATATGCGTTCACTTGCAACACGTGGTTCACGTTCTGAGCTGTCCGATGCAATTAAGGATGCGATTGCGGTAACGAAAGCAGCTGGATTTGATCTGATCGTAGTTGAGACGAGTGGAATCGGCCAAGGGGACGCAGGGATCTCAGAGATCTCCGACGCTTCTCTATACGTGATGACGAGTGAGTTTGGTGCACCGTCACAATTAGAGAAAATCGATATGATTGATTATGCAGATATTATCGCGATCAATAAATTTGAGCGCAAAGGCTCTGAAGATGCGCTTCGTGATGTGAAGAAGCAATATCAGCGTTCTCGCAACTGGTTTGATAAAGACCTTGATGAGATGCCAGTTTACGGAACAATCGCAAGCCAGTTTAACGATGCGGGCACGAACGTCCTTTTTTATCATCTGATGAAAGTGATCGAAGAAAAGTCAGGTATGGATTGGGGCATTCAGCCAGCTCATGATGCTATGACTGCGAAAAAGAACGTCATCATTCCAGGTGAACGTGCGCAATATTTAAACGAAATCGCACAAACGGTTCGCAAATACCATGAAACGGTGAATGAACAGGCGAAACTAGCTCGCAAGTCGTTCCAGATCCAAGGGACGCTTGAAACAGTAAGAGAATATGACGCAGCAGGTGAAGAAGTAGAGGCGAGTTTAAATAAGGCGCTTGAAAAAGTAGAAGAAAAACTTTTGCCAACGACTTCAAAAATGCTGAAACAATGGCCAGAGCTAAAAGAAATGTACAGCAAAAAAGAGTTTGTCACAAAGATCCGCGACAAAGAGATCGTGACCGAGCTTACGACGAAAAGTCTTTCAGGCCTTGATATTCCAAAGGTTGCTCTTCCGAAGTTTGAAGACTGGGGAGACATCGTAAAGTGGATCATGAAAGAGAACGTTCCAGGTTCGTTCCCTTACACAGCGGGTGTGTTTCCTTTTAAACGTAAAGGAGAAGATCCGAAGCGCCAGTTCGCTGGTGAAGGAACGCCGGAACGTACGAACCGCCGATTCCACTATCTATCAAAAGATGACGACGCGAAGCGCCTAAGTACAGCGTTTGACTCGGTAACCCTTTATGGTGAAGATCCGGATCACCGACCAGACATCTACGGAAAAGTCGGCGAGAGCGGTGTAAGTATCTGTACGCTTAACGACATGAAGAAGCTGTATGACGGCTTTGATCTGATCGCTCCTTCCACATCTGTTTCAATGACGATCAACGGTCCGGCGCCGATCATTCTTGCTATGTTCATGAACACGGCGATCGATCAGCAAGTGAAAATCTTTGCAGATACGAATGGCAGACAACCGAACGAAGCAGAGTACAATGAGATTAAGGAGAAGACCCTTGCCTCTGTTCGTGGAACGGTTCAAGCAGACATCTTAAAAGAAGATCAAGGTCAGAACACGTGTATCTTCTCTACGGAATTCGCGCTTCGTATGATGGGTGATATTCAGCAATACTTTATCGACCACCAAGTTCGCAATTATTATTCGGTTTCGATTTCTGGCTATCATATCGCAGAAGCTGGTGCGAACCCGATCACGCAGCTCGCGTTTACACTCGCAAACGGATTTACGTACGTGGAATATTACTTAAGCCGCGGAATGGATATTAACGCATTCGCGCCAAACTTATCGTTCTTCTTCTCAAACGGCCTCGATCCAGAATATAGCGTGATCGGCCGTGTAGCTCGCCGAATCTGGGCTACGGTTATGCGTGATAAATACAAAGCGAACGAGCGCAGCCAGAAGCTTAAGTATCACATTCAAACATCTGGACGTTCACTTCACGCACAAGAGATTGATTTTAACGATATCCGTACGACGCTTCAAGCGTTGATGGCACTCTATGATAACTGTAACTCGCTTCACACAAACTCGTATGACGAAGCGATCACGACACCAACAGAAGAATCCGTTCGCCGCGCGATGGCGATTCAGATGATCATTACAAAAGAGCTTGGTTTGGCTCGTAATGAGAACTCTCTACAAGGCTCGTTCATCATCGAAGAGTTAACGGATCTAGTAGAAGAGATGGTTCTTCAAGAGTTCGAGCGCATGAACACAAGAGGCGGCGTGCTTGGTGCGATGGAAACACAGTATCAGCGCGGAAAGATTCAAGAAGAATCTATGTATTATGAGATGAAAAAACATGATGGATCCCTACCGATCATCGGTGTGAACACGTATCTCAACCCGAACCCACCGTCAGAAGAAGAGTTCAACATGCAGCTCGCTCGTGCAACAAAAGATGAGAAAGAGCAGCAGATTCAGAATCTGAATGCGTTCCAAGAGTCAAGCAAAGATCAAGCGGGTGACGCTCTGAAACGTCTAAAAAATGTTGCCCTATCCGGCGGAAACATTTTCGATGAGCTCATGCATACCGTAAAATTTGCAAGCCTCGGTCAGATCACGAGTGCGCTCTATGAAGTAGGCGGGAAGTATAGAAGAAACATGTAGTGTGAGAGGGGAGAGAGCCGCCATTTTGAGCGGTTCTCTTTTCTTTGCGAGAGTTTTAAGAGAGTTAATTTCCGCTCTTTGTTCTATTTATAACATTCATGCAAGGTTAGAATAACTACCATAGAAAGATCTCTTGAAATTTAGTTCGTTTAGAAGGTTTTTGTTTTTAGTTTTCTTATTTTCCTCCTATGCAAGTTGATTGGAGCAGAAGGTTGCGAGACTCCTGCGGGACAAGCGGTCAGTTCGAAAAGTGGAAGTGGCTCGTTCAGCCCCGACAAGCAAAAGGTGAATGGGCCAGGAAGGCGCACTTTGCCTTCTTGACCATTTAACTTTTGATCTCGAGGGGCTAGCCACTGCAACTAGACAGGTGAGACACTTAAGGGCGCGAAGCGGCAAGTGGCTCACCGCCTGCCCCGCGGAAAGCGAGCAACCTGGAGCGGAAATCAACCACTTTCAAAAGCATCAGAGCCAGACCATAAAACCTTTTATGGAAAAAAGATAGATTACTACTGGCATATACGCATGGGATTTGTTTATAATGAAGAGTATGATTCTTCTAAAGAATGAGCACAATGTGTTGATATAAATGAGTGTGGAGAAGGAAAGGAAGTGCCGATGTGGCTATGTTGAACACGTACACGAAAGAACAAGTCGTTGAAATGTCAATGGTCGAAATCGCATTTGAAATTTTGCAAAATGCTAAGCAACCTGTTCAATTCTATGATTTAGTTAAACAGATCGCTGAAATCAAAGGTTTGTCTAAAACAGCTGTGGAAAACCGAATTGCGTATTTTTACACAGATATGAACATTGACGGCCGATTCGTTTCACTAGGCGATAATAAATGGGGATTAAAAACGTGGTACCCGGTTGAGAGCTCTGAAGAGGAACTTGGTGCAACGAACAAACCAACAAAACGTAAAAAAGCGTCTGAAGATGACTATGACTTTGAAGAGGACTTCGATGATGAAGACTTCGATGAGTTGGAAGTGGAAGATGAGTTCGTTGATGAAGACGATGATCTTGCTGACGACGATGATGACGATGACGATGATGACGAAGAATTAGAGTTTGATGAAGAAGATGAAGACTTCGACGAAGACGACGAAGATGAAGATGCAGATGAGGAAGAAGAGCTGTAAGTTCGATTGTGAGTCGTGAAAACCAGTGCCCTTGTGGCGCTGGTTTTTGTTTTTTTAGATGCAATTCGTGGATTGAAGGCCAAAACTTTTGGATTCAGGGTCGAAACTCGTGGATTGAAGGTCAAAACTTTTGGATTCAGAGCCTAAACTCGTGGATTGCAGGCCGAAATTCGCCGATTACCTAGGCTGAGCGCTATTTCACAACCTTGTCACAAGAATAAATGGATTCTCACAGATCATCTTGACATGTGCTCTAGACTCGGGTAATATTCTTTTTGGGCTATTCCTGTATCTTTTATTTAAAAGACTAATTTTATATGATATCAAAGCAAAAGTGCCCCCTAACCATAGGGGAAGTGTCTTTTGCTTTTTATTTTTTTACGGATAGGACTGTGTAAACAACACGCACATAACCCTCTCCTGATAGTAGAAAAAGCGTTAAACGCACATACTTATTTTAGAAAATTTAGGGGGATTGAAAACATGGCAAAATATATTTTTGTTACAGGCGGTGTTGTTTCTTCTTTAGGAAAAGGAATCACTGCAGCATCATTAGGCCGTTTATTAAAAAACCGCGGAGTGAAAGTGACGACGCAAAAATTCGATCCTTACATCAACGTGGATCCAGGGACGATGAGCCCTTATCAGCATGGTGAAGTTTTCGTAACGGATGATGGTGCGGAAACGGACTTAGACTTAGGTCACTATGAGCGTTTTATCGATATTAACTTAAATAAATACAGCTCAGTAACGACTGGTAAAATTTATTCTACCGTTCTTAGAAAAGAGCGTCGCGGTGAGTATCTTGGTGGAACAGTTCAGGTTATTCCACACATCACGAACGAGATCAAAGAGCGTGTTTTCCGTGCTGGTCGCGAAACAAATGCAGATGTAGTAATCACAGAAATCGGCGGAACAGTTGGGGACATCGAGAGCTTGCCGTTCCTAGAAGCGATCCGTCAGATCAAAAGTGATGTAGGCTCAGAAAATGTTATGTATATCCACTGTACACTGATTCCTTATATCCGTGCAGCGGGTGAGTTGAAGACGAAGCCGACACAACATAGTGTAAAAGAGCTTCGTAGCCTTGGTATCCAGCCAAATATTATCGTTGTTCGCACGGAGATGCCGGTTCCTCAAGAAATGAAAGACAAGATTGGTCTTTTCTGTGATATCGATCCAAAAGCAGTTATCGAAGCGAGAGATGCAGATACGCTTTACCAAGTACCGATCGATCTTCAAGAGCAGAAGATGGACGAGCTTGTTTGCAAACACCTTAAGCTTGAAACGCATGAGCCAGACATGGCAGAGTGGAAAGAATTGATCAACCGAGTGACGAACTTAAAAGGGAAAGCAAAGATCGCATTAGTCGGAAAATATGTATCTTTACAAGATGCTTATATTTCTGTTGTTGAAGCGCTTCGTCATGCAGGCTATCACTTTGATACAGATATTGAGATAGACTGGATCAACTCTGAAAACGTAACAGCTGAAAACGTGAAAGAACTTCTTCAAGATGCTGATGGTATCTTAGTTCCTGGAGGATTCGGTGACAGAGGGGTAGAAGGTAAGATTCTAGCTACTCAATATGCACGTGAGAACAAAGTTCCTTTCTTAGGAATCTGTCTTGGTATGCAGCTTGCTTCCGTAGAGTTTGCTCGTAACGTCCTCGGACTTGATGGTGCTCACTCTGCAGAACTTATGCCTGGTACACCGTTCCCGGTTATCGATCTTCTTCCTGAACAAAAGGACATCGAAGACCTAGGTGGTACACTTCGCCTTGGACTGTATCCGTGTAAGATTAAAGAAGATACAAAAGCGTTCGCAGCATATAACGATGAAGTTGTTTACGAAAGACACCGTCACCGTTATGAGTTCAACAACGAATACCGTGAACAAATGGAGAAAGCAGGATTTATCTTCTCTGGAACATCTCCGGATGGACGTCTTGTTGAGATCATCGAGTTAGAAGATCACCCGTGGTTTGTTGCGTCACAGTTCCACCCAGAATTCACATCACGACCAACACGCCCGCAAGCACTATTCCGTGACTTTATCGGTGCGGTAACACAATTGAAGAACTAAGAATGTATGAACCGGCAGCTTCCTATTCAGTGGGAGCTGTCGTTTTTTATGTGGGTGAGGGGTATTTGTTGCTTGGAATTTGTCGAAATAGATCGACTCGCCGATATATGGGCAAAACTCGCCGGAATAATGGAAAAACTCGCGGGAATATCTTCATAATTCGCGGGATTATCTCAGATATTTCTCGAATTAACGGCATGATTACCCGGGTGGGTATACCACTAAAATGGTTTTCTACGTGAATCTGCACTAATTGTTACTCATAAACAAGAAAAAGCTAGGCACTAAGCCAAGCTTCCACTTTATTCCTCATCATATTCTTCTAAAATCTCTTCTGTCGTTAAAAATAGGGCGTAATACGCGAATAAAGCAGTCAATCCAGACGGAAAACCTAGTCGTGAACCATCATCAAGCGGCACTAATCCACGAACGGCCTTCGTGTCGATCACGATATCGGCTAATTCATCAAGATTCACGTCCATTTCTGCTTCTTTTCTTCGTCCGCCGATCAAAATGACGTTGCAACCAACATTTTTACGTACTTCTGAACATAGCGCCACAGCTTTTTTATCATCTAAAAAGCGCGAAGCCACTACTACACTATCGACCGGCAGCAGCTCAGATAACAATTCATCTGAAAAATTAGCCCCGGCGCGGAATTTATTCTCTCCATATAGTGCTTCACTCACAACGGCTTCCATTTCGTCGAATCCCTTAAAATATACAGTTCCTTCTGACAAAACGGTCTGTGCCAGTAAACGTGAAGCTTCTTCAATCGACTGTTCTTCTTTATCCGAAATGGATTTTAGTAATCCTGCAACTTGTGTTGAAAATATTTTTAACATGAAAAAGGACTCCTTATTTTTCAAATCATCGTGTTTTTATTTATTAATTTAGTATACTTAATTTAACAATACAAATCATGGGGAACAGCAGGAATTGATATCCTCTGTCTCGAATGGTATAGGGACAAATTGGTTTTGTAAAGAAACTCTAGATGAGGTGAGCAATAATGAGCGGGAAAATTTTAATTGTAGACGATCAGTATGGCATCAGAATTCTTTTAAACGAAATCTTTCAAAAAGAAGGTTATAAGACGTATCAGGCAGCGAACGGAGTACAAGCTCTTTCGATTGTGGAGAAAGACCGCCCTGATCTTGTCATTTTAGATATGAAGATTCCTGGAATGGATGGTTTGGAAATCCTTCGTCGTGTAAAAAAACATGATGAGACGATTCAAGTGATCATTATGACAGCTTATGGTGAGCTGGACATGATTCATGAGGCTATGAAGCTGGGAGCAATCACTCATTTTGCAAAACCTTTTGATATTGATGAGATCCGTGCAGCTGTTAGGAAAGAACTTCCATTAAACACGCCATCTTCATAAAAGATTAAGAAATGCAGGCGTGTCGCCAATGATAGCGGTTACACCCCGAAAACGTTGATGTGTTGCGGTTTTCAGGCGATATTGGTATGCTATACTAGAATGAAATATGAGCATAATGAAATGTTTAGCAAGACGCCATGAAAGGTAAACTAAAGTGGCTTCTTTTTGCTGTGTATGCACATTTCAGCAAATATACTATACAAAATGTAGTTGGTCTGCTCGTGCCAATATCTAAGGAGGACATTACTATGCCTTTAGTTTCAATGAAAGAAATGCTTGAAAAAGCAAAAGCGGAAAATTATGCAGTTGGTCAATTTAACTTGAACAACCTTGAGTTCACTCAAGCGATCCTTAAAGCTGCACAAGAAGAGAAATCTCCAGTAATTCTTGGTGTTTCTGAAGGTGCTGCTCGTTATATGGGCGGATTCAAGCTTGTAGTTGCTATGGTTGAAGCGCTTATGGAAGAGTACAAAGTAACTGTACCTGTAGCGATCCACCTTGACCACGGTTCTAGCTACCAAAAGTGTGCTGAAGCGATTCATGCAGGTTTCACATCTGTAATGATCGACGGATCTCACCACCCGTTAGAAGAGAATATCGCTCTTACTAAAAAAGTGGTTGAACTTGCTCACTTCCACGGTGTTTCTGTTGAAGCAGAACTTGGCCGTATCGGTGGACAAGAAGACGATCTAGTTGTTGAAGATGCTGATGCAGCTTACGCGATCCCTTCTGAGTGTGATCAACTTGTTCGTGAGACTGGTGTTGACTGCTTCGCGCCTGCACTAGGATCTGTTCACGGACCTTACAAAGGTGAGCCTAACTTAGGATTCGACCGCATGAAAGAAGTTATGGAACTAACTGGTGTACCTCTTGTACTTCATGGTGGTACTGGTATCCCAACAAAAGATATCCAAAAAGCAATTTCTTTAGGAACTGCTAAAATCAACGTAAACACTGAAAACCAAATTGCTTCTCACAAAGCTGTTAAAGAATACATCGGATCTAACCCGGACAAGTATGATCCACGTAGCTATTTAACTGCAGCTCGTGATGCGATCCAAGCTACTGTAGCTGGAAAAATGCGTGAGTTTGGTTCTTCTAACAAAGCTTAATATAACCTTTCTCATGAAACCGCCTATACATCATAGGCGGTTTCATTTACACTATAAGAGTGAAAAACAGAATCCACGTATAGATAACAAAAGTGTAATGCGAAGTTTTGTAAGCGTAATCCTTCGTGTATGAAGACGAACATGTTATAAAAGAATATAAAAGATAGACATACTCAAAAAAACAGGAGTGATTATTTTTGAAATTCTTTATTGATACTGCAAACATTGATGATATTAAAGAAGCCTATGACCTGGGCATTTTATCTGGAGTAACGACGAACCCTTCTTTAGTCGCTAAAGAAAAAGGCGTTGATTTTCATGAAAGATTAAAGGAAATCACAAGCCTTGTACCGGGTTCTGTTAGTGCTGAGGTGATCGGAACTTCTTATGAGGAAATGGTTTCAGAAGGTCGTGAACTAGCAAAGATCGCACCAAACATCACGGTAAAAGTTCCAATGACTCTGGACGGATTAAAAGCAGTGAAAACGTTCTCTGATGAAAACATTAAAACAAACGTAACGCTTATTTTTAATGCAAACCAAGCATTGCTTGCAGCACGTGCTGGGGCAACTTATGTTTCACCGTTCTTAGGCCGCTTAGATGATATCGGTCAAGATGGCTTGGAGCTTATCTCACAAGTGGCACAAATTTTTGCGATTCATGAGATACCAACAGAGATCATCGCAGCATCGATCCGCCACCCTGTTCACGTAACAGAAGCGGCATTACGAGGCGCGCACATTGCAACAATTCCACCAAACGTAATCAAAGGTCTAGTAAAGCACCCACTAACAGACCAAGGGATCGAGAAATTCCTAGCTGACTGGGACGCTGCAAACAGGAAGTAATTGCAAATAACACTTTTGGAAGTGGTTGATTTCCATTTCAGATGCTCGCTTTCCGTGGGGCAGGCCGTGAGCCACATTCAGACGTTTCACTCTTAAGTGTCTCACCTGTCTAGTTGCAGTGGCTAGACCCTCGAGGTCAAAAGTTAAATGGCTAAGAAGGCAAAGTGCGCCTTCAAATCCATTCACCTTTTGCTTGTCGGGGCTGAACGAGCCACTTCCACTTTGAGGACTGCCCGCCTGTCCCACAGGAGTCTCGCATCTTACACTCCAATCAACAGTCATAGAAGGCGAGATTTGAAAGTACTATCTTTTAGAAAAAGAGTGTCCTTATTAAAAGTTCTTAGCATCTTCATTGCAAGTTGATTGTAGCGGAAGGTTGCCGACTCCTATGGGACGAGCGGTCAGGTGGAGACTCCTAATGGCGCGAAGCGGCAGGAGGCTCACCGTTCGCCCCATGGAAAGCGCGCAACCTGGAGCGGAAATCAACATGCCCGCAAGAAACAACAAAGCAACACACAAATTTTTATACATGAAAAGAAAATATTGGTAAATAATAGTACTATCTAAAAAGGTAACACAATCACAACTTTTGTGACTCTTACTGAAAGGAGTTTACCATGGAAAAACTGATGATTGAAGGGGGCTATCCTCTAGAAGGAACGGTCCATATAAGCGGAGCAAAAAACAGTGCGGTGGCGTTGATCCCCGCAACGATATTAGCAGAATCTACCGTTACCATTGAAGGTTTGCCTAACATATCAGACGTTCGTATTCTACGTGATCTGTTAGAGGAAATCGGAGGGGAAGCTTACCTGGATGAGAATCAGACTCTAACGGTTAACCCTGAAAAAATGATTGCGATGCCGCTGCCGAGCGGAAAAGTGAAAAAGCTTCGTGCTTCCTACTATTTGATGGGTGCGATGCTTGGCCGTTTCAAAAAAGCGGTCATCGGATTGCCAGGAGGCTGTAACCTAGGACCTCGTCCGATCGATCAGCACATCAAGGGCTTTGAAGCGTTAGGCGCAAAAGTAACGAACGAGCAAGGAGCGATCTATCTTCGTGCGGACGAGCTCGTTGGTGCACGAATCTACTTGGACGTTGTTAGTGTTGGGGCGACCATCAACATCATGCTAGCAGCAGTAAGAGCTAAAGGCCAAACAATCATTGAAAACGCGGCAAAAGAACCTGAGATCATTGATGTGGCTACCCTTTTAACGAGCATGGGTGCCAAGATCAAAGGAGCAGGAACGGATGTTATTCGTATCGATGGTGTCGATGAGATGCATGGCTGCCGTCACTCGATCATTCCGGACCGCATTGAAGCGGGAACTTACATGATTCTAGCAGCATCTATGGGTCAGCAAGTCTTGCTAGATAATGTTATACCTTTACACTTAGAATCTCTCATCGCAAAATTAAGAGAGATGGGCGTTTACATTGAAACAAAAGATGATCAAGTGCTCGTGTATCGCGGAAAAGATCCACTGAAGAGCGTTGATATCAAAACGCTCGTCTATCCAGGATTTCCGACGGATCTTCAGCAGCCGTTCACTTCACTTTTAACGAGCTCAGAAGGAACGAGCATTGTAACCGATACGATCTACAGTGCACGTTTTAAACATATCGACGAACTTCGCCGTATGGGAGCGAATGTGAAAGTAGAAGGACGTTCTGCTATAATAAATGGGCCAGCGAAACTGGAAGGCGCAAAAGTAAAAGCTTCTGACCTTCGTGCTGGAGCAGCGCTTGTTGTAGCAGGTCTGATGGCTGAAGGTGTTACAGAGATCTCTGGTCTTGAGCACATCGATCGCGGCTACGAATCTTTAGTAGACAAGTTAAAAGGGCTTGGCGCTAAAGTTTGGCGTGAGAGCTTAGGTGCGGAAGAGATGGAAGAGCTTAAGAATTCATAAGTTAAAACGAGAAATCACCATCACCTGGTGATTTTTCTTCAGGATAATTATGTAAGCGGTTAAAGTATGGGGAGGGAAACACACATGGAGAGAAGTTTATCGATGGAGCTTGTTCGTGTAACAGAAGCGGCGGCTCTTGCATCAGCACGTTGGATGGGAAGAGGAAAGAAAGACGAAGCGGATGATGCAGCAACAACTGCGATGCGTAACGTTTTTGATACGGTTCCGATGAAAGGGACAGTTGTGATCGGTGAAGGCGAGATGGATGAAGCTCCTATGCTTTATATCGGAGAGAAACTGGGGACAGGCTATGGTCCTCGCGTAGATGTTGCAGTCGATCCGTTAGAAGGAACGAACATCGTTGCATCGGGAACGTGGAACGCTTTGGCCGTTCTAGCGATCGCAGACCACGGAAACCTTCTTCACGCACCAGACATGTACATGGACAAGATCGCGGTTGGGCGTGAAAGTGTAGGGAAGATCGACATCAACGCACCGGTTATTGATAACTTACGAGCAGTAGCAGAAGCGAAAAATAAAAACATTGAAGACTTGGTGGCAGTAATCCTAGACCGACCTCGTCACGAACAGATCATCCAAGATATTCGTGAAGCGGGTGCGCGTATCAAGCTGATATCTGATGGCGATGTAGCAGCAGCGATCAATACGGCGTTCGATGATACAGGCGTTGATATTTTATTCGGTTCAGGAGGAGCTCCTGAAGGTGTAATCGCAGCTGTTGCGTTAAAATGCCTCGGTGGAGAGCTTCAAGGAAAGCTTCTTCCTCAAAACGACGAAGAATTAGAACGCTGCAAACGTATGGGCATCGACGACGTGAATCGTGTTTTGTACATGGACGACCTTGTAAAAGGCGACGATGCGATCTTTGCTGCAACAGGCGTTACAGACGGCGAGCTTTTAAAAGGCGTACGTTTTGACGGATCAACGGGTACAACGCAATCCGTAGTTATGCGTGCGAAGTCAGGAACCGTACGATTTATCGATGGAAGACATAGCTTGAAGAAGAAACCAGATCTTGTGATCAAACCATAAATGAGAGGGAAGGCCGGACAAGTAGTCCGGTCTTTCCGTTACAATTACATGAATTAATCTTAGTTTCAGTTGCAAAAGCTCAGCATGTATTGTAAATTCTCGTTAGAAGTCATTTACTTCTGAGTTTCTGTTGCTTGATTAAAGACTCAATATGTGGTTAAAATAAGAAGTATGATTCATTAGGTTAATATTTTCTTCATACCCACTAATACCCTTAACTTTCAAAGGAACTCCTTCCATTAAAAAAACCAAAACCAAACCAACATAAAAAATCCCATTTCAAGCATAAACAAAATAAAAGATAGTTATTAATAGAAAAGCGTGGTGTCACTATGGGGATAGATTTAGCAACATTAGAGACAAAGAAATTAAAAGAGCTTTATGAGCTCGCCAAACAATATAATATTCAGTATTACGGTAAATTAACAAAGCGTGAATTGATGTTTTCTATTTTGAAAGCACAAGCAGAGCTTGATGGTTATTCCTTTATGGAAGGTGTATTGGAGATCATTCCAAACGAAGGATTCGGCTTCTTGCGTCCGATCAACTATTCACCAAGTTCTCAAGATATCTACATCTCAGCTTCACAGATCCGTCGATTCGATCTAAGAAACGGAGACAAAGTATCTGGGAAAGTTCGTCCTCCAAAGGAAAACGAACGTTATTATGGACTTTTACAAGTGAATGCGGTCAATGGTGAGGACCCTGAAACGGCAAAAGAACGCGTGCATTTCCCTGCACTGACGGCTCTTTATCCGGAAAAGAAAATGGTTATGGAGACAACGAGCAACAACATTTCAACGCGTATCATCGACATGATGGCGCCAGTTGGTTTTGGTCAGCGTGGTCTGATCGTCGCTCCTCCAAAAGCGGGTAAGACAAGCTTGCTGAAGGAAATCGCACACAGTGTGACAACGAACAACCCACAAGTAGAGCTGATTGTCTTGCTTATCGATGAGCGTCCTGAGGAAGTAACGGATATCGAGCGTTCTGTAAAAGGAGACGTTGTAAGTTCAACGTTTGATGAAGTACCAGAAAACCATATTAAAGTGGCAGAGCTTGTTTTAGAGCGTGCGATGCGACTTGTTGAGCACAAAAAGGATGTTGTGATCCTGCTCGATAGCATCACTCGTCTGGCTCGTGCATACAACCTTGTTATTCCGCCAAGCGGCCGTACACTTTCTGGTGGTATCGATCCTGCTGCGTTCCACCGTCCGAAGCGTTTCTTCGGTGCGGCTCGTAACATCGAAGAAGGCGGAAGCTTAACGATTTTAGCAACGGCTCTAGTGGACACTGGATCTCGTATGGATGATGTCATCTACGAGGAGTTCAAAGGAACAGGAAACATGGAGCTTCACTTAGACCGTAAGCTTGCTGAGCGCCGTATTTTCCCTGCGATCGACATTCGCCGTTCTGGAACGAGAAAAGAAGAGATGCTTATCGCAAAAGATCATCTTGAGGCACTTTGGTCGATCCGTAAGACGATGGATGACTCGTTTGATTTCGTTGATAAATTCATGAAACGTATGCGTAAAACAGAGAATAACGAAGAGTTTTTCGAGCTGTTTGAAAGTGAAAAAAAGGGAACGCCAAAGAGAGCTAAACCCGTAACAAACTAACGAAAAAGTATGGTTGCAAATGGGTTTTGTCCCTGTTATACTATTTTTATGTGTTTATAACTCTGTCTCCGCATAGGAAACAGGGCAGAAGGAGTGGAATTAGAATGAAACAAGGAATTCATCCGAATTATAAAAAGGTTATCTTTGTTGACGCTCAAAGCGGATTTAGCTTCCTTTCAGGATCAACTTTGTCTTCAAGCGAGACAATGAAGTGGGAAGACGGTAACGAATATCCAGTAATCAAAGTGGATGTTAGTTCTGACACTCACCCGTTCTACACAGGACGTCAGAAGTTCTCTGATGTTGGTGGACGTGTTGACCGCTTTAAGAAGAAATACAACCTTAAGTAATTTGTTGCAAGTAAAAGGGCAGGAGTCTTTCTTGCCCTTTTTTCTTTTGTATTTTATAGAAAACAAGAACTCGGTAACTGTTTTGATGGACCGGGTTTTTTATACGCCTTAAAAGGAGTCAAGCACTCCAGTACCGAACGTTTATGTATGGTAGAACATCATACATTTCGTACATACTAAAGGAAAGATTGTTGCGAAAGGGGGAGCAGGCCATGTATGTGATGAATCAAAATGGCTGGATCGAATTGATCTGCGGCAGCATGTTCTCTGGGAAATCAGAAGAACTTATTCGCCGCGTAAGAAGAGCGACGTATGCAAAGCAAAAAGTACAGGTGTTTAAGCCGCTGATCGATAACCGCTATAGCGAGGAATCGGTTGTGTCTCATAATGGAACAGCTGTTATGGCTGAACCGGTCGGACGTTCTGTGGAGATCTTAAAAAACGTATTGCCTGAAACCGAAGTCGTAGCGATCGACGAAGTGCAATTCTTTGATGAAGATATCATCCCAGTTGCTCAAGAATTAGCGGATCAAGGACTGCGCGTTATCGTGGCAGGACTAGACCAAGATTTTAAAGGCGAGCCGTTCGGACCCGTTCCAAAAATGATGGCTCTTGCTGAACATGTGACAAAGCTTCAAGCGATCTGCATGGTTTGTGGATCACCTGCGAGCCGCACACAGCGTTTGATCGATGGCAGACCTGCTTCTTACGATGATCCAGTAATCCTAGTGGGCGCATCCGAGTCGTATGAACCGCGCTGCCGCCATTGTCATGAAGTACCAGGAAAGAAAAGAAACCTCCTATCAAGCGCAGAGGGCTTTGAAGGTCGGTTGAAATAAGGTTTGATACGATATTGTCCGGGAGCTAAGTGCTCTCGGGCTTTTTTTGATGTTGGTAGGACTGAGGTAGCATGCAGGTGAAGTCGAAAAATGTCGCGGTATGTCGACTCGTGGATAAATGGCTAAAACTTGTGGATTGAACGAAAGAAATTATGGATTGAAGGCTAAAACTTTTGGATTTAAGCTCCAAATTTGTGGATTCATCGCTACCTTTGACAATCATCCTCCTAGAAACGGCCATCAACTTAACATAATCACCTCCTAAACAGGAAATCCTAACGATATGGGAGGTGTTTATAGTGAAAAAGGCATTGTATGCGCCGCTTTTTACACTATTGGTAACAACAGCATGTTCACCTATGCAGTCTTATAAAGAAGAAGGGGCTAAAATTGAGCCTGCCGCTCATGAAGATAAACGGGATATTCGGGATAACCTGTTTGGTCATGGGATTATCAATTACCACCTAACCAAAAACGAACCACGAACTAACTACAGCTATGACACGAACATGAATCCAAATGATTATCGGACGATGAACACCACTCGATTTGATCTTTCCGATGATCAGGATATGATTCGTCAGGCTGTTATTGATTCATCTGGAATCAATCCGCAGATGGTCACAGTTAACGGAAATTATGCCCACATTCATGTGAACGTGCCACATGATATGTCCAAAAAAGAACGAGCAGCTACGCATCGTAAAATTATGAACGCCGTAGAACGAGCTGTTCCGCGATATAACTTCTCACTAAAGATCGATCACTAATGTGGGAAATAAAACGGGAAATGGGGTCAGACCCCATTTCCCAATTTATTTCCCAAGTCTTCGTGCAGCCTGCTGAATTGGATCCCATGAACCGTTATAGGGAGGAGCGTATGCTAGATCTAAATCTGCCAATTCCTCTACATCCATATCATGATAAAGAGCGGTTGCGAGCACATCGATACGTTTATCAACGCCTTCTTCACCGATAATTTGCGCACCTAATAACTTTTCTGTTTCTTTGTGATACGTTAATTTTATTTCTAACTTCTTTGGATCCGGATAATAACCAGCATGACTTTTTGAAGTTATCTTGATTTCTGCAAAAGGAATGTTCAGCTTTTCTGCTTCTCTACTCGATAAGCCTGTTTTTCCAAGTGTTAGATCCATAAATTGAATGATAGACGTTCCTACGATTCCTCTAAAAGGTTTCTTCACACCTACCATGTTCAATCCGGCGATACGCCCTTGTTTATTAGCTGTCGTCCCCAATGGAATATGATCATTTAGTTTTTTAACTCGGTGATAGTGGGTCGCGCAATCACCAGCGGCATACACACCCTCTACACTCGTTTCCATCATCTCATTTACAACGATAACTCCCTGTTCATTGAGTGCTACGTCCGTTTCTTTTAAAAAGTCTGTGTTTGGAGAAACACCAACGGAAACGATAACTAAGTCAGTTGGATAATCTTTTTTAGCTGTTTTTACGAATTGAACGTGATCGTCGCCTTTAAAACCAAGCACTTCTTCTTCTAAACAAAGTTCGATCCCGTGTTTTTCTGCTTCTTCATGAATAAATGGAGCAAAATCACCATCAAAGATATTTCCAAGCTGGTTGCTGCGCTGGATGATACGTACCTTTTTACCAAGTCTTAGCACGTTTTCAGCCATCTCGAGGCCGATGTATCCTCCACCGATAATGGTTACGTTCTGAACATTTTTTAACCCGGCCATGAGATTCTCGGCATCAGGAATCGTCTTAAGCGGATAGATTCCCTGTAGATGCAGTCCTGTCCATTGCTTCGGTATGATCGGACTCACACCTGTGGCAACTAAAAGCTTATCATAAGGCACCTCAAATGGTTTCCCTGTCTTCGTATGTAAACCAGACACTGTTTTAGAGTGCGTATCTATAGCCTTTACCTCGTGAAACGTACGAGCATCCATGCCGTATTTTTCACGGAACGTCTCAATACTGCGAGCAATAAGCTCATCAGTAGAAGGGATGAGCCCGCCTACAACATAAGGAAGTCCACATTGTCCATAAGAATAGATACCGCCTTTTTCAAGAACTGTTATGTCAGCATCTTTTTCATTTCGAACAATCTGCATCGCGGCACTCATGCCAGCCGCATCGCCACCAATAATGCAATATTTCATCTGATCAGCTCCTTACGTCTCTCTAACCATATAGTATTCCCATTGTTCCGAAAAAAGTAACGTTTATAAGTATGATGCCACAACTCTCTTCACTTTGACCAACAAGAAGTACAGAGTTAAAACGAACTATGATAGTAGAAAGAGGTGGTGGACTGTGCTAGAGATCAAATCGAACGGAACGGACTGGAACGCACCGGTTCAGCCGATTCATACACTGATAAAGAAGCTTGAACAAAAACCATTGGATCCTGTCTATGAAGGCATGGGCAATTTTATCATTAAATATAAACATGATTACCAAACTGACAATCCGCGTTATGTCGGTTGTACACATTTTCTGGGGCATTTTGCGACCATTCCTTATGTGTTTAATGTGATTACGAACGAAAAAGTGGTGATCGAGGAGCTGACGAAAGCGATTCGAATGAACCAAGAACGTATCGATTACGAGCAGTTGCGTCGGAATATCTTTTCCTATTAATTTCCTTTTGTCCTGTGCTATGCTTTTCGTGAGGTGAGGGGAATGAAGGGGAATATAGCTTCGTTAAACATTAAGCTGCCAGAAGAAGTGGAGACTCAAAATAAAACTTTTTTTACAGCCTACAACAAAACGCCGCAGCAACAACCTGTGTATTTACATAAAACACACTTTGAAGGTGACGGAGTGGGGAATACGAAGCACCATGGTGGATCCGATAAAGCAGTCTGTGTGTATCCCTTTGAGCATTATGAAAAGTGGACGACGGAACTGAATTTAGAAGTGCCGTTATCTATCCCATCTTTCGGTGAAAACCTTACAGTTATGGGTCTTTTAGAGGATGATGTTTTTATCGGTGACGTGTTTTCTCTGGGAGACGCGATCGTGCAGATCACCCAGCCTCGTCAACCCTGTCAGACATTAGCATCAATTCTTTGTCGGCCGGATATGATCAAAAAGGTAGTAGATACGGGCCGAACCGGTTATTACCTTCGTGTTCTAAAAGAAGGGATGGTTGCAGCAGGTGATGAGATGTTGCTGATCGAAAAACACCCAGCACGGATATCCGTAACAGAAACCAATCAGATCAAGTATGGGTTTGTAAAAGATGCTGAAAAAGTTCAAAGATTGATCGACGTGAAAGAATTGGCTGAATCGATGAGAGAGTCGCTGCAAAAACGAAAAATGTAAATATCGTCTCAAGTTTCATAAAGGCTCTCTTTTTAAGGAAAGGGCGGCCTTTTTTATTGATTTCGTTCCTTTTTGCTTTTGACTGTAAGCCCTGTAATAGTCTATAATTATAATGTTATGCATATAAAACAGAGGTGAAAAACCATGTTAGAACGTTTAGAGACGATCGAAGCAAGATATGACAAGTTAAATGAATTACTCAGCGACCCTGAGGTTATAAATGATACGAACAAGCTGCGCGATTATTCAAAAGAGCAATCTTCCCTTCAAGAAACGGTAGCGGTTTATCGTGAGTTTAAAGAAGCGAAAGAGCAATTGGATGAAGCTAAAATGATGCTCGAAGATAAGCTTGATGCTGAAATGACTGCGATGGTAAAAGAAGAGATCTCTGGTCTTAATCAACAGATCGAAGAGTTTACCGCTCAGTTAAAGATCCTATTGCTTCCAAAAGATCCGAACGACGACAAGAACGTTATCGTCGAGGTTCGTGGTGCAGCAGGTGGAGACGAGGCAGCTCTTTTTGCAGGCGACCTTTACCGTATGTACACACGCTATGCAGAGATGCAAGGATGGAAGTCCGAAGTAATCGAAGCTTCATACACAGAACTTGGCGGATACAAAGAGATCATCTTTATGATCAATGGTGCTGGGGCTTATTCGAAGCTTAAATATGAAAACGGCGCACACCGTGTTCAGCGTGTCCCTTCAACAGAATCAGGCGGACGTATCCATACGTCTACAGCGACGGTTGCTGTACTTCCAGAGGCTGAGGAAGTTGAAGTTGAGATTCACGAAAAAGACGTTCGTGTTGATACGTTTACATCTTCTGGTCCTGGGGGTCAGTCTGTAAACACGACTCAATCAGCGGTTCGTTTAACACATGTTCCTACAGGTACGGTTGTATCGTGTCAGGATGAAAAATCACAGATCAAGAACAAAGAAAAAGCGATGAAGGTTCTTCGTGCGCGTGTTTATGATAAGATTCAACGAGAAATACAAAAAGAGTACGATGAGACACGTAAGAGTGCGGTAGGATCAGGTGACCGTTCAGAGCGTATTCGTACGTACAACTTCCCGCAAAACCGTGTTACCGATCACCGTATCGGTCTAACAATTCAAAAGCTAGATCAGATCTTACTTGGTAAGATGGATGAGTTCGTTGAAGCACTCATTACAGAAGACCAAACAAGCAAGATGAAAGCTCAGGCGGACGCGTAAAATGAGTACAAAAGTTCATGAAGCCCTCGCGTGGGCTTCTTCTTTTTTAGCTGAAAACGGACGTGAAAGCTTTGCGGCAGAAATTTTGATGAGACATGTTTTAGGCGATGTAAACCGAACAGAGATGCTCATGCGCCTTCATGATGTGATGAGTGAAGAGAATCTTGATCAGCTTAAGGCTGCTGTCGCTCGTCACGTTGAAGGCGAGCCTGTTCAGTATATTACCGGTAAAGAAGAATTTTACGGCCGAACGTTTTTTGTGAACGAAGAAGTCTTAATCCCAAGACCGGAAACAGAAGAGTTAGTCGAACACACACTAACTCTTATCTCAGAGCATTTTCGTGATGATGAGACGGTTACAGTTGCAGATATCGGAACGGGAAGTGGAGCCATTTCGATCTCATTAGCTCTTGAAGATAAACGTTTGAACGTATTCACGGTTGATATTGCAGAAGAATCGATTGAGGTAGCAAAAGGAAACGCTGATCGACTTGCTGCAGAGGTTACATTCCTGCATGGTGACCTTTTACAGCCTTTTATTAGTAGTGGGGAAAAACTTGATGTAGTCGTATCGAATCCGCCTTACATTCCTGATCATGAGATCGCGGTCCTTGAAACGATCGTAAAAGACCGTGAACCGATGAGGGCACTAAGTGGCGGGGAAGACGGCTATGTGTTCTATCGACGATTCATGGAAGAACTGCCGCTCGTTCTAAAAGAAAAAGCGATCGTAGGCTTTGAAGTAGGAGCGGGGCAGGGGGAGACGGTAGCGGGCATGCTTCGTGTCACGTTTCCTGGTGCGGATGTGTATGTAAAGGAAGACATCAGCGGCAAAGACCGCATGGTGTTCGCCATCTTCGGGAAATAACGTGGGAAATGGGGTCTGACCCCGGGTCAGACCCCAAACAATTTACACACAATTCAAAAGGCCGACTAGGTACAAGCATGTAACGCTTGCATCCAGTCGGCCTTTTCTAACTTCATTCATTCTACTATTATTCTACTCTGTTCAACTATTCTTCTTTCACCATCAACTTCAGTGGTGCTGCAATTTTCTTTTCTACTTTCTTTCCTGCTAGTACGTCAGACGCTGCTTTTACTGCAAGTTCACCGATCAGGTCAGGCTGTTGTGCGACGGTTGCTGCAAGCTTTCCTTCTTTTACAGCATTGATTGCGTCTTCATTTCCGTCAAAGCCAACAACGAGCACATCTCGACCAGAGCTGTTGATCGCCTGAAGTGCGCCTAGCGCCATCTCATCGTTATGAGCGAAAACCGCTTTAATATCTGGATTTCCTTGAAGGACGTTCTCCATGACGTTTAATCCTTTTGTTCGATCAAAGTCAGCCGTTTGTTTGGCAACAACGTCTAACTTTTGATCAGCTACATTGTGGAAGCCTTTTCCACGCTCACGTGTTGCTGAAGCTCCAGGTACGCCTTCTAATTCAGCTACCTTTGCTCCTTCACCGAGCTTTTCTGCTATAAAGTCACCCGCCATCTGGCCGCCTTTTACATTATCTGAGGCAACAAGCGTGGCTACATCTCCCTTATCTGTTGAGCGGTCTAGTGTGACAACCGGAACATCAAGGTTGTTCGCAGATTGAACAGCGGTTGAGATCGCTGCTGAATCTGTTGGATTGATCAACAGAGTATCAATGCCTTGCTGCAAAAGATCTTCTACATCGTTTACTTGTTTCGCAGAATCATTCTGTGCATCGACAACAATTACTTCCGCACCTTGCTTTTTCGCTTCATCGATCACGCCGTTTTTCATCGATACGAAGAACGGATTGTTAAGCGTTGAAACGGATAAACCAATTTTAATTTTTTCGCCATCACCTTTTTTAGCCGGCTTTGCCCATGAAGGGGGCTCTAAAGAACAGGCACCTAATAAGAAAACAGATAAAGACATGACGAGTAATAATGCTTTTTTCATTTAGAAACCCTCCTAAGCTGCTTTTTTACGGTCGATCAATACCGCGATCAGAATAACGATACCTTTTACGACCATTTGGAAGAACGAAGATACACCTAATAGATTCAAACCGTTGTTCAACGTTCCGATGATTAATGCGCCGATCAATGTTCCAACGATCAGTCCGCGGCCACCCGATAAGCTTGTTCCACCTAGAACAACTGCTGCGATCGCGTCGAGTTCATACGAGGTACCGGCAGTCGGTTGAGCAGAGTTTAAACGGGACGTAAGGATGGCCCCAGCTAGTGCTGCTAATAGTCCTGCTAGTGAATAGATCATGACTTTTACTTTAGTTACTTTAATTCCTGAAATGATTGCTGCTTTTTCGTTACCGCCGATTGCATACGTTTTTCGTCCGAACGGTGTTTTATGAAGGATCACCCAAAACGCTGCAAAAGCAAGCATCATCGTGATCGCTGGAACCGGAATACCTAAGAAATAGCCTCGTCCAAAAAGTTGGAACATATAGCTTTCGCCAAGACCCGTGATCGGATTACCATCCGTATATACGAGAGTCAGTCCACGGAAAATGGTCATCGTTGCGAGTGTAGCGATAAATGGAGCCATTTTTCCTTTCGTAATCAAAAGACCGTTGATCGCACCCATTACAGCACCTAGTAAACATCCGATCAAGATCGCTAGCATCGGATCAACGCCTGATACGATCATTCCCGCCATCAGTGCACTTGATAACGCGAGTATGGCACCAACGGATAAGTCGATTCCGCCCGTTAGAATAACGAATGTCATACCAAAGGCGATTAGTGCGTTGATTGCGACTTGGCGCAATAAGTTTAGTAAGTTAAGGGGTTCTAGAAAACTAGGGTTTAGGATTGAGACGATCGTGACGAGAATCAACAGTCCTAATAGAGGTCCAAGTTTTTGCATGAGATTTTCTACATGATTTACTTTAGCCGGTGACGTTTTCATTTTATTGTCCTCCCGTTGCATATGTCATAATTCTTTCTTGCGTTGCTTCGCTTTTAGTAAGCTCACCGCTGATCTGTCCTTCGTGAACGACAAGAATGCGGTCACTCATGCCAAGAACTTCTGGAAGTTCTGACGAGACCATGATGATCGCTACACCACGATCGGTAAGTTCGTTCATCAACTGATAGATCTCACGCTTCGCACCAACGTCAACGCCTCTTGTTGGCTCGTCCAAGATCAATACTTTTGGTCCGATTCCAACCCATTTTGCAATAACCACTTTTTGCTGGTTGCCTCCTGAAAGGTTCTTGGCGTTCGTCTCGCTCGATTCGGTCTTAATCTGCAAACGTTTGATGAGCATGTCAACAAAGTCAGTCTCTGTTTTATAATTGATCACACCATTTTTAGAAAAACTTCGTAAGTTCGGCAGTGCCATGTTTTCACGTATTGAAAAATCGAGCACCAAGCCTTCGTTCTTTCTGTCTTCGGTAATAAAACCGATCCCGCGTTTTACTGCTTCATATGGGTTTTTGATCGTTACCTTCTGACCGCCAATCCAGATCTCGCCAGAATCTAGCTGATCGAGACCGAATAACGCGCGCATGATCTCCGTTCGACCTGCACCCATCAGGCCGGAAATGCCAACGATCTCACCGCCTCTTACAGAGAAACTAATATTTTCAAAGATTCCATTTCTCGTTGCGTTCTTCACTTCTAAAATGGTCTCACCGACTTGTGGATTTCGCTCCGGAAAACGATCTGTAAGCTCACGGCCGACCATCTTTCGTACCACTTCATCAAAGCTAGTCTCTGAGATCGCTTTCGTATCAACCGTTCTACCATCTCTCATCACCGTTATTCGGTCACAGATCGCGAAAATCTCTTCCATACGGTGTGAGATGTAAACAATCGAAACGCCTTCTTTTCGTAGAGCGTTGATCACATCAAACAATTTTTCGATCTCACGCTCTGTAAGGGCAGCGGTGGGCTCGTCCATGATGATGACTTTGGCGTTTGTCATAAGCGCTTTTGCGATCTCGATCATCTGCTGTTGACCAACTGAACAGAGTCCTGCGTCTTTTTCAAGTGGAATCGTAACCGCTAGCTTTTCAAACTGCTTTTTTGCCAGCGCTTTCATTTCTTTTGTTCTTAAAAGACCGAACGGTGACTTCAGCTCTTTTCCGATAAAAAGATTATCGAGAACGGTCATATCAGGCCATACGTTCAATTCTTGGTGGATGAACGCGACTCCGTGCTTCTCGGCTTCTTTCGGATTATCAAAATATCGTTCTTGTCCATCGATCTGAATGGTTCCCGAATCTCTTTTATGAAGTCCGGTTAAAATGTTCATCAACGTTGATTTTCCAGCACCGTTCTCACCCATTAGGGCATGCACTTCGCCTGGTTGAAGGTCGAAGTGGACACCTGATAAGACTTGATTGGCACCAAAAGCTTTATATATGTCGTTCATTTGAATGTGCAAAACGATCACCTCTTTTTAGAAGATTACACCTGCTTGCAGGATACAGTTAGCATACGGCGTCACTTCACCGGTTCGAATGACTACTTTCGCCTGCTTTGTTAATTGCTTGAACGCTTCGTGAGAAACGAATTTTTGTTCTGGTTCAGAAAAAGTATCGTTCATATACGTTAACGTTTCTTCGTTCTTCTCTTTGATCTCACTTGCGAGTATCACTTGTTCCACGACCATATCCTCTGATACAGCGGAAACAACATCTTTAAAGCTCGGTACCCCGAGCGTGAGTGCCAGATCGATTCGCGGAACATCGCTCGGAATCGGAAGACCAGCATCCGCGATCACGATAAGATCTGTGTGGCCGAGGTCACTTAAAACCTTTGAGATATGACTGTTCAAGATGCCGTGTCTTTTCATAAAGATGCCTCCACTTCTGATCGATTCGGCATGCCGCCTTGCGCACCGAACTTCGTAACAGATAGGGAAGCGGCTCGATTGGCGAACTGCAAACTTTCAGTGATGCTTTTGCCTTCTGCTAAAGCAACAGCTAGTGCGGCGTTGAACGTATCTCCAGCTCCTGTCGTATCTGTTACTTCTACTGTGTAAGAGGGAACGGTGATCTCTTTTTCACCATTAAAATAACGAGCGCCTGCTTTTCCTTCTGTAATGAATACTTTGTTTGGATACTGTTTTAGGGCTGACTCTGTTGATAGACCATCAAAAAGAACCGCTGCTTCATGTTCGTTCGGTGTAAGGTAGCTAGCATTGTCGATCACTTTTTTAGAGAGTGGGCGAGCAGGTGCTGGATTCAATAACAACGGAACATCAAGCTCCTTGCAAAGCTCACTTACATATTCGACCGTTTCTTCAGGGATCTCTTGCTGAATGAGTACCATATTCGCTTGTTTGATGAGCGCTTCTGATTTCTCCACATAATAGGGAGTCACATGATCATTCGCACCTTTAACGACGACGATGCTGTTATCACCTTCAGCTAAAATAATATGAGCTGTACCGCTCTCTGTATCTGTAACCGGTTCCACATTCGTTACATCAACACCGTTTTGTTTAAAGTTGTCTAGGATTGCCGCTCCATAATGGTCATCGCCAACACATCCGATCATGTATACCTCCGCACCAAGTCGAGCAGCCGCAACAGCTTGGTTCGCCCCTTTTCCTCCTGGTACGGTTTTAAATGAACGTCCTAAAACAGTTTCTCCTGCTTCTGGACGTTGATCAGATGTAACGACGAGATCCATCGAAGAACTACCGATGACTACGATTTTAACCATTTTCATCAACCTTTCTTGTTGTGTTTCGATCTATAAATGTAACAGGCAGTTGAACCTGCTTATGGTGGACTTTTTCTTGATTGATAATTTTCACAAGCAGCTGTGCCGCTTCTTTTCCCATCTCATAAGCCGGCTGGCGAATGGTGGATAGGGAAGGGAACAACAAACTGCTTTGTGGTATATCATCAAACCCGATGATTTGCAGTTGTTCTGGAATCGATTTTCCGAGACGAAGAGCTTCATGTAAGACGGCTGTGGCCACAATATCGTTGCTCGCTAACACACCATCTGTATCAGGATACGTTGCAAAAAGTTCTTTCGCCCATTTCTCTGCGTCTTCAAAGGCAAAAGAAGTAGTCGACATCACATGAAAATCAATGTTCGATTGGCTTAACACTGCTAACGCACCTTGAAAACGGTCTTGAGCAGGCTGGATGTGCGCGGGACCTTTCAAAATCGTGATCCGTTTGCTGCCTCTTTTCACAATCTCTTCTGCGGCCATTCTTCCGCCTTCTTTTCCATCCGCATAGACCGATGGATAGTCCGTAGATGTTCGGTCTAAAAAAACTACGGGAATGGAAAGATTTTGATAGTTGTTTTTTGCTTTATTGTTCGTGGCTGAAATGATGCCGACTACATTGTTTTGAATAAACGTGTTCAAATAATCTAGCTCTTTCTCAGCATTCTCATCACTATTTCCAAAAAGAATACGATAACCGCCTTTTTGCATCTCATCTTCTACACCTCTTGCCAGCTGTGGAAAGAAGGGGTTCGTAATGTCTGGCAGCAACAAGCCGACCAGTTTGGATTTCTTTTTATAGAGGGAGCGGGCGACTTCATTTGGGCTGTACTTCAGCTCATCAACGGCAGCCATCACTTTTTTGCGTGTATCTTCATGAACGTATCCATTCGCATTCAAAACGCGAGATACGGTCGCAACCGATACACCTGATTTCTTTGCCACATCACGAATGGTAACCAAATTTCCGCCTCCTCTAAAACTAATATGTAACCGTTTACACATTTAAGTTAACAGAATTAGAAGCAGTATGCAAGTTGGTAAATTTTTCTCTAGTAATGCCCTTGAACGTGTTGACTTCCGCTCCAGGTTGCTCCTTTCCGCGGGGCAGGCGGTGAGCCCCTTGCCGCTATGCGCCCTTAAGGGTCTCACCTGACCGCTTGTCCCGCAGGAGTCGGCAACCTTCCGTTCCAATCAACTTGCCAATGACGAAGATAAATAATTCATCAGCTAACATCTATTTAGAAAAAGTTATATAGTGAGGAGTTTTTCTTTTGTCGAATCAAACAGAATGAAATTTACTAGATTACTAGTATGAAAAAATCCCACTCTGTCCAAACTGTGGTTAGATACGACGGGGGAGGAAAAAACAATGAAAAAACGCAATCATTTCTTTATTCTAGTTCTTATATCTCTAGCGGTGATGTTCTTATTTTTTGAAACACAAACCAAGGTGGCGAACGCAACAATGAACGCCTTTGTTAAGATACCTGAAGAATCGATCAGACTTCGCATTCTAGCAAACAGCAATACGGATGCTGACCAAAAGCTAAAGCGCGAGATCCGTGATGAAGTGAACGCCCAGATCACAACTTGGGTGGATGAGTTATCTACGATTTCTGAAGCACGTGAGATCATTCGTAAACAGCTGCCAACGATCGAAAAGATTGTTCAAAGTAAGCTGGATGAGGCAGGACTTGAGAAGACGTTTTCTGTAGAGTTAAACAAAGTGGCTTTTCCTACTAAAATGTACGGCGATTTCATCTATCCGGCAGGACAATATGAAGCAGTACTGATCACACTTGGCGAAGGTGAAGGGAAGAACTGGTGGTGTGTGCTCTTCCCGCCATTATGCTTTCTGGACTTTGAAAATGGGGATGCTGTAAAAGAAAATAAAGAAGGCAAAGGCGATGTAGTGGATACAGCCGCTGATGCGGAAGCTGCGGAAGCGAATGAAGCAGATGAAATTGAGACGAAATTCTTTGTGGTAGAAATATTTGATAGCCTGTTTAGCTTTGTAGGTTCCTTATTCTCTTAAAATGTGCATATTTTCCTCCCTATTTTCATAGATTATAGAAAATGAAGAAGGTAACCAAATGATGGTTAGCCTTCTTTTTTTAAGAGGTATCTCGATTTTCGCTACTTATATTATGAAAAACAGCCAAACGAAGGCTGAAATTATACAGGAATAGGGGAGTTAGTGATGACGATTATTTTAAGGCAGGCCATGCAACACGAAGCAAAAGATCTTTTACAGCTCGTCGGAAAAGCTGGACTTCAGTCAGAAGGAATCAAAGACAGCATTGAAAATTATCTAGTGGTTGTAAACGATCAAGGCGAGACAATCGGCACAGTCGGTTTGGAGAGAATCGGAAACGATGGCTTGCTGCGGTCTTTCGTACTGAAGCAGAAATATTCGTCAGAGACGCTTCTTCTTAAACTCATTGATAAAATTTTGGTATACTCAAAAGATAAAGGAGTTGAAACCCTTTATTTACTTACAAAAGCTGTGCATATGTTTGAACAACTTTCTTTTAAAACGATTCCGAAAGATAAAGTGCCTCCACACATTGAGAGCGCGGATCATATAAAAAATAACGCAACATCAGGAGCAGAACTTTTAGCGTATGCACTTGATTGATAAGAGATTGTCAACAAGTTGTCCACAATTTACGACATATTGTGTATAACTCTGTGGATATAAAAGTTTTGTAATCGACCTTTTCAAAGAAGGTGGACCTGAGTAATAGAAAGGATTTATCTCATGAAATCATTCCAAACGGAACGCTGGGCTGTGGATAAAACAGAAAACGCTCTAGAAAATCATCCACATATTATTCAGGCTTCCCTGTGGATAAATAAAAATGAAGTAGTCGCAATTCCAACAGAAACGGTTTATGGTTTGGCGGGAAACGCGAGAAGTGATGAAGCGATCAAACGCATTTTTGAAGCGAAGGGAAGACCGAGTGATAACCCTCTGATCGTTCACATCTCAGATCTCTCACAATTAGAGGGGCTTGTTTCTTCTGTTTCAGAGACAGCACAGAAATTAATGACCGCTTTCTGGCCGGGTCCATTAACGATTGTGTTGCCAAAAGGTGAAAACGTTAGTGAAAGAGTAACTGCTGGGTTATCCACAGTTGCTGTAAGGATGCCAGATCACGAGATCGCGCTCGCTGTCATCAGAGCTTCAGGTGTTCCACTTGCCGCACCAAGTGCGAACCTGTCTGGAAAACCAAGTCCCACTTCCGCTCAGCATGTTTATGAAGATCTAAAAGACAGGATTCCTGGCATTGTAGATGGCGGTTCAACAGGCGTTGGCGTAGAATCAACGGTTGTTGAATGCACAGGTGAACTTGTCACGATTTTACGACCTGGTGGAATCACGTTAGAAGAGCTAGAAAAAGTTGCTGGTGTAGGGCGAGTTGTTGTTGATCCGGGATTGGAGAACGAAAAGCATGCGCCTAAATCACCAGGTATGAAATATACACACTATGCACCTGACGCACCGTTCGTTCTTGTGGATGGAAGCCAGGAATTTTTGCAGAGACTTGTGGATAAAGAACGCGAAGCAGGAAAACGTATTGGAATTTTGACCACAGAAGAAAGAGCTGGCGTATATAAAGCGGATTGTGTCATTCCTGCTGGAAGTCGCTCCAATCCTGAAACGGTGGCTCAACATCTGTACGAAGCGTTACGAGCGTTTAATGAAGCTGGTGTCGATCAGATTTTCGGAGAGGTTTTCCCGAAAACAGGCGTCGGTGTTGCGATTATGAACAGACTTGAAAAATCGGCCGGTGGAAATCTTATAAAAGAATAAAAAAGGACCTGATTTCAGTTAAAAGTCAGGTAACCCTGTAGAGTTCGTACCAAACTAAAACAAGCCTGTGTCTACTTAAGACACAGGCTTGTTTTCATCGATCGGAAGCAGGATCGAGAAGGTCGTTCCTTCATCGATCTTGCTATTAATCAAGATTTTACCGTGATGATTTTCTACGATCTTGTAACAGATCATGAGGCCGAGGCCTGTACCTTTTTCTTTTGTGGTATAAAACGGTTCGCCCAAGGTTGGCAGACGTTCTTCTGAAATCCCGCAGCCATGGTCGATGAAAGAAGCAACTACATATCCGCCTTCTCTCTTTAACTGAATATGTACAGAGCCGCCGGTTGGCATCGCTTCGATCGCGTTTTTTAGCATGTTCACAAATACTTGCTTGATCTGATTGTCAACACACCATATTTCGGGCAGATCTGGTTCACTCTCGAAATAGATTTGGACATTTGTTAGGATCGCCTGTGTATCAAGAATCGATATAACGTGTCGCAACAATTGGCGAAGATCGGTTTGTGTAAAGTTCATCGCTTGCGGTTTGGCGAGCAGCATGAACTCTCCGACGATGCTGTTGATTCGATCGATCTCTGAGAGCATGATCTCGTAATAGTCCTCGTTCTCTGACGCCTTTGATTGCAGAAGCTGCAGAAAGCCGCGGATCGAGGTGAGCGGGTTGCGGATCTCATGCGCAACACCAGCGGCAAGCTGGCCGAGTACAGAGAGTTTGTCAGACTTTCTTAACATTTCTTCTGTCTTTTTTCGTTCGGTTAGGTCGCGTGCTACAACAACGAACGAGTCAGGCTGATCTGAATCGTTTGCGATAGGGGTCGCGTTCGCTTCAAGGGTTACCCAGTGGCCGTGTGCATGCTTGCATCGAACTTCAAACTTCACAGGCTTTTGAGTTTGAACCATCTCGTTCATCGCCATTCTTACTTTTGCCCGGTCATCTGAGTGGAAAAATCCTTGAATCTTTTTTCCATCATAAAGTGACGGGTCGAAGCCGAGTAGAAGACGATTTGAAGGGGAGACGTATTTGACGTTTCCCTCTAAGTCAACGACACCTACTAGATCAGTCGTATTCTCTGCAATTATCCGATACTTTTCTTCGCTTTCTTTCAACGCTTTTTCTTTTAATTTTTTTTCCGTAATATCTCTGGAGATCGCAGAGAGTGCGACGACTTCACCGTTTTCGCCATAGATCGGACTTAAGGAAAGGCTTACATTTAATCGTTTGCCACACTTCGTCAATCGTATAGTCTCTACCCCTTTTACATAACCTCCGTGCTTGACGATCGTCATTAGTCTTTCGGATTCAGCTTCTTTATCTTCAGGTACTACCGGAAGGATGTGTGAAGTCAAGTTCGTGAGCTCGTCTTGAGACCATCCGTATATGAATTCAAAAGCTGGATTCACTTTTACCGAGTAGTCGGTTAAGTGGACGACCGAGATCGCATCACTAGAATGATAGATAACAGACTCCAGCAGATCCTTTGTTTCGCGTAGTTCTTTTTCCGCTTCTCTTTTTGCGGTTACATCTTTAGCGATTCCGAAAACACCGAGCACTTTATTAAGAACAATAATCGGGGTAAGGGTGAACATGATCTGACGCGTTCCACCGTTTTTTTGCTGAATCCGCGTTTCATACATTTTGGCTTGTCCTTTTAGCGCATCCTTAAACTGATCGATCGCAGCCGCTCTTCGGTCAGGCATCATGAACGGATTAAAGGTCATGTTCAATAGCTCGGTCTCGCTATAACCGCTCAATGTCGTACAAGCTTTATTGACCGTCGTAAACTTGCCTTCGAGGTTCAGTGAAAACAGCGCATCGATGTTATGATCCATCAACGACCGGAAACGCTGTTCACTTTCGGCGAGCTGCGTCTCAACGGATACTCTTTCTGTCAGATCGACACAGAATCCATAGACTTCAGAAACGGTTCCATCCTTATTGTAGATTGGACCGATCGCAGCTAAAAAGGGAATGCCGTTCAGCTCAGATTCGTACGTAAGGCTCTCTCCGTTTAGGGCTCTTTCGTACATTTCTTTTTTAAAGGCTGCTATTTCTTTCGGGAAGATGTCTTCGATTCTCTTTTGCAGTACGTTTTCCCGCTCGAGGCCAAACAAGTCAAACAGTTCACCTTCGCTCTCGGTCATAATGAGCTCTTCATTATGCTTCATACATCGAAAAGTCATGCTTTTTTGGCGTGATAGGCCAGTTGGGAATGGCGACGATCGCCACATGTCTTTTTCATTTTCCGTAATGGCCGATGCGTTATGGACCATGCTTGTTCCTCTCCTTTACGTACAGATTCACTTCCTTTTATATACGATATAAATCACTTTATCCCTTCCTCTAAAGCGGTAAAGAGTTCATTTTTTCGTCTTCTCAACAGCTTGTATGTTTTTTAGTCTTTTTAAAAGTAGACATGCATAGTCTGAAAGTATGATGGTTAAGGGAGTGGGAAGTATTTGGCAACCATGGGAGAATGGATGACACTTTTATTTATGTCAGTTGCGCTAGGTATGGACGCTTTTTCGATCGGCCTAGGGATGGGGATGTTATCCCTTCGATTAAAACAAATTATGAAAATAGGAATTACAATAGGAATCTTTCATATGCTGATGCCGCTTGCTGGAATGTCGATCGGTAAACAGATCTCTGTTCATTTTGGCGGTATAGCAGCCATTATCGGTGGAATCTTGCTTGTGATACTAGGCGTTACGATGATTCGATCCTCTTTTTCGAATGAGGATGAACCGTTCGTACAGCCGATCGGAATCGGGCTACTCGTTTTTGCGCTTAGTGCTTCATTAGATAGTTTTTCAGTGGGATTGTCTTTGGGGATCTATGGGGCCAAAACATGGCTCACGATTACGATGTTTGGCTTGATGAGCATGGTCTTAACGTGGGCTGGATTAATCATGGGAAAAAAAGTGCAGAAGTGGCTCGGTTCCTATGGTGAAGCGTTCGGCGGATGTATCCTGCTTGCTTTTGGGGTGAAGATTCTTTTGCCGTTTTAAATGCTATTTCATCCTTACTGATATTCTTTAAGGTGTATCTTCCATTGGCAGGTTGATAGGAGTGGAAGGTGTGAGACTACGGCTAGGACGAGTGGGACAGTACCGAAAGTGAAAGCGGCTCGTTCAGCCCCGACAAGCAAAAGTTGAAGGGGCTAGGAAGGCGTACTTTGCCTTCTTGACCATTTGACTTTTGACCTCGAGGGGCTAGCCGTTGTAACTAGACAGGTGAGACCCTTAAGGGCGCAAAGCGGCAAGGGGCTCACCGCCCGCCCCGCGGAAAGCGAAGCACCTGGAACGGAGAGCAACTACTTACAAATCTACTTCGAATAAGAAAAACAGCCATTTTTTTATTCATTGATCCGATGATATACTTACTAATAAGAGCGTTAACCTATTGGAAAATAGGGAAAGATAGAATATGAGGTGAATTCACCATGAATGTTTTATTTATTTGTACAGGCAATACTTGTCGCAGTCCGATGGCTGAGGCCATTTTACGCAAAAAAGGAAAAGGTAAGTTCAACGTTAAATCAGCTGGTGTATTTGCTGGAAACGGTGCCGTGATGAGTTCGAACGCGACACAAGCTCTTTCGGAAAGAAGTATTAAAGAAAGTCATCAGTCACAAGGCGTGTCCGATTATTTGATCGAGTGGGCGGATCTAATTCTAACGATGACCGAGAGCCATAAGCATGCGCTCGTCGGACGTTGGCCAGATGCGGTGAATAAGACGTATACATTAAAAGAGTATGTTCTTGACGACGATGAGCAGAAGAAGATTGAAGAGATCTATGAGATCTACACGGAGATCGAGATGCTGAAGCTTCAGTATATGTCAAAGGACTCTGCAGATGAACAAGTGAGACAGGCGTTTGAAAGGGAAGTAAGACCGCTCGTTGAGAGAAGGATGAAGTTAGAAAGTGAAATACCTTCTTTAGACATCACAGATCCGTTCGGTGGACCACTTCATCTTTATCAAGAAACAAGAGATGAGATAGAAGCGCTAATTGAAAAATTAATGAAAAAAGACGATAGCAAGAAGTAGTAAGACAAAATGAGGTAAGGCTGTCCAAAATTGACTTGCAGTGACATTGAACAGGCGATTGGGACAGCATATAATGAAAAAAAGTATGAGAGAGCAGGTGCACACAACATGAAGGTAGCAATTGGATCAGATCACGCCGGAGTTGAATTACGAAAAGAAATCATCAGCATGATCGAAGAGCTGGGTATGCAAGTGGAGGATGTGGGCTGTGAATGCGATACATCTGTAGATTATCCAGACTATGCGATTCCTGTAGCAGAAAAAGTAGCCAACGGTGAAGCTGATCGCGGAATTTTAATCTGCGGTACAGGCATCGGAATGAGCATTGCAGCGAACAAAGTTAAAGGAATCCGCTGCGCCCTTGTTCATGATCTATTCAGTGCAAAAGCTACAAGACAGCATAACGACAGCAATGTACTTGCAATGGGTGAACGTGTCATCGGACCGGGTCTAGCACTCGAAATCGCAAAAGTATGGCTGACGACAGAATATGAAGGCGGACGTCACGGTCGCCGTGTAGATAAAATCTCTCAATATGAAGGCCAATAGCCATAAAGCTATAAACCTATAAAATGAAGGGAAGACCATCTCATGAGCGATGAGCTCCAACAAATTCAAGACCAAGTCCTGAATGTTTTGCAAGATCTGCAAAAGCATGCACAATTAAGACCGTCACAATTATTAGTAGTAGGCGCTAGCACGAGCGAAGTAATTGGTGAACGAATTGGCACATCAGGCACGATGGATACAGCGGGTGCACTTTACCGAGGTATCGTAGCGTTTCAAGAGGAAACTGGCGTGGCACTTGCCGTGCAATGCTGTGAACACTTGAACCGTGCGCTTGTTATGGAGCGCGAAGAAGCTGAACGACGAGGCTATGAAGAAGTGCGGGTCGTTCCAGCGCGATCAGCTGGAGGTGCGTTGGCAACACATGCCTATTACCATATGAATGAACCCGTGATCGTTGAATATATAAAAGCCGACGCAGGCATCGACATCGGTGACACCTTTATCGGAATGCACTTAAAGCATGTGGCCGTGCCGGTTCGCAGTGAAGTGAAAAAGGTCGGCGCCGCACACGTGACGTTGGCGAAGACACGTCCAAAGCTCATCGGCGGCGAACGCGCGGTGTATCCGAGTAAAGAAGACATACGTTGTTTTTAAATGTGGAAAGCCCTCTTGTTGAGGGCTTTTTTCTATTGTGATGTGATGTGATGTAATGTGACGTGCGCGGAGATGAAGGGAGGCTGTCGTAACGTGTCGAGGATTGTAGACTCGTGGATAAACTGCCAAAACTTTTGGATTCAAAGATAAAACTCGTGGATAAAGCACCAAAACTTGTGGATTCCAAGCCGAAACTCGTGGATTCACCGCCACTTTGTGTGGGATTACGGTTAACTAGCCTCCGCTCAACAGCTTCTTGGCGCCAGCCAAGCCCCCAATCTTATGAGTTGTGTTCAATCTCGTAGTGAATCCACTCTGAATTGATGTTTTTTCCGCCCATCTTCTTATAAAGTGCTTGAGCAGAGGTGTTATCGACCGCCGTTTGCCACGACATGTACGCGTAGCCTTCATTTTTCGTGTATTCCAGCACATGCAGAAACAGCTTTTCTCCTAAACCAGCACCACGGAATTCAGCGTCTACAAAAAGATCGTTCAAGATGGCGATTTTCTGCAAACGGGTCGTACTGAACGAAAAGTAGAGTGTTGCGAATCCTGCTAATCTGCCATCTTCTGTCTCAGCAACAAACTGGGTACCTGCTTCATCCGAAGCAAGCAGATGCTTGATATGATCCTCCAGCTTTGATCCCTCAGGAGATTTTCCTTTATAAAAATCAACGATGTAACGAAGCATCAAGTCCTTCAACTGCTCTAGATCTTCTAATACGACAGGGCGAATTCTAAGACTATTCATCGATCTATATCTCCTTTAATCTGGCGTCCCTAACAAAAGAAGCGCTCCTTTTACATCTATATTAAGTGATTCTTTCTGGTCTGAATAGTATGATGAAAAGGCGATGTAGAATGATGTGTTGTTTAGGAAGGGCATACTAGAGCTGCTTCCTTTTTTACGTGAAAGGAGAAAGTGATCTTGAGAAATTATGCGATCGGAATAGATATAGGTACAACGAGTACGAAGGTTGTTCTTTTTGATGAAAAAGGAGCGGCTGTTGCTCATCATTCGAAAAATTATCCATTACTATCGGAAGAAGCAGGGGCTGCAGAACAGAAGCCTGATGAAATTTATGAAGCAGTGAATGAATCGTTAAGAGAAACCGTACGGAAAAGTGGAGACCTAGCAGAAAGAATAGGCTTCATTTCTTTTAGCACGGCTATGCATTCATTGATTGCAGTAGATGCAGAAGGAAAACCACTGACAAACAGCATTACGTGGGCTGATATCCGGAGTGAGCCGTATGTAGCAGCTTATAAATCAGATTACGGTGGCGATGCGGTCGAACTTTATAAACGTACCGGTGTCCCTCAGCATCCGATGACACCTCTTTTTAAATTGCAGTGGTTAAAAAATGAACGTCCCGATATTTTTAAAAAAGCAGAAAAGTTTGTTGGAATTAAAGATTACATACTGTTCCGCTGGTTCAATGAGTGGAAGACAGATCATGCGTCAGCCGCAGCAACTGGCCTTTGGAACTTGCGTACAAAAACGTGGGATGAAGAAGCGCTGAAACTTGCAGATGTCACACCAGAAAAACTTCCAGACCTTCAGCCAACCACCTATTATTGGGAGAACCTGTCTGACATTCTGGCGAAGAAATCAGGTCTTGATTCCTCTGTAAAAGTGGTGATCGGTGCGACGGATGGCCCGTTGTCAAACCTTGGTGTCGGTGCGATCTCACCAGGAGATGTTGCGGTAACGATAGGGACGAGCGGCGCGATCCGAACAACATCGACTTCACCGATACTTGATACAGAAGGCCGTTCATTTTGTTATCCTCTTACAGAAAATCATTGGGTATCAGGTGGACCGGTTAACAACGGTGGAATCGCGTTTCAATGGATTCATGATCTTTTGCAAAAAGAGGATGAAAGTGTGGCTTATGAAAAGCTGTCTAAAGATGCTGAGCAAATTCAGCCGGGTGCTGAGGGCTTGGTATTCTTGCCTTATCTAACTGGAGAACGAGCGCCGTTGTGGGATGCACAGGCAAAAGCATCATTTCTTGGTCTGACACTCCGCCATAATCAAAATCATATGGTGCGCGCTGTGCTGGAAGGGGCGATTCTTAACTTATTTAGCGTGTACTCACTGATAAAGAGTCAAGTGGGGAAAAGTGAAGTTAAGATTTTTGCAACTGGAGGCTTTACGAACTCGTCGCTTTGGAAACAGATCTTAGCAGATGTTTTCCAAACAAAAGTGAGCATACCTGAACATACGGAGAGTTCGTGCTTAGGAGCTGTGTTACTAGGTCGATTCGCGATTGGTGAAACAAAAAAATTGGAAGAAGCGCCCGTTGAGACGAAGCAGTACGAAGAAATCATACCTAACCCCGATTACAAAAACGTCTACAAAGATCTTTTTCAACTTTATCAATCTCTGTCAGACACGATGCAAACGCAATATAAGGCACTTCATGATTTTCAAAATAAACATAAAAAAGAGAGCGGAGAATGATTCCGCTCTTTGTTTCTTAGTTGATATATGTCGCGTTGATCAGCGGAAGGCCAGTCTTAGCGTCCTTACCAGTCTTTACGTTACCGAATACTGTGACCTCAGAACCTTTTTCAAAACCGCTGCCCATCGTAAAGTTCATCACTCTAAACTTTGTTTCTCCAACTTGGAACTCAAAGCTTGAACCCATTCCTTTTTCGTTATCCGTTAGCACTTTCCCCGTAGCTTTAATGATTTTTTCTTCGTACGCTTTTGGGTCTGCTTCAAGTGCTTTAGGATCTAACTGAACGGCGTCTTTTTCCATGTTCTTAATGATCTCAGCTTGTTGACCTGCAAGATCATCTGTAGTGCTCTGTTCTTCGTTATCTCGTGTTTCTACTTTTTCCTTTGCTTCAGGCTTTGCTTTTTCTTCACTGCAGCCAGCCAAAGCTAGTACAAGAATAAGGAGACTCGCTCCAAACCACTTTTTCATCATGTTGTTAACACCCCTTATAAATAGCTCTCTCTCTATTATGTATCATCATACCATGTTCATCCCTATCAAATAAAATGAATTTTCACACTTGTGCATTTCCTCTTACAACTTAAAGCTTTAACGTGTAAGATAGAGGGGTATGTTACAATCATAATCATTTTTTCACATAAGGTAAGGGGGAAGCGAAATTGAACCATTTGAAAACAGCTGATCAAGAAGTTTACCAATCCATCATGGATGAATTGCACCGCCAGCGTACGAAAATTGAATTGATTGCTTCTGAAAACTTTGTAAGTCAAGCCGTAATGGAAGCGCAAGGCTCTGTACTTACGAATAAGTATGCAGAAGGCTACCCGTCCAAACGCTATTATGGCGGATGTGAACACGTGGATGTTGTTGAAAATCTAGCAAGAGATCGTGCGAAGGAAATCTTCGGTGCCGAACACGCTAACGTTCAACCTCACTCAGGTGCACAAGCAAACATGGCTGTATACTTTACGATCCTCGAGCAAGGCGACACTGTTCTTGGTATGAACCTTTCTCATGGCGGTCACTTAACACATGGAAGTGCCGTTAACTTTTCTGGCATTCAATATAACTTTGTGGAATATGGCGTAGATGCAGAGAAGAATGTTATCGATTATGAAGATGTTCGTCAAAAAGCATTAGAGCACCGTCCGAAGCTGATCGTAGCTGGAGCGAGCGCGTATCCTCGTGCGATTGATTTTGCAAAGTTCCGCGAGATCGCCGATGAAGTTGAAGCCTACCTAATGGTGGATATGGCCCACATCGCAGGACTTGTTGCAGCTGGCCTTCACCAAAATCCAGTTCCTTATGCAGATTTTGTAACAACGACTACACATAAAACCCTTCGTGGCCCTCGTGGCGGTATGATTCTTTGTAAAGAAGAGTTCGCGAAAAAAATTGATAAATCAATCTTCCCAGGCATCCAAGGTGGACCTTTGATGCATGTTATCGCAGCAAAAGCAGTATCGTTCGGTGAAGTATTAACAGATGAGTTCAAGAGCTACGCAGAGCAGATCGTGAAAAACGCGAAGCGCTTAGCGGAGTCTTTGAAAAAAGAAGGCATCACACTTGTTTCTGATGGTACGGACAATCACTTGATCCTGATCAATGTGAGTGAGCTTGCATTAACAGGAAAAGTGGCTGAAAAAGCATTAGATGATATCGGAATCACAGTAAACAAGAACACGATTCCGTTTGATAAAGAAAGCCCGTTCGTAACGAGCGGTATCCGTATCGGAACAGCTGCGGTAACTTCACGTGGTTTTGTTGAAGAAGATATGGACGAGATCGCTTCTATTATGGCGTCAGTGTTAAAAAACATCGAGGATGAATCGATGCTGAAGGATGCTGAGACACGCGTTGAGAAGTTAGCAGGTAAATATAAGTTGTACGAATAAAATAAAATTTTAGAGCTCCTTTAGCCAGCTGGCTAAAGGAGCTTTTTTATACCGATTTAGACGATAGACAATCACATTTTTTAAAGGTTCGACAAAAAAACAAAAACTTTTTTTAAAAAAAGTGATCCAAATAAAAACTCTCTCCGTTAGCTAAGTGTAAAAAAAAACAAAAAAAGGAGAGATTCCAAATGAAAATGAAAAAAGCACTTTTAGCAGTACCGTTAAGTGTTTCACTATTAATACCAACATTCACAGTGGCCAATGCACATGGTCATGAAAGTCACAGCAAAGGCCATATGTCTGCCGAAGTTTCAAATCCAGCCATTGATCTTCGTGCTTCATTGGATACTCTACTTTCAGAGCATGCATTCCTAGCTGTAGTAGCTATGCAAAAAGGAATTGACGGAAAAGAAGACTTTGAAGCAGCAGCAGGGCAGCTGAACCAAAATACAGAAGCTCTATCAAAAGCGGTAGGATCTGTTTATGGAGAAGAAGCTGGAAATCAATTTAAAGAAATCTGGAGCAGCCACATCGGCTATTTCGTAGATTATGTAACAGCAACAGCTGAAAACAACGAGGAAGGAAGAAAGCAAGCATTAGCGGAATTGGATAAGTACCGTGTAACGCAAGCGGATTTCCTTGATAAGGCAACTGAAGGCCGATTAAAAGCGAAAGATCTAGAAGAAGGGTTGAAAGTTCACATCGACCAACTGATCTGGGCATTTGAAAGCTACCGAACAGGGGACTACGACAAAGCGTATGACAACATTTCAGAAGCAATGCACCATATGTTCATGACAGGTAAAGGTCTTTCATGGGCAATCACGGATCAGTTCCCTGACAAGTTTGAAAACAAATCAGTCGATACACCTGCAGCAGATCTTCGTGCTGATTTAAACAGTGTGTTCTCTGCACATGCAGCATTGGCGGCATTAACGATGCAAAAAGGAATTGACGGCGCTAAAGACTTTGAAGCAGCGGCAGCTGAATTGAACGAAAACACAGATGATATCACAGCAGCTGTAGAATCCGTATATGGTGCGGAGGGTGCAGCGCAATTTAAAGAAATCTGGAGCAGCCACATCGGTTACTTCGTTGACTATGTAACAGCAACAGCAGAAAAGAATGAAGAAGGGAAAAAGCAAGCCATTGCTGAACTCGATGAGTACCGTATGGAACAAGCTAAATTCCTAGACACAGCAACAGAAGGACGTCTAAAAGCAGCTGACTTAGAAGAAGGCTTAAAAGTACACATCGATCAGTTACTAGCAGCATTCAACAGCTATACAGGCAAAGATTATCCAGCTGCTTACAAGAACATCTCTGAAGCTTATGCTCACATGTTCGGAGTAGGACAATCCCTATCTGGTGCGATCGTTGATCAATTCCCAGATAAGTTTGCTGGACAAAAGCCATCTGATATGCCGAAAACAGGTATGGGCGGAATGAGCCAATCAACAAACGATGCTATTCTTTGGAGCTTGTTCGGATTGATCTTAGCTTCCGCAACAACAGCAATGATTCTTCGCAAAAAAGCGACGAACAATTCTTAAGAGTTAAGAGTGGAGGGCAGCAAATCTGTCCTCCATCTTTTCTATCTATTGAAGATGGAAAGGAAGGTTTTTATGAAAAAATCACTTGCAAGTTTTTTGCTAGGTATGCTGATCGTAAGCGGCTGTTCAAGTGGGGAGGATGGAGTCAAAAGTGAGAGCTCTAATCAATCTGCAGAACCTGTGAAAAAACAAGAGCAGCAGGAAGAAGTGGCATCCTCATCAACGGAACTGACACCGCCAGAAGGCTTAAAGTTAAAAGCTGATACAGAGGGGATCACACCTTCTGTGATTGAAATTCCAGCATTGGAAATCATCACTAAAATTGAAAAAGTGGGTACGCTAAAAAATGGTCAGATGGGTGTTCCAAAGGGAATGGACACCGTTGGCTGGTTTGGTGATGGAGCTAAGCCGGGATCACCAGGAAATGCTGTAATGGCAGGGCATGTTGACAGCAAGACGGGTCCAGCTGTTTTTTATAAGCTAGAAGACCTTGAAAAAGGCGATGAAGTGATCGTTAAGGATAAAGAGGGAAAAACATTAACCTTTGAAGTAACTGGCAAAGAAAAGT
This sequence comes from Fictibacillus halophilus, assembly GCF_016401385.1. Taxonomy (NCBI): domain Bacteria; kingdom Bacillati; phylum Bacillota; class Bacilli; order Caryophanales; family Fictibacillaceae; genus Fictibacillus; species Fictibacillus halophilus. Next base: position 3,120,399 of record NZ_JAEACF010000001.1, on the reverse strand, counting down.
ACGACAGAAAAAACGCTCCTGTTGATAAAATATTCGACTATTCGTATGGCAGCAAGCTGAACTTGATCACGTGTACCGGTAACTTTAATCGAGATGAAGGGACACATGAAGAGAGATTGGTTATCTATACAGAGTTGAAAGCGGATGAGTAAAAAAAATTTATCATTACCTAAAAGCATCCATTCATATGGGTGTTTTTTGTTGTGCTGAAAAATAAGTGGACAGTATTATTTCGGAAGTGGACAGTAAAATGTGAAAAGTGGACAGTATTTATGCAGAAGTGGACAGTAAAGTCAGTAAAGTGGACAGTATTATTGCAAAACTGGACAGTAAATTTCAATTTGGGCTCCACCACGCCAGGCATATAGAATGTTTTTTTTTGGATTTCACCTCTAAATTCAGGGAATAGTAGTAGAGGAGTTTATATGTAAAATTTGGAGTTAGAAAACTATCGTTTCTGTGCTGATTTTCCTTGAAGTGAAGATTGTTTTTCTGTACAATGCTAGAGATGCTTTTTGAACGAAAATAAATGTTACATAAGGAGAGGTGCTTAAAACATGAGTGAGGTTTATGTCCTTGATCATCCGTTAATTCAGCATAAATTAACATACATCCGTGACGAACGTACGGGTACGAAAGAGTTTCGTGAGCTTGTTGATGAAGTAGCGGGGCTTATGGCTTTTGAAATTACACGTGATCTTCCATTACAAGAGGTAACGGTGAAAACGCCGGTTGCTGAAGCAACTATGAAGACGATCGCTGGGAAAAAATTAGGGCTAGTACCGATCCTTCGTGCAGGACTTGGAATGGTAGACGGAATCCTTAAACTTATTCCAGCAGCAAAAGTTGGACATGTTGGGCTTTACCGTGATCCTGAAACTTTAACACCGATCGAATACTACGTGAAGCTTCCTTCTGATGTAGAAGAGCGTGATTTCATTGTGATCGATCCGATGCTTGCAACAGGTGGATCTGCGGCAGCAGCGATTGAGTCTATTAAGAAACGCGGCGCGAAAAACATTAAGCTTATGTGTTTAGTGGCAGCTCCAGAAGGTATTAAAGTGATCCAAGACGAGCACCCTGATGTTGATATTTTCTTAGCAGCACTTGATGAAAAATTAAACGACCACGGCTATATCGTGCCAGGTCTAGGCGATGCTGGAGACCGTTTATTCGGAACTAAATAAGATTAAAAAGATAAAACTGACTCTTGCAGAGGTAAAATTGCCTGTGCGGGGTCAGTTTTTTTATTGAAAAACGTGTTTAGCGGTGGTGTGGACGAGTTTTCAGGTGGTCGAGATGCGGTTACAGGTGAAAACAGGCTAATCTCAGGTGGTCAGCGATTATTCACAGGTGGAAACTCGAAGTTTATCGGTGAACGTGTAAGAAATATAAAAACACGTACCGTAAAAACAGCAAAAAAGCTGACAAATTCCCGTCGTCAGCCTTAACAAGCCTATACATCTACGTTCATAACTCTTCCTAGTCCACTAACTAACCTAAAATCAATTTAACTCTTCAACCTTCATATCTATAAGCTTCTCATCCGTATGCATCACGCCGACTTTAACGAGACGTTTCTTTCCGTCCTCGTTAACCGTGAAATCAAAAAAATCTGAGATAGTACCATCCGGGCTTACACGTCGTGTGTCATATTGATAATCACTCACATCACTGTTCGGATATTTCTTTTTCGTTTCGGCTAGAGCCATCTTCCCCCATTTGCTGTAATCTACTGTCGTTCGATCAGTAGGGGTCTGGTCGTTATACTGAACGTTCAATGGCTTTGTACGATCGTTTTCCACGTTATCTCTCATGTCTGTAGATTCTTCCGTGGGCTTTTTGTCATTGTTCATGCAGCCGCCAGCTACCAAAATTCCAATTAACGCAAAGAAAATAAATATTTTTTGTTTCATGTCGAACAAGCTCCTTCCATATATTTAATGTAAGTATTTACCAAATAGGGTGATTTATTCAGGAATATGGAAACTGCAGGCAGAAGTAGTAAACAAAGTGAATAATAAACCATTGAAACAAGCCACAAAATTTCCACAATTTATTTAATAAACCGTCCCGGAAGTCGTTGACATAGAAATGGCACTATTGTATTCTTACAAAGGGAATATGGTAAGGTTTACATTCTTGTGTTTACAAGGGTTTTCAAGAAAATTATTACCAAATTTCCAGAAGGAAGGAGTCCATACGATATGAGCAACGGGAAACGCCCTTATAAAGCGATGGCTTTAATGTCTGGCATTCTTTCTCAGCTTGTTGGATGTATCTTAGTTGGACTTTTTGGAGGGAAATGGCTGGACGAGAAAGTCGGCAATGAATTTCCAATCTTCCTTATCATCGGGTTGTTTCTAGGTCTTGGAACAGGTGTTTACGGGATGATCCGCTTAATATCGAAGTTTTCAGGGGACGGGCAATGATGAATGAGTACAAATCGGTGTTTTTCAAATACATAAAGTACACATTATATCTTCTCTCTCTTTTTTTCGTCGGTTATGCTGTTACTCCTTACAAAGCTATCTTTTTAGGACTAGCTCTAGGAACTGCTTTTAGCCTCTATAATCTTTGGAGCATGTATTCGAAGATTGACCGCATGGGACAAGCAGTGATTCAGCAGAAAAGAGTGAAAACACTCGGTTCACTTTCAAGGCTCCTCTTTGCAGGGTTAGCGGTGCTCATCGCGATGAAATACCCGGAACATTTTCATTTATTAAGTGTGGTAGTGGGATTGATGTCAGTCTACATTATCATGTTAATAGATTCACTAACTCAAGTTACACGTACTCCAAAGGAAAAGAGGTGAACATAGGTGGAACATGGTGCAGTTACAGCTGATTTTCTAGGTTTGACTTTTAATCTGTCAAACGTACTAATGATCACAGTTTCATCCGTTATTGTTTTCCTTATTGCGGTACTCGCTACTCGAACCCTGTCAATGCGACCAGGAGGAATGCAAAACTTCCTTGAATGGGTAGTCGATTTCGTAAAAGGAATCATCAACAGCACAATGGATTGGCATACGGGCGGACGCTTTTTAGCTTTAGGACTTACATTAATCATGTATATTTTCGTTGCCAACATGCTGGGATTACCTTTTGCAGTAGTAGTCGACCATAATCTATGGTGGAAATCCCCTACTGCAGACCCAACTATTACTTTGACTCTAGCAGTTATGGTAGTGGCGCTATCACATTATTACGGTGTGAGAATGAAAGGTGTCAAGGAATATGGAGCTGAATTCTTCAAGCCGATGAAGTTCTTGTTCCCACTAAAGATTATTGAAGAGTTTGCGAACACATTAACGCTTGGTCTTCGTCTTTACGGTAACATTTTCGCAGGTGAGATGCTTTTAGGTCTATTGGTAGGTTTGACTAAGATGGGTATTTTTGCTGGCGTACTTGGAATCTTCCCACTAATCGTGTGGCAAGGCTTCTCAGTATTCGTTGGTGCAATCCAAGCATTTATCTTCACGATGCTAACAATGGTTTACTTGGCACATAAAGTAAGTCACGATCACTAATCTTTAGGAAATATCAAGCTTCTATAAAAAGAAGCCCATTTTCATAAAAACTTTAAGGGAATTCAGAAGGGAGAAATTTTATCATGAATCTTATTGCAGCTGCAATCGCGGTAGGTCTAGCGGCACTTGGTGCTGGTATTGGTAACGGTTTGATCGTAGGACGTACAGTTGAGGGGATCGCTCGTCAACCAGAACTACGTGGTACTCTTCAAACAACAATGTTCATCGGGGTTGCATTAGTTGAGGCACTTCCAATCATCGGTGTGGTTATCGCGTTCATCGCGCTTGGTTCTTAATCCTTAAAACAACCACTGTTTATTACGATTTCTATAATGGCGAAGCAAGTTTCCGTTGAGGGACTACCCTTCGCCATTCCTTATGTATGATTGATTGAAGGGAGGAAATGGTGTGCAAAACTTAATTCTAGGTGCTGCTGCAGGTGGAGGCCTGAACACAGGCGATATCCTTTACCAATTAGCTGCATTTTTAATCCTACTAGTATTATTGCGTAAATTCGCATGGGGCCCGTTAATGGGAATCATGAAGGAGCGCCAATCACATATCAACAGCGAAATTGATGCGGCTGAAAAATCCCGTCAAGAAGCTAAGAGCTATCTTGAGACTCAAGTTGCTGAGTTAAAGAAAGCGAAAGAAGAAGCAAAGTCTATTATCGACAATGCTAAAAAGCAAGGCGAAGCACAAGGTGAAGCAATCATTAAAGCATCTCGTGATGAAGCTGAGCGTGTAAAAGAAGCTGCATTAGCTGAGATCGCTTCTGAAAAAGAAAAAGCAGTTGCTACACTTCGTCAAGAAGTTGCTGCTCTATCCGTTAAGATCGCTTCTAAAGTTATTGCAAAAGAACTTGATGAGAGCTCTCAGGAGAAGCTTATTAACGAATACCTTCAAGAGGTAGGCGAGTCTCGATGAGCAAAGATCAAGCAATCGTAGCAAAACGTTATGCATTAGCACTATTTGAAGTAGTTGGTGTTACGAAACTTGAAGATACAGTTTCAGAATTGCGTCTTGTGAAGAACGTACTGGAGCTTAACAAAGAGCTTCAAAAAGTTCTATCACATCCAAAAGTATCAAAAGATCAAAAGAAAGCTTTGATCAAAGAGAGCGTTGGAGCTGAACTTTCTACGGCTGTAATGAACACGATCTATCTGATGGTAGACCGCAACCGTTACACATACATCACAGAGATGGCAGCGCAGTTCATTGAATTAGCAAATGAAGCACAAGGCATTGCCGACGCAAATGTATATTCTGTACGTCCTTTATCAGACTCAGAGATACAGAAGTTGGAGCAAACGTTTGCTGCCCGAGTCGGCAAAAGAGCGTTGCGCATTAATAATATTGTAGATTCTTCTCTTGTTGGAGGAATTAAGATCCGCATTGGCAACCGTATTTTTGACGGAAGCATCAGCGGAAAGTTGAATCGAATGGAACGTCAATTAGCTTCTAACGGAAGCTGAGAGGATAGGGGTGAAATTCATGAGCATTAAAGCTGAAGAAATCAGTGCTTTAATTAAAAAACAGATTGAAAACTATCAATCTGAGATCGAAGTTAATGATGTGGGTACAGTTATCCAGGTCGGTGACGGTATTGCCCGTGCCCATGGATTAGATAACGTTATGGCTGGTGAGCTAGTTGAATTTTCTAACGGTGTAATGGGTATGGCCCAAAACCTTGAAGAAAACAACGTAGGTATCATCATTCTTGGGCCTTACCAAGAAATTCGTGAAGGTGACGAAGTAAAACGTACAGGGCGTATCATGGAAGTTCCTGTAGGTGAAGAGCTTCTTGGCCGTGTAGTTAACCCTCTTGGACAGCCTATCGATGGCAAAGGTCCAATTGCTACTACAAAAACACGTCCTATCGAGCAAAAAGCTCCAGGCGTAATGGCTCGTAAATCCGTACATGAGCCGCTTCAAACAGGTATTAAAGCGATTGACGCACTTGTGCCAATCGGACGCGGACAACGTGAGCTTATCATCGGTGACCGTCAAACAGGTAAAACAGCTGTAGCGATCGACACGATCCTTAACCAAAAGGATCAAGATATGATCTGTATCTATGTAGCGATCGGTCAAAAAGAATCAACAGTTGCGGGCGTAGTAGAAACACTTCGTTCACACGGAGCGCTTGATTACACGATCGTTGTATCAGCATCTGCTTCTCAACCTGCACCAATGTTGTTCCTAGCTCCTTATGCTGGGGTATCTATGGCTGAAGAATTCATGTGGGCTGGCAAGCACGTATTGATCATCTATGATGATCTTTCTAAGCAAGCTGCTGCATACCGTGAGCTTTCCTTGCTACTTCGTCGTCCTCCAGGCCGCGAAGCTTACCCAGGGGACGTATTCTACCTTCACTCTCGCTTGTTAGAGCGTGCAGCGAAGTTGAATGACGAGCTAGGTGGCGGATCCATCACAGCGCTTCCGTTCATTGAAACGCAAGCATCTGACGTATCTGCTTATATTCCAACAAACGTTATCTCTATCACAGACGGACAGATATTCTTACAATCTGACTTGTTCTTCTCCGGAGTTCGTCCGGCGATCAACGCAGGTATCTCCGTTTCTCGTGTAGGGGGAGCAGCTCAGATCAAAGCGATGAGCAAAGTATCTGGTACACTTCGTCTAGATCTTGCTTCATACCGTGAACTAGAAGCATTCGCTCAGTTCGGATCTGACCTTGATAAAGCGACTCAAGCTAAACTAAACCGTGGTGCACGTACAGTTGAAGTACTTAAGCAAGGACTTCACAAGCCACTAAAAGTTGAGCACCAAGTTGCCATCCTTTATGCATTGACTCGTGGTTACATCGATGATGTAGCTGTTGAAGATGTAAACCGCTTTGAAGAAGCGCTTTACGCTCACATGGAAGCAAACTCTAAAGACGTTCTTGATGCAATCAAAACGACTGGTAAACTTCCTGAAGGTGACAGCCTAGACGAAGCGATCAAAGCATTCAAAAAGACATTCGCGTAAGATTAAATAGACTTTAAAAGCAGAGGTGCAGTTGCAGTGATGAGCTGCGCCTTGCAACCAGCTTACTATGTTTAAAATGAGGTTAACCGATTTTTAAACTACCAATAAAGGTGGTGAAAATGAATGGCATTGAAAGATATTAAAGCTAGAATAGATTCTACTAAAAAGACGATGCAGATCACAAAAGCGATGGAGATGGTTTCAGCTGCAAAGCTAAACCGCGCTGAGCAAAATGCGAAATCTTTCGGCCCTTACGTGGACAAGATCCAAGAAGTGGTAGGAAGCATCGCATCTGGAAGCAACGCGAAACACTCTATGCTTTTAACACGACCAGTGAAAAAGACGGGTTACTTCGTCGTTACAGCTGACCGTGGATTAGCTGGAGCTTATAACTCGAATATTTTGCGCCACGTTTACCGTACGATTCAAGAGCGTCACAAATCAGCAGATGAGTATGCATTGATCGTGATCGGTAAAGTTGGGGTGAACTTTTTCAAAAGCCGTAAGATGTCTATCTTGGACAGCATCACAGGCGTGGCAGACCAGCCATCCTTTGCTGAGATCAAGGCGATCGCATCAAAGGCAGTCGGTCTTTATGCGGACGGAACATTTGATGAGCTTTACATGTATTACAACCATTTTGTAAGTGCCATTCAGAGCGATCTGACGGAGAAGAAGCTTCTTCCGTTAACAGATATCGCTGCAACAAAATCAAAATCTTCCTATGAGTATGAACCATCAGAGGACGAGATCCTTGAAGTGCTTCTTCCTCAATATGCGGAGAGCTTGATTTATGGTGCTTTACTTGATGCGAAAGCAGCCGAGCATGCTTCTCGTATGACTGCGATGAGAAATGCAACGGATAACGCTAATGAACTGATCGGCCAATTGAACCTCTCGTACAACCGTGAGCGTCAAGCAGCTATCACTCAGGAAATTACGGAAATCGTCGGCGGTGTAGCAGCTCTAGAATAGACTTTTTTAAAAGTGATTCTAGCAGCTAATGTGCAAAGTAAGATAGGAGGGAAACCGATGAATAAAGGCTATATTACTCAAATTCTTGGACCGGTCGTTGACGTTAAGTTCGAAGGCCAGCTTCCAGAATTGCTTAACGCTTTAACTGTTAGCGCTGAGGGTGTTGACTTAACACTAGAAGTAGCACTTCACCTTGGTGATAACATGGTTCGTACAATCGCAATGGATTCAACGGATGGTCTTGTTCGTGGAATGGAAATCGCTGACTCAGGTAAGCCGATCTCTGTACCAGTAGGTGAAGCAACACTTGGACGTGTATTTAACGTAACAGGTGATCACATTGACCTTGGTGAGGCAGTACCGGCAGATGTTCGCCGTGACCCGATCCACCGTTCAGCACCTTCTTTTGAAGAATTAACAACAAAAACTGAGATTCTTGAAACAGGAATCAAAGTAGTTGACCTTATCGCTCCATACGTAAAAGGTGGAAAAATCGGTCTTTTCGGTGGTGCGGGTGTAGGTAAAACGGTTCTTATCCAGGAGCTAATCAACAACATCGCACAAGAACACGGTGGTATCTCCGTATTCGCAGGTGTTGGTGAGCGTACTCGTGAAGGAAATGACCTTTTCCACGAGATGAGTGACTCTGGTGTTATCAAGAAAACGGCAATGGTATTCGGACAAATGAACGAGCCGCCTGGAGCACGTGCACGTATCGCTCTTTCCGGTTTAACAATGGCTGAATTCTTCCGTGACGAGCAAGGACAAGACGTTCTTTTCTTCGTAGATAACATCTTCCGTTTCACGCAAGCAGGTTCTGAAGTATCTGCCCTTCTTGGCCGTATGCCATCAGCGGTAGGTTACCAGCCAACTCTTGCAACTGAGATGGGTCAATTACAAGAGCGTATCACATCTACGAAAAAAGGTTCTGTAACATCTATCCAAGCGATCTATGTACCTGCCGATGACTATACGGATCCGGCTCCAGCTACAGCGTTCGCTCACTTAGATGCAACAACAAACCTTGAGCGTAAACTAACAGCTATGGGTATCTATCCAGCGGTAGATCCACTAGCTTCAACTTCACGTGCACTTTCTCCTGAAATCGTTGGAGAAGAGCATTACGAAGTAGCTCGTAAAGTACAGGCGACTTTACAGCGTTATAAAGAGCTTCAAGATATCATCGCAATCCTTGGTATGGACGAGCTTTCTGAAGACGATAAGCTAGTTGTACACCGTGCGCGTCGTATCCAGTTCTTCTTATCTCAAAACTTCCACGTTGCAGAACAATTTACAGGACAAAAAGGTTCATACGTTCCTGTTAAAGAAACAGTTCGTGGATTCAAAGAAATCCTTGAAGGAAAATACGATGATCTTCCGGAATCAGCGTTCCATCTCGTAGGCTCTATTGAGGATGCTATTGAAAAAGCAAAAACTTTGGCCTAATGCCTGAAAGGGGTAAGATTGGATGAAAACCATTCAAGTCAGCGTAGTAACCCCTGATGGTCCTGTGTTTGAAGGAAATGCGAAAATGGTCAGCGCGAAAGCAAAAAGTGGGGAGCTTGGAATTCTTCCAGGCCATATCCCTCTTGTAGCTCCTTTAACGATCAGCGCCGTGCGTGTTCACGACGTTGATGGGAAAACACAATATGTGGCCGTTAGCGGTGGATTTATTGAAGTGCGACCTGAAAAAGTCACGATTTTAGCAGAAGCTGCTGAGATCGCTGGCGACATCGAAGTAGATCGTGCACGCGCAGCAAAAGAGCGTGCCGAACAGCGTCTTGCAAGCAACAAACAAGACAACCTAGATGCAGCTCGTGCGGAGTTTGCGCTTAAACGCGCAATGAACCGTATCGACGTAGCAACAAAACGTTAAGTTTATAAAGCCCTGTAGCTCTCTTTATAGAGAGTTGCAGGGCTTATTTTGTGTTTCTAGGGGGTATGTGAGGGGTAAAGTTAGTGCGATAGATGTCGACGATTGTAAACTCGTGGATAAAGTAGCGAAACTTTTGGATTGAAGGCTGAAATTCGTGGATAAACAGGCAAAACTTCTGGATAAACCGCTTAAACTTTTGGATTGCACTAATTTAATACCCTAAAAGGTATCTAAATTGTTCAGTTTCGGGAACCGAAACTGTACCTTTATTCTTTTTAAGAACTCAAAAACCCCTCCGACTTGTCCAAAAACATAGTCAAAGGAGCTAAATACGAGGACATCACGTTCAGTTTGAGAAGGTTGAACATAGGATGAATCGTTTATTTATTTGGCTCTTTTCTAAAAGTCTCCCTATGCAAGTTGATTGAAGCATAAGGTTGCCGACTCCTATGGGACGAGCGGTCAGGTGGAGACTCCTAAAGGCGCAAAGCGGCAGGAGGCTCACCGTTCGCCCCATGGAAAGCGCGCAACCTGGAGCGGAAATCAACTACTTCCGGATAGCTACATCGCATACGAGAATCGTTTTCTATTTAGTTTCTTCCAAAAATCGGCCGAGCACATGAGACCCTACGTAACCATACTTGGTCGCCATTTTCACCAGCCATCGCGTTCGTTTCTGCTACCTCTTCCATTTGAACCACTTCATCACCAAACGGGTTTTGAAATTCGCCAACAGGAGAGATCACAGGTTTCTTTCTCTTTTTAATCATGCTTTTCACCTCCTCAAGCTAAGGAAGTGTCCTAAGAAATATAGCTCTTTGTAAAAGCTATATACTATTAAATGCTCGTCCGTCAGTAGTTGTATGTGTTATTATCACTTAATATGTAAAAAAGGCGGTTTCTTTAGGGTTTGCAATAAATTGTGAGATCTGGTGAATGATAAGATTGTAAGGAGTGTGCAGGATGAGCTTCCACGGACAAAAAGTTTTGCCGGCAGCGAGAAAGATGAAGGATTTTGAAAAGCTGCTGAATAGCAAATACACATATATCGTATGTTTGGATACGCATATCAGTCAGCTGAAATTTATGATTGCGATGGCCAATGAAAGAAAAAAGAAGGTTTTGGTTCATCTCGATCTGATTAACGGATTGAAGGCAAACGAATATGCGGTCGATTTTTTAGCACAGGAAATGAAGCCAGCTGGGATCATTTCTACGCGTTCTAACTGCATCATGCGTGCAAAAAAGAAGAACATGATCGCCGTTCAACGTTTGTTTTTATTGGATTCATTAGCACTTGAAACGAGTTATAAAGTCATTGAACGTGCTCAGCCAGACTATTTAGAGGTTTTGCCAGGCATCATGCCGGAAATAATAAGAGAAGTGAGCGAGCAAGCCGGTATTCCTGTAATTGCTGGTGGATTGATTCGTACAAAAGTGAATGTGATGGAAGCACTTGAAGCAGGTGCAGAAGCTGTGACGACTTCAAACCCTGAATTGTGGATTTAATGTTCTTGTGAAATAACGTTTGACAACGTTTTCATCCTTGTTATAATAGAGACAAGTTCATAAACGTGACGGAGAACATGGAGATCCACAGGGGTTACTTATAGCAAAACTATAGGTATCTTTTGCTGGGTCTTTTTTTGATGAAATCCGTTCACATGCTTGCACTTATAATTGATAGCGATTGCATAAAAGGAGGAAAATACATGTCAACATTTATGGCAGAACTGATAGGAACAATGATTCTAATCATATTTGGCGGGGGCGTTGTTGCAAACGTTTCCTTGAATAAATCAAAAGCCCAAGGTGGAGGCTGGATTGTTGTCGCACTTGCTTGGGGACTAGCCGTTGCGATGGCGGTATATGCAGTCGGAAGCTTTAGTGGTGCACATCTTAACCCAGCCGTTACACTCGGTCTTGCTTCAATCGGTGAATTTGCTTGGGCAGATGTACCAGCTTATATTCTTGCACAAATGATCGGCGGTATCTTAGGAGGAATGGTCGTCTACTTCCACTTCCTGCCGCACTGGAAAGCAACAGATGATCCAGCGGTAAAATTAGGAGTTTTTTCAACGGACCCTGCAATTCCGCATACGTTTTCGAATCTTTTATCAGAATTTATTGGAACTGCGGTTTTACTAGTAGGATTATTGTCAATCGGAGCGAATAAATTTTCAGATGGCTTGAATCCACTGATCGTCGGATTCTTAATCGTAGCGATCGGGTTGTCACTTGGTGGACCAACTGGATATGCGATCAACCCGGCACGTGACCTAGGTCCAAGAATCGCGCATTTCATCTTGCCTATTCCAGGTAAAGGCGGATCAAACTGGACGTACTCGTGGATTCCGGTTGTAGGACCAGTGCTCGGAGGCGTTTTCGGAGCATTGTTCTACCAAGCTGTTTTTACAGGGAAAGTTACAACATTATTCTGGATATGGACAGTGGTATCAGTAGCGATTTTCGCCATAACATTCTTCTTAGGAAGTAAAGGCACACAAGCACTGCCTCATGGAGATCAAATAGAAAACTAAAACAATAACAACAAACCAATTTGGGAGGGTTTACGTATGGAAAAGAAATATATCATTGCACTCGATCAAGGAACGACAAGCTCAAGAGCGATTCTTTTTAACAAAGCAGGAGAAGTCGTTGAGATCTCACAAAAGGAATTCAAGCAGCACTTCCCGAAGCCAGGCTGGGTAGAACATGATGCACAAGAAATCTGGGGAACGATCTTAGCAGTAGTTGCTGAAGTTCTTTCAAAAACAGATACAGACCCAGGCGAAATCGCTTCAATTGGAATCACGAACCAGCGTGAAACAACGGTCGTTTGGGACAAGAACACGGGAAAACCTGTTCACAACGCGATCGTTTGGCAGTCTCGTCAAACCGCTGAGATCTGTGATGAACTGAAATCTCAAGGCTTAAACGATAAATTCCGTGATAAAACAGGATTATTGATCGACGCTTACTTCTCCGGAACAAAAGTAAAATGGATCCTTGATAACGTTGACGGTGCTCGTGAAAAAGCGGAAAACGGTGATCTATTATTCGGAACGATCGACACGTGGCTGGTTTGGAAGCTAACAGGCGGAAGAGCGCACGTAACAGACTATTCCAACGCATCTCGTACACTCATGTACAACATTTACGATCTAAAGTGGGATGACGAGCTTCTAGAAATCTTAGGCGTTCCGAAATCCATGCTGCCAGAAGTTAAATCGTCATCAGAAGTATACGGTGAAACGATCGATTATCATTTCTTCGGTAAAAATATTCCGATCGCAGGTATTGCGGGCGATCAGCAAGCGGCACTTTTCGGACAAGCTTGTTTTGAAAAAGGAATGGCGAAGAACACGTATGGAACAGGCTGTTTCATGCTTATGAACACAGGAGAAAAAGCAGTTAAGTCTGAGCATGGCCTCTTAACGACAATCGCTTGGGGTGTGGACGGGAAAGTCGAGTACGCACTTGAAGGAAGTATCTTTGTTGCAGGATCTGCCATTCAATGGCTGCGCGACGGACTTCGCATGTTAAAAGATGCGGCAGACAGTGAAGATTATGCAGAGCGCGTTGCATCAACAGATGGCGTTTATGTTGTGCCAGCATTCGTAGGGCTCGGAACTCCATATTGGGATTCAGAAGCACGCGGCGCGATCTTTGGACTCACACGCGGTACAGAAAAAGAACACTTCGTTCGTGCGACACTTGAATCATTAGCGTATCAAACAGCTGATGTGTTAACAGCGATGGAAGCAGACTCTGGCATCGAGTTGAAGAAGCTTCGTGTTGATGGCGGAGCGGTGAAGAACAACTTCTTGATGCAGTTCCAAAGCGATATCTTAAACGTTCCTGTTGAGCGTCCGGAAATCAATGAAACGACAGCGCTTGGTGCCGCTTATCTAGCAGGACTTGCCGTAGGATTCTGGGGTGATCGTCAAGAAATTGCAGATAAATGGAAAGTGGACAAAGACTTCGACGTAAACATGAAAGAAGAAGAGCGTAAAGAGCTTTATGATGGCTGGAAAAAAGCTGTTGAAGCAACGATTGCATACAAACCGAAAGCATAACCCTTTCAAAATCTTGAAAACTGCGTTATACTGAACACAAGTTGATATTGAACCGGTTGGAGATCAGGAGAGACCACAAAACCTCGTACAAACGATGCGGGGTTCTTGTGGTCTTTTTTTGCGTGCCAATACACGGAAATGTTGAAAATTGTGTGTTGGGTTCGCTGATTACGGGAAAACTACCCGTATTATAAATGTCCAACGGTTCTGTACAGAAGGAGTGAAGAGAAAATGACAGCATCATTTTCAACATATAAAAGAGAAGAAATCATCACAGGTATGAAACAAGAGAAGCTTGACCTTCTCGTTATCGGAGGAGGCGTAACTGGAGCGGGTATTCTTTTAGATGCTCAGACTCGTGGTATGAAAGTAGGTCTTGTAGAGATGCAGGACTTTGCTGCTGGAACATCCAGCCGTTCTACAAAACTTGTTCACGGCGGACTTCGCTATCTAAAACAGTTCGAAGTGAAGCTCGTTGCAGAGGTTGGTAAAGAACGTGCCATCGTGTACGAAAACGCACCACACGTAACAACACCAGAGTGGATGCTACTTCCGTTTTACAAAGGTGGTACGTTCGGAAAGTTCTCTACTTCCATCGGTCTAAAAGTATACGATTTCTTAGCAGGTGTAAAACGCAAAGAACGCAGAAAAATGTTTTCAGCCGAAGAAACATTACGCCGAGAACCACTATTGAAAAAGGATAACTTGCTTGGCGGCGGATATTATGTTGAATACAAAACAGATGACGCGCGTCTGACGCTTGAGATTATGAAAGAAGCGGTAGCACGCGGAGCATCGGCCGTTAACTACGCGAAAGTAACAAGCTTTATCTATAACGGAAAAAGAGCGGTCGGTGTAAAAGTGGAAGACCAGCTGACTGGTGAGATCCATGAGATCTATGCGAAAAAGATCGTCAACGCAACAGGTCCATGGGTAGATGAGCTTCGTGAAGAAGACCGTTCAAAAACAGGAAAAGAGATCCACCATACAAAAGGTATCCACCTTGTTATTGATGGCTCTAAGTTCCCATTGAAACAAGCGGTTTACTATGACACAGAAGATGGCCGTATGGTGTTCGCGATTCCACGTGCAGGTAAGACGTATGTTGGTACAACAGATACGGATTACAAGGGAGACCTTGCGAACCCAGGTATGACGGAAGAGGATCTTCAATATGTACTAAATACGATCCACTTCATGTTCCCAGATGTGAAGATCACACGCGACGATGTTGAATCTTCATGGTCAGGACTGCGTCCGTTAATTCACGAACCGAAAAAGGGACCATCAGAAATCTCACGTAAAGATGAAGTGTTCCACTCTCCATCTGGACTATTGACGATCGCTGGTGGTAAGCTGACAGGTTACCGTAAAATGGCTGAAAAAGTCGTGGATATCGTACGTGATCAGCTTGGAGAAGAAGAAGGCGCGAAATTCCCTGGATGCCGCACGCAACACATGGAACTATCCGGCGGTAAGATGGGCGGAAGCCAAAACTTCGCAGACTTCCTTCGTACAAAAGTACAGGAAGGATTGGCGTTAGGCTTAGATGAAGCAAAAGCTCGCGAGCTCGTTCAACGCTATGGTACGAACATCGATATCGTATACGGTTATATGAAAGAACGCGGTGAAGAAGCGAAGAGCTACAATTTGCCAGTAAGTTTGTACGCATCCCTACTTTACGCATTAGAGTATGAGATGACGTCCACACCATCTGACTTCTTGATCCGCCGTACGTCTGCTCTATACTTCGACATCGATACGGTATACGAGTGGAAAGAAAGTGTGATCAACTGCATGGCAGACAAATTGGGCTGGAACGCAGAACAAAAACGCGAGCATGCAGAAGACTTTGAAGATCAATTGCGATTGTCTGTTGAGGCGATCTAATAAAGTTTATAGGTACGGCAGAGAGGCATTCCGCTTTTAGAAAGAGCGGGATGTCTTTTTCATTTTCATATGTAGGGGATATTTGAGGGGTTAAATGTGTCCGCAGATTGTCGAGGTTTGTCGACTTGAGGATAAACAGCCAAAACTTTTGGATTCATGCTTAAAACTCGTGGATTACATACTGATTCTTGTGGATTAAAGGCTTGAACTTCTTGATTGATTCTCAAATATACCCAACAGGGTATGAACAAGAAACAGTTTCGTTCCCCGAAACTGCACCTATTTTAGCCAAAACAAAAGGATGATCCCACACAACTACGGGAGCATCCTCAATTTTTAATAAATGTTGAACGTGATAAGTAATCTGAAGGGTATTTTTGAAGCAAATACTGCAAATACAGGTGAATTTCATACGGCATTTCATCATAATACTCTTCATCTAACTCTCTCAAGGTTTCTAGCAGCGAAAAAAAGTGCTCTTTATCCACTTCTTCTGCTGATTTTTTAAAATAACCCCAAACATGTTCTAGCGTATTGCATAAAGCACGTCGCTCAAAAGGTTTTTCCTTCATCTCAGCGATCAACATCGTCACTTTTTCATAATCAGAGTCAGAATGAGCATCTCTCATCAACTCTTGAACCTCTTTGTAAAAGTTATAACCCTTTGCCATCACGGTATATTTTTCACTCGCCCACAATTGTTCGGTCTCTTTTTTCAAAAGGGATCACATCCTTTAATAACGACATTCTATTAAAGATAAATGTAGAGAGCAAGTGCGATGATCGAAACGAGAATCACTATTGCATAGATGAGGGTAAGGCGCACGAGGTTCTGTCGAGTCGAACTTCCGTATTTTTCGTCCTGTGTTTTAGAAATCATGATCGTACCGACTAATCCAGCGATCGAAATCACGACGATTAAAAAGTAAGCAATCCACCATATATCCATTACGAATCTCCCCTTTATACCTATCATACTGCTAACAGTCTATCGGCACCTCCAAAAAATTTACAGGATTATGAACATTTCTATAGAAAAATAAGGGGTAGACCTTAATATAGTAGAAGTACCATATGTGAAGAAGCACATCGACACAAAATATGGAATTTGCTATAATTAAAGCGGTTACAGAATTTATAAAATTCTGAAGATTAGGAGGTAGTCAGAATGGATTTTTATCATCTGTATCAAAACAATTACCTCATTGTGGCTGTATTTTTATTTTTAGGGGTCCTTTTGCCGGTTGTCGCACTGACTGCAGGCCGCTTATTGCGCCCTTATAAACCATCAGCAGAAAAATACACCACCTACGAAAGCGGAATTGAGCCTTTCCATCAAAGTTGGGTTCAGTACAATGTCCGCTATTATTTGTTTGCGCTCATGTTCGTTATTTTTGATGTTGAAACCGTATTTTTATACCCCTGGGCCGTTGCCTATGAAGAGCTAGGCGTGTTCGCTCTCATCGAGATGGGGATTTTTGTTGTTCTTTTAACGTTAGGTCTTGTATACGCTTGGAAAAAGAAGGTGCTCAAATGGACATAAAGTGGGAACTTACGGCAGAGGAACGCGCCGAACTCGACCGCAACGTATTCATGGTAACACTCGAACAAGTAAAAGCCTGGGCCAGAAGTAACTCATTATGGCCGTTAACCTTTGGACTCGCCTGCTGCGCGATTGAAATGATGGGCACAGGGTCGTCTCATTACGACCTCGATCGTTTCGGAAGTATATTCCGTACGTCACCTCGTCAATCCGATGTAATGATCGTTTCAGGAACCGTAACGAAAAAAATGGCGCCCGTATTAAAACGATTATACGAACAGATGCCAGAGCCAAAATGGGTCATCGCGATGGGATCATGTGCCACAGCCGGAGGACCATATATAAAATCGTATGCCGTCGTAAAAGGCGTCGATCAAATCGTACCCGTGGATGTATACATACCAGGATGTCCACCTAACCCTGCTGCACTCATTTATGGCATCAACAAGCTTCAAGAAAAAATCCGTTATGAAGCGAAGACAGGCAAGAAGGTGATGAGCGAATGACAGATAAGCAAAATGATTCCAATGAAGGATTATCGATAGAAGAACAAAAGAAAAAAGCAGCCGCAGAGGCTAAAGCAAAAGCACTTGAACTCGCGAAACAGCGTCAGACTGAAAAAGCGAAGGCAGCGGAACAGTCAGAACCGACTGCGACCGAACCAGAGCTAACAAAAGAAGAACTGAAAAAGAAGGCTGCTGCAGAAGCGAAAGCAAAAGCACTGGAACTTGCGAAACAAAGGCAGGCCGAAAAAGCAAAGGCGGCAGAACAGTCATCAGAGCCGTCAGTATCCGAACCAGAGCTAACAAAAGAAGAGCTCAAGAAAAAAGCGGCCGCAGAGGCGAAGGTAAAAGCCCTCGAGCTTGCGAAACAGCGTCAGGCAGAAAAAGCAAAAGCTGCAGAACAGTCAGAGTCGCCCGCAGCCGAACAAGAATTAACAAAAGAAGAGCTCAAGAAAAAAGCCGCCGCAGAAGCTAAAGCAAAAGCTCTTGAACTCGCAAAACAACGCCAAGCTGAAAAAGCGGAAACCGGGGAAGTTCCACAAACGGATGAGCAAACAGATGATCTTGCAAAACAAAAAGCACTAGCCGCCGCGAAAGCAAAAGCAGCCGCAGCAGCAAAGGCGAAGGCAGCAGCTGCCGCTAAAGCAAAACTAGCAAGAGAGAGTGGGAGCGACACAACCATCGAACCCGGCTCAGACGATGAAAAAGCGAAAGCTGCGGCAAAAGCAAAGGCCGTCGCTGCAGCAAAGGCAAAAGCAGCGGCCGCTGCGAAAGCGAAAGCGTCTCGTGAAGCAGCATCAGATGCAACAACTGAGCCAGCAGGTGACGATGAAAAAGCGAAAGCAATCGCCGCTGCGAAAGCAAAAGCAGCTGCAGCAGCAAAAGCACGCGCTGCCGCAAACGCCAAAGGTGCAGCAACAGAACCTGCGGCTGAAGAAAAACCATCACCAAACCAACCTATCCTCGATACCTACATAAAAGTCATCAAAGAACATCTAGGAGAAGATGTACTCGAAGATTCCTATATTAACAGACTGTCAAAAGACGTCCCTACCTTAGTTGCAAAACCTGATTCCTATTTTAAGATCGCGGAGTTTTTAAAATACAATGACCAGCTTCGTTTTGATTATTTATCTGAAATGCACGGCACCGATTTTGAAACACATTTTGAAGTCTATAACCACCTGTATTCATACAACCATCGCCAGTCCGTTGCCTTAAAAGTAAAAATAGACAGAAATAGCGCTACTACCCATTCCATTACCCCGTTATGGGAGGGAGCAAACTGGCCAGAGCGTGAAACGTATGATCTTCTAGGTATTCACTTTGAAGGTCATCCGAACTTAACGCGCATCATGCTGCCGGATGATTGGGTCGGACATCCGCTAAGAAAAGATTACGAACCACATGACGTGGAGGTGTAGAGACATTGATCAGAACAGAAGAGATGCTCCTCAACGTTGGGCCTCAGCATCCGAGCACACACGGCGTTTTTCGAATCGTACTCAAAATCGACGGAGAAACAATTATTGAAGCGACCCCAGTGATCGGTTATCTTCACCGAGGTACAGAGAAATTAGCAGAAAACCTTCAATACACGCAGATTATTCCATACACAGACCGCATGGATTATTTAGCGGCCATGACGAACAATTATGTAATCTGCCACGCGGTCGAAACGATGATGAGTCTAGAGATACCAGAACGCGCGGAGTATCTGCGTGTCATCGTGATGGAGCTTGGCCGCATCGCAAGCCATCTCGTGTGGTTCGGTACATATTTATTAGATATCGGGGCGATGAGTCCGTTCCTATACGCGTTTCGTGAACGAGAAGCGATCATCAATATGCTGAACGAGATCTGCGGGGCTCGCCTTACGTTCAACTATATGCGTGTTGGCGGTGTGAAATGGGATGCACCAGATGGCTGGATCGAGAAAGTGCGAGATTTTGTTCCGTACATGAGAGAAGAGCTTGCTGGCTATCATGACCTTGTGACGGGCAACGAAATCTTTTTGAACCGTGTCAAAGGAATCGGCTACTACACAAAAGAAGAAGCACTGAACTTTTCATTAAGCGGCGCAAACTTAAGATGCACGGGTACGAATTGGGATCTTAGAAAAGATGAACCTTATTCGATCTATGACCGTTTTGATTTTGATGTTCCGGTATTTCATACGGGCGATGCATGGGCGCGTTATCAGTGCCGCATGCAGGAAATTGAAGAATCACTCAAGATTGTAGAACAAGCGGTGGAACAGTTTCCAGAAGAAGGACCGGTTATGGCAAAAGTGCCAAGAATCATCAAGCCGCCAAAAGGCGAAGCTTTCGTTCGAATTGAGTCGCCTCGTGGAGAAATCGGCTGCTACATCGCATCAGAAGGAAAGAAAGAACCGTACCGCTTGAAGTTTCGCAGGCCATCTTTTTACAACCTTCAGATTCTGCCAAAACTTTTAGTCGGTGAAAACATCTCCAACTTGATTACCATCTTAGGCGGGATTGATATTGTTCTCGGGGAGGTTGATGGCTGATGGAGGATCTTTTATACACACAACCTGGCTGGACACATGTTGCCATCTTCTTTGCGCTCGGTGCGGCACTACTCGTAACGGTTCTCGGGTTCGTAACCTACGCGATTCTAGCGGAACGAAAAGTGCTCGGGTTCATGCAGATGCGGACAGGGCCAAACCGGGTTGGAGGAAGATTCGGTCTTCTACAAACCGTTGCGGACGTTTTTAAACTTCTGATAAAAGAAGACACCATACCGAAACTAGCTGATCGGCCGTTGTTCATATTAGCACCTGTCATCGCGTTTGCTCCAGCGTTCATGGTGCTCGCGACGATTCCGTTCTCAGAAAACATGCAGTTCGCAGACCTTGGCGTCGGCCTTCTGTATTACGTAGCCGTTTCAGGAATTTCAACGATCGGCATCTTAATGGGTGGCTGGGCATCAAACAATAAGTACTCGTTACTCGGCGGCATGCGTGCTGCAGCACAGATGATTTCATACGAAATTCCGCTCGTTATCTCCGTGATCGGAGTAATCTTGTTCGCTGGCAGCCTGAACTTAAACGATATCGTAAGAGGCCAAGAAAACATTGCCTACATCTTTTTAACACCGATTGGATTTTTCGTATTCTTGATCTCCTCGATCGCTGAGTTGAACCGTACACCGTTCGACTTGCCTGAGGCAGAGTCAGAGCTCGTCGCGGGCTATCACGTCGAATACTCAGGATTTCGCTGGGCGTTCTTCATGCTTACAGAATATGTATATCTGTTTGCGATGGCATCCTTAACAACCGTTCTTTTCTTAGGAGGCTGGAACCCGATCCCGTTCTTAGATTTTA
Organism: Fictibacillus halophilus; assembly: GCF_016401385.1. Lineage (NCBI taxonomy): Bacteria > Bacillati > Bacillota > Bacilli > Caryophanales > Fictibacillaceae > Fictibacillus > Fictibacillus halophilus. The sequence goes on along the minus strand of NZ_JAEACF010000001.1, from coordinate 3,099,661 downwards.
TCCCAGGGATGTTGTGGTTCGGCGTCAAATTCAGCATCGTCGTATTTTTCATGATTTGGATTCGCGGAACACTGCCACGACTCCGCGCCGATCAACTGATGGGCTTCGCATGGAAGGTCCTGCTGCCGCTAGCACTGCTAAACATTTTTGTCAGTGCAGCTGTTAAGGAACTGTTTTTATAAAAGAGCTTAAGGCAGCACTGCTGGTTATTGTGGGAGTTGGTTTCCGTTTCAGGTGCTCGCTTTCCGCGGGGCAGGCGGTGAGCCACATTCGAATGTTTCACATTTAAGTGTCTCACCTGTCTAGTTGCAGTGGCTAGCCCCTCGAGGTCAAAAGTTAAATAGACCATGAAGGCAAAGAACACCTTCCTTGTCTATTCACCTTTTGCTTGTCGGGGCTGAACGAGCCACTTTCACATTTAGAACTGCCCACCTGTCCCGCAGGAGTCTCACACCTTTCACTACAACCAACAGTTCAAAGAAGGTAGAAAAGATTAAAAAGCAACAAGCTTCTTGAAAAAAAGCTTTATAGAATGACCTTAGCCATCACTCTGAATTTCAAAAGTCGAGCTATTAAATCTTTGGAAGTATTACAAGCATGCTTCCTCGAATAGTTGATTGGATCGCAAGGTGCGAGACTCCTGGGGGATCAGCGGGACAGGTGAGACTCCTAACAGCGCAGAGCGCTAGGAGGCTCACCGCACGCCCCCCGGAAAGCGAGCATCCTGGAGAGGAAATCAACACTTTCACAACACGACAAAGCGAAATCACTCAAAAAGGTTCTAGTCCGTAATAGAGTGCTCTATCAATCGAAAGACCAACGCATAAGGAGCGTGATCTCAGGATGAAAGGTCTTGTAAAAGGTTTAAGCTATACCGTCAAAAACCTAACAAAACAAAACGTCACCACAAGCTATCCAGACGTGCCGATTCAGATGCCTGACCGTTTCCGCGGCATCCAAAAGTTTTATCCCGAAAAATGTATCGTCTGTAACCAATGCGCGCAGATCTGCCCGACCGACTGCATTCAGTTAACAGGTAAGCCGCATCCCGATCCTGCAAAAAAAGGGAAGATCATCGACACGTACGACATCAACTTTGAAATCTGCATCTTATGCGATTTGTGTACAGAAGTATGTCCGACTGAAGCGATCGTCATGACGAATCAGTTCGAGCTTGCAGAATACAGCCGTGATGAACTTTTTAAAAACCTCGAGTGGCTCGATGAGAACGACGAGAATGTTAGAAAGGAGAACAAAGCATGACCGGTGAAATGATCGCATTTTTCTTTCTCGCCTTAACAGCCATTGCCGGCGGCGTTCTTCTTATTAACCTTTCCAATGTCGTTCACATGGTTGTTGCTCTTATTTTTACGTTTATTGCCATTGCAGGGATTTACATCACACTATCAGCAGAGTTCGTTGCCGTCGTGCAGGTGCTAATTTACTCAGGAGCTATCACGATCATCATGCTGTTTGGAATCATGCTCACACGTCATCAGGAAAAAGAAAAGCGTGCACCACGGTTAAAAGTCATCTTAACCGGGCTTGCGATCGGACTTTTCTTCCTGATCATGTACGGCAAGATCAAAGACCTTGATTTTGGTCAGCAGAATGCAGAGCTTCACATCGATAATACGAAAAAGATCGGAATAGAACTGTATTCGCATTATGTGATTCCGTTTGAGTTAACATCCGTCCTGCTGCTTGTAGCTTTAATCGGTTCTATCATTCTGGCAAAGCGGGATGACGATGAAAAGGAGGCAAAAAAATGAGCTCTGTCCCTTTAGCAGCTTACTTGATGCTTGCCTTGATCCTGTTCTGCATCGGTTTGTTTGGTGCATTAACAAAACGAAATGCAGTCATTGTACTTATTTCGATTGAACTGATGCTGAATGCTGTAAATATTAATCTCGTCGCTTTTGCTAAATACTCAATAAATCCTGGTTTAACAGGTCAGATTTTCTCGCTGTTTACAATCACAGTTGCTGCGGCAGAAGCGGCAGTCGGACTTGCGATTCTCATTGCACTGTACCGCAACAGACAGACGGTCAACGTGGATGAGATGGATACGATGAAGCGATAAGGAAGGAGATGGACGATTATGTTGCAGAATAGTTGGCTTATACCGTTGTTCCCGCTTTTATCCTTCGTTTTATTGCTGATTTTTAGAAAATCAAAAAATGAAGGCACTGCATGGATCGGTGTGCTTCTAACCGGGTTATCGCTCATTCTATCTCTCGGGGTTTGGATCGCGGTGTGGCAAGGTGACGGGATTAAGGTTGAGGGCACGTGGTTCGAGATCGGTGAGCGGGCCATCACGATGGGATATGAAGTCAATCCGCTGAATGCTCTTATGCTTGTGATCGTTTCACTCGTCAGTTTTCTTGTACATCTTTACTCAAAAGGTTACATGCATGGCGATGAACGATTTCCCGTGTTCTTTGCTTATTTAGGATTGTTTTCCTTTGCGATGCTCGGACTCGTTCTTTCTCCGAATCTATTACAGCTCTATATGTTTTGGGAGCTTGTTGGACTTGGTTCGTTCTTGTTGATCGGATTCTACTATTTTAAACCAGAAGCAAAAGCCGCTGCGAAAAAGGCATTTGTCATGACCCGAATCGGGGACGTTGGTCTTTTTATCGGAATGGTTTTACTATTTTGGCAGGTTGGTAGCTTTGAGTATGACGAAATATTTGCCTCTGTCCGAAATGGTGATATATCCTCTGGCATGCTGACACTTACCGCACTATGTATTTTTGTGGGAGCGATCGGAAAATCCGGTCAGCTGCCTCTTCATACGTGGCTTCCGGACGCGATGGAAGGACCGACACCCGTATCAGCCCTTATCCATGCTGCCACGATGGTCGCGGCAGGGGTGTACTTGGTCGCTGCGATGTATCCGCTCTTTCAAGCCTCAGAAACAGCTTTAACAGTCGTTGCTGTAGTAGGTGGGGTAACGGCAATCTTTGCAGCTTCGATCGGTCTTATGCAAAAAGACATCAAACGCGTGTTGGCGTATTCAACGGTCAGCCAGTTGGGTTACATGATGCTTGCACTTGGCGCATCCGGTTATGTGGCAGGGATCTTTCACCTAACGACGCACGCATTCTTTAAAGCGTTATTGTTCTTAGCTGCAGGAAGCGTGATTCATGCTGTACATACACAAAACATTGAAGAGATGGGCGGACTTTGGAAAAAGCTCCGACTGACAGGACCTCTCTTTTTGATCGGTGCTCTAGCCATTTCAGGAGTTCCGCTATTATCAGGTTTCTTTTCAAAAGACGAAATCCTAGCAAGTACGTACGCAGATGGCCGTTACGGATTGTTCTGGCTGGCAGTCATTGCCGCTTTCATGACGGCGTTCTATATGTTCCGTCTATTTTTCCTTGTGTTTACAGGAAAACCGCGCGGCGATCAGAGTGGCGTACATGAATCACCAAGTGTCATGACGCTTCCGATGATTGTTCTAGGTGTGCTGGCTATTGCGGCGGGTTACCTGAACACAGCATGGTTCGGTACGTTTTTAACGGATTACTTAGCAGGAGGCCCTGTTGAACTACCGCATGGAGATCATCACGGTCCAAGCTGGATTCCGATCGTTGCAACAGCATCGTCTCTTTTAGGAATCGGTCTAGCTTATCTGATCTACCAAAAAGGAACACTTTCCCGCGATTGGATTACACGGTCTTTGCCAGGACTCAGCAACGTGATCTATAACAAGTGGTACGTGGATGAAGGATACGACGCGACTTTCGTTAAAGGAACGAAGGGGTTGAGCAAACTTGGCGTCCTGTTTGATAAATATATCGTGGACGGACTCGTGGCAGCAGTTGTGAGTGGCGTTCAAGGGTTAAGTAAGGTAGGCTCACGTCTTCAAAACGGGCAGGTTCAAACGTATGGGACGTTCGCCATTTTTGGCATCGTGATTCTATTGCTGATCGTCGCATTAACAGGGGGGTACTTCACATGAACACATGGCTTCTATCGATATTAATTCTTTCCCCTTTGTTAGGCGTTTTGGTTCTCCTATTTACTCCATCTCAAGATGAGAAGTCGATCAAATGGATCGGGGTATTAGGTACATTATTTCCGCTAGGTACCGCGCTCGTTACGTTGTCTGCTTTCAATAAATCGGGCGAAGGTCTTCAGCTTGCTGAAAAGTTTCAGTGGGTGTCTTATGAAGTCTTTCAGTCGAATGGTGATGTGAGCTATCCGATCTTTTATGAAGTGGGCGTTAACGGTCTATCGATGGTGCTTATCTTATTAACAACGGTTGTAAGTGTGCTTGCTGCCATTGCATCGTTTTCGATCAAAAAGGATTGGAGAAGTTACTTCATTTTATTCTTCTTGCTTGAGATGGGCATGATCGGCGTATTCGCCGCCCAAAATTTATTTTTGTTCTTTATTTTCTTTGAGATCACGCTCATTCCGATGTTTTTCCTCATCGGACGCTGGGGTTATCTTGAAAAAGAAAAAGCAGCTTACAGTTTTTTGATCTATAACGGGGTCGGTTCAGCTATTCTTCTGATCGCATTCGTGGCGATGTTCATGAAGACGGGGACGATGAATTTTGATCAGCTAGCTTATACATTCTCGCTTCCGCAATCTGAACTGAACGAGATGAACATCACAAAGAATTTTAAGATGGGGATGCTGATCGCACTTCTTATAGCGTTTGCAGTCAAGCTGCCGGTCGCACCGCTTCACTCATGGATGGTGAGGGTCCACGTTCAGGCGCCACCGCCGATCGTTATGCTTCACTCAGGTATTCTTTTAAAAATTGGTGCGTACGGCTTGATCGTTTTTGGGGCAGGACTGTTTCCTGATCAGTTTGAGTCACTCGCTTTTATCATCGGATTGTTCGGCGTGATTAACCTGCTTTACGGAGCATTCTTAGCACTCACACAGCGTGATCTGAAACGCGTCTTAGCTTACTCGTCTGTCTCACATATGGGAATCGTTCTAATCGGTCTCGCCGCATTGAACGAAGCGGGTATGACTGGTGCAGTGTTCCAAGTCGTTTCACACGGATTGATCTCGGCTCTGTTGTTCTTTTTAGTAGGTGTTCTCTACGAACGAGGTGGTTCATCACAGTTAAAAGACTTTGGTGGAGTCGCGAAAAGGATGCCGATCTTTGCAGGTGTGATGCTCGCAGGTGGACTCGCATCATTAGGCCTTCCAGGAATGTCAGGTTTTATAAGCGAGTTCATGGCGTTTTTAGGATTGTTTGAGAAGATGCCTGTGTTAGCCGCTGTAGGGGCACTAGGCCTAATTTTAACGGCAGTTTATGTGTTGCGAGCGGTGTTGGCGATCACGTTTGGAACTGAAAAAGAACTATCAAACGCACACGACCTTTCATCAACAGAACGAATTCCGGCGTTTATCTTGCTTGCAGCGATTTTGTTTATCGGCATCTATCCTGCATGGTTAAGTGATATGCTCCGTCCGACATTAGATAGCATTCTGCTAGGGTTAGGGGGCTAAATCATGGATCTAGATACTTTATTATCGTTTAGATGGAGTGTTATGACTCCTGAATTTATTATCTTAGGGGTTGCGACCCTTTTATCTGTTATCGACCTTTTTATGAAAAAAGAATCGAGCAGGAAGCCACTAGCCTGGCTTGCTGGAGCAGGTATTCTAGCTGCTCTTATCACGATTTTTATGCAGCTCGATATAGAAGTAACGTCGATTCTGTATGATACGTACAGACTTGATTCTTTCTCTAAAGCATTTAAGATTCTACTCTTGTTAGGAACGTTATTAGTTATTGTTCTCTCTTCCAATTATAAAAAAGAAGACCTTGAGGAGAATAGGGGAGAATTTTATTACCTGCTCCTCGCAGCTCTATTAGGAGCCATGATGATGGCATCCAGCGCTGACTTGATCACTTTGTTTGTCGGTCTGGAACTTCTATCCCTTTCTTCCTATGTTATGGCTGGACTCGAGAGGCGTAATAAACGAAGCAATGAATCAGCGTTTAAGTATATCGTGTCAGGCGGAATCGCGACGGCTATCACCCTTTTTGGAATGAGTTACATTTTCGGACTGACCGGAGAGACAAACCTGTTCAAGATCGCAGAGAACATGGGGAACCTTGAACTGTTAGAGCACAGCTTTCTCATCTTCTTCGCATTCATCATCACGTTTGCAGGACTAACGTTTAAGATCGCGGCCGCTCCACTTCACATGTGGGCACCAGATGTATATGAAGGTGCGCCTGTTCCAGTTACAGCATTCTTGAGTGTCGTGTCTAAAACAGCAGGCTTTGTGATCTTGCTGCGTGTGATCATCATCTGTTTCATCGCGGCTCCAGGGATCGATAAGGAACCGATTCTGCTGCAAGTTCAGCCGTATGTAATGGCATTAGCTGCGGCAACGATGATCATTGGTAACGTTACGGCACTTCGTCAACGCAACATAAAAAGGATGTTTGCATATTCTTCAATTGCACAAGCAGGTTACATTTTAGTACCGTTCGTTTCAAATTCGTCATTGTTGTTTGAATTGATCTGGTTTTATCTGTTGGCGTACTTGTTTATGAATATTGGCGCGTTCACCGTCATTCAGCTGTTAACAAGTCAAGAAGGTTCAAATGATATCGGCGTTTTCCGCGGATTGTTCCGCCGCTCACCGTGGCTCGCGGTTCCGATGACGTTCTTTGTTCTTTCTCTTGCCGGTATTCCGATTACGGCAGGTTTTATCGGGAAGTTTGGAATCTTTATGGGAGCGCTTGGGCTTGAGCAGGCACAATATTGGCTAGCCGCTGTTATGATGGCAACCACGCTCGTATCGTACGTATATTACTTTAATATTATTGCGATCATGTTTTTCCGTGATAGTGAGGGACCAAAGGTTTCAATCCCGGGGGGAATGGCTGCTGTACTCGCATTCTGTACGGCATCGGTTTTAATTCTAGGGGTTATGCCAGATCTCGCACTCGACTTCTTTTACGGAAACTTTGATGTGAACGAATTCTTCATGCAGATCGAAACAGAAGTTCATACGCATGATCATTAATTGTTGAGCTCAAATGGTAGTCCATCAACCTTCTCCTTAGTGAGAGGTTGATGGGCTTTTTTAGTTTCTTAAGAATAAGTATTCTTTAGAAATAATAAGAGCTAGCGTCTTTTTAATCTTTTAATTTCTACTTTGACTGTTGATTGTAGTGTAAGATGCGAGACTCCTGCGGGACAGGTGGGCAGGTGAGACACTTAAGAGTGAAACGTACGAATGTGGCTCACCGCCTGCCCCGCGGAAAGCGAGCATCTGAAACGGAAATCAACAACTTTCTTGAACAGTAGTCCTCACCCGAAAAAAACCCAAAAAATGAGCCAAAACTACCGTAACTTCTTACGTTTTGTTTCGTCTAATCATAGTGAAACGACTATCTATCGAGATTGACATTTATTAGTCGTTACAACTTTTTGAACTTATCGAAAGAAAGGGCTTTCAAAACACCTTACTAGGGATAAAGTATCTATCTAAAATGTCGGGAAAGATTTATGCTTAAAGATGTCGAAATATGTAATGAGGAGGTCAGACTTTTAAATGATTCCAATCGGACAACAAGCTTTGTTACATATCATCGTACATCTATTGTTTCTCGTGATCTCTTGGTGGGCATTGCAGGCCGTTCATTTTGATAAATGGATCAAAAAAGGTAAGGTCATGCAGGCTAGAGTGTTATACATACTTCTAGTGATCAGCTTAGCGAGCATAGCGAGCGATTTTTTTCTAAAGTATCTACAGTATTCCACGAATCTTAGTCAGCTATTTGGATGACTTCACAACTTTTACTGAAGTAGTGGATTTGTCGGAATATGACTACAACTTCCACGGATATCCTCTGTTTCATTGGCAACAATGAGAAATAGAGAGGATGTGCTGGGGAATGAAAAAATGGACGATGACGATTACAGCGATTTTGCTATTAGTTATGATTACTTCTGGATATGCAAAAACAGATGAAAAAACAAATGAAGTTACACATATAATAGACGTTCTAAAAGACAGTGGTGCAACGCCTGACAAATGGACTATGTATTTTCGTGGTCAAACAGGTTTTACATCTAAAGGACTAGGGTATGTAAAACAAGCAGAAGAGCTTAAACGTAATTATCCTGAATTTAACTGGGCGGTAACGGAAGAGGAAGCCGGACATTATAAAATGACCGGATTATTTGAGCGTAATGACATCGGGGTTAGAGAGAAGATTACCGTCATTACATACCCCCAAAAAGATCAATCTGCATCGTATTTTATTTATGCGGTTGAAGGACTTGTAAATGCAAATCAAAATTGGAAAGAAATCCAGAACCTGATCGATAGCCGTGTTGAACAATCAATTGGAGGAAATCCCAAAATTTTCTCTTGTGTTACCGGTACATACGGTGATAAAATGGTGGTTGATTTGTATTCGCAAGCAAATGAATTGGTACGCGCCTTTTCTGGTGATCCTGTCGAGGAACTAAAAGAAGAGACGTTTGTGTCGCTTTCTGCATATACTGAGCAGTGGGAACAAGCGATTTATACCGGTCATCAACATAAAATGAATCTTCAGGTGGCATTGCGATCTGAAGGATTGGGCAGCGGAACAACTGTCACAATTGGCACACCAATAATTACGTCTGAATATTAATATACAAATTGGACGCGGAGGGGAATATCGTTGGAAAAAATCATTGTCCGTGGTGGTAGGCGGTTAGAAGGCTCTGTTCGAGTTGAAGGAGCTAAAAATGCCGTACTTCCTGTCATCGCAGCATCCATTTTAGCAAGTAAAGGCAAAAGCACAATTAAAGACGTGCCTAGTCTAGCTGATGTGTTTACGATTAACGAAGTATTACGTTATTTAAATATTGATGTAGCATTTGATAACGGTGAAATTTCTGTTGATGCTACAAACGAATTGAAAACTGAAGCACCATTTGAGTATGTCCGCAAAATGAGAGCATCATTCCTAGTAATGGGACCATTGCTTGCTCGTGTTGGATTGTCTCGTATCGCACTTCCAGGAGGATGCGCAATTGGATCTCGTCCTATTGACCAGCATCTAAAAGGATTCGAAGCGATGGGTGCAACAGTAAAGATCGGAAATGGATTTATCGAAGCAAAAATTGATGGCCGCTTGCAAGGTGCAAAGATTTATTTAGACTTCCCAAGTGTAGGAGCTACTGAGAACATCATGATGGCTGCAACTCTTGCTGAAGGAACGACTATCATCGAAAACGCTGCAAAAGAACCTGAAATCGTATGTCTAGCTAACTATCTGAACGCGATGGGTGCTACAGTAATCGGTGCCGGAACAGGTACGATCCGCATCGTTGGAGCTGAAGAACTTGTTGGTGCTGAGCATACAGTAGTTCCAGACCGTATCGAAGCTGGTACGTACATGGTAGCAGCAGCTATTACACAAGGTGACGTTTTAGTTGAAAATGCTATCGCAGAACACCTACGTCCTTTAATCGCAAAAATGGAAGAGATGGGTGTACAAATTCAAGAAGAAGGAAACGGACTTCGTGTTCGCGGACCTCGTGAATTAAAGCCTGTTGACATTAAAACAATGCCTCACCCAGGATTCCCGACTGACCTTCAGTCGCAAATGATGGCGCTATTGCTTCGTGCAAACGGAACAAGCGTAATCACGGAAACTGTATTCGAAAACCGTTTCATGCACGTGGAAGAATTCCGCCGCATGAATGGTGATATTAAAATCGAAGGCCGTTCTTCTGTGATCAACGGACCTGTAAATCTGCAAGGTGCTGAGGTTGCTTCAACTGACCTTCGCGCAGGTGCAGCTTTGGTACTTGCTGGGCTTGTCGCTGATGGTTACACACGTGTAACAGAACTGAAGCACATCGACCGCGGATACGTTGATTTTACTGGGAAATTGGCTGCATTAGGTGCTGACATCGAGCGTGTAAACGAAGATGTGAAAACAACACCTTCCAAAGAGCAATCATTAAAAAGTAATTTAGCGTAATTTTATTTAGAGCGAACCCTTTCTCAACTTTGAGGAAGGGTTTTTCTGTTTTAGTCTGAGTTTTATGGTACGCGTTTTTATATATTACACGTTCGCCGGTAAATGGATGGTGAGCACCTGAAAAGGGTGTAGTTTCGCCTGAAAGCAGTCTCTAACCACCGATGTTTTATGATTAACCGCCTGTAAATGATGTATTTCCACTGACAATTATGATTTAGAGGTAACTGCTGTTTAATTCAAAGCGTATTCGGGAAATCTAAACCATATACTTATACTTTTTTTATTTTATGGAAGGGATGTCGAACTCATGCTTTGGACCATTATCGGAATACTAGTCGTACTTTGGTTATTAGGTGTCATTTTTAAAGTAGCTGGCGGGATCATTCATATTTTACTTGTAATCGCCTTAATCGTTTTTGTTTTAAATTTTATTAAAGGCCGAAAATCGAAATAGCTGTAAAAGCTGGCTTTCATAGCCAGCTTTTTTTATTGATCAAGTTAGTCTTTTAACTCGAATAAACACGAAAAAACAGTTCCTAATACCTGTTTTTTGTTTTAAAATTTTGTAGTTAGTACGATATAATCAAAATTTTAAGAATAGTTTGAAAATAAAATAAAAGGTGCTATTATAAATCCACTGGCTTTAAAATTCATGAAGCAAAGGGGATTGGGAAGGGATGAAAAAGCAATTAACTCTATGGGGATTAGCACTTGGTCTTGCAGTAAGTCCGTTAGCGGTAGGACAAGCATCGGCGGAGGCACCTGTTAATGTTTTATCAACAAAAAAAATGAACAGCTTAACGGGTACACCGTCGTTCGTATCTGGAAAACTGTCTGAGGCGTCTTCAAAATCAGCAAAGGAAGTTGTTTTTAATTATCTTCAAAAAGAATCAAAAACGTTTAAATTAGGAACTCAAAAAGCAGAGGATTCATTCACGGTTAAGTCTGTTACAAAAGATGAGTTAGGCAGACAATTGGTGCGAATCCAACAAACTTATAAAGGTGTTCCAATTTGGGGCTCCACACAAGTAGCGCATGTTAACGAAAAGGGAGAGCTCGTTGTATTTTCAGGAACGGTTACTCCTGATCTTCAAAGTAAGCCTGGGTTAAGCTTCGGCAAAAAGATTACAGCTGCAAAAGCAGTAACCGTAGCGGTTAAAGACCTCGGTTTCACGCCTGAATATGAAGCAGATCCAACTTCTGAACTTGTTGTGTATACAAATGGAGATAAAGCGAATTATGCGTACTTGGTGAATCTAAACTTCTTATCGCCTGAACCAGGTAACTATAATTACTTTGTAGATGCTGTAACAGGCAAAATCTTAAACTCTTATAACGACTTGGACGAAGCACATGGTGATCATAAAGCGCCGCCAACGGGTGGAGGAACATTAGTAGGTACGAATGCGATTGGTACAGGAACGGGTGTCCTTGGCGATACGAAGTCCCTGAACACATTATTATCGAACGGTACGTACTACCTGCAGGATAACACGCGAGGAAACGGCGTATTTACATACGATGCGAAGAACCGTCAGCAGCTTCCTGGCACACTATGGGCCGACGCTGATAACAAGTTAAACGCGACCTATGACAGAGCAGCTGTAGATGCTCACTATTATGCTGGTGCAACGTACGATTATTATAAAGAAGTCTTCAACCGCAACTCGTATGACAATAAAGGAGCAGCATTAAAATCAACGGTTCACTATGGCCGTAGCTATAACAATGCGTTTTGGAACGGACAGCAGATGGTATACGGTGATGGCGATGGATCGACGTTTGTATCATTGTCAGGCGGATTAGATGTTGTCGCGCATGAATTAACACATGCTGTAACGGATTTCTCATCTGATCTGATCTATCAAAACGAATCGGGTGCGTTGAACGAAGCGATGTCCGATATTTTCGGTACGTTAGTCGAGCACCATGAAAATAACAATCCGGATTATGAGATCGGAGAAGATATCTACACACCAGGAACGCCAAATGATGCACTTCGTTCGATGAGCAATCCGGCAAAATATCAAGATCCTGATCATTATTCGGTTCGCTACACAGGAACGGGCGACAATGGTGGAGTGCACATCAATAGCGGTATCATCAATAAAGCGGCATACTTGCTGGCAGTTGGTGGAACGCATTATGGTGTAACGGTTCCGGCAATCGGCAATCAAAAAGTAGGAGCGATCTACTACCGAGCAAACACGGTATACTTAACAGCTTCTTCAAACTTCAGCCAAGCAAGAGCGGCTCTTGTTCAATCAGCATCTGACCTTTATGGAGCAACATCTCCAGAAGTAGCAGCGGTTAAAAAATCGTATGATGCAGTTGGCGTGAACTAAATTTAATGCGAAAACCCTGATCTCTAAGCGTGGAGGTCAGGGTTTTATTGTTGTCTTTTTATAACCCATTCACAGCCATTTTACCAAGTGGTCCGTTTTCATCAATGATGTTCTGCAGATCGAAAACGGAGATGGGGAACATGGGAAATCCATATACATAAGCGGTAATTTCATATAGCTGAAAATAAATCACGAGCGACTTGTCGGCAATGTAAAAGTCTTGATCAGGCCGTATGCTTTTGAACGGTTCGAGTGTGTCGATCTGCCTCGATTTCAGCTGTTCTTTAATATGGCGGTTAATAACCTCTACATAATTGCTTCCGGATTCGAACAGATCTTTTAACTGATACGTTTTTCCGGTAGAAAGATCCCACGTCTCTGATTTGATATACGTCATTCCATGAGCGGCCATGGGTGTATAAGCAAAATTTAAGAAACCGATGGATAGGATGTTCTTTTCGTTCGTTTTAACAGCAAACTCTCCATACATGCCTGGACGAGCCTCGGGATTCTGATAATTCGCGAGCTGCTCGTTGATCTGAACGATTCTTCGGTTTACTTGCTGCTGAATACGAGGGTTGATCTTGCCTTCGATCTGCGGATAGTAAATCTTAATATTGCCAGGTGCATACGTGAGCGTACGAACCAAAACAGGCTGCTGAAAACTGTCCATGCTGTTCACCCTTTCAAGCATTTCATCTCTCTATTTTATGCGGCGGTTGGCCTGTATCAGTCCCTGAAGCAAAACTTGTAAATGAAGATTGTAAGGAGCTCATTTCAATTGTAAAAATGCTAGTTTCGAGTTCTAAATGCCCCTCTTTTTGTATAAGTTGTATGGTAGATAACAATCTAGGAGGGCATTGGAACGTGAATGTAAATATCAAGCCGCTGATTTGGATTCTAGCTATTTTTGTCGCTATCATCGTCCTTCTCCCGACGATACTCGTACTACCATTTTCGTCAGAACCTCCTGAATGGAAAGAAGAGAAGGCTGCGCGTCCATCTGAGAGAGTGCTAGCTTTAGAAGTCCCTCATTCTGACATCGTCGTGCCTGTTTTCAGAAAATCGATGGATACGGTTCAGAACATCCCGTTAGAGGAGTATGTGGCGGGAGTGGTCGCTTCTGAAATGCCCGCAGACTTTGAGTTAGAAGCGCTGAAAGCACAAGCGCTGACCGCACGAACGTTTATAGTCAAAGCTCTACTAAACCGCGGCAAAGATGATAGTCTGCCAGAAGGAGCAGTCGTGTCAGACACGGTGATGCATCAAGTGTACAAAGGAAACGAAGAGCTAGAGACCCTTTGGGGAGATGACTTTAACAAAAAAATAGAGAAGATCATCAAGGCAGTCTCTGAGACAAAAGGACAGATCCTAACGTATGAAGGAGATCCGATCCAAGCAAGTTTCTTTTCCACAAGCAACGGCTTCACAGTGAATTCCGAGGACTATTGGAAAAACGAATACCCTTATTTAAGAAGTGTAGAAAGTCCATGGGATAAAAAAGAATCTCCGAAGTACACAGAGACCATCCAGCTGCCTGTCAGAACGGTAGAGCAGAAGCTCGGCGTTTCACTAACAAAGGACGGTCAGATCGGAAAAGTGGTAGCCACAACGAGCGGAAAACGAATTGGCAAATGGGCGATCGGTAAAAAAGAGTTCACTGGAAAAGAAGTGCGAGAGAAGCTGGAGCTACGGTCGACTGATTTCCAGATGAAGAAAAAAGGAAAGCAAGTTACCGTGACAACACGAGGATATGGTCATGGAGTGGGACTGAGCCAATATGGTGCGAACGGAATGGCAAAGGAAGGTAAGACGTACAAAGAGATCGTAAACCACTATTACAAAGGGATTGAGATTGCAGATTATAAACCGATTGCTGACAAAGGGCTCGCGTATCAGCCTCAGTAAATTGCGTGGAAATTGTAGGGGGTCTGACCCGGGTCAGACCCCCTCTTTATAGTTTTGAGGAAACCGCTAGATGTTATAAGGCATTCGGCGGTTTTTTGTATTGTCGAAAGAAATCTTCAAAAAAGTTTTGCACGAAAGTATATATTTTCAGAATTCTGTTCAAACTTGTTGCTGAGGTGATGAAAAATGAAAGAAGAAGAAAAACAAAACAAAAAAACAGTACCGATGAAAGGTAAGAGTGCTATGAAAAAACGTTGGGTTTATCCTGCAGTATACTTAAGCTTTGCAGCAGTCATTCTAACTTCTGTTCTATGGTATCAAAACGATGCGAAGAATACGGAGAATAATAATACTCCAGACAGCGCATTAGAGGACAATGGAGCAGCAGTGCCTGTATCCCTAACAAAAGAAGTTTTCCAAATGCCAGTTGCTGAACCTGAAGCCATTGAAGTTGTAAAAGATTTCTTTAGCCCGGAAGCACCAGCTCAAGAACAAGAAGCAGCCCTTGTATTCTATAACAATATTTACTACCAAAACCGTGGTATCGACTTAGCGACTGCTGATAACAAAGCATTTGACGTAACAGCAGCATTAAGTGGTAACGTTGTAAAAGTAGCAAAAGATCCTGCACTAGGGTTCGTAGTAGAAGTAGAGCATGACAAAGGTGTAGTCACACACTACTCATCACTTGCTTCTGTATCTGTTAAGCAAGGTGACCAAGTGAAGCAAGGCGCAGTTTTAGGACAAGCTGGTGAGAACGCATACGATACAGATGCGAAGATCCACGCACACTTCGAAGTTCGTAAAGACGGAGAAGCAGTCGACCCAGTGATGGCTTGGGACCAATCTGTTGCACAACTTGCAACCGCTGTTGATGACTCTCGTAAAGAGATGAAAAAAGCGGAAGAGAAAAAAGCAGCAGAAGAGCAGAAGAAGGCTGAAGATAAAAAGCCTGCTGAAGAAAAGAAGCAAGCACCAAAGGCTGAAGACAAAGGTTCTAAAGATACAAAGGACACAAAGGATTCTAAAGATACAAAAGATACAAAAGATATGAAAGACACGAAAGATGGCAAAGATGCCAACCGTGAGCAAGAATCATCATCTCAATCGGCAGAAGATACGAATGCTCCTGCAGCAGACGACTCTGGTGCTAACGAATAATAGCAAAAAGGAAGCTGTCTCGGTTCAATCCGAGGCAGTTTTTTCATTTTTATACAAGCCTAAACCATTTATCGGTGAAACATTCCTCTTTTCAGGTGGTCACGATTGCATCACCGGTGTAACGAAGCCGTTCTCAGGTGGTCACAAACGTTTTACCGGTGAAAAAAGCACGTTTACCGGCGAACGTGTCATACATATAAAAACACGTACAGTAAACTAAAGTTTTCTTTCCTTCACAATTATTAAATAACTTAATTTTCCAACTGTTTATGCAGGTTTTTTCACAAATATGGACATTTCCCCTTGTCCCAGTTGAGATTTAGGCATATAACGAAAACTTGGTTAATAAGATGTTACAAAACCTACAATAATTCAATTGAGGGTGAGCGGTGAGAAATCGTACTATGGCTGCGGTGGAAAAAGGGGAATGGAAGCAACACTTATAAGCCGAAGATGACAACGAAACTTGTCACGTAGCTTGTTCATACAAGTCTCTATCGCATCTCTCACATCCATTTTAGGGAGGCGAGTGGTGTGCACGATTACATCAAAGAGCGAACCATCAAGATAGGACGGTATATCGTGGAGACAAGAAAAACAGTCCGCATGATCGCAAAAGAATTCGGGGTTTCCAAAAGCACGGTGCATAAAGACCTCACCGAGCGGCTGCCTGAAATTAATCCTGATCTTGCAAACAACGTAAAAGAGATCCTCGAATACCATAAGTCCATCCGCCACTTGAGAGGTGGAGAAGCGACTCGCGTAAAGTACAAAAAAGGCACAGAGGAAGTTGTTCAGTAAGTTTATGATGAATAGGGATACGAGATGAAATGATATTACATTATGTGCCGCATCGTTCCAGTGTCTAATAATTAATTTTTGACAATATTTCACCTTGTTCGACAGACTTGTGATATAATGATAAATTGGATAGAACTTCGATTTTTTACTAAAAATGTCATTATATCGTATGGATGTTAACAGGGAGGATATAACATGTTTTCAAGGGACGTTGGAATTGACCTTGGTACCGCTAATGTACTGATTTATGTAAAAGGAAAAGGAATCGTGCTCGATGAACCATCTGTAGTTGCGATCGACACGAATACTGGAAAAGCACTCGCTGTAGGAGAAGAAGCCCGCCGCATGGTAGGCCGTACGCCTGGGAACATCGTGGCGATCCGTCCGTTAAAAGATGGCGTAATCGCTGACTTTGAAGTAACCGAGCAGATGCTGAAACATTTTATTAATAAGATTAACGTAAAAGGCATGTTTGCCAAGCCTAGAATCTTGATCTGTACACCAACGAACATTACGTCCGTTGAACAAAAAGCGATTAAAGAAGCTGCGCAAAAGTGCGGAGCGAAACATATTTTCCTTGAAGAAGAGCCGAAAGTGGCTGCAATTGGGGCGGGGATGGATATCTTCCAGCCGAGCGGCAATATGGTTGTGGACATCGGTGGTGGCACAACTGACATTGCGGTCTTGAGTATGGGAGATATCGTTACGTCCTCTTCTATTAAGATGGCTGGGGACAAGTTCGATACAGAAATCCTTCAATATATTAAAAAAGAGTACAAGCTGTTGATCGGTGAACGTACGGCTGAAAACATTAAGTTGAACGTCGCTACGGTTTACGAGCGTGACGAAGAACTCGAGATCCGCGGACGTGACATGGTATCAGGACTTCCACGTACGATTACAGTAGGTTCTAAAGAAATCCAACGCGCATTGATGGAGCCGGTGATGGTTATCGTTCAAGCGGCTAAGAGCGTGTTAGAAAAAACGCCGCCTGAATTATCCGCTGACATCATCGACCGTGGAATCATGCTAACAGGTGGTGGAGCGCTTCTTCACGGAATTGACCAGCTGTTTGCAGATGAATTAAAAGTACCTGTGTTGATCGCAGAAGAGCCGATGAGAGCAGTTGCTCAAGGAACAGGCTTAATGCTTGAACATATGGATAAAATCGCGAAAAGAAAAGTGTTTTAATGAAGGAATGCTGCCCGTATTGGGTGGCGTTTTTTTGTATGAAGTAAGGTTAAGATCTGTAAAGCAATATGGGCATCGGAAAATAGCTTCTAAGCCCTAAAACGAACTTTATAGGCCTTCAACATATTTTAAAGTCCCTCAAATTATTTTATCGGCCTTCTAATGAATTTATAGTCCATCAAAAATTTTTATAGGCTTTTCGACAAACAAACGCGCGTCACCAGCTCCACGGCCACTCCACCATCTCTGCCACAATTTCCTCATCATGAAAAAGGAATCTCACAATTTTTGCAGAAATCTATTAATAATTGTAAAAAACTGTCGATAAAACGGATGAGACATTTTGTGTCCAGATTACAAATACAGGAGGAATACTCCGTGTTAAGAGGCTTCTATAATGCTGCAGCCGGCATGCTGGCACAGCAGCGCAAACAAGAAATTTTAACAAATAACATGGCGAATGCGAATACGCCTGGATATAAAGCGGATAATGCGAGTCTGCGCACGTTCCCAACGATGCTGCTTCAGCATATGGGAGAAACAGAAATGAACGGAAAAAAATTGCCAAACAATTATCCAATCGGACCCGCGGCACTTTCAACAGGTGTTTACGTGCAGGAAACAGCACCTAACTTTCTGCAAGGAGACATGCGCGAGACGGGGATCAAAACGGATATGGCTCTTCTTCAAGGACAAGTTCCGCTTGACCCGGAAACAGGAAAGCCCGGCGGACTCTTTTTCCGATTGAACGTGAACGGTGAAGAGCGTTTTACGCGAAACGGCCATTTTTCAGTGGACGCAGAAGGTAGTCTTGTAACGCCGGAAGGATATTATGTGCTTGGAACAGATGGCAACCCGATAACGGTGAGTAGCGATAATTTTACAGTGAACAAAGACGGTACGGTGCTCGATAACGGTGCAGTTGCGGGGCAGATTGACGTTGCGTACATCACCAACCCTAACGATCTGGTAAAAGAAGGCACAGGCTTGTTCAGGCTAGATGGAAACGGGAATGCGCCGAGTGCGCTTGGAAATCCAAACATCACATACAACGTGCAGCAAGGTTTTGTAGAACGGTCGAACGTGAACACCGAACAGACGATGACAGAGATGCTGACGGCTTACCGTGCGTTTGAAGCCAACCAAAAAGTACTTCAAGCTTACGACCGAACGATGGAAAAAGCATCGAACGAAATTGGCCGAATCGGCTAGGGGGATCCAAACATGAACCAGTCTATGATTTCAGCAGCAGTAACGATGGGGCAGCTGCAACATAAGCTCGATACCATCTCAAATAATATGGCCAACAGCACGACAAATGGCTATAAAAGACGCGAGGCCCAATTTTCGGATATTCTTTTTCAGCAGATCAATAGTGAAGCATTGAATCCGACAGAAGCGGGTCGTCTAACGCCAAACGGAATTCGAATTGGCAGCGGAGCGCGTGTGTCCTCAACTGCACTCAGTTTAGAAGCAGGCACGCTGCAGCAAACTGGACGACTTCTTGATGTAGCGCTCACACAGCCTAGCTTTTATTTTCAGGTATCTGCGATAGATAACAACGGAAATGAATCGCTGCAGTTTACAAGAGACGGCGCGTTCTATTTGTCACCGTCTGCTAACAATCCCAACCAGATGGAACTTGTAACATCAGAGGGCAATAAAGTAATGGGCGTAGACGGACCGATTACGATTCCAGCTGACCATAGCAAAATTACCATTGGACAAAACGGCCAAGTTTCGGTAACGTTAAATAATGGAGCGATTGTTGAATCAGGACAGCTAGCGATTGTAAACATAGTTCGGCCGCAGCTGATGTTATCTGTTGGACAGAACTTGCAAGCGCCACAGGACATTCCGTTAAATCAATTGATAGAGGAAGTAAATGCTGGAGCAGGTAACTTCGTTCAGCAAGGTGCACTCGAATCCTCGAATGTAAACATCTCCACGGAGATGACGGAAATGATTCAAACACAGCGTTCTTATCAATTTAATGCGCGTTCTCTTACAATTGCTGACCAAATGATGGGGTTAGTAAACGGGCTTCGCTAAATGAGGTAGGTTTGTATGACGAATAAGATGCAAGAGTTGAATAAAAACGAAAAACCGAAAACACAGCGTTACCAAGAGAAAGAAACGTCTTCTAAAGAAGAGAAGAAACAGTGGTACCAACGCCAAACGAAAAGAAGCTTTCCGATCTGGCTGCGTCTTCTGCTTCTTGTCTGTGGCATCATCGTCTGCTTTGCTGTTGGTACAATGGTTGGCTATGGCGTGATTGGTGACGGTAAACCGATGAACGTGTTTGAAAAAGAAACATGGACACACATCATCGACCTTGTAGAAAAAGATGCGTAAAGATATAATAAAAAAACAATGACATTGCATGAAAGTCATTGTTTTCTTTTGATGTAAAATTAGTACCAGGTAACAATACCAAGTATAATAAAAATAGATCATAAACCATGAGTAAAAAAGAAAGGTGATGTTCGTATATGTTAACGATTGAAGAAATCAAAGAAATCATTCCACACCGTTATCCGTTCTTGCTGATTGACCGTATCTTAGAAGTAGAAGAGGGAGAGCGCGCTGTTGGGATCAAGAATGTTACAGCGAACGAAGAATTCTTCAACGGCCACTTCCCAGAGTACCCAGTTATGCCAGGCGTTTTAATCGTCGAAGCACTGGCTCAAGTAGGGGCAGTCGCAATGCTGAAAAAAGAAGAAAACCGCGGACGTCTAGCATTTTTCGCAGGCATTGATAACTGCCGCTTCAAAAAGCAAGTCGTACCTGGAGACCAGCTTCGCCTTGAAGTTGAGATGACACGTGTACGAGGTTCGATCGGTAAAGGCAAAGGAATCGCAACCGTTGATGGCCAAGTAGCCTGCGAAGTCGAGATCACCTTCGCACTAGGCAAATAGGGGTCTGACCCCACACAATTATCATAAAAGCTTGAAATGGAGTATTCCCCTAGGGTGTATGTCCTATTTCAAGCTTTCTTTTTATGCTATTTTTATTTTTAGCTTCAAAATAAGACTGTGAAGGAGCATAAATCATGATGAAGAATTATGAATATATCTTGTTTGACCTAGACGGCACTCTTTCTGATCCTAAAATCGGTATTACAAAATCTGTTCAATTTGCCCTCAAGAGAATGGGGATCACAGAAGAGAACCTTGATCACTTAGAATCTTTTATCGGGCCACCGCTTCAACAATCTTTCTCAGAATTTTATACTTTAACGAACCACAGATTCAAACTGCCATCACGCACTATCGAGAAAGATTTAAAGACATAGGCATGTACGAGAATACACTTTACGAACATATTTCTTCACTTCTTCAAGAACTGAGTGATAATGGCCATACATTAGTTATCGCAACTTCTAAACCTACTGTCTTTGCTGAAGAAATCTTAAATTATTTCAACATCCACCACCATTTTGACCTAATCGTTGGCAGCAATCTCGATGGAACACGTACGAGTAAAACAGAGATCATCCAACACATCCTCCACCATTACAACGACCAACCAAAGAAATCGTTCATCATGATTGGTGACAGAAAACATGACATGATTGGGGCGCATAACACAGGTATCGATTCAATAGGAGTTACTTACGGGTATGGTTCAATCGAAGAACTTACAGAAGCAAACCCTACTTATATGGTTAAATCTGTCACTGAATTAAAGAAACACTTGTTAAGAAACGGAACTATTCAAGTCCAGAGCTAAACAAAATAAATCCGGATAAGATGACGGACGTTACATTAATATATATAGTTCGCCAATCATCACAAATACAAATCAATCATCTTCCTAAGAGCCGCTTTATCGTACCCCATATACTGAGCGGCTTTATTACGGATGGGATCGCCGGCATAGAAACGCTCATACAATTCGTGTCTCGAGCCTAACGAACTGCCTATCAAATCCCACGCCAGTTTAAATAACTTAGTTTTTTCCACTGCATCCACGTCTTTACCCCTATAGTACTTTTCCAACAGATGGCCGATCGGTCCGTCGAAATCTGCGATAACAGACGGCGTTTGAATGAATCCGCCTGCTCCGATCAGCTGCAATAATTCGATCGCGCGCGGATAATACGTGGTGCCGAGATTTCTTGCTGTTTCAATAAACGAAAAATGAGGCAGAAAAATACCTTGATCATTACACTTACCCGCCGATTCACTCCCAATGACAAGCCCTTTGATCGTTTCACTCTGCATAAGGAGTTCACCTAATTTTTCTTGTACGTGCAAATACTGATTGGCTCCGATGCTTTCTGCGATTGCATGCCCGATCGCAACAGTGAACTCCAATTTTACTTGAAGACGAACAATCGCTTGATGATAGGCAAGAGCGTTTGCAACAGAATCATTTTTAAACTGCCAAACCGCATCAGGATTTTCATACAATAATACTCTCTCCCAAGGAATCAATACATCATCAAAAATCAAAACCGCGTCCATCTCATCATAAGCGGAACTAAGCGGATAATCAGTGCGCGCCACATTGCCAGAATCAAAACCCGCTCTGCAAATCATATGCAAGCCCTTGCTGTTCGCCGGAACGATCAGTGCCGATGCCAACGCTTTCTCCTTTTCACCCCACTTCGCAACAGGAAACACAATCAGATCTTGAGAATACGGAGCGGCTGTAGCGATCATCTTGCCACCACTCACATACACCCCTTCGCTCGTTTTTCTTGTGATACGAAGTAGACCGAGCTCTTCTGGATTCACCTCACCACCCGCACTGCGATTAATCTGTGGATCACGCTGAACAACCGTTAGAAAACGGTGCTCAACTCCAGCTGTTTCATAATACGTTTTTATCTTTTCTGCAAATTGCTTATCGTAAGCGTCATATGCCGATCGGTTCGCATACCATCCTGTTATACGGGATCTGGCATAGTCAGACAAACGGCTCATCACGCCTGAAGTCGCTCTGCTCCAAGCTTCAAAAGCGATCCTTCTTTTTAGCAGATCATCCTGTGAATGAGGAACTAAAAAAGACGTGTGTATGCGTTGCGCTTGACCTCTAACATGCTGTACCTCGCTAACCTTATCCTGATTCTCAGCACAATCCATCATATCGAATAAAGAACTGATCGTAGATAATGTGCCAGCAAAATGAGGATCTGTCGTAACATCTGTCACACGACCGTTCAGCCACACAGAACGAGCATCTTTTAAGCTATGAATATAGTGTTCACCATATTTACTCATGAGGCTTGTACACCTTTCCGGTCCCGAGTGGAGGAGAATAGATATGAAGAGTCACCGTTGCCGAGAATGTAGGATTGTACATCGCGTGCGTCGTATCTCCCTCGACAGAAAACAGCTCACCTTTTGGGTAATATTCACTTCTTTCATAGCTCACACCATCGTTTCCCTTTCTGTACAAAAGATTCAATACAGAACCTTCTACCACATAAATCCATCCCGAAGAGAATCCATGATCATGCACGAGTGTTTTTGAGAAAGGAGGTAAAAAGACTAATAGCACCTCAACACGTTCATTTTTAAAAAGAACATTCCTTCCATATTCTAAATCCTGTGGAGTTGATAAATGTTTCTCTACATCTTGAAAAGTAGGAGAGAGCTGTAGCATGATATTCGCTGCATTTGCTCTATCTATGTCCGAAACCGTGCTAAACACACGCTCGATTTTTTGTAAAATATCCAACTTCCATTTCCCCCTTGCTGCCTTTGACGACATTGTTGATAAACGTAGTCGCCTTTGTATAAGGTATGAAGCTTGAGGGACGAGCGTTACGGCACAATTGAAAAATGGACAGATAAATCCGGTATAAATCTTACGGTTACCCATAGAGTGATAGAGATGGGGAGGAGGAGGGGTATGAAGATCTCGAGCAAAGGGGAATATGCGCTTCGGGCGTTAATCGTGTTAGGTGCACAATACCCGCAACTGGTTCAAACAAAGGATATTGCAAGAGAGACCCTGGTTCCTTCTAATTACTTAGAACAAATTCTGTTGCTCTTAAAAAACTTAGGCTACGTGAAAAGTAAAAGAGGAGCGAGTGGGGGCTATACATTAAAAATTGAACCTTCACAAATCTGTATTGGCGATATTGTTCGAGATATAGAAGGTCCGCTCGCTCCGATGAGCTGTGTGAGCGTTACGGCATACGAACATTGTCCACTCGAGGAACAAGCTTGTCTGTTGCAGCCGTTATGGCGCCTCGTTCGCGATGTTGTTGCAGATCTGCTTGATCACACATCATTGGAGAATTTGCTGAACGGCAACCTTCCAACCCGATCAAAATAAAAAACCTGGAACTCTCTCCAGGTTTCCAGCCTATTTCGCCCTCGCCACGATCCCGTTATGCACCTTGATGTACCCGTGTCGCAAAATCTCTAGTCCGTTCTCATGCAGATAGAGTCCCATCTGCTCTAACGTCATCAGCTCCCTGTACGTATGATTCATCACATCCGCCATGATCTCGTAATACAGCTTAGAACGCATTTGCGCACGAGGTGTCGTCATCACGATATAGCCACTCGGTTTTAAGAATTTTCGATGCCATTCAACGACTTCGGCTTTCATAGAGTCAGGAAAATGCTCTAACAACCCGACGCTGAGCACAATATCGAACTCTCTACCATATGGCAGATTGCGGATATCATCCACGACATACGAGATGTTGAAGTCGTTTTTATAATAAACTTTATCTCCACCCGTTCGTGAATTTTTCCCCAAAAACGGATAAGATTCAGGAAACTCTGCAAACCGTGCATCTCGGCAGAACGGGTCATAATCCACCATCACCACTTCACCGTCAGGATACATCGCAGACAGCTGCATCGCCTCATATCCTTCAGCAGCACCCAAAAATAGAATGCGAGGCTTCAGAACGTCCAGGCCTTCAAACAAAGCTCTCTTTCCGCGCGGATCCCAGATACCATCCTGAATACGGTGCACATAATTCCAGAGGTGAATTCGCACGTAATCACCGAGTGCCGTCTTTACTTCGCTAGGCTTAAAGCTTGTTAAACTTTTTAAAAAAGCGTTCTTTTTATCTCCAATCTCAGCGGGTACATCCTTAGAGAACCATTCGTGAAACGACTGGTTGAACATCGTCCAGGATGTATGAACCGGAAGCATCTCACCGTGTGTTTGTTCCCACTCTGTTTTTTCCTTTGAAAAAGAAGTCACCTCATATGGCTTGCCAATGTCTTTCCACGTCACAGTGGACCAATCGTTTACCGTATTTACTTTTACAAACTTTTCATATTCTTTCCTGTCTCTATACTGACGCAAATCCATTCGGTATGACGGTCTCATTTCAGTTTGGCCGAACGATTTCGGTTGTTGAACCGCTGTTTCAAGCATGATATACCCTCCTTAAAAAAGGATTTTTTATAGATATTCAAAGAAAGTATGTAAAATCCTCTAAAACCTAACATTTCGCTTCAACATGATAAAATAGAATAAAGAAAACAGGGAGGAAAATGGATATGAAGATTATTTTTATCGGTGACAGCATCACAGCTTCAAATAAAAACACAGATCCAGATCGACTGGGAGACGGATACGTTCGCATGATTAAAGAAGTCTTGCCAAAGGAAGTAACAGTGATCAATAAAGGTGTGAACGGACATCGCGTAACAGACCTTGCGTTTCGTTGGCAGCGAGATGTAATCGACCTGGAGCCTGATCTCCTATCCGTTTCTATCGGAATCAACGATGTGTGGAGACAGCTCGATAGCCCTCAATTACAGCAGATCGATGTTTCTCAGTTTGAAGAAGTGTACCGAGGATTGCTTTCTCAACTTTCAACAAAAACAAAACTTGTCCTAATGGAACCTACGATTATAAAAGAGAACACAGAATCTCAAGGAAATCAGCTGTTGATTCCGTATGTGGAAGTGGTCCGAAAGTTAGCAAAAGAATTTAAAGCCGTGCTCGTTCCTACACATGATGTTTTTATCAATCACCTAAACAAAAAGCCAGATGTGTCCTTAACAACAGATGGCGTTCATATGAGACGAAAAGGAAATGAACTTATGGCAAAAACTTGGCTGGAAGCTGCAGAGTCACTCATTACTCAATAAACCCGAACAGGAGTTACATAGATGACAAACACATCACTAACATTCTTTAATGAAATACATCGAGAAGCGTTAAACGCGTTTTATTTACCTCAGGAGCAAGAAAAATTCACGGCCATGCCGAATGAGGCTTTAAAAAAATGCGAAGAAGATTCAGGACGTCAACCTGTGGTTATTGAAGCAAACGGCAAAACAGTCGGTTTTGTCGTTCTGCATAAGGGAGAGAACATTCGAGATTTTACTGCCAATCCGAATGCGATGGTCATTCGTGCACTATCCATCAATCATCCCCATCAAGGAAAAGGGTACGCAAAAGTTGCGATGCTGCAGCTGCCTCTGTTTGTTTCCAAACACTTTCCGGAAGTAAACGAACTGATCCTAGCCGTTAACTTTAAGAACGATTTAGCAAAAAAGCTTTACGAAAAAGTAGGCTTTGTAGATCGCGGTCAGATCAAACCTGGTCCAGTCGGGCCGCAATATGTGCTGCATTATGATCTATAATTATTAAGCCAATATAAAGCTGATTTAAGAATTGTAAAGTCTCCGTTATGACTTGGTAAATTGCGTCTTTTTGGGTTTTTTTCATGATATATTCTGAACAGGGACAGAGAAATCCCATACTCATGCAAAAATCATATTGAAAATCCGAAGGGAGCAATTGAACAATGAGCAAAACGTTTTTGGCTAAAATCGGAGCATCTCTTATGGCAATATTTTTGATCACTGCATGTAGCAACGCGGAAGACACGAACACTGAGGAAGAAACGAATACGGAAGAAACAGAGACTCAAGACGAAGAGACAAAAACTGATGAGGAAGGTTCTACAGAAGAAGAAACTTCAACAGATGAGGAATCAACGGAAGAGTCAGCTGAATAAGATAAAAGAAGCGCCGGGCCTCTACCTTCCAGAGAGGACCCGGTTTTTTGTTTAGATGAAGGTGATATCAAAGTTGGTAGTGTTTTTACGGTACACGTTCTTATAAATATTACACGTTCGCACTTATATTGGTAATCCACGCACACTTCAAGATAACTTACACACATTTCGACACGCATTACGCACATCCTACACCTGTTTACATACAAAGTTCCCGCATTCCCACACATCTCAATAACCTACAGTGCTATACAAACCCAAAATAATAATCGCATTCCGTATTTCGATCCCTATTATCTGAAAAATATGAAAATATACCCATTTAAGATCATTTTTATCAGCCGAACGGCTCATTTCCAAGTAAAGAAAACATGGCATAATAAAAGGAATGAAAGCGTTATCTTAAAAGCATTTGTGCAAACGCTTTCGCTAATTTGCACACCAATTAAAGGGGGAAATGAAGTGAGGAAAATGAAATCTAGCAACAGAGTTTCTTGGTTACTGCTTTTTACGCTAATTTTGCAAACGTTTGCATCTGCATTACTCATACAACCATCTTCAACAAAAGCTGTGGAGCGCACCGTGACGCTTGTTGGAGATCTGCAATCTGAACTTGGCGGTTCAAGTGACTGGAACCCTGCAGACACTGCTACAAAAATGGAACTTCAACCGAACGGAAAGTACAAGCTTACTGGAAAACTTCCTGCCGGCACCTATGAATACAAGGTGGCGATCAATGGTTCTTGGGATGAGAACTATGGAGTGGACGGAAAACAAGGTGGCGACAACTACAAGCTGACGATCGACACGGAAAAAGAAGTGACATTCGTTTACGACGATACGACTCATAAATTAACGATTCCAGAACCACTTCCTGCCGAAAAAACACCGCGAATCGTAGGTGACATCCAGCCGGATATCGGAGCAGGTGGCGAGTGGACACCTGGTGAATCAACCGCTCTTTTACAAGATGAAGACGGTGACAACATCTACACATACACCGCACAAGTGCCAAAAGGAAAGCACGAATTTAAGATTGTGCTCGGCAACAATTGGGATGCACCAAATTACCCGACAGACAACTTGAAATTGAACGTACTAAAAGACTCAGAGATCACGTTTTTCTACAATCATGACACAAAAGAAGTGTACACGAACTATGACGCGGGTCTTCCTGATGGCAGCGTGAACGCAGGCAAGCTTCACCATGATACATGGAACGAAGCGTTTCGCGCGCCGTTTGGAGCGATCAAAGCTGGACAAGACGTAACACTGCGCCTTCAAACGAAAAAGGGCGATCTGACTGGCGCAAAGCTATATCTTCGTAACTATAACTCCGGCAATACAACGGTAAAAGATATGGTGAATGCTGGCTGGACGACAGTGAACGGCGAAGACATTGAGCTGTGGGAAGCTACAGTTACACCTGAAGAAAAAGGTGTGTACGGCTATAAATTCACCGCGCGTGATGGAGATGCGGTAAAAGAATATGGAGAAGATACGGGTGAAGGTGGAAAAGGAGCAGCAGCCGATACGAACGCCGCTCTATTCCAGATGACCGTGTACGATCCGTCTTATAAAACACCTGACTGGATGAAAGAGTCGGTTGTGTATCAGATTTTCCCGGACCGTTTTTATAACGGAAACAAAAAGAACGATAAAGCAAAAACAACAGCGCGTGGCACTGAGCCGATCGAGCACAGAGATTGGAATGAGCTGCCAGACAACCCTCGTCAAGCAGAAACAGAAGGCTATGATGGAGACGAGATTTGGTCGAACGATTTCTTTGGCGGCGATATTGCTGGTATCCAGAAGAAATTAGACTATATCGAGTCACTTGGCGTTAATACACTTTACTTAAACCCGGTCGCACATGCAGCATCCAACCATAAGTATGATGCGACGGACTATAAAGCGATGGATCCGATGTTTGGGTCACCAGAAGAATTTAAGGCTTTTACAAAAGAACTAAAAAAACGCAAGATGCACTTAATCCTCGATGGTGTATTCAACCATGTTGGAGACGATTCGATCTATTTTGACCGATACGGAAAATATAAAACGGTCGGAGCTTACGAATATTGGGCAAGCATCTACGACCTGATGAGTACGAAAGGCTTAACAGAAACAGAAGCGAAAAAACAAACAGAAGCGAAGTTTAAGAAAGAAGGACAAGAGTTTAGTCCATACGGCTTCCATAACTGGTTTAACATCGAGAACGAAAAAGTGAACGGCGTTTATAAATACCAGGCGTGGTGGGGCTTTGACTCACTTCCGGAAATCAAATCGATTCCAGGTGAAGCAGTAGACTATGATTCTGAGTTGAACAACAAGCCGTTCGCAGACTATATCATGTATGACAAAGATTCTGCTGCAAAATCATGGCTAGATCGTGGCGCATCAGGCTGGCGATTGGACGTTGCGAACGAAGTAGATACAGAGTTTTGGAGAGAGTTCCGAAAAGAACTGAAGGAAGGCAAGAAAGAAGATCCATTAATCCTAGGTGAGATCTGGGATGATGCATCTGAATACTTCCTTGGCGATCTGTATGATTCTGTGATGAACTACCGTTTCCGCGGTGCGATGATCGATTACTTGAAGAACGGTAACGCAGAAGGCGCAGAAAACCAGATGAACGCAGTGTTTGAAGATTACCCACAAGAAGCATTCTATGCGCTTATGAACTTGATGGGCTCTCATGATACACCTCGTGCAGCGTTTATCCTAGGAAACGGAACAGATTCTTACGAGCGTGCTGAACTGGATCCAAAGTATGACCACGAGCTAGGCGTAAAACGACTGAAGCTCGCGGCGATCTTACAGATGGGGTATGCTGGTGCACCAACTCTTTATTATGGAGATGAGGCGGGCGTTACGGGCTCTAAAGATCCGGACGACCGAAGAACATATCCATGGGGCTCTGAAGACAAAAATCTTGTAAAGCATTATCAAAACATTGGAAAAGTGCGTAGTGATTACCATGATCTCTTCAGCTATGGTGAGCTTCACCATCTATACGCTGAAAAAGATGTGCTTGCTTACGCACGTACAGATAAGAAGAATGCAGCTCTTGTAATCACAAACCGCGGCAACGAAGATAAGACCGTTGAACTGGACGTGAAGAAGCTGATCGTAAACAACGTAAAGCTAACAGATCAGCTTAACAAAAAATACAAAACAGCTGTAAAGGATGGAAAGCTAACAGTAACCGTTCCTGCGATGAGTGGTCGTATGCTCGTTTCGGATAAGCACCAGAATCTGAAAGCGCCAAAAGCGGTGAAAGATGTAAAAGCGTCAGAAAGCAGTCACTCTGTTTCGCTTTCATGGAAAGGTGACGCAAAACGTTACGCTGTCTATCAGACCACAATCTCTGGTGCTTTTTATGAAAAGGTAGCAGAAACGAAAGGCAACTCAATTAAGATTGATAACTTGGATAACGGACGTAAATACTATTTCGCTGTCGTTGCAATTGATAAAAACAACAACGAATCTCTAAAAACAGAATCAAAAGCTGCGATTCCTCATGTGGCGTTAAAGGACGGAAACTATAACATTTCAAATGTAACAGCGTTAAAGAATGGTGTGATCGACCTATCTAAGCCACAAACGGTTTCAGCAGATATCAAAATCACTGGTGAAACAGAGACCGATGTAGCAGAAGGATTACAGAGTGAGCTGCAAGTAAAAGAGCCAGGCAAGACGAACTGGACATCTCACAAAGGAACGTACACAGCACAAAACGGAGAATTCAACACGTTTAGCGCAGATTTCTTACCTTTTAAAGAGGGAGCGTATCAATATCGTTACGCGTTCTCAACCGACCTAGGCAGAACGTGGGTCACAAGTGAAACAAAGACGGTTACCTTTACAAAAGGCGATGACACGACTGCTCCTGCAACATCTGTAACATTAGAGAAACCAGCGCAAGAGTCAGGACAAGTGAATCTGAAGTGGTCTGTAGAAGGAGCGAACGAGCCATATCTGTTCACGATTGTTCGTGATGGAGAAGTCATTGACCAAGTCCTTGATACAAGTGCCACAACGTATAAAGATCTGAACGTAACGAACGGAAAAGTCTACAGTTACGAAGTGCACATCTATGACAAAGCCGGTAACAGTGTGAAGTCGAACGCCGTTCAGGTTACGCCTGACCTTGTTATGGTAAAAGTCACAATGAAAGTGAACGCACCAGCCTATACACCACAAGGCGTGGATATTACGATGCCAGGCAGCAAGAACGGCTGGAACACAGGTGCGTGGAAGATGACGCGTGGCGGCGCCGTAACAAACGATTATGAATATACGTTTGAAGCGCAAGAAGGTGAAGTCATTACGTACAAATACGCAAAGAACAGCTCTTGGGATCAAGAGGGTCTTGCTGACCATACACCGGGTAATCCAAACGATGATGATGTAAGCTATTACGGATATGGTGCAACAGGAACAGACCTGAGTTTTGTTGTCACGAACCAAGGCGGTAATTCGATGGTCGTTCAAGATAAGATCCTACGATGGATCGATATGCCGGTTGTCGTTACCTCTCATACGGATGGCCAGACTGTAACATCAGACACGATCACCCTAAAAGGAAATGCCATTAAAGAAGGTGTGATGACGATCAACGGTCAGCCGGTTACGATTAACGATGACATGACGTTCACGCACACGGTAAACTTGAGTGCAGGAGAGAACAAGCTGAACATTCATATCGAACCGTCAGAAGAGAATAAATCTACTATTTTCAAAAATGACGGTGGAGCGATTGGTAAGAACACGAAGGATATCTTGATGACGATTAATAAGAATTAGTTTGATAGGGTGCTGCTTCTCTTGGGGAGTGGCATCTTTTTCCTTAGATTACATTTTCTTTACTGTTTTAGTTTTAAAGATTTACTTAAGAAAAAATATGCTATATTCATATATGATTTTAGAGGGGGTAAGAGTATGAAGTATTTTGTGAGTCTACTTGCTACAGGTCTATTAGTCCTAGGAATTAATAGCGCAGACGTATCTGCGGAATCATTTAATGTGAAAATTGGAAATAATAGTGTTGTTTTTCCAGATGAGAAACCTATTGTGAAAAACAATAGATTGTTAGTTCCGCTCAGACCGGTTTTTGAATCAATGAACGCTGAAGTAAAATGGAATTCATCAACAAACATGGTTACCTCGCAATTATCAAAGGCTGGAACAACGGCTAAGCTTGCTATCAACATTCATTCACCATTTTTAGAAAAACAATTTAGTAATAAATTCTATATTCAGCAATCTGATGTTAAACCAGCTATTATTAATAATCGTACATACATACCCCTCCGTTTAGTTGGGGAAGCATACGGATTTGATGTAACTTGGGATGAAAGTTCAAATACAGCAACTTATAAAGAAACAGGATCACTTCATCTAACCGATCCAACATATAAAACTCACTTATCTACTGGAACAATTAGTAAGCAAAATGTGTATGAACTTGAAACGTTTTTTTCTGTTAATAAATATCGTTTAAATAACGGCAAGAAAGAGTTATCTTTAAACCCTACATTGAGCAATGTAGCAAGAGAAAAATCTAGGGATATGCTCGTAAAAAACTATTTTGACCACACGTCTCCAACATATGGCTCACCGTTTGATATGATGAAACAGTTTGGTATCACGTATACTTCTGCAGGAGAAAATATTGCTGCTGGTTATACGACAACAAGTGCCGTTATGACAGGTTGGATAAATAGCCCAGGTCACAAAGCAAACATTTTAAGTGATAACTTCTCACAAATTGGTGTGGGTTATATAAAAGGTACAACAGGATACAAGACATATTGGACACAGATGTTTATTCGTCCGTAAAAAAGGGGTGCCTCATGATGAGGCATCCTTTTTGAGTGGGGAAATGGGGGAATGACCCAAAGAGTTTTAGCTTAGACCCATAAAGCTTGGATTTTGACTCATAGAATGAAGCAGGACTCATCGAACATCTATTTTGACTCATAGATTGGCGAGTTAGACCCATAGAAACCTAGTTTAGACTCATAGGAATGAGATTTTGACTCATAGAGCAAAAAGAACTACTTAATTCGGTAGCTCTTATCTTTTATACCTTTCTAATATAGCCTCAGTAACTGATTTCAGATCTTTATTATTTCTTTTTGCCTCAGCATACCTCTTATAATCCTCAGCCGAAACCTCTAACAAGAAGCTTTTCGGAAAAATATAAGGTTTTCCTTTGTCTTGTTCGTCAAGATTGTTCAACACTTCTAGCTCGTCTTCGTTCTCCTTGTTGCGTTCAGGATCATAAACAAACATCTTTCCATACTCTTCTTCTACACTTTTGTTAACGTTGATAAAATACTTCATTCACACCACACTCCTCATTTAATTCATGTAAATGGTATTCCCTAGGTGAGCGACAATTAGACATGAAAGGTGATAATAAATGTATTAATATAACTCACTGGTTGTTATGAAAGCCCTTAAACGTTAAACTAGTCTTATAGAAAATTAAATAATCATTACTACTAGGGGTGCCTTTGTTAAGGCTGAGATTAGAGTGAACTTTAAGACCCTTGGAACCTGATTTGGTTAGAACCAGCGTAGGGAAGTGGTGTGTGGATCAGATAAACTTGCCATTTTTCTTAAAACTGTGAAACCACCTCTTTGCTACATAAAGGAGGTGGTTTTTTATTGTGGAAAAACAGCTTCATGTGATTACCACGGGCAGGCAAAGTGTTGATGAGTTAGTAACTATAGCGGAAAGCATTCATCCGTATATGACGATGTTGCATGTACGGGAAAAAACAAAGTCTGCCAAAGAAGTCAGTCATCTTATCGAACGTCTTCAGAAAGCAGGAGTGCCTTCCACTAAAATTATTGTAAATGATCGAGTGGATGTAGCACTTTGCACAGGCGTAAAAGGTGTTCAGCTGGCACATCACAGTTTAGATGTGTCACAAGTGCGAAGAGCTCTGCCTGAAATGGTGATGGGCTGCTCTGTTCATTCTGTTTCAGAAGCACAGGATGCTGAACAAAGCGGCGCCGACTTCATCATGTATGGTCATATTTTTAAGACGGCTTCCAAACGTAATGCGGAGCCAAGAGGGTTAGATCAGCTTCAACGTGTAGTGGATCAAACTACACTTCCGGTCATCGCGATCGGAGGCATCACATCAGAAAACGTACGGAATGTCATTAAAACAGGTGCATCTGGAATCGCCGTCATGTCAGGTATTTTAGAAGCAAAATCACCACTACAAGCTGTAAAACTGTACAAACAACAACTGGAGGTGTGGGATGCGCACAACGTATGATGCCATCATTATTGGAGGCGGCGTGATCGGCTGTTCCATCGCCTATGAGCTTTGTAAACAAAACAAACGTATGCTGCTTCTTGAAAAAGAAACCATAGGAAGTAAGGCGTCTAGTGCTGCAGCCGGCATGCTCGGAGCTGAGATGGAGTTTAAGACCGACCATCCACTCTATTCCTTGGCAAAAGAAAGTCGGGATTCCTTCAGCTCTCTATCACAGGAGCTTTTCAACGTTTGCGGGATAGACATCGAACTCATTCAAAAAGGAATCTATGAACTGGCGTTTACAGAGGAAGAAGCGGATGAACTAAAAAGAGAAGCGGCCAAGCGTCAAGATCAAGGTGAAGCAGTTTTTTGGCTTCCAGCACACGACCTGCTTAGGAAAGAACCTGCGTTGTCGCCACTTGTAAAGGGAGCTCTCTATTTTGAAAAAGATGGTCAAGTGTCACCAGTTAAGCTTACTCGAGCCCTATATCAGTCCGCAGAGATTCTCGGTGCCGAGATAAAAGAGCATACGGAAGTGGTTCAGCTTCTTCAAACTGGCAACAGGGTGACAGGTGTCATAACAACGAAAGAAACGTTTCATGCTGATTCCGTCATAGTAGCTGGTGGGGTGTGGAGCTCTGATCTAGAACCTTCACTAAAAATGGTGCCGGTAAAAGGGGAATGTCTTTCTTTTAAAACACAGCGTCCGCTACTCACAGGTACGGTAAAATACAAAAACTGTTACCTCGTTCCAAAGCGAGAAAACACAATATTTGTTGGCGCGACAAGTACACCACACGTCTTTGATGAAGAAGTTACATTTTCAGGTCTCTTTGAATTAATGGAGAAGACAAAACAGATCGTTCCTGAACTAAGTGGTGCTTGTTTTGAAAAAGCATGGGGAGGCATCCGTCCGCAAACAGAATCAGGAATTCCTTATATCGGTCCTCATCCACATAAAGAGGGTCTCATTCTTGCGACGGGGCATTATCGAAACGGCATTCTGCTTTCCGCCATAACTGGAAAAAGGATTGCTGACTATATGGAAAGCGAGGTATATCATTCGTGAAACTTATGATAAATGGAGAAGAGGTCATGGTGCCTAATTCTTTGCAGTCAATTACAGATTTGCTGAAGCACCTTAACTTACATGACCAAGTTGTGATTGCAGAAGTGAACGAAGATATTATTGATAATCAGAAACAAAGAGAAACTCAAATAAAAGAAAACGACAAGATCGAACTTGTTCGATTCGTTGGCGGAGGTTGATGGTATGTTAAACATTGGACACTATTCCTTTTCATCACGATTACTTTTAGGTACAGGCAAATACCCGGACTTCAAAACACAAAAAGAAGCGGTAGAGGTATCTGGTTCTGAGATTTTGACTTTTGCAGTTCGTCGGATGAACATCTTTGAAGGAAGTCAGCCAAACTTTTTAGAGATGCTCGATCTGGAAAAATACACATTGTTACCGAACACAGCTGGCGCGAAAACAGCGGAAGAAGCGGTGCGCATCGCAAAACTCGCGAAAGCATCAGGATTATGTGATATGGTAAAAGTAGAAGTCATCGGATGCGACAAAACGCTGCTGCCGGATCCAGTTGAAACGTTAAAAGCAACAGAAGAGCTATTAAAAGAAGGGTTCATCGTGCTTCCCTATACGTCAGATGATGTTGTTCTTGCTAGACGATTAGAAGAGCTGGGCTCACATGCAATCATGCCTGCCGCTTCTCCTATCGGTTCAGGACAAGGAATCATCAACCCGCTTTATTTAAAATTTATCATCGAGCAAACGAAGGTTCCCGTAATCGTTGATGCAGGAATCGGCAGTGCGAGTGACGCGATGATCGCGATGGAACTCGGAGCGGATGGTGTGCTGTTAAACACAGCCGTAGCGGGTGCGAAAGATCCTGTGAAGATGGCCCTTGCGATGAAAATGGCTGTAGAAGCTGGAAAGCTAGGGTATGAAGCAGGAAGAATTCCAAGAAAAGAAACGGCAACAGCGAGCAGTCCTTTAGAAGGGTTGAGTGTGAAGTGAATGAACGTTATTCAAGGCAGGAATTGTTTAGCCTAATCGGTATAGAAGGGCAAGAAAAAATACGGACAAAAAGTGTGCTGATCGTTGGTGCAGGTGCGCTTGGTGCAGGAAGCGCTGAAGCTCTCACACGTGCAGGGGTGAAACGAATCGTTCTTGTTGATCGTGATTACGTGGATTGGACGAACCTTCAGCGTCAGCAGCTCTATTCTGAAGAAGATGCGAAGAGACAGCTGCCAAAAGTAATCGCTGCAAAAAATAGATTGAACCAGATTAATTCTGAAGTAGAAATTCAAGCACATGTGATGGACATGGGGATCGAGGAAGCAGAAGAATTGATCTCTGGTATCGATCTGATCATGGATGCAACGGATAACTTTGAAACGCGTCTGTTGATCAACGATCTAGCTCAGAAATATGAGATACCATGGATTTATGGGGCTTGTGTTGGGAGCTATGGTATTTCTTACACGATTTTACCTGGGGATGGACCGTGTTTGAACTGTTTGCTTGATAAGATTCCGGCGAACGGCCAAACATGTGATACGGCAGGAATTATCTCTCCAGCCGTACAGATGGTCACAGCCTATCAAACAGCTGAGGCGCTAAAGATTTTAGTTGAAGACTATGCATCCATTCGGAAGAAAATCGTAACATTTGATACGTGGACGAATCAGCATGTTCAATTAGGGATGGGAAAAGCGAAGAAGGTAGATTGTCCATCTTGTGGGGCTAACCCTACGTATCCTTACTTAGAGAAAGGTGCTGCGTTAAAAACAGCTGTTCTTTGCGGGCGGGATACCGTTCAGATTCGTCCCGCTCATACGATTGAAATTAATTTAGAAGAGATGGAGAGAAGGTTACTCCCACATGGTGAGGTTCGTTGTAATCATTATTTACTAGAGCTTCAAAGTGGCAGTCATCGCCTCGTTCTTTTTAAAGATGGCCGTGCGCTTGTTCATGGCACGAAGAATACGGCAGAGGCGAAATCTCTATATCATAGATATATAGGGTGAAAACTCTGTATAATGAAGTATAGGAGGTGATTTGATTTATGGAGTTTTTTGATCTGATCTATCAAACGGACGCATTAGTTTTATCCATTAGTATCGCACTAACGTTCATTATTGCTAAGCAGCTTTCGGTCGTTAATCAATCTCTTGTTCATAGATTAAATCACCATGTGAAACAGGACAGGCTAAGTTCCGAGAAGAGGATAACCGACTCTCACCTCGTTCAAAATTATTGCTTCATTCGCGACGAAATCGCACGTACAATGTTTAGAAAAGAAACGCCTGATGATAAAGAAGGACACGTTTCCTCCTTGTTTGCTTAAAGATTTAAAAAACAAGGAGGAACAAGAATTGAAGAAGTATGTATCCATTCTTTCATTACTAGCTATTTTTCTATTATCTGGCTGCAACAACGCACCCATTACCGCAGAGAGCCCGGGGATCTGGAACCATTTTTTCATCTACCCGTTTTCAAAGCTTATCCAATATGTGGCGTATCTGTTTAACGATAGCTATGGCATCGCGATTATCATCTTAACAATTGTAATACGATTTCTGATCATGCCGTTAACATTGAAACAAACGAAAAATCAGGAAAAGATGAAGAAGATTCAGCCGGAGATCCAACAGCTACGTGAAAAGCACACAGGAAAAGATCGAGAGTCTCAACTGCAATTACAAAATGAATTAATGGCTGTTTATAAAAAACATGAAGTCAATCCGTTATCCATGGGGTGTTTGCCCCTTTTGATCCAGATGCCGATTCTGTTTGCGTTTTATTATGCAATCATTAAAACGAAAGAAATTGCATTGCACAACTTTCTTTGGTTTAACCTTGGAACAGCAGATCCTCTGCATCTGCTTCCGGTGTTAGCGGCGTTAACCACGTTCATACAATATAAAATGAGTACAACTGAGCTTGCTGCTTCAAATCCTCAAATAAAAATGATGGGTTATGTGATGCCGATCATCATTCTATTCTCTGCATGGAAGCTGTCCGCCGTTCTACCTCTATATTGGGTGGTAGGGAATGTTTTTTTAACGATTCAAAATGTTGTTTTGCAAAAACGAAAGAAAAAAGCAGTGTCTGCTAGCGTGTAATAAGAAAACGACCAGAGTTTTTATAACCTCTGGTCGTTTTTTATGTTCGTTCGCCAAGTTTAAGCCGCGTGTTTTTTGCGTAATTTTCTGTTCCGTATCTCCTCAACAGCACCAGATCCTAAGAGGACACCTGTGATGATGAGCAGAAAACCGAAAATATGCTGAAACAAAATTTGTTCACCTAAAAATAGATAGGCACCAACTAGGGCGAAAAATGGATTCAAGTTTATAAAAATGGAAGCTTCAGATGCTCCGATTTTACCGATTGCCTCATTATAGAGCATATGGCCGACAGCCGTAGCAATACAAGCTGAAGCAAAATAGATCAGCCATAACGAAACGGTTGAATTCTCAACAACACCTGCAAATCCTTGTGGCTCTTCGATCAATCCGATCACGATCAGAAACAGTGAACCGATCACCATCATATAGCCGGTCATGAGTCGCGGATCTAACGTGTGTGCCACTCGCTTGATCAGAATGAAGCTTACAGCTTGCGTGAGTACAGATAATAAAATGTATCCATCACCGAACGAGATTCCTGCTACCTGACTGTTTCCTTCCAAAACGATGAACGCAACGCCAGAGAACCCAAGAAGAAGTCCGATTGATTTTAAGAGAGTGAGAGGTGTTCCTAAAAACGAGATAGCTAGAATGGTCGTTAGAAGTGGTGACATTCCCATGATCAACCCGCCGTTCGTGGCTGTTGTCTCGGTCAAGCCGATCGATAGAAAATAGTGATGAGCCACAACATTAAAGATCGACGCGAGAAAAACATACCAAAACTCTTTTTTCGTAAGCCACCGAACTTTTTTTATGGTGAAGAGAAGCAGAAATACGGTCAAGCCAGCAGTTAGAACTCGAATTCCTGTGATCGTAACGGGCATGAAGTTCGTAACCAGGATTTTCGTCGCTGTTACATTTAACCCCCATACCACCATAACCAGGAATAAAATCACATACGTCCGATACGCTTTCATTATGTCATCTTCTTTCTTCTGCTTTTTACTTCATAAAGTAAAGTATTTCAATGATTTTAATTTCCATTGTACAGCATTTAGAATGGATTTACAGGAAAAAAGCTTACAATTTTTAGATTGAGGCGAAATGACCATATCTACTTTAAAAGATAGTCTGCTATAGTGGGAGAAAATGATTTTGAATCTGTCGATTAGGGGGCTGGCAGGCAACGTTTTATGGTCAGATTTGTCGAATGGCCTTTATTTTTGAATTTAGACTTAATTGGTAGCTGTTTAGACTTAATGCGTGGCTGATTAGACTTAATCTACTAGGAAAATTACCTTATTGAAGCTCAAAACGACTTAATCTCAAAAAAGGAGTGCTCCACACCATGCAAAAAGTTAACCCGTATGTACTATTAGTGGTCGCAAACTTAATCTGGGGCGGGAATTTTGTGATCGGACGTGCGATAACGAGTAGTTTACCGCCTGTAACACTATCTTTTTTACGTTGGTGTACCGCATTTCTCATCTTTCTTCCGTTTGCCGTACCATTTTTACGAAAAGAATGGCGAATACTAAAAAAACAGTGGCATGTTGTTCTCATCTTATCGATCACTGGGATCACGGGCTTCAATACACTTTTGTACATCGCTCTTCACTACACGACTTCCATCAATGCATCCATCGTTAACACGTCAACACCGATTCTGCTTTTCCTATTGTCGTTTGTTTTTCTGAAAGAGAAGCTGAACTCGAAACAGATTGCAGGAGCCTTGCTTTCACTCGTAGGACTGCTATTTATTATCTCAAAAGGCTCACTCACCGTTTTACTCCAGCTGTCGTTTAATAAAGGTGACTTAATCGTCATAGGAGCTGTGATCTGCTGGAGCATCTATTCGCTTCTTATTCGAAGATATGCGGGAATTCTTCCTACTTACAGCACGTTCATTGTAACCGCGTTTCTCGGCATCCTCATCTTGCTGCCATTTTCAATGCGAGAAATGCAAACAGAAGAAATTGTATGGTCTTATGGCACGGTTGCAACGATCCTTTATACCGGAATCTTTGCATCGATCGTTGCGTTCATGTCCTGGAATACGGCGGTTGAGCGGGTCGGACCGAGTAAAGCAGGGGTCTTTTTGAACTTGATTCCTGTGTTTGCTGCGCTCTTTGCTGTTCTTTTTATCGACGAAACACTCGCATGGTATCAAGGAGCTGGCGGCGTTCTCGTCATCCTAGGTGTTGTTATCTCAACACGCGTTACCAAAAGAGAAAAGCATATACCAAAAGCAAGCAGAAGTGTTAAAGTAATAAGTAAATAATTTACAAAATTTACGAAACCTTTCTTTATTCTCAGTCGTATTACATGGTGAAAAGAGAGAGTTATGATAGGAGGAATTGGGGAGCGCATGACAACACATACGTTAGAGCTTAAGAACTTAACAAAAAAGATCAAAGGCAAGACCATTGTTGATGATCTCTCGTTTTCGGTAAGAGAAGGTGAGATTTTCGGTCTGCTTGGTCCGAACGGAGCGGGTAAGACGACAACGATTCGAATGATCGTGGGGCTGATCTCCATCACGGACGGAGACGTTTTGATCAACGGTGACAATCTGCGGGGTAACTTTGAAAAAGCGATGGAACGCGTAGGCGCGATCGTTGAAAATCCGCAGTTGTATGACTATATGACAGGCTATAAAAACCTTATGCAATATGCAAGGATCATGCCGGATGTAACGAAGGAAAGAATTGACGAAGTGATTGAACTCGTTGATCTGAAGTACGCGATTAACGATAAGGTGAAAACATACTCGCTTGGTATGAGGCAGCGACTGGGTGTAGCTCAGGCACTTTTACATAAACCGAACGTGTTAATCCTGGATGAACCGACAAACGGACTCGATCCACAAGGAATCTATGACCTTCGTAACTATTTACGCCTACTTGCGAACAACGGTACCTCTGTAATCGTTTCTTCACATATGCTTGCTGAGATGCAGATGATGTGTGACCGTGTAGCCATCATTCAACACGGAAAACTGGTGCGTATCGATGAGATCCTAAACCAAGAAAACGAAGCAGATGTGAAGGTTCATTTCCAAATCGAAGGAGACGTTGCGCAGGCAAAACAAGTTCTTCTTAACTTAAATGAGGATCTGAACGTAACCGAGTCAGGTCAAGAACTGATCGTCCAAACAGCAGACGTTAGATTTATAGCTGAAATGAATAAACAACTGGTTCTTGCAGGCGTTCTCGTTGTGGGCATCCAACGCAAAACGAAGACGCTAGAAGAACGATTCTTAGAAATGACAAAGAAAGGGGGAGATCTGAATGAAATGGCTGTCCCTGTTAACGAATGAATGGATTAAGATCTTTAGCCGTACACGCACATGGATCTTCCTTGCCATCCCAATCGTTATCATTATCGGTATCGCTGTTTATGACAAAGTCACAACAGATGTTGAAGTAAACGAAAATTGGAAGCAAGAATTGACCGAAACGATTAAGGCTGACGAGAAGACTCTAGATGAAGCAAAGAAAAACAATGATGATGAAGTCTATATAGAATATTTAGAATCCACCATCAAGCAGAACGAATATGCCATTGCTAATGATATTTCTCCTTATGAAACGACCGCATGGCAGTTCATGAAAGACATGTCGTGGCTTTCAATCTTTATCGGATTGTTCGTAATCGTAGTGGCTAGTGATATTGTCTCTAATGAGTTTGCAAAAGGAACGATTAAGATGCTTCTGATCCGCCCTTATAGCAGGTGGAAAATTCTTTTATCTAAACTCGTTGCAACACTCGGCTTCGCGTTCTTAATGTGGCTTGTAGTTATTATAGTGACATGGCTCGTAGGTGGCCTTGCCTATGGATTTGGTGGCATGGATCAGTCGTACTTAATCACAGCAGAAGATGGGCAAGTGAAGGAAAGGCTGATCGTGGAGTATGTGTTTGCTAACATCGGTGTAGAATTTATTGAATTAACAACACTCGTGGCTATGTCATTTATGATTTCAACCTTGTTCATGAGTAACTCGGTTGCAATCGGTGTGGCAATGTTTACGATGTTTGCCGGTAACATCATTGTTACTCTTCTTGCCAAAAAAGATTGGGTGATTTACACGTTGTTCGCCAACATGGATCTTAGTGTATTGATCGATGGACAGAACCAGATGATCAAGGACTTAACGCTGCCGTTCTCCATTAGCGTGCTCGCGGTATACACGGTGGTCATGCTTG
This sequence comes from Fictibacillus halophilus, assembly GCF_016401385.1. NCBI lineage: Bacteria > Bacillati > Bacillota > Bacilli > Caryophanales > Fictibacillaceae > Fictibacillus > Fictibacillus halophilus. Next base: position 3,057,676 of record NZ_JAEACF010000001.1, on the reverse strand, counting down.
CGATTACGTTTACAGTTTTCCAAAAGCGAGATGTAAAAGCATAAAGATTTTAGGGATGACTCTCAGTTTTAGGAGTTATCCCTTTTTTGATAGGTGAATTTATTTATAGACCCTAAAAAATAGTTTATAAGCCCTAAAACATTTTTTATAGTCCTTCCAATCTTTTTATAGTCCTTCAAAAATTTATAGGCCGTTCGACAATTCTACAAGCAAATAAAAAGGACAAAGGCGTCCGCTCCTGTCCTTTTTCTATATATATCCTATCCAATAACTCTATCTCTATGCTTTTTGTGACTGAAATTGCTCTTCTTCAGTAGATCCTTTTAGAGCCGTTGTTGAAGCTGTACCACCCGAAACGAGCTGTGTTACTTCATCAAAATACCCTGTTCCTACTTCACGTTGGTGGCGAGTTGCTGTATAGCCATCGATCTCACTATCAAACTCTCGTTGTTGCAGCTCAGAATAGGCACCCATTCCTCTCGCTTTATATCCTTTTGCTAGCTCGAACATGCTATGGTTCAGTGCGTGGAACCCTGCAAGCGTAACGAATTGGAATTTGTAGCCCATCGCTGCAAGCTGCTGCTGGAACGTTTCAATCGTTGCGTCATCCAGCTTCTTTTTCCAGTTAAAAGAAGGTGAACAGTTGTAAGCTAATAGTTTACCAGGGAACTGCTCATGAATGGCATCTGCAAAACGCTGAGCTTGTTCTAGATTTGGTTCACTCGTTTCACACCAGATCAGATCTGCATATGGAGCATACGCAAGACCACGTGCGATCGCTTGATCAAGGCCGGCGTTCGTACGGTAAAAGCCTTCAGCTGTTCGTTCACCCGTAATAAACGCGCGATCAACCGGATCGATGTCACTTGTAATCAAGTCTGCCGCATCAGCATCTGTACGTGCGATTAGAATCGTTGGCGTTCCCATCACATCTGCCGCAAGACGAGCAGAGATTAAGTTGCGTACTGCTGTTTGAGTAGGCAATAATACCTTTCCACCAAGATGTCCGCACTTTTTCTCAGAAGATAACTGATCTTCAAAGTGAACGGCCGATGCTCCAGATTCAATCATACCTTTCATCAGTTCAAACACGTTTAGTTGTCCGCCAAAACCAGCTTCTGCATCGGCAACGATCGGAAGGAAGTAATCGACTTCATTTCCGCCTTCCATGTGCTGAATCTGATCAGCGCGCTGAAGAGCAGAGTTGATTCTTTTTACCACGTGAGGCACAGAGTTTGCTGGATACAAACTTTGATCAGGATACATGTTTCCAGAAAGGTTGGCATCTGCTGCAACCTGCCAACCGCTTAAGTATACCGCTTTCAGACCTGCCTTTGCTTGCTGAACAGCCTGATTGCCCGTTAGTGCTCCTAAAGCGTTTACATATGTTTCGTTCTGAAGCAGATCCCAAAATTTTTCGGCACCCTTTTTTGCAAGTGTATGCTCGATATCGATAGATCCGCGTAAGCGAATAACCTCTTCTGCTGTATAAGGACGCTGAACACCTGACCAGCGCTCTTCGTTTTGCCACATATCCTGTAATTTCTCCACACGTGATTGACTCATTTAACTCTCTCCTTAAGTTTTCATAGTATTTTTGAATGGTGTTTTCTTAAAAAGTTGCTTTAAAATCCTGTATGATTTTTGATCGTCTTAGCTTTAATTCTTCATTGCCAAGTTGATTGGAGCGTAAGGTGCGAGACTCCTGCGGGACAGGCGGGCAGGTGAGACCCTTAAGGGCGCAAAGCGGCAAGGGGCTCACCGCCTGCCCCGCGGAAAGCGAGCAACCTGGAGCGGAAATCAACCTCTTTCAAAAGCAGCAAGAAATTAAACCTACAAAACTTCATACCCACGATTGGTCAAGAAATCTTGAAACTCATCATCGCGAATCAGCTCGTCAAACAGCGCGACAGCTTCCATAAAACGACCAGAATTGAATGACTCCTCATTCATTCCTTGCTTCAACTTTTGAACTTCCTGCAACTTTAGTTCCTCTACCAGCTCGAACGTCACTTTGCGGCGGTCACGTAAAATGCCTTTAGGGTGTCGGATCCATTGCCATACTTGGGCACGTGAGATTTCTGCAGTAGCTGCATCTTCCATAAGATGGTTGATCGGTGCAGCTCCTTTACCTCTCAACCAAGAAGCAATGTATTGGATGCCGACACTAATGTTGACGCGCAAACCTTCTTCTGTAATTTCGCCTTCTGGTACAGCCACTAAATCATCAGCCGTTACGACAACATCTTCACGTTTTCGATCGATCTGATTTGGTGTTGGCATGATTCGGTCAAAGACTTCCATAGCAACAGGCACGAGTCCCGGATGGGCAACCCATGTCCCGTCATGACCGTCAGAAGCCTCGCGCTCCTTGTCAGCACGCACTTTTTCAAAAGCAGCAGCATTCGCAGCTTCATCGTTTTTAATTGGAATCTGTGCAGCCATTCCACCGATCGCAGGAGCGTTTCGTTTATGACACGTCTTTATTGCCAAAAGCGAGTAGGACCTCATGAACGGAACAGTCATCGTTACAAGCGAACGGTCAGGGAGAATCACGTGTGGCTGATTACGGAACTTCTTAATATAGCTAAAAATATAATCCCATCGGCCACAGTTTACGCCTGCGGAATGTTCACGAAGTTCGTATAAAATTTCGTCCATCTCAAAAGCCGCAACAATGGTTTCGATTAGTACAGTTGCTTTAATCGTACCTCGTGGAATCCCTAGCTGTTCTTGTGCGTAAATAAACACATCGTTCCAAAGGCGAGCTTCTTTATGACTTTCCATTTTAGGAAGATAGAAATACGGTCCAGACCCTTTTTCAATCAGTGTCTTTGCATTGTGATAAAAATAAAGTCCAAAATCTACTAAGCTACCAGACATCGGTTCGTTGTCGACAACAATATGTTTTTCTTCAAGATGCCAGCCGCGTGGACGTACGATGAGTGTCGCGATTTTTTCATTCAATGTATATGTTTTGCCGTTTCCATTATCAAAAGAAATGGTACGGTTAACAGCATCCTTTAAGTTGATCTGACCTTCAATCGTGTTTTCCCAAGTAGGAGAATTAGAATCTTCAAGATCTGCCATAAATAGTTTGGCACCTGAGTTTAAGGCATTAATCACCATCTTGCGGTCAACAGGACCCGTGATTTCTACTCGTCGATCTTGCAGATCTTGGGGAAGCGGTGATATGGTCCAATCACTGTTTCGGATATGTTCAGTTTCCGGTAAAAAGGTAGGCATGATTCCGGAATCAATCTCACTTTGCCTGGCTTTACGTTGTTTCAGAAGTTCTTTGCGCGTGTTATTAAAGTGAAGGTGTAATGATTTTAAGAAAAGAATGCTACCTGGTGTTAATATTTTTTCATACGCTGGGGTAACGTTGCCTAACACTTGGAGATTAGTAGTTTCAATCGTCACTTATTACACAGTCCTTTCTGAGTATGTTATTAAACAGATAAGAATAAATTATTATTGTTATATAACAGAAGAGGTAAAAAAATTTACCTCTCGTGTTTTCCCATGCAACGCTCGCACTCATAAAGATAAGATTCGTGCTGTTCCTCAATTACACATCCACATTCTATACACGTTTTGTCCGGAATATTACGGTGAAGCTCCAAGTAGTTTTTCATTTTAATTTCCTCCTGTTTTGTGTTTGATTTGATTATAATGCATTGTATTATAACAGCTTAATTTTTGCAACACCTGTTTTATAACATTTTCCGTTTTTTTATAAAATTGAGTCATCTGTCCAACTGTTTATCCGTGATATGACTGGGTTTGTAGGGATGTGTAAAAAAATAAAAAACTGTTGTAATACAGTTCTGTTTTAGTGCGATTATTTGAATTTTTAGATAATAAACCATACAATGAATTAATCTATAAAGGCACCTTAACTTCCCAAAACGAAAGGTGAGAATCATGAATCAAACGATACAGGATACGAAACAGAAACTTCAGTACAATGCCCTTCATAACCCTTATCATTCAGATCGGATGAGCATTTTTTCGAAAAAAGGAATGGTTGCGACGAGTCAGCCGCTCGCCGCACAAGCTGGGCTTGACATGTTAAAAAAGGGTGGAAATGCGGTTGATGCAGCCATTGCCACCGCAGCTTGCCTAACGGTTGTTGAGCCAACATCAAACGGTATCGGTGGTGATGCATTCGCTCTCGTCTGGATGAATGGTGAACTGCATGGCTTGAACTCGAGTGGTCCTGCACCAAGAAGCATCTCGATCGAAGAAGTAAAGAAAGCGGGACATGATACCATGCCAAAGTTCGGTTGGCTGCCTGTTACGGTGCCAGGTGCACCAGCTGCATGGGCAGAACTTTCCAACCGATTTGGCAAGCTTCCGTTTAAAGAAGTGCTGAAACCTGCAATCTCTTACGCAGAAGAAGGTTACCCATTGACGCCTATTCTCGGTAAGTACTGGCGAAAAGCGTATGAAACGTACAAGCGTGAATTAAAAGGCGAGGAGTTCGAGAGCTGGTTCAAAACCTTTGCACCGAAGGGACGTGCACCAGAAGTAGGCGAGATTTGGCGCTCACCTCACCATGCAAGCACATTACGAGACATCGCAGAAACGAAATCAGAATCTTTTTATAGAGGAGTACTCGCACAAAAAATAAGCGAGGCGTCAGAAGCGCACGGCGGATTTCTCCGAAGTGAGGATCTTGCTACCTTTTATCCCAAGTGGGTGAAACCAATCAGCGTGAACTACAGAGGATACGACGTTTGGGAGATTCCGCCGAACGGTCAAGGAATCGTTGCACTCATGGCACTCAACACGTTAAAAGGATATGATTTTACCGAAAAAGAATCAGCCGAAACGTATCATAAACAGATCGAAGCCATCAAACTAGCCTTTGTTGATGCGAAAAAATATGTAACAGACCGCTCAAGAATGAATGTATCTGTTGAAGGATTATTGTCGGAGAGCTATGCTGCAAAACGAAGAGACCTGATCGGTAGTGAAGCTCTTCAGCCAGAACCTGGCACACCACCAAGTGGTGGAACGGTATATCTTGCAACGGCAGATGAAGACGGCAATATGGTCTCGTTCATTCAGAGCAACTACATGGGCTTTGGTTCTGGCGTGGTCGTTCCTGAAACGGGGATCGGTCTGCAGAATAGAGGACATGATTTCTCGCTGGATCCAGATCACGATAACGCACTCGCTCCAGGCAAAAAGACGTATCACACAATCATACCAGGATTTTTAACGAAGAACGGAAAAGCAGTAGGACCTTTCGGTGTGATGGGAGGCTACATGCAGCCTCAAGGTCACGTGCAAGTTGTGGTGAACACGATTGATTTTCATCTGAACCCGCAAGCCGCACTAGATGCGCCACGCTGGCAGTGGATGGAGGATAAGAAAGTTCTAGTTGAACGCTCACTTCCGTCGCATATTGTTGATGACCTAGCCAGAAGAGGTCATGACGTTCAAGTGGCCGCAGATTCAGGGAACTTTGGCCGCGGCCAGATTATTTGGAGAGACCCAGAGACAGGAGTTTTAGCGGGTGGAACGGAAGGAAGAACAGATGGATCGATCGCTGCATGGTAACAAACAAATCTCAACTAAGAATAAAGGACTGATCACATGACGTATCTCAACTTGTTTCTTGCCTTCTTTCGGTCAGGCATGCTGGGGTATGGGGGAGGTCCTTCTTCCATCCCTTTAGTTCATAAGGAAGTGGTCGGAAAATACAAATGGATGAACGACGAAGAATTTGGAGATGTGTTGGCGCTAGGAAACACACTGCCTGGGCCGATCGCGACAAAAATGGCCGGATATATCGGATACCGAGTGGCAGGCATTACGGGTCTCTTCGTTTCGCTATTAGCAACGATTCTGCCAACCATTATCCTCATGATTCTGCTCTTAACCTCACTCCGAGAATTTAAAGATCAGCCATGGGTGCAAGGCATGACAAAAGGAGTCATTCCCGTTGTCGCTGTGATGCTCGCTGTACTAACGTGGCAATTCTTTGATAGCTCCAAAAAAGGGTTAGGTTTAAAACTAAGCCTTTTTCACATTTTCGCTGGTGTTATCCTTCTTCAATTTCTAGGTGTCCACCCTGGAATCATCATTGGTGCATTATTGGCATACGCTCTTTTTGGACCATTGAAGGGAACGGATAAAAAGAAAGCAAGCGTGCGGGAAGGAGAGGAGACAGGATGACTTTTTGGCATATCTTTCTCGCCTTTTTCTTACCCGGAATTTTAGGATATGGCGGTGGACCGGCGTCCATTCCTTTAATTGAAAACGAAGTCGTTGACCGCTATGAATGGCTTTCTGTTAATGAATTTACCGAAGTACTGGCGCTAGGTAATGCGCTTCCTGGTCCGATCGCGACGAAGATGGCAGGCTATATCGGATACCAAGAAGGGGGCTGGTTTGGGGCGTTTGTTGGTGTGTTCGCAACCGTTGCACCTTCTCTTTTATTGATGGTCGCGTTTTTAGGTCTTGTTTATAAATTTAAAGACTCACCGAGAGTAAAGAACATGAGCACATATGTAAAACCTACAATCGCTGTGCTTCTTGGCATCATGGCGTATCAGTTCTTTGCTGAATCTTATATCAGTGTCGGTTGGATGCATACACTGTTTTTAGCTGCTGCCAGTTTTTTATTGATGGAGAAAGTGAAAGTGTCCCCGGTGTTCGTCATTATTGGATCACTCGGGTATGGAGCCGTGTTTTTGGCTTAAGGGGAAGCGACTTAAGACTTTATTAGAAAAAGCACTGTGATTTCTCACAGTGCTTTAAAACTTGTATCTCAATATAATAGTCATACGTGTTTCTTAGCTTTATTTGATGGCGTTGACTGGAAGCTTTTAAATGTTACTGCTTCCAAACTTTTCTTCCAAATCCAACAGCTACACAAGCTGCAATACTTCCTACCAAAATTAGAACTCCAACCATAATTGTTGTCCTCCTTTTGAATATAGAATTATTATTTGTACCAGTATACCATTTCTCATACTTTCTCGCTCTGTGTAACTAACAGTTTTAAAGCAATTCATACATTTATGGAGAGTCTTCCCAAATTCGTACAACCATATGGTAAGATAATAAAAAAAGATAAGCATGTTGGACAAGACAGATGAATACTTTTTAAAGGGAAACGGAGGACTTAACATGAGACCGATATGGCTTGGGATTGCGGCAGCCTTTTTATTTGGCGTCACGTTCATTTTGAATCGTTCCATGGACTTATCAGGCGGAAGCTGGCATTGGAGTGCAGCCCTTCGCTTTTTTTACATGGTTCCGTTATTGTGGATCATCGTTTGGATGCGTGGCAACGTGCGTCCTGTTTTTCAGGAACTTAGAGCACGATTTGGTACATGGTTTTTATGGAGTTCGGTAGGATTTGTGCTCTTTTATGCACCGATTACATACGCAGCAGGTTTTGGAGAGGCGTGGTTAGTCGCCGCGACGTGGCAGATTACAATCGTTGCAGGCTCTCTTCTCGTGCCCTTTTTTTATGAAGGGGACAAAGGGCATGGAGCAATACGCCAAAAGATTCCCTTTAAAGGATTAGGTTTTTCGATGATCATACTAGGAGGTGTCGCACTCGTTCAAGTGCAGGAAGCGAGTGGTGTGAACGGCTCCGCTTGGTTGAACGTTGTGCTGCCAGTTCTGATTGCGGCAATCGCTTATCCACTTGGCAATCGAAAAATGATGGTTGTAACGAACAAACGTCTCGATGCTTTTCAGCGAGCATTCGGTATGACGATCGCTTCACTTCCGTGGTGGGTTGTCCTCGCAGGAATTGGATGGGTGGAGAGTGGACCTCCAACGAACGATCAGTTGTGGCAGACGTTTTTAGTGGCCATTTCATCAGGGGTTATCGCAACCGTACTCTTTTTCCAAGCGACGGATCTTTGTGCGAACAACCCTGTGAAACTTGCAGGTGTAGAAGCCACGCAATCGGCTGAAATCATTTTTGTATTAGCAGGCGAGATGTGGCTGTTATCGATTGCAAGTCCAACGTTCCTTTCTATGATGGGCGTTCTCATTATCATGCTGGGCATGTTTTTACACAGTTATTATGGAAAGACAGAAGTTGTGCAAAAAAAATCTATGAAACTTGCAAAATGATGAATAAAAATATGTGAGCTGGGAATAGTAGTACTACCCCCCCTTTTTAAATAGTAATTTGGAACAGCCGTTGCCCGTAGCAGCGGTTGTTTTTTTGTGCGATAAAAACTTCAAATCCGTTAAACTATATACAGAGATTGTCGGATGTCATCTTCTTCCCCTTGTTATTCTTATTTTGAAAGGAGGCGTTAGTAATGGATTCGCTAAAGAGTATGAACGACGCGTTGCAATATATGGAGGATCATCTACAATATGAGATCGACTTTGCGGAAGTAGCGAAACGAGCGTATTGTTCAGAGTATCATTTTAAACGAATGTTTTCCTTTTTGGCAGGAGTTCCACTTTCAGAATACGTTCGCCGCAGAAGGCTAACTCTTGCAGCATTTGAATTGCAGAACAGCGACATAAAAGTAATTGATGTGGCAGTGAAATACGGATACTCTTCACCAGATTCTTTTACAAAAGCTTTTCAGCAGATGCATGGTATTACACCTTCAGAAGCTCGTAAAAGTGGTCATTCACTCAAAGCCTTTCCGCGCATGTCCTTTCAATTATCGGTAAAAGGAGGAAGTGAGATGAACTATCGTATTGTTGAAAAAGAGGCCTTTTCTATTGTGGGTCTCAAGAAAAGAGTTCCGCTTATTTTTGAAGGGGTAAATCCTGAGATCGCCGGGATGTGGCAAAGCCTCACACCAGAGATGATCCAGCAGCTGAAGAGTTTATCAAATATAGAGCCAAGTGGCATAATCAGCGCTTCAACGAACTTTTCGGAGAGGGCAACTGAAAACAGTGAGCTTGATCATTATATTGGGGCAGCCACTATCAACGAATGTCCCGAGAATATGTCACAACTAAAGGTGGAAGCATCCACTTGGGCAGTATTTGAAGCGGTCGGCCCTTTTCCAGAAACTTTGCAAAACGTGTGGGGACGCATCTATTCAGAATGGTTTCCATCATCGTCGTATGAACAAACAGAAGGACCAGAGATTCTTTGGAACGCGGATAAAGATACGACGTCACCTACATTTAGAAGTGAGATTTGGGTGCCTGTTAAGAAAAAATAAAGAAGTAGTGTAGGAAGTATCGGCTAAGTGGCCGGTGCTTTTTTCATGGGGAAAAGAGTTCTAATATATTTGTTTTAATAATACCTTGCATTATTAGGTATTATATTTTATATTGAATTTGGAGGTGGTTATAAATGGAAGTTAACAAAGAGGTTCTTAAAGGCCACATTGACACGTTGATTTTATCGTTATTGGTTAAAAGAGATATGTACGGTTATGAGCTGGCAAAGCTTGTTCGAGAAAAAAGTGATGATCAGTTTGAGTTAAAAGAAGGAACGCTTTATTTATCACTAAAACGATTAGAAAAGAACGAATGGATTGAATCCTACTGGGGAGACGAGCACGGGCCAGGAGGAAGGCGAAAGTATTATAGATTGACGGAGCAAGGGAAGGATGGATTTGAGCAAAAGCGAAGAGAATGGCAGTTTGTAAAACGAATCATTGATCAATTCATTGAAGGGGGAGAATAGTTTTGAAACAGATCGATAAATACATACAATCCATCTACAAAGATGTTGTAGGATCTAGAAACGAAGTGGAAGAGTTAAAAAGAGAGATGCGTTCACACCTCATTGAAGCCGTTGAAGATTTAAAAGCAGAAGGAAAAACGGAAGAAGAAGCGATCCGTATTGCGATTAACAACTTTGGCGGTAGGAATCAAATGGTCAAAGGACTTTCTGAATTCTTTACGGTTCAGAAAAAGTTTACGAACTATATCCTAACGCTTTCAGTCATTTTTCTCGTTCTAAGCGCGATCTTCTTCATCACGTCTTATTCAAAAGCAAATTCTTATAAAGAAGAACTAGATCAGCTTCAAGTAGTGGAAGAGGAAAAGGAAATCATCATGAACGATGTGTTTGACGTATTAGATGCATCAAATGAAGTAGGAGACAAGGAAAAATACGATCTGCTAGATGTCTTTAACAAGTATGATGACAAGTTAAATCTGGTTGCTGTGTTCTCTGCTAAGGACGTTGAGAGCTGGTTGCAAGACAAAAATAACCAAGCTGTGAAGGAAGGACCTGATACTTATTTTCCAATCGACTATACGAATGCCACCATTGTCATTGGAAACGATAAAGTAATAGAGGATACTGACAAAATCGTGCCGAGTGACTATGATAAAGGAACGGTAATCATGGCGAATGACAATTGGGTCGTTCAGTACGAATACAAGACTTCCTATGAAAAAACGGTTGAAAAGCATCTTCAGTATACCAACTACGGACCAAGCATCTGGAGTTTCTATCAAATTCCGATTCTGTTTGCTGCATTATTTATCGCATTTGGTGGGGTATGGCTGTTTTTGAATAGGCAGAATAAGAGATTGAGAGCAGTAATGAATTAACTTCTATACAAAAGCAGCATCTGCTGAAATAAAAAGATGCTGCTTCTTTTTATAGGATATTATTAACTTTTTCTTTTCGATAACGCCAAATAAAAAGTACCGAGGTAAGAATGAGAATCGTAACAAATGAAATAGGTACGAGGTAAGGATTTAAATAGATACTTGTTAGGTTTTGTACGAGATACGTGGTTCCTGTACCAAATAGCAAGAATGCTAGAGGAACATGCAGACCTACACTCGTCATATAATTGGGAGCGATGCTCGATATCCAAGCTCCGACCAATACTAACGCTATTCCTAACAGATAGACACAAATAACAGTAAGAACGATATATTGAAAAAAGGTTAGGTCATACCATGAAACAAAGATGTTAAAGATAGAGTTTATGGATAACGGAAAGAACATACTAGTGTCATTACCTCTATACATGAAAAAGAAAAAAGCGAGCTGGGCGGTAATAATGATTAAGGATGCAGTTAAGCCAGAAAGGAGCTTATGTGAAAAAAGGCTGCGTCCTGTTTTTGATGTATACTGCAGAAGTTGTACGTGATTTCGCTTGTCCCGAATGTATAGTGGCATCAGGATAATCATGATATTTAGAAAGATAAGAATGGCTACATATTTCATTAAAACATTGTAGTTTTCAAATACCATAAACGTAAATATCGCCTTTGTTGATCCATTTTCAACCAATTCATCCATGCGTGCATTTTGTTTTGGAGTTAGTTCATGCTCATTAAAACGTTCAGGATGCTCATATCTGTCAATGATTCCATCACGTGCCTGAATCTCCCAAAAAATATCTACAGAGTCTTCAAAAAAGATTTTGCTGTGCAGGGCAGCTAGTTTTTCGTTTTCTTGATCCATGTTGCTAAATTCCTCATACGTATCAATGCCTGCAGCGACCATTTCTTTCTGTGACTTAAGATATTCTGTCGCTTCTGCTATTCGTTGTTCTTTAATCTCTTTAAAATCTTTAAACTCCTCACTATCCATAGATTCACCATAATCAACTAGCATTTTTTGCGTAGCGCGGAAATCATCTAGTAGTGGTCTGCCGTTAGGAAAATGCTTAAATTCAAACATAATAAACTGCTGGTACACAAAAAAGCTGACTAATAGTAACAGGCAGATTATTTTTACCGAAAACAGCTTTCTTATTTCATTAACTACTATTCTCATATGTTCGCGTCCTATCTATAAATTTTCTCGGGAAAAACGGTTAATAAAGAACCAGGCTGTGAGAAGTAAAGCAACGAGCCATCCAGAAACGGTAATGATTTCATAATACTTAAACGCTTTGAAAACACCACTTTCCATCCACCATTTTTTAACATTCATGGCTAAGGTGAAAGGTGTAAAGTGAGTGTAAAGAAGCATTGTGCTGTTTTTTGGTATGATGCTTGGTAAGAGTAACCCTGCTGAAAAAATCACTCCGAAAATAACAAATACGATATAACTATTCCTAATCCACATCGAAGTGCAAAATGTAAGCAAAACAAAAAGAATTTGGCACACAACTACTAGAACACAGGTCAAAAGTAAATATTCTAAAAATGTGAGATTCCACCAGCTAATAAACGGAATTTCATTCATTTCTATTAAAAACCCTGTACTGATGGGGACGGTCCAAAGACCAGAGTAGTCAAACACAATAAAATAACCAAGCAATGTTGAAGATAGAAGAACAACAGTCATAAGGATGGAAGTAAATAGCGAAACAAATAGCTTGTCCCACACCAATTTTCTACCACGCTTTGTTGAATAGGCGACTAAAAAAGTTTTTTGTTCGAACTCATAATTAACGATAAATGCCGTAAATAAAACGATTAGAATCATAGCTTGAAAAATGACGAATCCAAATAACGTTTTAAAAAGAAAAGAATGTGTTCCAAACATTTTTCCATGAAAGAATAGATGAAGGTGTTCTTTATTTTGGATAAGCTCCTCTACACGTGGTTTTAATACCGTGTATTGCTCACGAACTTTTTCAGCTGCAGCACCTTCCAAGCCGAAAAGGCGGATGCCTTCTTCTGCATTTTCCATGACGTTTAAAGTGCTGTACTTCGTTTCAATATCCTTGATAGAGTTTTGATACGTTTCTTTTATGGCTAGATTGTTGATGTCTTGCAATTCTTTTTCTGAATAAATGTTTGATTCAATCAAACTATAGTAGATTTCTGGTTTATAAAAGTCCGCTGCGTTTTGATAGGTGTCTCCAGTTTTGCTTTGTGAGAGCTGATTCCAAGAATTTAAATCTTCTTCATAAGAGGTTTGCAGCTTTTCACGTCCCTCTTTATCCATTAACGTTCCCGTTTCTTGTACAATTGGCTGAAGTGACCTCATATCATTTCGAATGGATGATTGCTGATAGATGAGAAAGCAGTTAAACAAAAGAAAGAGTACGAACAATCCTAGAATAATAGGTGACGAGATGATTTTTTTAAATTCAAGCTGTTTGATCATCAGATAGTACTCCATCTTGATAGATATACAAAAAGACATCTTCTAAGTTTGGATGAACCTGTTTCCATTCTGCTTTAGCTGTATCTTCTGTTAAAAAACGCATGTACATGCTTCCGTTTTCTTGTTTTTCAGACAAGGTAAGGTAAGTAGAACGAAACCGCTCCGTTTCATCATAAGCAACTTTAGTCTCATAAACGAGGCCTTGAATGTTACCGCAGATGTTAGAAACGGTATCTTTGTATAACACTTCTTGATTTTTAATCATGATGATCTCGTTTGCGATCGATTCTACATCTGACACGATATGTGTGGATAAAATGACAATGCGATCGCGAGCCAGGTTCGTAAGTAGATTACGAAAACGAACTCTTTCTTTTGGATCTAAACCAGCTGTAGGCTCATCTAGAATAAGAATTTTCGGGTCATTCAACATGGCCTGAGCGATTCCAACACGCTGAATCATCCCTCCGGAAAACTTCTTCATCTTTTTGTTGGCCACATGATCCAGTGCTACGGTTTTAAGCAGTTCTTCAACTCGAGCTATCGCCGTTTTTCGGTGTATTCCTTTTAACGCTGCAAGGTAAAGGAGGTAAGAGGTAGGCGAATAATTTTTGTAATAGCCAAACTCCTGAGGAAGGTAACCGATCATCTCGCGGTATCTTTCATCCATCTTAATAATATCTTCTCCGTCATAACGAATGCTTCCACTCGTTGGGAACAACAGTGTCGTGAGCATCTTAATCAGTGTTGTCTTGCCCGCTCCGTTCGGCGCCAATAATCCATACACACCGTTATGAAACTCAAGGTTTATATTTTTTAGTGCATTGAACTGCCCGAAATTTTTTGTAACGTCTTCAACGATTAACATTTATTGAACTCCTTCTGCACCTCGAAATGAGATTAGTTTTTTTAATGTTTTTACATAGAGCACGATGCTGATGATGAGTACGATTCCGTATACATATGTAGGTACATGACTTAAAAACATGCTGTACATGTTCTGATTTAAGGTGGCCGGCAGAACATTCACTAACAGCCAGCTTGCCATCATGAAATAAGTTGGGAACGGCCCTTTTGCATGGCGTAAGGCGTACAGGTAAAGGACTGAAAATAGGCTTAATGAGCTGCATGATAACAGCAGTGCATCCAGGATTTGAATCGATTGAAACAAGAACGATAGAACGATAATCAATGCGATATTTATGAGCATCGTTAGCAGACTGAAAATTAACATACGAAAAGCGGCTAGCTGAAACACATGGTACTTACAGGTCATCTCTACTGAAAAAGTGTCTTTCATTAAAGCACGTACTAAAAATAGAGAGGATAGAGCAAAGAAAAAAATAGGAGACAGCGTAAAGATGAAAGAATATAAATCTTGCATGTCTAAAGATGATTTCAGTGAAAATATGCCGTATAGCATTACAGCTAGCGCTAAACAGGTCGTAAACAGAATTTCAGTAGCATCTCGAAATAAATAGCGAAAGCCAAGCTGTTGATACATTTCAAGAAGATAAGATAGAAACGATTTGGGTTTTGTTAGACCGGCAGATACAATAGATGAAATCTGGTTTTTTCTTTCAAAATCCGTTGGATACTCGATGTGAAACTTTTCCTTCTCCATTTATTCAGCCTCCATTCGATGTTTTATTTTCTTTATTGCAGCATAATACTTTGTTTTAATAGATGACTCAGGCATATCTAGAGAACTGGCGATTTCGATAAACGTTTGCTCGCCGAACAATTTAAGCCGTAGAACCTGTTGATCAATAATAGAGAAGTTGTTTATGAGTTGTGCCGCCTTTTTAATGTCTTCTCTCCATTCCAACTCGAGCGTGAAATCTGAAGGTGTGGCAATTTCAACACCATCCATTGAGTCTGTGGAACGATCATATGTATAGTTTTTAGATCTGAAATAATCAACGAGCTTGTAGGTTGCGATTCGGTACAGCCACGTTTTAAAAGATGCTTTTTTCTCATCAAACTGTTGAATAGAGAGAAGCATGCTTATAAAAATGTCTTGTGTTAGATCGAGTGATAGTTCTTTGTTCAACGTTTGTTTATAAACATATGCATAAATAGATTGATAGTAATGAGAGATCAGCTCGTTCGCTGCATGTTGATCGCCTCTTTTTTGAATAAGGCTGATCCATCTTTTCTGCTTCATCATGATTTTGTCTTCACTTCCAGACTAAAAAGGTTGTCTTGCTCATATATTCGTAAAGGAAAGATAAATAGTTTTACTTTTTATAAAAATATTTCCATTTTTATTATAAGTTCTTATTAAGAATCAAAGGAGAATTATGTAGCAATAGCAAATAATAGAAGATTGAAAGAAAGATAGCTCTTTTAACATAGAAATTTATTAGTAGAAAGCTAGGTGAAGATATGTTTAATTTTGATCTAGATTACTTAGTGTACTTTGAAGTAATCGTATTATTGTTATTTGTCGGAGTGGCGATTGCAGCAGTGAAGTCAAAAACTGCTTATGATGAGAAGGGGGAAGAGAAGATGTTTAGGCATTTGTACATATATTTGGTGTTGTTTACGACGCTTTCGCTAACGATAGGAGGAAGTATTAGCATATTTATGAGCGTGGCCGATATTGTGAGCCCGGATACATATCAAGCTAGTTTTGCAGAATACAAACTGGGTTTAGCGGAGACTGTATATGATGAAAACGGAAAACCGTTGCCTAATAAGAAAACGGATGAAGAGATGCGGAAAGACTATGAGATGATGATTGAAAACGAGAAGTTGCAAGAGAGAAGGAATGAGATAAATAAGATTGTAAAAAGTTCTGGGTTTATACTCATTCCACTTCCGGTCTTTTTATATTTCAGGCGTCAGTTGCGTAAAAAAGAAGCTTAATAGCAGAAGAAAACGAGCGAAGTGTTCCGCTCGTTTTTTTTTGTGCTGATTTTGCTATTGCTCCACAATTTCCTTCAGCTTGCTCTGCCACTTGTCGTCGTCCAAAATGATCTGAAACGAGATGCGGCGGTTTTTTTGCAGCGCTTCAGTTGTGTTACCTTTTGCAATCGGCTTATATTCGCTGTACCCTGTTGCCGCCAGATATTGGGCGTACTCTTTTTTAGCAAGCTTCGGGTTCGCTTTTCCTAAATAGTCCACGACTGCGACCGCACGCTGAGTGGAGAGCGACCAGTTGTCGTACGGAACGGAATCCGTATGGCCTTCGATCAGAATGATGTACAGATACTGACTCATGTCTTTTTCCTCGATGATTGCGGCGAGAGCGTCAGCGAGCGGATTCAGTACTTGCTTTCCTTTTTCCGAAATATCGGCACTTCCGGTATCAAAAAGAATATTTCCTTCTACAGAGATCGTGTTGTTCGGTCCACGGATGATTTTATCTTTTCCAACGTTTTCTTCAAGTTGTTTTTGAATGAGGTCAGAAATATGCTTCTTCACCTCTGCCACCTGACCAAGTTCGCGTTTAATCTGAGCCTGATCATACGCGTTATAGATGCTCTGCACATAAGCGAGGATCGCGATAAAAATCATGACGAGCACCATCATACTCATCATATCGGTAAAACTTGGCCAGAAGATTTCTTGCGTTTCTTGGCTGTCGTCGTTGTAGTAAGATTTTCGCGCCTTCATACTGATCACCGTCTCCTAAAATTTTGCGGCGAGACTTCTGGCATGCGTTCATCTTCGACGTATTCGGGTGCGCGAGGACTGCGTGTTTCATAGATCACTTGATTGGATGATTGGTTCATCGCAGCTTGGTAGATGCGCTGCATGAGGTGATACATGTCAGAGAGTGTGCGATTGTTGTCGGTGATGCTTCGCGTTAAGCCGTGGTGCAGGTTTTCGAGCGTTCGAGCGAGCTCGCGCATATCATCATCGCGGCTGTTTTGATTTTGTGAGTTGTTTAAGGCAGAAGCGAGCTGTCTGCTCTGACTGTCCATGATGTTTCTAACTTGGTCGGTAAAATCACGCTTGATATGCTCCACCGCAGCGTAGAATCCTTTTTCGAGCTGACCGACGCTTGAAGCAAAGTCAGCTGCCGCACGGCCGTATTCGCCTTGTTTTTCGGCATAGCGGTAATGCCATTCGTCTTGCTTTTGTGCGAGGCGGTTCTCGAGTGCGTCATGCTGATTTTGGTAGTGTTGCAGCTGTTCCTGCATGCCGCGAAGCATGGATTGCGCATGCTCTTCAGACCGACGCTGAGCTTCTTGCAGCATTTTATCAGAGCGTTGGATGAGTTGTTCAAACTTTTGCTGACCTTGTGTGTGGCGGTCGTTGCTCGTTTTTAGCTGCTGCTCGAACGAGGAGATGTTCTTGGCGAGTGCGTTGATGCTTGTGTCGACTGTTTTTTGAATGGTTCCGAGTTCTTTTGTCGTCTCGTTAAACCGTTGTCCGAACTGATCGAGCTGTGTAGCAGATGCCCCGAACCGTTCAGCGTGTTCGCGCTGTGCTTCAAAAATGCCGTTCACGTCTTCCATCGCTTTTTGAAGACCTGCTGTAAAATTGACCATTTGCGACGCGAACTCGCCGAGCGTTTTGTCAAACGACGACTCGACCCTTGACGCTAGGCGATCGAGGAGGCGTTCAACCGAATCTTGTGGCTTGTCATTGATCAGGTCACTGTTGATATTGTGATCCAGGTACACTTCACAATCGGCTAAAAGTTTGTTCTGCATATAAGAAAGTGATGTTCCTTGCGAGAAGAAGCCTGACTGAATTGAATTGAGCAGAAGTGCGGCTCCAATTCCAGCAATACTCGTATAAAAAGCAACACTCATCCCTTCGAACGGTGCGGTGAGGGAGGAGATGATCGAATTCAGCGTAAGATTTGAATCAGCAGGCTGCGTGCCGAGCGTCATGAGCGTATCTTGCATAGATAAAAGAGAGAGCGTGAGTCCGACGAACGTTCCAAGCACGCCGAGAATGATCGTGAAAGACGGAAGCTGGTTGAGCAGCTTTTGAATATTGCCGACCGGTACCCTCAAGACGCCAAGAAGCGGAATGCGTTCATTGTATAGATGTTTTTCAATCAGTGCCTGCGTGTTGAGCTGCGGTACTCCTGCTAGATGAAACTGTTTATAATCGGCTGTAACCCGTTGCAGCCAATGCGAGTACGGCTGCTGTTCTTTATTTGTCTCGAGCTGCTGAAGCTCTTTGTTCCATTTGCGAAAGTGATAGGCGGTTTGTGTATGACCCACAATCCCCATAAATACGAGAAACCCAATGACCCCGACGACGATTAAAGTAAGTTGATCCATCATGCCACCCCTTAGATGTCTTGTCTGACTGCCCTATATTGATAGATATGTCCTAGTGTTGGGAAATATTTTGGGAAATGGGGTCTGACCCCAAACAAATACAAACTCCCCTGAAATGTCCATTTAAGATGGACATTTCAGGGGAGAACTTTTTGGGTCAATTCTAGGTACATTGGCATAGAATAGTGGTGTTGTTAGGCAGCACCAACTGTAGTTGGGAAGTCTAAAATCTGAATGAAATGGGGAATACATCTATGCCAATTATTAAACCGTATATCAATGTGAACGCGAGCAGATTTGCTTCGACCATCGCAAGTGGTACTGGAACGGGTGCGACATTTGAAATCGCAGCTACTGCTTTTACAGACGACACAGGTGCACCAGCTACAGCCTTCCCTACGACATATTCGTACTATAACCTATACATTAATGGCATGATTCAGACAGATGATACATCAACCGTAACGACAGCTGAGATCACCATTCCTAACGGTGATACACTTGCCGGTCAGACGCCTGTAATCATAGAGTTTGTGACTACTTAATTAAGAACATTCATAGTGGACCAGCAGCGGTGCTGGGTGCAAGGTACTAGAGCTAGCTGTGATAGGGGGAGTTTACGTTGTTCCAAAAACCAAATCATATGTGTGGTAAAAGAAAAACCTTGTTTGACCGCTGCTGTTCACAACATCAATCAAAAAGAACTCTTTTCCAAAACGAGTCTTGCCGTTCGTCATCGTCCTGTTGTACCTGCTGCGACTGTCGATCTTGTGAAGCTGACGACTATTATTATTTCTCGTGTCCGGCACCCATCTCGTTCCCGCCATTTCCACCCGTGCCACCATCACCAACGCTACTACGTGTAGAGACGTTTCAATATACGACTCTTTCAGATGGTATCAAAAGAATATATACAAATGACGATCGATATCCCGAGTATAGAAGCACAGATATTTTAAATCCAACGACCGTCTCGTATATTAATTTATTTGTAAACGGCATGCTGCAGCCGTCCTCTTTTTATGAAGTGAAAGAAGGCAGTCTCACGCTTCTTCAATCAGCGGGTCCTGTTCCCAATCGGGGCGTTCCGCTCATCCTTCAGTTCATAAGAATCATGACCATCTCCTAACAGCTAAACAATTTCAACTTGGACAACCGTATCTGCGATCGTACTAATAAGTGCAGTAGAAACCTTTAAAGACAAGGTGTCCCCAGCCTCATAGGTCAACGAAACGTCGTCATTGATAGCGGAATTTTGTAAACCGTTCATAGAAGCAGTCAGTCCCGTGTCCGCTCCATTCTTACGGACCGTCCAATTTACTGTGGTACCTATGCCAGGGCTGACGAGTGAGCGAATGTTTAACGTTTTTACGATACACCTTTGGCTGATCCGTATGATAACCTCTGTACCTGTGAGAGACGCTGTCCCCGGACGGTAAAAGCTAGTACCGAGACCGATTACACCCGGTTGAGCCCAAAAGAAGATAGAAGGCTGCCCAAAAGTTGAGAAACCAAGGCTGTTCGCTGTTGAATTGATCAATTGTGTACTTCCAATTGTTAAAGTTCCACCACTTTGAGAGATATCGGCCGTTCCTCCCTCAAGCGTACATCCGATCAGATTGAGTGAAGCTCCCGTTCGGCTTACTTCAGCAGCGATATAAGAACCTGCCACGCCACCATTAACACTTTGAATTACAGAATTTTGACAGTTAAACGTTTGTGGATTAGAGTCCACGAGTATGCCTCTTTTGTTTCCAAGCCCTGCAGATTGAACCGTTACACTCAAGTTATTAAGATTGCTTGTTCCAATAGTCGGATTTCCTGTTCCGAATGAATGAACCCCATACACGTTTGAAGTGCCGCCAGTACCAGCTGCCGCGTTATCGACTTGAACCGTTACACTCTTTGCACTAGCAGATTGTGCGGTCGTACCCGGAAAAGCGATTCCCGTTAAATCGAGATGAGCTGAAGAAGTTAATGTCAGGGTAACATCCTCTACAGTCGTATTGTTACCCATCGTAAGTAGCGTTGTGTTGGAAGATACGTCTTTTGAAATAAGGACAGTCGAAGCACTAATCCCTTTTAGCGAGTTTCCGTCTGGCAATGTAACGACCTCATCGTATGTACCTGGATATACCAAGATCGTGATTCCTTGTGCATTTGAAGCTAGAATGGCAGAGATTGCTCCGTTAATCGTTTGAAAAGGATTCCCGCCGATCGAGGCCGTACTGTCGTTTCCTGATTTTGTTACCGTCGCCGTGTTTGCTCGAGCTAAAAGTACCTCAATAATCCCCATACGGAATCCCCCTTTAAAGCCATTCATTATAAAGTATGTGGGGGAAGATTTTTTCATGAAAGAGTAAAAAACCTCGAAGCTCTATGGCTCCGAGGTTTAAAATATTAAAGATGATCTTGCTGTTCGTTCACGCGATCGTTGTAAAACGCAGCATACGAGGCGCTCATGTATGGAGCGAGCCAAAAGAAACCAATACCAAGTGATAAAATACAAAGAATGCCCCAGCCTAGAAAGCTTAGCTGTAAAACGAAAAATTTCCACTTGTAACCGTTCATCAGCTTGCGGCTTTTCTTGATCGCAGCGTTGATGCCGATACCAGGATAATCTCTTAGAACAAAGTACGTTTGCGAATACGCGAACGCTTTAATGATTCCGGGAATTAAAAGAAGTAGAGACCACAGAATCAAGTACACCATCATCACTAAGTAGGCGCCGAGTATTTTTACATACGTGCTGATCTCAGAAAATGCTTGAAACAGGCTTGAAACATTAATTTTTTCACCTTTTCGAATGACTGATAAAAAAGTCCACAAATATCCAATATATAATGGCAATAAAACGAGTGTAATGATGAACGTGCTGGCTGCCGGTCCGTCCATTTCGTCGCTAGGCTTGTTCAACCAAGCGCTCCAACCACCACTCAAATTCACTTCAATGATCAGTGGGATGAGGTAATAGATGCTCGAGAACAACAACGTGAATAACGCCGCAGTGCCCCATTGTCCTTTGAGCTGAAGACGAGCTTGCTGTTTGATTTCTTTATTTTTCATGATGTATCACCTTTCTGAAGTTGTCCTATGATTATACTACGGTTTAAAAGGCAGAAAGATGCGTTTTCATGAAAATTAATAGTAAACTAGAGGAAAGTATGTTTGTCCTGAAAAGGGAGGTTTGGATGTGGAGAATGTTGATGATGTAAAGGGTGCTGTACTTCTTTTTGATGGAGTTTGTAATCTTTGTAATGGAAGCGTGCAATTTATCCTAAAACACGAAAAAAATTCCGAGTTAAAGTTCTCAGCTATACAGTCACAAGCCGGGCAAGAATTGCTCGCGAAGTATAACATAGACCCCGCACAAACAAATTCCGTTATCTTAATTAAAGAAGATAAGATCTATAAAGAATCAGATGCGGTAGCGGCAACCTCTCTGTTTCTAAAATTTCCATACAGCCTCGGCCAATATCTAAAGGTCGTTCCACCGCAGATTCGCAATGCTTTTTATAAAGGGGTCGCCAATAATCGTTACCGTTGGTTTGGGCAAAAAGAGAGTTGTATGCTTCCGACACCTAACCTCCGAAATAGGTTTCTGCAATAGTTTCCACCACCAAACTTCATAAGTCTCTAGGTCAACTAATAGGATAGAAGAAATGCCTAAAAAGGGGAACTGTACGATGGGACAAAAAGTTCTGTTCTTTGGTGACGCTGGAATCGACGATACGATTGCCTTAGCTTATGCATTCCTAACCGACGAAATCGATATTGTGGCCGTTGTTGCAGATTACGGAAACGTAGCAAGGGAACAAACGGTAGAGAATGTAAAATATATTGCTAAAATATTTAACTTTCCGCCTGATGTAAAGGTAATCGGTGGAGCAGAAGTTCCGATGACGGGGGAACAGCCTACCTTTTATCCAGATGTGCACGGTGTTTACGGATTAGGTCCGATCGAGCCGGGTGTATCTGAAGGGTTCATCGAAAACTTCTTTGAGATCGTGAACGTGATCGAACAGTATCAAGATGATCTGATTATCGTTAATGCTGGCCGGCTAACGTCCCTTGCTACGATGTTTATCTTGTTTCAATCACTTATGAAAAAAGTTAAAGCGTACTATATTATGGGCGGAGCGTTCTGGGTGCCAGGTAATGTAACGGCAGTGTCTGAGGCGAACTTTTATGGAGATCCAATCGCGGTCAGAATCGTTCTAACGTACGCAGAAAACGTAACAATCATCCCGTTGAATGTGACGGATCGAGCTATTGTCACTCCCGAAATGGTGAACTATATCGACTACAAAGGCAAGGTTCCAATCTTAAAACCAATGCTAGATTTTTATTACGATTTTTACAAAAGTAGAAACCCAGAAATTCTAGGAAGTCCTGTTCACGATGCGATTACGTTGATGGCATGCATAAGAGAAGATATGTTCACGTATAAGACGCTTCCGATACATATTGTGCTTCAGGATGGCGATACGGCGAGAGGGCAGAGTATTGCTGATGTTCGGCCTTATGCACAGTTTACAAATGAAGAAAAAAAACACCGAATCGCGTTTGATTTTGATTATATTTATTTTTTCAGAGATTTTATGAGCATCATGACGGGTGAGACTTTTTCATAGTGTTTGTTTAAAAGTCTGGAAGGAAGTTAGAGGTGTCAGGTTTGTTCTGATAGAAGGACGAGAGGGTAGAATCGGCGGCAAAATAAAAAACCGGTGATTCTACGAAACGTATGAACCCCGGTCGAGCTTTAAAAGATAGTTTTATGTGTTTAAGCGCAATTTTTAATTTGATCTAGTTTGTTTAACTTTTCGTCTAGTATCTGGCTCAACTGAACAAGAAGCGGATCTGCAAGACTATTAACCTTTTTACTTACCTCATACATGGTCGTGCGAATGGCGTCTATCTCTGTAGTTAAGACAAGAGTATTGCTTCGGCTCATGGTCCATTCCCCCTCTAATATAATAACCACTTCTGCACCATTAATATCGGTAAATCTTGTAAATATTATATACCATATTTTGTGTCAAGTCTATTAATTTTTTACACATATAGGGGGACAGACCCCCTACAATTACACTTTTGCGTGTTTTGTACTACTCAGGTAGACAAGTTTTGCTCTAATTCTGTAAAACTTTGTAGCTTTCTGTCGATATACTTTTTGCTGCCTAGTAAAAAGTAACTGCAGGAGGAAGAAATGATAAAAAAAAGTCTACAGAGGCAAATTCTTGTGCCTTTTTTATTGCTCATTATTATGACAGGGGTCGTGGTGAGCGGAGTTAGTTATCTGTTCAGTAAGAAAACTACCGTTGAAAATTCATCAGAGAATACATCTGAGCGTATGCATGATCTAGATGAGACGCTTAACGGTTTTTTGAGAGATAACGCAAATTTTGTATCGGCATATGCAGATTCCGCTACGATTAAGCTTCATGCAAAAGGAGATAGCCCAGACTATATCATCTCTAAGTTTGAAGACTATCATCTAGCAAATGAAGCGATCATGAACAGCTATTTTATTTCAGATGATAAGGAAGTAGTCATGTATCCGATTCCTGCATCACTGGTTGAGGATTTGACGTTAACGCCGTGGTATCAACAGGCAACAAAGGATCCTACTAAAGTGTTCTGGACAGATCCTTTCATTGATGAAGCGACAGATCGTCCGGTTGTAAAAGCTGTAAAAGCCGTTGAGTACAGCGGGAAAATCGTGGGAGTAACAGCGATTGATATCGCAGTAAATGATATCTTAACGCTGATGCAAAACGTGAAAATCGGGGACACCGGTTATGCTCTTCTCATCGATAACTCGGGGAATTATATGGTTCATCCAGATGCAAAAAAACTGGGGAAAAGCGCTACAAAGGAATCTTTTTATAAAGATATTACTAAAAAAGAAGGTACGTTAACTACAAAAATCAATGGTGAAGATAGAGTGGTCAGCTATACGAAAAATGATACAACCGGTTGGAAACTAGCCGGAACTGTCGCGCTTAGTGAGTTTGAGGAAAAGGCTTATGTGATTCTTTTACCGATCGGAATCGCTTTAATCGTCACTCTTTTAGTGGCGGCGATTATTTCGGTTTTCGTTTCAAGAAGAATTACAGTACCGGTGAACCAACTGAAGAATGCTATGCATGAGATTAGAAATGGAAATCTACAGGCGAGCGTTTCTATACAAAGAAAAGATGAGATCGGTGAACTGGCTGCAAGCTTTGATGATATGTCTAACCAGATGCGAACATTGATCAGAGAGATGGCTCAGATTACCGATCATGTAACGGACGCGTCTCAAACGGTCGTTGCGAGTGCAGAGGAAAATTCAGCATCCGCTCAAGAAGTGTCAACGACGATGCAGCAGATCGCAGCGGGCTCTTCTCATCAAGCAGAGTTGATGGATGAGAATGCGAAAGCTGCTAACGTGCTGGCTGAGCGTATCGGTACCGTTCATGCGCATGGAGAAAGAATAGAAAAAGCGACACAGCAAATGAATGAAGAATCATTGACCGGTGTAAAAAAGGTGAGCTTGTTAAAAGAGAAGTCACTGATGACAACAGAAATGACGAAAGAGATGATTTCATCAATTAAAAAACTTGATGAAACATCTGGCAGTGTTCAACAGATCGTTCTAACGATAAGCGATATAGCCAACCAAACGAATTTACTAGCGTTAAACGCGGCAATCGAGGCGGCTAGAGCAGGAGAATCTGGAAGAGGCTTTGCCGTCGTTGCGGATGAAGTAAGAAAACTTGCAGAGCAGACTGAGCTTTCCTTAAAAGATATCAGCGCATTGATCACGGATATGCAGCAAGTAACGGAAAACACTGTCGGACAAGTTCAAGAAGCTGCAGCTCTCATTCTTTCACAAAGCGAAGCGGTTGAAGAGACAGAGCGGAGCTTTACCGCAATTTCTAGTGCCGTTAAAGGGAATGCTGAAGCATTAAAAGATGTGATTCAGTCGGTGGATGAGATGACGAAGCAAAAAGATGTATTGCTTGAAAATGCGTCACATATCTTAGCGATCACACAAGAAACAGCGGCTGGAACAGAAGAGGTTTCAGCATCAGCAGAACAGCAATCAGCGTCGATGGAGCAGTTGAACCATCTAGCCGATCAGCTCGAGCAGTACGCGGAACAGATGCGTACCCACGTCCAGCGGTTTACGTTCTAGGGGTCTGACCCCAAACAAATACATGAATGCCGTTTTTGTCTTTTTGTCTTTTCCAAAAAGACAAAAACGGCTTTTTCTTTGATACGACAGACTTTTTGAAAAAGGAAAGAGTGTAATTTTACATCTGATTAAAAGGGTCTAAAGCTCTACTACAGGGGTAATCTTGCTTTCAACATAATCTCGGTATTGAGATTTCGAATGGTTAAACTGTTCTAGAAGGGTTGAGGTGTGTACGAAAGGGCACACCGATGGGGTTACATAATAGCGGTAACTGCTCCATTGATATTCTAAGGGGTACATGACCAGGTCGGCAGAAACGGGATTCAAGTGAATGTAGCGGCTAGTGTCTAACAAATGTGAGCGATCTTCAATCAATTCTGCTCCATAGCGACCTTGAAACACATGACCAGTCAGCTCATATTTCTTATTAAAAAACATAGCATACGTTTCATTTAATTCTTTCATGAAATCTCCAGGTGGGGACTTGCTGCACAAAATTTGTAAGTGAGTGTGGTTTGTCATGAGGCAATACGAGAAGAGCTCGACATCGTGCTTCTTAACACAGTGACTTAGAATCTTTAAATAGCGGTGGAAATCCAAGTGGGAATAAAAAAGAGGTTCCCTGCGATTTCCGCGAGTAGTCACATGATAAACAGCATCAGGATACCAAATACGTGGGGATCTAGGAATGTTTTTCACCTCCTTTCAATCGTACCTTAATTATACTTCTTGCAAGTGAATCTGGGAAATGGGGACTGACCCCAAAAAATTTATTTCCCTCGTTGTTTTCAAGCAAAACCTCTATAGCCGTTTTGAAATGCAATCGGTTCGAAACTTTTCTTTTAAGAAAGTTAACTTTTTTAGCGAATAATACCGCACAAAAATGTCGAACTCCGTCTCTTCATCAAACTTCTTATCATATTTCCTCGGAAATTTTTAAAGGAAACGAGAATAGAGTATTACTTTCTACATAAAATAACCCCGTATTTTTTTATAAATCGGAGGTAAAAAATGATGAATCAAGATTCTAATCAACAAAACATGAATTCTCAATCGGGGAACAACAATCCAGAATTCAACCATGTAAACATGCAGACTGGACAGGTACCTGCTCAATTAAACCATGGTGGACATGAGATGTTTGATGTTCATGAAATGCTCAGCGGCATCGTTGGAACATTGAACTTATATACATTGTGTAAAGGACATGTTCAGGATCCAGAGCTCAAATCGATGCTCAACCGACACTATCAGCACATTACAAAGGAATACAATGCGTGTGTTCAAGCTTTTCAGACAGGGAAAGATCCAGCAATGCGTACAGAATCATACAAGATGGCGCAAGATAACGATTTTGTATATGGTCTGAAACCTGCTCAGCCGGTTAAACCTATTCAAAGCGTAACAGAATTAAACGACCAATCCGTTTCATCTCTAATACTAGGAACTTTAAAATCAAACGCATCTTTAAGAGGAATGGCGACACTCGAAGTTACAAATCCTGTGCTTAGACGCGTATTAGCAGATGGAATTCCAAACTGGATCGAGATGGCATATGAATTGTCGATCTGGCAGAATAAGAATCATTATTATCAAGTTCCTCAACTGAACCAACAAGATATGACGAGCATGCTCGGCGCATATGCTCCATCCACTCAAGCACAACCACCTCTTCAATAAAAAATGACTTTAACGAGTGCCTCTAAAGGTGCTCGTTTTTACTTTTAACCATACAAAAACAGGGATATCATGAGAAGAAATAGAAAATTTCATAAATGTCAAAAGGACTCGACAATAAGAAATGAATTTGCCATAGTAATGAGTGGACTTATACGGTATTGAAACTTCAGGGGGTTAAGAAATGAAAAAAGGAACAGACTGGCGGTACCGAGTATCGAATAGAGAAGCCATCATGGGTACAGTACTCGCCATTTTGAACTTTATCTGGTGGTATGCATTCGCTTACGGCCTTGGCGGACGCCCTATCAAAGAATACACATACATATTTGGATTTCCGGCTTGGTTTTTTTATAGCTGTATTATGGGATTTGTTGTTTTTACCATTTTAGTTTGGATCATGGTGAAGTTTTTCTTTAAAGAGGTCCCGTTTGAACTTGATGAGACGAGCGATAAAGAGGAGGGAGATGCTCAATGAACTGGGATGTCATTCTTCCTTTAGCAATCTTTTTAATTTTAGTTTTTTTAGTAGGCATCTATACATCACGGCACATTAAAAGTGGACCTTCCTTTTTACAAGATTACTTCTTAGCAGGCAGAGAACTTGGTGGATTTGTTCTTGCGATGACAATGGTCGCGACATACGGAAGTGCTTCGAGTTTTATCGGTGGACCTGGTGCAGCTTATCAATTAGGCCTTGGTTGGGTGTTACTTGCGATGGCACAGCTTGTGACAGGATACTTCACACTTGCTGTACTTGGTAAAAAATTTGCGATTGTTGCACGAAAGATTAACGCAGTCACACTGATAGATTTTCTAAAAGCGCGGTATGAAAGCAAGTGGGTCGTTATTTTGTCAGCATTAAGCATTGTCGTCTTCCTGTTTTCTGCGATGGCCGCTCAATGGGTAGGCGGTGGCCGGTTGATTGAATCGTTTACGGGTGTGTCATATACGACAGCGTTATTTATTTTTTCAGCTTCTGTCCTCGTCTATGTAATTGCTGGAGGATTTCGAGCAGTCGTCATCACAGATGCGATTCAAGGTGTTGTTATGGTGATCGGAACCGTCATCATATTGGCCGGTACGATTATCGCAGGTGGTGGCATAGAGAACATCATGAGCGAATTAAGAGCGGAGAACCCGAACCTTATCACGCCTTATGGTTCTGATCTATCACTAACACCTCTTTATGTATCATCGTTTTGGATATTGGTCGGTGTTGGGGTCGTAGGCTTGCCGCAAATATCGGTGAGAGCGATGAGCTATCGAAATGCAAAAGCGATGCATCGAGCGATGATCATCGGAACGTTCGTTGTAGGGTTCATCATGTTAGGCATGCATCTCGCTGGTGTGTTCGGCAGAGTGGTGCTACCGGGAATTGAAGTACCGGATAAAGTAATGCCCCTTTTAGCACTCGAAGTATTGCCAGGCTGGTTAGCGGGTATCGTTTTGGCAGCGCCTTTAGCTGCTGTCATGTCAACGGTTGACTCGGTGCTATTACTCGTGAGTTCTGCAATTATTAAGGACGTGTACATCAATTACATCAAACCAGATGCCGAAGAGCAATTTGTAAAAAAATTGAGTTTCGGGATAACAGCAGTAGTTGGACTGAGCGTATTCGCCATGGCGATCAACCCGCCTGACTTGTTGATCTGGCTGAATCTATTCGCGTTCGGAGGGCTAGAAGCTGCTTTCATATGGCCAATCGTATTAGGGCTATATTGGAAAAGAGGAAACGCGAATGGAGCGATTGCCTCTCTGATCGTTGGGGTAGGATCCTATATGTTCCTTCATCTGAACTATCCAAATCTTTGGGGCATGCACACGGTAGTGCTGCCGATCCTGCTATCCTTGATCGCCTACATTGTGGGGAGTTTCACAAAGGGGGTCAGACCCCATACAAATACATTCTAAAAGACAATGTCCACGCTCAGTGGACATTGTCTTTTTTCGTTCCACATCTTTTTCGACCAATCTTCTTTTCTAAAATAAAATACTAAAAAAACTATTTATAGTAATATCTTACTAAATACCCATTTACAGTGAATGGGGCCGGTGGTAATTTTATAGCAGAATATAATTAGATAAGTGTGGAGCTGTGAAGGTTATTCTGTATGTGGGCGCTTGGATTAACTGAAGCTAGTAGCGCAACCGACCGCTTTCTTTATTCGTTCTCTAAATAAAGGAAGGGGTATTTATTATGGAAATATCACGTAAAGAGAAATTTAGCACAAAGAAAAAGGCAGCTAAGAAATGGCCGAAGGTTGTTTTAGCGACTACAATCGTACTTGGTATAGGTACTACGTCTGCGTATGCGGCAAATCCAAATCTTGCAAACGACTTATACAATAAGATTATGGAATATACGTACCAATCTGAGATCGAGAGTGAGTTGAACAAAGAGAAGAATGACTTGCTCAAAAATGTGAATATAGCGGTAAAAGGGATCGTTGCTGATGCCAAGAAGGATCTGGATACTAACAAAGAAAAGATCATTCAAGATAAGAAAAAAGAACTTGAAACACACTATAAACAAGAACTAGCTGAAATCACGAAAAGAAAGAATGAAGCCGTTAATAAAAAAACCGAGAACATGAGCACTGATGCGACACGTTCTTCCGAGCAAAAGAAAGCAGACATCTCTTCAGCAATTCAAAAAGAAATTCAAGAGTCTGATATAAATAAAAAATAATAACTTTTTAAAAGAGCGGAATCTTCATTCTCCGCTCTTTTCCTTTTTCTGATATCCTAGAATATAGAAAATCTATGAACGGAGACTCTTTATGAAAAAACTATTTTTAGCGCTCGGTATCCTCTTTGCTGTATACGCAACGGCCATGCTACTTCAAACGACCAACATGGATATGGGACTTGCTGTTTTTTTCTTGTTAGGTGCTCTTTTTCTCGTTCTTTTCTTCCGCTACAACACAGCTATGAAACTATTTAACACGTACAAAAAAACGACACTGACCCTCTTAATCACAACCATCCTTTTTGCAGCAACGCTAGAAACTCTTATTCTTACATCTGCCAACACCGATCCAGAGAAGGTTTCTTCCAAGATAGATACAATCCTCGTGCTTGGTGGCGGAACGAAAAATAATCGACCAGGTGCCGTACTGAAAGGTAGACTAGATCAAGCACTTGCCTATGCAAAGGAACACCCAAACGTTACGTTCATCGTAAGCGGTGGTCTTGGCTTTGGTAAAACAACGAGTGAAGGGTCTATCATGAAAAATTATCTCGTTGAGAATGGCATCGAAGCGGACCGCATTCAGATTGAGGAAAAAGCAACGAGTACATACGAAAATCTTTTATATACAAAAAAAATGATTCAACCAGACGATCAGCTGCTCATTGTAACGAGTGATTTTCATCTTTTTCGAACAAAGATGATCGCAAAGCGTGTTGGCATTGACGCGGAGGGGCTTGGTTCGCCGTTGAGAATTTCTTCTGTTCCACAAGCGCATGTTAGAGAGTATATGGCGATCATAAAAAGTTACTTTACTGATAGATAGAGGAGGGCGGCTTCTATGAAGAAAAATAAGTATCATTGCTGTGCGACGTGTATCAATTTTAAGCCTGAAAAAACAAATCAAGGGATGCGCTATTACTGTGTGCGTCTTGGATATGATACGGAACCAGACTATCAGTTCAATTGTTGGGAGCCGAAACCGCATGTGGTAGAGCTCATGAATAAGGAAAAATAAATTTTGGAACAATTTAACACAAATACCTTGCATTACAAGTTAGTGGCGCATATACTAATGATATATCTTGTTATGCAAGGGATTCTTTTTTTACCCGTAACCCTTGTAATACAAGATAGTGAAATGAGGTGTATCCATATGTCGAACACTCAGATGTTAAAAGGAATTCTTGACGGCTGTCTATTAGCAATCATCAACGAAGGTGAAGTGTATGGCTATGAGCTAGCAGAAAAGCTAGAATCGTACGGCTTTCAACAAACGAGTGAAGGAACGATCTATCCATTGCTCATACGCATGCAAAAAGAGGAACTTGTTACCACCACGTTAAAAAAATCAACGGCGGGGCCAAGACGCAAATATTATTCGCTTACGCGTAAAGGCGAGGAAGAACTTCAAGCATTTATTGAAAGATGGAACCAACTAAGCCGTTCGGTCGATCACATTTTACAAAAGAGAGGAAGCGGAAAATGAGTGCGCTAAAACATACGTTAACAGCTGAAAGCCAAGATTTCTTAGATAACCTTAGACTCTATTTATTTTCGAGTGGAAAAAAGGACGAAGAGGTGAAAGAGATCGTAGAAGAGTTGGAGGATCATTTGATAGAAGCAGAAAAGCGAGGAAAATCAGTCTCTCACATCATCGGCCATTCGCCAAAAGCTTATATGGAGCAGCTTTCAAACGAAATGTCATTCGATTTTAAATGGATCTCTTATCTCCCAATCATTGTTCTCGGTGTTTTCGCCTATATTTTGCTAGGCGATTCGATGAGAGGGGGCGTGCAATTCACGTTGCTTCAAGTGGTTGGTTATCCAGCGGTTTGTATCATACTCGTGCTTTTTTATTTAAAGATGTTCAAATTTTTAGCAAGCACAAAGCTTTCAAAAACTAAGACGATTATCACCACTTTTATCTTAGGAAGTTTGCCGATTTTGTTTTTTTTAGCTCTTCTGTTTGCAAACGATGCGTATAAAACTCCGGTTGTCATAAAGCTTGGAGCAACAGGAAACATCATTGCGGCACTCGTTGCGATCGCCATCTTTTTAGGAATCTCTTTATGGAGCAAAACCTGGTTCACAATCGTAATACCAACCATGCTTTTCCTACCAGAATTTTTAATCAGTCTAACCTCATTTGAAAAAGAAACGAAAGCCATTTTAACAATAAGTGTGCTGTTTGTAACGCTCATTATCTACAACGTATATACATTTAAAAAAGCAAAAAAAGAGAGCCGAATTTAGATGATCGGCTCTTTTCTCTGAGTAAAATGTGTTTGCTAAACAACGTACTTGCACTGAAAAAGCTTACAATGTTACATTGTGTAAGGCTTTACACAGCAAATAAGTGGAAATACTGTTGATAGATGAAGTGATTTTTAACAAAAGTGAAATCACTCATAGAGAAAGGAAATTTGATATGAATCTCCAACTTCCAATTGAAATAAAAGAAAAACTGCAGCAAGATGCAGCCAAACGATTAGAAAATCTACCAAATGAATATAAAGAATTAATTGGAAAGCAGGGATATACAGCACCTGACGCAGCATTGATTGAGGATGCGGTGATCGCACTTGCTCTCGGAAAAAATGTATTGCTGAAAGGACCGACGGGGTCAGGTAAGACAAAGCTTGCCGAACTTCTTTCAAACGTGTTCGGACAACCTCTGCATCAAGTCAACGCCTCTGTCGATCTTGATGCAGAAGCGCTTCTTGGTCATAAGACGTTAAGTTATAGCGAGGGTAAACAGGAGATCCAGTTTATTCCTGGACCAGTTACAAGAGCTGCAGCGAACGGGCATTTTCTCTATATAGATGAGATCAACATAGCAAAACCTGAAACGCTACCGATTCTAAACGGAATGCTCGATTACCGTCGTACAATCGCCAACCCATTCACAGGTGAAGTGGTAAAAGCGCAGCCTGGTTTCAATGTCATCGCAGCGATCAACGAAGGATATATCGGAACGGTGCCTTTAAACGAGGCGTTGAAAAACCGTTTTGTCGTGATCGAAGTGCCTTACATCCAAGGTGATACGTTAAAAGAAATGCTGAAGAACCAATCTCAGCAAAAAGAAGAGGATGTATTATCGAAGTTTGTTCAGTTGTCGTCTGATTTGATCGGGCAGGCGAAAGCGGGCCATCTGTCTGAGGATGCAGCATCTATCCGTGCGTTGCTTGATGCGGCCGATCTCTCTGTTTACCTGCCGGCGAAGCGTGCCATTCAGCGCGCCATCGCAGACAAGCTTGAAGATGCGCGCGAACGCGTCCTCGTTGCTAACGTTGCCGCAACCCTGTTCGCGTAAGCTGGGAAATGGGGTCAGACCCCATACAATTTATTTCCCACGACGATTTTGGAGGTTTTCCCTAGATGAAATTCCTAGTATTTGCGGATACGAAGATTGATTCTTTTGTTCACATGCAACTGATCGATCTTTCCCGCTCACTCTCAAAAGTGGATAAAATGGATGTTTCGTTCTCGTATCACTCATACCTCGAACGAAACAGCGGCGTTACACACGTTAGCCAGTTCTGGAACCCGTACCCACGCGACATTCAGCTTGAAGGATGGAAATCGGATGTTTATTTGCGCAGCTATGGAACTCAGTTTCACACGGACGACCACGTGATCTGGGGCACTTTGAAGCAGCTGAAATCTCATCCTCACCGGGAATTTCTCAAGCAGGTCCTTCTCTTTGCAGAAGACTATCGATTAGAGCAGATCTGCGTGAAGAACCGACCCGGGATGAAGCATGCTTTTAAGCTTCGAAAAGAAACGTTCCAGGTTCACTACAACCGTGAGTACCGAAAACATATTCAGCAAAAGCGTACCCTTGATGCGCTTTTTTGTCATATCATCCTTTTAGCGAACAAACGATTTGTAGCCGTGCCACAAGAAACGCAAGATGTCTATCAAGAATTGCGATCATTTCTGTCAAAACTTACAACGGCAAAATCGACTGAAGATATTGCGGCGATCATCACCGAGATGGCTGCTATCACTCAAAAACATACAAACTTTAACGATATGAAAACCGCATACCGCAGTTTTAGTGATCAGTCGCAGCAAGCGGATAATACAGGTGAAAGCGATCAAAACTTTGACGACCTCACGCGCAATAACGAAACGAAAACGAAGAAAACGATCACCAAGGATGAAGACTCAGACAAGGACAAAGACGATAAAGAAAAAGAGTCTCATTCCTCTTGGCATGATGAAACATCTGATCCACAAGATTCGTTTTTACAAATGGACCTTGATCAAGGGACCAACACGGATCTGTTAGGAGAAGGTGCGAGGGAAGCGGAGAGTGGTGACGCGGTGTTCGGATCGGTTCAAACGAGCGCCAAAAGTACAGACAACAACGACTTCGACACCCAAAACGAGCATGAAGCCGAAACCGACAACAACCAAAATGGTTCCGACTCTGCAAACCACTTCCCATACGGAGAAGTGAACAAAAATGTCACCGAGCATTTTTTGCCAGCAAAACCGGCAACACTAGACGAAATTGCTCAATATGACGAATACAACCAAGAGATCGCGCCATTCGTTTCGCAGCTGAAGCAAAACTTTTTAAAAACGATGGAGCACAAACGAACAGCACCGAGAGAAGATCTGCACTTTGGAAGACTCGGAAAGAAGCTTACAAGACTCGTAACCGATAAGAACCCAAGACTTTTCCGAAAAAAGCAAGAATCTCAACAAGAACTCGATACGACGTTCACGCTCCTCGTTGACTGCTCTGCGTCCATGTTCAACAAGATGGAAGAGACGCAAAAAGGGATCGTGCTTTTTCATGAAACGTTAAAAGCTCTTCGGATACCGCATTCGGTAGTTGGCTTTTGGGAAGATGCAGCAGATGCTTCAACGAACGATCAGCCGAACTATTTTCATGAAGTGATCTCCTATCGCAACTCTCTGCATCAATCAGGAGCACCGATCATACAGCTCGAACCGCAAGAAGATAACCGTGACGGATATTCAATCAGACGTATGGGTGAAGAACTGGCTAAACGTCCAGAGCAACAGAAAGTCTTACTTGTTTTCTCAGACGGAGAACCAGCGGCTTTTGATTATGAATCGCATGGAGTACTTGATACACACGAAGCGGTCACCCGTACACGAAAGCTTGGGATCGAGACGATCGGGATGTTTATCGCGAACGGAGAGATCACAGAGGAAGAAGAGAAGTTGATGCAGAACATCTATGGGCCGCAAAACGTAGTTGTGCCAAGTGCTTCAGAGCTTGTCGACTATCTGATGCCCGTACTTCGTAAGCTGCTTTTTAAATCGCTATAAAACGCCAAAACGCCTGGGGGCAGCAAACCCCGAGGCGTTTTTTTATGTATGTATCAATACTCCAATAGCTTCAGCCAAGCAAAGATTACTCCAACAAACCCTGTGTAGCTAAAGATTTTGACAGACCATTCTGGTAAGGCTGTTCGAAGCAGGCTTGAGAAAATGCCGACCACAATGATTGCGGCAATTAAGATGTAAATGGAAATGATATCGAACGGAATACGAAAAGACAGCCATTGTTCCATCGCCAAACCTCCCTAGTAAGGATAATATCGGTCAAAATGCCTATACATGAAGAACAATTTACGAAAAAAAGTCGAATTTTTACGTTTCGAAAATCAGAATAGGAAAGGAGGAACATCGGGCACCGCAAACAGGGCAAACGCATATAGTATTACATATTCGTGTGTTAGGAGTGAATGATGTGAATCAACGTGTAGTAGACGTCATTTTAGCAGAAGCAGAAGAAGAATATTTAGCAAATAATAAAGATGGTACCACGTTTGCTGCAGAACTCGCCTTACTCGCCTCAACGCTTGTGACCGCGGGGGATTTCTTAGCAACGTTCAGTGCAGCGATCGCTCTCAGACAAGTGTATATCGATCAAGCACAGGACCTAAAAGACCAGCAAGAACAAGAAGCTCAGATGAAAGACATCCAAGATCAAATTACGGCGTTAAAAAATGAGATTAAAATGCTGAGGGGAAGAAAGTAAACAATTTTCCCCTCTATTTCTTATGAGATCAATCATACTCTTTCTTTTTCCACTCATCCTCAGGCATCTCAAACTCATCGCTCGAAAATCGTTCTTCTTTAAACGGATCGCCATACATATGAAAGCCGTTCTGCTCCCAAAAGCCTGGCTGATCCTCTTCCAAGAACTCGAACTTGCGAATCCACTTGGCACTTTTCCAAAAATAAAGATGAGGAACAATTAGGCGAAGCGGAAATCCATGCTTGTCCGTTAAGGGCTTGCCGTCAAACGAGTGCGCAAGAATAACATCATCGCGTAACAGATCTGCAAGCGGAACATTCGTCGTATAATCGTAATCAGCGTGGACCATTACATACTTTGCTTTTGGATCCACATCAAAATGCTTTAAAAAGTCCGTAAATTTAACACCTTCAAACGCATTGTCGAACCGTGACCATCTTGTCACACAGTGAATATCACGGACTACTGTCATTTGAGGCATCTTCATGATGTCTTCAAAACTAAATTCGACACGTTTTCCTACGAGTCCTTCTACAGATAACGACCATTTTTTCATATCGTAAACAGGAACTTCTCCTTCATGAAGGATGGGGAACTTTTTTGTTTCAACCTGCCCAGGAGGCAAGCGGTCATCCAGTTTTTCATCGGCTTCTGGGACACGCATCTTTTTAATGCGGTCCGCTTTGTTAAGGTCCATACATGAACATCCTTTCTTTACTTGTGAAAAAGTTATTGCTGAATCTCAAGATGCTTTTGGATGCGGTTGATTTCCGCTCCAGGTTGCTCGCTTTCCGCGGAGTGTGCGGTGAGCCTCTTAGCGCATTGCGCTGTTAAGAGTCTCACCTGTCTAGCTACAGTGGCTAACCCCTCGAGGTCAAAAGTCAAACGGTCATAAAGGCAAACAAACGCCTTCCTAGTCCGTTCGCCTTTTGCTTGTCGGGGCTGGACGAGCCACTTTCACTTTTGGGACTGTCCCACTGATCCCGCAGGACAAGGAAGGCTTCGGCAGCGACACATCGCACGAAGAAAATTTGAAGTTCAATTTTCGAGGAGTCTCACACCTTCCGCTCCAATCAACTATCTATGAAGTTAATGATAGAGCAGCATCCAACAAAAAAACGCCCTCTTTTTTTAAAAAAAGAGGACGAATGGTTCTGTTCACATCCTCTTATCTTTCAGTCTGTAAAACTGTTAGATGTAGCACCGTGCCTAACAAAATAGGTGGTTGCCGGGCTTCATAGGGCTAATTCCCTCCGCCTGCTCGAAATAAGAGACCGATAAATCGGCTTTAAACGATATTAAAAGTTACAACTATTATACAATCCGTACATGAAAAATCAACTTAGAAAAGAATCAGCAACAAAAGACATCTCACGAGAAATACCAAGATACAGTACGACAACGCCAAAAACCGCTGTACTGATTAAGAAAAAGTAAACGATTTTTTCTTCCGCTTCTTTTTCACTCTGCCTTTTTTCTGATTCCGTCGACTCACTCTTGCCAGAGCCTTGAGACGTTTTTTTCTTTTGCTTACCCTTACCAAGACCAAACATAGCTAAAATCCTCCGCTCTTTACAGCTGTTTCTGTTTACAGTTTTTCAATAATGAGCGGATTCTAAACAAAAAAACCTCTAGAAGTCTTAAAATATAAGACTTCTAGAGGTTTTGAAATTGTAATGACTATTGCTGAACGGCTTTTGCTGCATTCACACGACCGTTTTGGAACAGCGTGCCAGTGCCTGTTACAGGATCTGCCGTATCCTCAAGTGCTGCTCGAATTTGTGAAGCGTTCTTACCTTGAGCGGCCAGAAGTCCAGCTACACCCGCAACAACCGGTGATGCCATGGAAGTTCCTGAGAAACTCGCATACTGGTTGTTTGGTGTCGTTGAATAGATGTCAACACCAGGTGCCGCGATATCTACCCACGTACCAAAGTTAGAGAAAGACGCTTTTTTATCGTTTTGATCAGTAGCGGCAACCGCAATTGCGTTTGAATAATATGCCGGATAACTCGGAAGTAAAACGCCAGAGTTACCAGCAGCAGCAATTACAAGCGATCCTTTACTAGATGCATAGTTCACCGCATCTTCAAGAGTTTGCGTACCAACAGATCCGCCAAGACTTAAGTTGATAACTTGTGCACCTTGGTCAGCTGCGTAACGGATGCCTTGTGCAACATCATCCAGTGAACCACTGCCTTCTGCGTCTAATACGCGAACAGCTAGGATTGATGCTTTAGGAGCTAGCCCTGCGATACCAACACCGTTATTCGTGTTCGCAGCTGCAATTCCTGCAACGTGAGTACCATGTTCGTTCTCATCGATCGGGTCGTTGTCATCATCAACGAAGTCAGCACCTTTAATTACTTTTCCGGCTAGATCCGGGTGATTGTAGTCAACGCCTGTGTCAATTACGGCGATTTTTACAGATGATGAACTTTGCGTTGTGTCCCAAGCTTGCTCGGCACCAACTTTTTGAGGAGCGTATTGTTGCTTATATGCAGGGTCGTTCGGAACATAACTAGCATGGAACGTAGCGTTTGGCTCAGCGTATTCCACGGATTCTAAACTCTCATATTGTTTTACTGCGTCTGCCACATTGCCATCGACTTTTACAACGGTAAAGTCTTTCGTCACATCCACAACTTTACCGCCAAACTTTGAAACCTTATTTTCAACAGAGCTTGCAGCTGAAACAGAATCTTTAAAATGTACGATAATTTCCTGTGATGCAGCTTCCTGTTTAACTGAAGGTGTAAAAGAAGCTTCCTTCGCTGGCTCAGCAGCTGAAGCTGGAAGAGCCAAAGAGACGACTAGTGGTACAGATGCGGCAACTGTCACGAAACGCTTTAACATAAAAATCACTCCTCAGATGTATTTACCAAGCGGACTTAGGCTTAGTTGGTAAGGAATTCAACAGCATTCAACAAAACCCTTTATTGTTATCTAGAAATAATGATAACTTACTATAATGCTGTCGAAGGTGAGACTTTCTATCTATGGTTAAAGCGTAACATGTAAAACTATTTTATTATCTTGAGATATGATTAAGATAGTAAACATTACTTAACAAATCTGTAAAGGAAACATAAAGACGTGATCTGAAACAGAATAATGTAAACTTTTGGAGAAGTCATGTAAGCTAAAAAATGAATAATGAACTTTGAGGAGGAGTAAAAAATGGCACGTTTACCTGAAGTAGATGTTGAAGGAACGCCCTTTAAGAAAACACTTGCGAACGCACCAGGCATTCTAGATGCTTTTCAGCAGATGGACAAAGCACTGAACAACATCCTTGAGCCAGAACTCATGGAATTGCTCCGCTTGCGAGCGGCCTCAAACAACGGCTGCGACTACTGACAAAGCATGGACTATGGGACTCTGGATGAGTCCTCTCGAAAAACCGCGATGAACGAAGGAAACACAGAACTATCAGAACGCGGGAAGCTAGCTCTCGAACTCGCTGATCACATCATGGCGTATCACGGGCAACTGCCAGATGAATTATACAACCGGCTCACGAAACATTTTTCAAAAGAAGAGATCATTGCGCTATTCTTCCAAATCGGAAGCAAAAACGGAGCTAACTGGTTTATAATCGCGATGGGAATAGTAAACGAATAAAAATAAAACGTCCAGATCGACATATGATCTGGACGTTGTTGTATGTATTATCTATGCTGATCGATCAAAATCAGGTTTCCATCTGGATCTTCAAGTGTCAAACTAGCAGGACCCTCACTTGCCTCATCCGCTTCAGTCGATAACGAAATTCCTTTTTCTTTCAACTGCTTTTGGAGTTCTCGAATGTCAGTGAAATCTTCAAGGTTTTCTGCATTTTGGTTCCAACCAGGGTTGAAGGTCAGGATGTTTTTCTCAAACATACCCTGAAACAGACCGATAACAGTATCCTCATTCTTCATGATCAACCAGTTATGCTCGATGTTGCCACCTAACGTTTCAAATCCTAAGTTTTCATAAAATGCTTTCGAACGGTGGATGTCTTTCACACTTAAACTTACAGAAAACGC
Organism: Fictibacillus halophilus; assembly: GCF_016401385.1. Classification (NCBI taxonomy): domain Bacteria; kingdom Bacillati; phylum Bacillota; class Bacilli; order Caryophanales; family Fictibacillaceae; genus Fictibacillus; species Fictibacillus halophilus. The sequence goes on along the minus strand of NZ_JAEACF010000001.1, from coordinate 3,017,828 downwards.
ACCAAGTTTCATAAGATTCTCCTTAAAATATCTGATAATTTTACTATAGATATTTTTTACGTGGATTACAATTGAATTCATGACGAAACTTATTATTGAAAAAAAAACGTATAGGATAGAGGGAGGAGGTTGAAGAAAATATGTATGAAGTTCGACCAAAACTTAAAATACCAAGAACATGGTTCGAAAACTTTTTAGATATCGCGTCAATCACCTTACTTGTAATGGGAACCGTGAGCTTGATTTCCGAATGGGCCGCTATCCCAGACACCGTACCTACCCACTTTAATGCAGCCGGAGATCCTGATGGCTGGGGAAGTAAGAGCAACCTTTGGATTTTAATCGTGATGGGAGCGGTGACGTGGTTGCTGCTTACCGTGCTAGAAAAATACCCGCACATCTACAACTACTTAAATCTAACGGAAGAAAACGTCGAGAGACAATATAAAAATGCGCGCATGATGATAAACGTAATGAAAAACGAAATCTTAATCTTCTTCGTTTACATGACTTGGGCATGTTCGGAAGTGGCAAAAGGAGTCAGCGAAGGTTTAAGCGTGTGGGTACTTCCTATTTTTATCGTAGGAATTACCGGATCGATCGCATTTTTCATCGTAAGATCAATTAAATGGAAGTAAAGAAGAGGATGAGTTGCATTTTTGAGTGCCGTCCTCTTTTTTGTTTGTCTGTTGTATCCTAGAGGACATAACAACGGGTCGGGCAAAAGGATACTGATAAACGCTTCATAATTAAATAAACGAGCAGCCCACATTTTAAATGAGCTGCTTAAGCATTTCCATTACTGATCTTGATGGTTGCGTGCGCGTGCTTCGTCAGGACCTTCCATCTTTGTAGCACCAGAATATTTTAAGTCTTGGTCACGGTCAGACTCAACGCGTTTAGACTCACGTAACTTCTTCTCCTGTCTGTCTTTTCCCATAATGAAACCCTCCAATCACAGTAGATTTTCATTAGTATGAGAACTAAGAGAAACTTTTATGTAAAAGTTGAAGATTCAAGAAAAAGCCTACCCAAACGTTTAGCTTTTAGAGAAAAGGGAATCCCCTTACTACGAAAAAAATTAATGAAGGAGGACTTAAAATGGTACAAAGTGTAAACACTACAAACGGATATGAAAACGGCATGTATCCCCAAGATGCTTACGGTACAGCGCAAAGAGAGCGAGTGGCAGATCCGCAAAAAAGCAAGCTCCTAACAGGGATCGTCATTGGCGGTATCGTTGGTGGCGCACTTGCCTTGATTGATTATAATACTCGGTCAAAAGTGAAGAACACAGCGGTAGGTTTAAAGGATAGTTCTAGCAAAATGATTACAGAGGTCAAACAAAATCCAGGTGAAGTGAAAGATCAGATGATCAGCCAGTTCAAAACGGCCAGCACCACCTTAAAAGATGCGATCAATGACGCACAAGCACTGTACGAGCGTCTTAATAAAGACGTGTTTGGAAACATTAATACACTAAAAGAAATCTCAAATGATGTGCTGTCAACAGCAAAAGAAACAAAAGGCGAGCTCGGCAATATCGGTACAAAATTAAAAGAAGCAGGATCCGAAATTGTTGAGAATCCAATCGGAAAAGATAATCTACATGATTATTCATCCAACACGTCTCAAGAAACGACATACACAAGAGAAAACGATTCAAACGTCGTCTCGGTAGGTGTGACTTCACAAAACAATCGAAAAAATTTATAAAATACGAAAAAACAGCTCTCTGTGTTGATGCAGAGAGCTGTTTTTATTTGTCAGTTTAAATTTTAGTTTCTATATAATAAGTTCTAGCTATTTATGATCTGTCTAATATCATTCAAACGAACAACTTGCTTTGCGTCTTCAAAATGCTCCGAATAGTTTTCTGTTACGGAAAAGTCCACAACAGCGGTGTTGGTCAACAATGAAGTAATTTCTCCTTTTAAGCCGTCGAACGTTTCAATAATATCACCGATTTTAAATTCCATGCCTTTTCCTCCAACGTGATTAATGTTTGTACTATTTTACCATAATTGTGACTAATTTTCCTTTTATTTTTAAAAACTTCTATTTGTTAAGTATTATAGCGAAACCCTATGAGCATTTCCATAAAAGCGCTTTTATATAGCGCTTCCAATATTCACTAAATAACGTCACTTTTTAGACTGAATAAAGGTTATCCACAACTATAAGAGATAAAGCTCCCTATAAAGTAAAGCTATCCACTTATTTATCCACATTGTCCACAATATCCACAGAAAGAAAAATCCGTCCTCTGAATAACTACATCAGAAGACGGATTTTTCGGTCGCTTTTTTATAATGATTTCTAAAATGTTTCTACTATTTACAGATCGATCTCGCTCACTTCACGATCAACAATACGCGCACCTTTTTTGCTCGTATAGTTTCCGCCCGAAGAAGTGAAGATGTTTTGTGCGATTACCGTGTCCATCGCTGCATTAACAGCTGCAGGATCAACCGGTTCGATCGGAGCATCCAGGCGGATGGTTACCGTTTTGTTCTCTTGGTTAAGAAACTGCAATTCAAGCACTTTGGCCATTGAAATCCCTCCTTTCTTCTATATTTTCCTCGTTCCTACTCGATTAAGAGTGGATCGCGAAGGAATCGTTTCGCGTAATCATCACAAGCGGATACACTTGAAGTCCTGATAATGCGTTCGCTACCGCATAAAGCTGGTCAGGTGTCGAAGAAGTCTTAACATGAGCAAAGTTCTTATACTTCACCACCGGCTTGTTGTCTGCATCCAAACCACCATCAAGCTCCAAACGCATCGCTGAATCAATCAAAGCTGCTGTCGCCATGTGCCTCACCTCCTTTCACATCATAAGTTCCAGAATGAAGTCAAAAGGAGCCATGCGGCTAAAAACTTTTTGAAGAGGCTAGAGTATTGTCCAAAACCGACTTTGCGTGGATCAAAATCATCAAAAGGAAAGAGGGTGTGTTTTCTAACTAAAGATGTTGCCCTCAAGTTTTTTAACAACATTGATAAGTTGGTTGGAGTGCAAGGGGCTCACCGCCTGCCCCGCGGAAAGCGAGCAACCTGAAACGGAAATCAACCACCTTCAAAACGACGAAGCCTAAACAAAATTCTACCCACAACACTTATCCACAATTCCTCACAATTTACTCAAAACCAACACCCAAATTCTTCAAAATCCAGCATTTTAAACAAAAAACCTATCCATTTCCGTGATTCTGCACACACATTGTGGATAACTATTCAAAAGTTAACAGGCAACTTTTGTCGTTCTGCATCATTCACCATACAACTTTTCAAGAGTTGCACTTTGTTTTACAAAACTCCCCCAATCTATAGTGAAGTTACCGCGGAATTCCCCGAATGTGCGCACATTCCAAAAAGGAACGATTTCCATGAAAAACACACCGTTTGAAGAAGTTGCTGCAATGTTTGAACCACTCATCAAATCCCAGATCAAACGTTATCACCTCACGAACCATTTCGATCAATACTATCAAGCTGGTTTACTCGGACTCTGGAAAGCTTACGAAACATACAACCCGGAAAAAGGGCAGTTCTCGTCATTTGCCTTCATCCATGTTCGCGGACGTATTTTACAAGAGTTGCGAAAAGAGCTGAAGTGGCAGGAGGCGGAGGTCACGCATGATCCGCATGAATCGTTAACCTTTCAACATCTTTCCCATCAAGATCATATTCCATTTTTAGAAGACGAAGCATTGAACCTCTACTTGATGCATCTAACAGAAAATCAGCAACGGTGGGTCGTTCATCGCGTCTTTCATATGAACTCGGAAGCAGATATTGCAAAAACGTTTGACGTCACTCTTTATGCAGTAAAATCATGGAGAAAAGCGGCAATAAAAAAGCTTCGTACAGTTTTAAATACCCAATAAAATCAAACTTTCTTACTATGTGATTTGATGGATATAATTCTAGAATTAGGGTATAGTAGAAAACTGTGGGCGAAAAAATTCCTTTTTTACCCATAATGGCCAATAGAGAAAGAAGCTGCTATTTTTTTAGAATAACAGTGTAATAAGTTGGTAGATGAAAGCTTATATATTTATTAAGAGGGGGACAACCAAACGATGGAAACACAAGTTAATCAGAGTACTGGAAACAAGAAACGACCGTTGATCATTGGGCTTGCTATTATCGCAGTGCTTGCAATCGGGGCAACTGCTTATGCGATGTTCGTTGATCTATCTCCGCGTGAATTGTATTTAAAATCCGAGATGAACACATTTAAAGCACTGAACGAATCGTTTGAAGACAGCTTTGGAGATGCGCTAGCACTTTCTGAAAAGCAGATGGAAGAAGCGTATAAGTCTGAAGCGAGCGTTGGGGTAGATGTTGACCCAGCGATGTTTGGAGCAGGTGGAATGGAAGCTGCTTTGATCGGTTCCGTATTAGAAAACAGCGAATTTAAGGTAACAACACAGCAAGATCCTAAGAAAGAAGAAGGATCTGTTAAAATGGCTTTGAGAATGAACGATGCAGACTTAATGGATGCTGAGTTTTATCAAAACAACAAACAAACGGCTGTAAACGTACCTGCAGCTTACGATAAGAACGTTTACTTCGAAAACAGCCAGTTCGGTGACGTGATGCGTAAGTTCGATCCAGCGTACCAAGGTATGGAAAAGCTTGAAAACTTCTTTAAAGCAGTAGATGGCGACCTAAGTGAAGACGCTCGTGATGAAGCGTTTGAAGAGTTTGCAAAAGTTTACGCAGACAGTGTGAAAGATGAAAACGTAAAACTAAAAGACGATGTTGATTTTAAAGGTGAGAAGCTTCGCGAGCTAACGGTTTCTCTTTCTGAAAAAGAAACAAAAGCAATGCTTGTAAACTTTGTTGAAAAGATCGAAAAAGACGATGAGATCCTAGACGCAATCGCTGAACAGTCAGCATTGCAAGGTGGACTTCAAACAGGCATGGTAGCACCAACTACCAGCATGAGCAAGGCAGATGCGAAGAAAGAGATTAAGAAACTTCTTGCTGATGCGAAAAAAGCGATCAAAGATGACTTACAGATTCCAGGTGGAATGAAGCAAGTTTTAATCATCGATGGCGATGATAAAGTAGTAAGCCGTAACGTAACGATGAAGATTGGTGCGAACGGTGAAGAAGCGGTTCCGATGAACTACAAGTCTGAGAGCTGGACGAAGGGTGACGTAACGAACTCTTCTTGGGTTCTTAACGCAGGTCCTGAAGGCGAAACATTGCTTGTTGATGTGAAGATGGAAAGCGAACCAAAAGGAAAAGGCGGCAAGAAGCGTGACATTAAAGCAAAGTTTGAGATGACTGAAAACGGTACAACAGAAGGTATTGGGTTCCAAATTAATGGTGAAGGCACAGATAAGAAGTCAAAATGGACGGCTAATCTAGTTCCTGCAGGCGATGCGCCAATGGAGCTTCCAGACATGACGCTTGAAATTGAGCACACGGGTGACCAAAACCTTGATAAAGACTTTGCAAAACACGATTACAAAGTAACTCTAACTGGTAACGACGCTACAATGGGCGATATCAACGTTGGATTAAATATCAAAACAAAAACGACGTTCGGCGATAAACTGAAATTCCCTGAGCTTTCAGAAGGAAAAGCAGTAAACGTTGCTGAGATGAGTGACGCTGAAATGATGACGATGATGTCAGAAATTCAACGCAACATCGAGCAATTTATCGGTGAAAACGCTCAAATGTTCCAATAGAATGATAATAAGAAGGACAGAGATAACTTAAGACAAAGTTGATCTTTGTCCTTTTTTCTAACCATTAGGGTATCTATAGCATGTGGGGTATGTCCGTTTTGTCGAGGATTGTAGACTCGTGGATAAAGGGACAAAACTTTAGGATTGAGTGCTAAAACTTCTGGATAAACAGGCTAAACTCGTGGATAAATAGCCAAAACTTATGGATTCAACCAGTCCAATGCCCCTATGGGTATAGGTTTTGAGCTGTTCTCAGCCCCGAACCTTCTCGAAATCTTTAAACGAAAGGAACGACACTATGAGGCAAACGCTACTCATTGCCCATCTAACGGTAAAATGCTGGCTAAAGCAGCCTTTTCCCCTGATTGCCATGATGCTGTTCCCGATACTGTTACTTGGAATCACGTATCTTGGGCTAAAACCACTTCTTGAAGAAAAGCAGTGGGTAGAGCCTTTTGCCGTAGCGATCGTAGATGAAGATAACACGTTTGAAACCAAATTGCTCATGAAGCAGTATGAAAACTCAGAAGAACTAAAAAACGTATTAACCTTTGAAAAAACAGATGCAGAAACCGCAAGTGAAAAGCTGGCTAGCAACGAGATCGCGGGTATGGTAATCGTACCGGATGGTTTTACAAAAGGAATTCGGGGCGGCAAAAATATTCCTGTAACTGTCATCGGTAACCCTGAACGGCCTTTTCAAGCCAAACTCCTTCAGCAAGTGATGGTATCGAACGCCAACTTGATCTCATCTGCTCAAAGCGGAGCGAACGCAGCATTTCATTATTTGCGAAAGATGGACTTAAGTTCAGAAGAATTCCGAGCTTACCGCGACACGGTCATCACGGACTTTACCCTGCAAGCATTAAACCGAAATAAGATTTACGAAACCGAAACACTAAGTGCATTCGGCGGAATCACAACACTCGAGTATTACAGTTTATCAGGTGTGCTGATTCTGCTACTTGTCGGTGGCTTGTTCGGCATGAGTTTAACCGCAAGAAGTGAACAAACAGCACTGCGCGAACGACTAACTCTACAAGGAGTAAGGTCTGGCGTATTCTTTTTTAGCAATGTTATTTCTGTTTTCCTACTGCTCGTCATCCAAAGCGCTGTTTTGACAGCACTATTTTATGCTTTAACTAAAACGTGGAGCATCACAGCTACATTCATACTTTTAGCATACTGCTTAGGCATCGCATCTCTTTTCGCGCTTTGTCAGGAACTTTTTGCACGTAACGGAGCAAAGTGGGGAGCGGGAATCATCCTTGCTGTTGGGCTCGTTGCTACAAGCGGAAGTCTTCTGCCGCTTTCTTATCTTCCGGAAATGTGGCGTAGTGTAAGTATGTTTAACATCTTGCATCACGCACACAGCGGACTGGTAAATACGCTATTTGTGGGAAACGAAACTTGGATGTCTGTTTTCGTCTTGCTTAGTTTTTCAATTACCATTTGGGTAGTAAGCTTGCTACTTATCACGATAAAGAAGAGGTTGCCATGGTCTGGACAATTGCCATTACACGTATAAAATTATTACTTCAAAGTCCGTGGAGCTGGCTGGGACTCATCGTTCCGGTTCTCGTGCTGATTTTTTTAGACATGTCCGTGGAAAAAACAAGTGAAGCGACCAAGATTCCTGTTGTGATTGTAGACGAAGATGAAACCGAATACTCAAAAACGGTTATAGATAGAGTGAGTAAAAATCCAGCGGTCGCTGTAAGTGTTCGTAACGAGGATGAGGCGCGAAATCAGGTCGAGACGCAAAAAGCCGCCATCGGTTTCTTTTTACCTGCAGGGTTTATGGAAAGCATACAGAAAAATGATGAAGATGGGCTTGTTACGATGTGGCTTACTTCTGGTTCGATTTCTCATGGATTAGTCCGTGAGATTTTTGCAAGTGAAGTGAAGCGGTTATCGAGTAATTCGTACGGAGCGAACACGGTGTTAAAAACTTACGGAAAAAGTGAGAAACTCGATGCCAAGGAGCAAGCAACGGTCTGGAAAGATGCTTGGGCCTATAGCGACAAACATTGGGAGCCGAAACCTCTTATGACCATTGACTATAAAGTTGGGGTAACGAGAGAATCGTCAGTAGAAGATTCGGGTGGTGTCGCTTCGATCTATGTTCCAGGGATGCTCGTACTTCTCATGTTAGTTAGTTTTTTATATAACAGCTGGCCGATTAAAGACCGTGATTCGGGTATGCGGTCGAGAGTACCCTATGCAGCAGGTCGATTCTCAGCTTACTGGTTCGGAAATGCACTAGGCGTGTTACTTTTGCAGCTAACATTGCTTGTTTTGTTATTCAGTTATGGCTGGTGGAGAAATGAGTTAACGTTGAACGTGGCAACGATTTTTGGTTTGATCGGCTACGTCTTATTTCTAAACGCACTATCGCTTCTGTTTGCTTATTTCGTACACAGCAACCGCACATGGCAAGCGATCACACTCTTCGTCGTTTTATGCACATCGCTTTTGAGCGGAACTTTTTTTCCGAGCGATGAGCTTTCAAGCATTTTACAACGCGCTGCAGAATGGACGCCGCAATATTGGATCGTATCATCGTTTAACCAAGAAACACTTATGATCCCTTTTATATTTGTTGGTCTAAGCATCATTTTATTCGTACTTACAACCATAAAGGCAGGTGACAGCGCTTGATTGCAGCAGAAAATTTGAAAAAGAAGTTTGGTAGAAAAGAAGTACTTAAAGAAATGAACTTCTTTATTGAAAAAGGAGAAACCGTCGGCGTTGTTGGCCCGAACGGTGCAGGTAAATCAACGCTACTGAAGATCCTTGCGACACTTATGAAAGGATCTGGCGGGTCGGTTCAGATCGATGGGCTTGATGTGAGGAAAGAACAAAAGAAGATTCGACAGAAAATCGGTTATGTACCGCAAGAAATTGCTGTGTATCATGAACTGACAACGCGCGAAAACTTACGATTTTTTGCCAAGTTAGCGAAAGGGTCATCAGAAGAAAGATGGATGCAGCGCTGCGAGGAATGGCGACTTGCTGAGCACCTTGATAAAAAAGTAAAGCATCTGTCGGGTGGTAACCAGAGAAAGCTGAACATCTTGATCGCGATGCTTCATGACCCGGATCTTCTGATTTTGGATGAACCGACAGTAGGTATTGATATATCTGCAAAGCAAGAGATCGTGAACGATTTGCGGCAGCTGGGGAGAGAAGGAAAGACGATCCTGTATTCTAGTCATGACGCGCAAGAGTTAGAAACACTATGTACATCATTTTTAATTCTAAAAGAAGGAGAGCTATTATTTTACGGGTCAAAGCAAAAAGTGAGACAGTTCGGTTCGGTTGCACAATCTGAAAACTTTGCGGAAACGCTTGGAGAGATTGTTGGGTGAGGTCTGCTAAGAGGGCAGGCTTCTTTTTTTATTCTGAATATTCCATTGTTAGAATCAAAGTGGTAGAATTTATGTGAAAACATTCACAAGGAGGATGAATTGTGAATGAACACTTGTTGAGAAATATGATTTTACAGCGAGAAGGGGTTGGGGATTTTGGCTATTAAATGTCAAAATTGTTTATTTCAGATAATTATTTTATCACAATACTAAAATCGACACGATTTTACAAGAAGACCAAATTCCTATTTTCCGTAACGGAAGCGTAAAACACAAGTCCTATTATTTATTGTAGGATAATAATAGATTACTTGGAAAATCAAAGGAGTTTGGGATAAATAATGAAAAAATGGATAGTTACATCAGTTTTAGGTGCAAGTTTATTATTATCGCCACTACAGGCGTTTGCAAATATTGGAGATCAAACACTACGTCCAACAATGACACACTCAGATGTGAAAACACTTCAAACAATATTGCGAGATAAAGGTTATTTTACATATAGCGGTTCAACAACGACATACTTTGGATCATATACAAAGAGTGCGGTAATGAGCTTTCAGCGTGCAAAAGGTTTAACGGCAGACGGAATTGCTGGCCGCAGTACTTTTAACAAACTAGGAGTCTATAATGTTAATAACACGTATCTAGTAGACTATGCCAAACGTTTTCAAGGAACGCCGTACAAGTGGGGTGGAACAACTACCGCTGGGTTTGACTGTTCAGGGTACATCAACTATGTTTTTAAAAACTCTCACAATATCGTACTGCCACGCACCGTGAAAGAAATGTGGAACCAAACAGGATATCGAGTATCTGGTCAAGGTGTAGGGGACCTTGTGTTCTTTTCAACGACTGATTCTGGTGCCTCACACATGGGTATCTATATTGGAAACGGGAAGTTCATCCACGCCGGGTCTTCAACAGGAGTGACCATTTCAGACATGAACAACACCTATTGGAAACCGCGTTACTTAGGGACAAAGCGTCTATAATAAAGAAAAAGGAGTCCTAGTTGGACTCCTTTTTTCGTATCCTAGAACAAGATTCTTGCCCAAGGATCGCAACAGCGATGATGTTGCTTTTTCTTAGCTTTTTTGTACTTCTTGCACTTCAACACTTCGTAGCTAGAAGATGAAGATGATGAAGAAGAGGACGAAGAAGATGAAGAGGATGAAGAAGAAGATTCTTCACAAACCCATTCTACTTTCTTGTAACACTTCTCAACTTTTTCATGCTTCTCGTGCTTTTCATGTTTGCAGTGGTCGTAGTTTCCACACTTGTTACACATTAATTGTTTCACCTCACAAATTGATACCGACTTCCAATTGGCTTCGGTTTCTGTATATCATATGTTGAGGCAGACAAGTTGCTTAGACGAACGTTGAGATTTTAAGAAAATGGGGTCTGACCCCATACAAATACAAATCCCTTCAATTTGTTCTTCTCAGAAATACATGGGAGAACAACAAGATACCTCTGAGACAAAACAAAAAATCCACGCTGCAACCGCAGCGTGGATTTTTTTACTTCGTAGGTTCTTGTATGAGCATTCCTTCTTTTGCAAAAGCAAAGTGGATGGCGTGCTTTAGGTTTCTGAAATATGTACTTTCTCCGAGAGAATATTGGTGTTTTGTTATTTCCATACTTAATTCAGGTGAGATTCCGACCAACAACGTTTCCATCCCGAACAATCGTGCTGAAGAAACAAGCTTGTTCAGCATACCTACCATTTCAGTGTCGATAGACTTAATACCGGTTAGATCCAAGATAACAAATTTAGCACGGTGTTGAGGAAGTGAAGTAAGTGTATGCTCGAGCATATCGTTTGAACGGAGCTCATTGTATTTACCGATCAAAGGGATAACCACGATATGATCGGTAACCGGAATAATGGGAGAGGAAATCTCTCTGATTAGATCGGTTAACTCTCTTGTTCGATCTTCCACCATCGCTTCTAGCTTCATAATCTCATGCTGTTCTTCCCGTTGAACGAGATCGCGTATATTATCTTTTGGAGTTATTTGTGATTCTGTGATTTTTAATACTAACGTGTTAGGTTCAGACTCGTTCTCAAGCACCTCGAACCACATGTTGGTTTGAAAGAGTCCGGTGAAAACACCAGCCCAATGACCAGGTAAGAAGCGTCCCATGCGTTCGCTGTTCTGCGCTTTTTTGATTTTTGTTTCCCAGCTGTTTGTAATCGTAATGATTGCTTCTTTTTTCTCTACATCAAGCTCTATGTATGTTTTACCCCAACCAGCTGATGCATAAATGTTAGGCAATGATTCAGCGGATATCTCAATATCTTTGATCGTTCTTATGTAAAAATCACTAACGATTAACCCTGTCCGATACCCAGCTGTTTCAAAAACGAGGTCTGCTGTTCCTTCTCCTGTAATCTCTTCAATGGATTCAAGAAACACCTTAAATGCTGAATCAATCCAAAACAACATCACATCTTCGCCTTCAAATTGAAAAATACCTTTTGCTGTGTCCCAATGAAAAGAAGAACCATTCACATCTACACTTTTTTGAGAATCCATTAGTTCGTTTGGCGACTGCTTCATTTATAATCCTCCATAGCAAAAATAGTAGACACCCTTTTCCCGTACCCTAATTTAATACTCACTAAACATTCGTGTGGGGTCTGACCCCACACAAATACAAAAACTCCATTATGTACATCCGACGAAGACAACCCATAAAAACAACAACGTAAAAACCACCTGATTTCATCAGGTGGTTAGTTTTGTTTGTTTTTCCATTTGTTAAATTCGAGAAACTCTTTAAACTGCTCTTTGCTTACACCAGAACCCATGGCTTCTTTTACAAGATTGGCCCATTCTTGGTCAAGTTCTTCGTTATTTACTTCCTCTTTGATCAGATGATCGACAGAAATATCAAGGACCTCCGCGATCTTTTCGAGAAGTTGAATGGAAGGGTTTTGCTGAATATTTCGCTCTAATGCGCTTATGTAAGATTTAGCTACTCCAGCCTTTTCAGCTAAGGAAGTCATGGAGAAGCCTTTTTCTGTGCGGTACTTTTTTAAATTTTCCCCAATTACCATTTGCATTCCCCATTTTAGAAGTCATAATAATTTAATTATATCTTCAATATTTAGGGAAGTAAATAAGTACTAGTTCTTACTTGATGACAAGCTTTTCTGGTGAAAAAGATCCATCAATTGTCATGAATTGGGGATTTTTTAAAAAATCCATAATTTCTTCCTTTGTAATGCCGTTTTCCTTAGCTTCCTTCATTAAAAGAATCCACTCGCGATCTAACGTTGTCTTTTTCTCCATTAGATTTCCCTCCAGATAAGCGTGATGTTCAGGTAGCCCGGCGATCCTAGCAGTTGCCTTAGACCCGTGGCTTTGCGCCCATATCTTTCGAAAATGTTTGCCCTTGTCTGAAGGATGAGACAAATGACCTAACTCAAATTGATTATATACAAGCTGTTCAAAAAATGTTGTCAGAAAATGACAGTAACATAAATGTAATATTTATTTTTACCTAATGCTCATCAAAATGAGAAAAAAGGATTGTTTCAAGGCTTAGCGAACATGTTAAGGTGGTGATTTTTTAATTAGTACACTTAATTAGTTGAGAGGATGATCGTACTTGAACAGCAATTTGCCATTAAGTTTGTCGAATCAACTCAGTCTACCCGTCATAAATGCACCCATGTTTTTAGTATCAAGTCCTGATATGGTCTTGGAAAGCTGCAAGAACGGAATTATTGGAACGTTCCCATTACTGAATGCACGCACCTCCGATCTATTAGAGAATTGGATGAAACATATCTCTGAAGAGCTAAGTAAAGCTAGGGAAGAAGATCCTTCTTCAAAGATAGCTCCATGGGGTGTTAACTTAATTGTTCACCGTACGAATAAACGTTTTGAAGAAGATGTAGAGCTAATAAAAAAATATGAGCCGCCAGTGGTGATTACATCTCTAGGTAATCCAAGCGATGTGGCTAAAATCGTTCACGGGTACGGTGGTCTCGTATTCTCTGACGTTATCTCGCTTGATCACGCTCGTAAGGCTGCTAAGACAGGCATCGATGGATTAATACTCGTATGCAGTGGGGCAGGTGGCCATGGTGGTACGTTAAATCCATTTGCTTTCTTAAAAGCAGTAAAAGAATTCTGGGATGGAATGACGATTCTAGCTGGGGCGATTTCAACAGGTGAAGAAATACTGGCTGCCAAGATCCTTGGAGCAGATCTCGTATACATGGGAACGCGCTTTATTGCGACTCAAGAATCTTCGGCGAGCGAAGATTACCGGCAGATGTTGATTGAATCGACTCTTGAGGATCTTGTTTATACAGACGCGATTAGTGGAATAAAAGGAAACTACCTGCTTCCATCCCTACAAAAAGCGGGATTTGATGTAGAAAACTTGATGAAAAAAGATGCCGTTGATCTCTCGTTCTCTGAATCCAAAGCGAAAGCATGGAAAGATATCTGGTCAGCAGGACAAGGTGTTGGAAGTGTAAAGAAAATAGCTACGATTCAGGAAGTAGTAGATGACCTTAAAGCTGAATATAAAAAAGCAATGAATACAAAGGAAGCTATGAGCATTATTCCTTAAAAACATTAGTCCTTTAGAACCAAATCCCCCAAATCCGCTGTTTTTAAACGCGTATTTGGGGGATTTTTATATTGTGCTACTCAGGTGGACAAAAGTAAGGGATTTGTATTTGTGTGGGGTCAGACCCCAATTTTGGTCCTATTTTAGACACTGCGAGCCGGAGTAACCTAAACACAACTCATGAAAACAGGAGGGTTTATATGAAAAACATTCAGGAGCTTGAAGACCGACTTTCGAGTCCGTCCCAACAGCTAGTAGAAGAGATCACAAAGATGGATGGAGATATTTTGATACTTGGTGTCGGGGGGAAGATGGGACCGAGCTTGGCAAAGCTTGCTAAGCGTGCCATAAATCAAGCGGGTATCTCTAAGAAGGTAATAGGCGTTTCTCGTTTTTCAAACGGAAATCTGCAAAATGAGCTAGAAAACGATGGAATAGAAACCATTGCCGCTGACTTGTTAAACGAATCGGACCTTAACAAACTTCCTAAACTACAGAATGTGATTTATATGGCAGGCAATAAGTTTGGCACTTCTAATAATGAAAGTTTCACTTGGGCGATGAATGCATACCTTCCTGGGAAAGTAGCTGAAATGTTCAGCGACTCAAATATTGTTGCCTTCTCAACAGGTAACGTTTACCCACTTACATCAGTCAATAGAGGGGGGTCTACAGAAACATCCTTAACGAATCCTATCGGAGAGTATGCGCAGTCTTGTTTGGGAAGAGAACGAATCTTTGAACACTTCTCCAAAACCAATCACACACCAACCCTCATTTTTAGATTAAATTACGCGATTGACCTTAGATATGGTGTATTGATGGATATAGCTGAATCAGTAAATCAACAAAAACCAATAAATTTAAGTATGGGGAATGCCAACGTCATTTGGCAAGGAGATGCCAATGACTGGGCAATTCGCTCGCTAAACTATTGTACGTCACCTGCCAAAATACTAAACGTAACAGGACCAGAAACCCTTTCTGTCCGCTATGCTGCTGAAGAGTTTGGAAAGTACTTTAACAAGGTTCCCGTTTTTATGAATGAAGAATCAGATCGATCCTTACTTAGCAATGCCGCTCAAGCATTTAAAATGTATGGTTATCCATCGGTAACGCTAGCCGAAATGATTGAATGGACGGCAGACTGGGTTAAGCAAGGAGGAGTGACACATAACAAACCATCTAAATTTCAAGAAAGAGAGGGAGCGTTTTAAATGACCATCTCATTACCTTTAATGATAAAAGAACGCTTAAATCAAGGTGTTGTCATTCCTGCTCATCCACTAGCTCTAAAGGAGAACCGTTCACTAGATGAAGAAAATCAGCGTCTCCTCACCCGATATTACTTAGCGAGTGGTGCTGGTGGTGTAGCGGTAGGAGTGCACACTACACAATTTGAAATCCGTATGCCTCAATATAATTTATACGAAAAAGTACTGTCATTAGCTGCTGAAGAAATCGATAACAACCAGCAACTTGACAGTTTTATAAAAATTGCAGGAATATGCGGTGAAACAAGTCAGGCGATAAAAGAAGCTCATATCGCCTTGAAACACGGCTACCACCTTGGACTCCTCAGTATGGGAGGGTTACAAAACTACACAGAAGAACAGCTTTTGGAACGGACAAAAGAAATTTCATCAATCATTCCAGTGTTCGGGTTTTATTTGCAGCCGTCAGTAGGTGGAAGGATATTAAGTTATGAGTTTTGGAAGTCGTTTTGCGAAATACCAAACGTAATGGCGATTAAGCTAGCACCGTTCAATCGTTATCAAACATTAGATGTTGTTCGTGCGGTCTGTGAGTCATCTCGGTATGATGAGATTGCTCTTTATACCGGTAATGACGACAATATCGTAGGTGACCTTCTCACATCATATCGCTTCAAAATAGGGAATGAATTTCGTGAAAAAGAGATTGTTGGTGGACTTTTAGGACACTGGGCAGTATGGACGCATCGAGCTGTTGAGCTTCTTCACCAGATTAAAGAAAGGAAGATCAGTACATCAGAACTGCTTACAAAAGGAATAGAAATAACCGATTGCAACGCAGCGTTCTTTGATGCGAATAATGGATTTAAAGGCTGTATAGCGGGTATTCATGAAGTGCTAAGAAGGCAAGGGTTGTTAAACGGAATTTGGTGTTTGAATCCCGATGAAAACTTATCCTCAGGCCAAAAAGAGGAGATTGATCGTATCTATAACATGTATCCACACCTGAACGATGATGTATTTGTTTCACAAAACATTAAATCTTGGAAGTCGCATGTAAATCATTAAAGGGTTTCTTGGAAAAGGAACGAACTCTACCAATATCATGTATGAAATTGGAGAGTTTGCTATGAATAACAATACAAAGATACCAATTGGACTGTTTGGCGATTCATACATGCTTGAGCAGATAAAATACATGCTTAAGCAATTCCCCTCTTTTCATCCTTATTATTTTAAATGTCATTCAGGCAATATTAAGAAAATCTGGGTAGCTGCAAGAGACGAGTTAGAAGCAGGATTGTTTTTCGACTATGATTCATTTTTAGAAATAAACTCTCTACCTAAACATATACCGCTTCATTTCTTACATCCATCCGTTTCAAGTCTTTATCGAACTCTATATATGAACAAAAGGATTTTACGTACAGTTGATTTAGTTTCTATAGATTCATTAAGTGAGCTGTCCGTAAAAAGACTTTTTAAAGAAATAGGGTTTTCAGGAGCTGTGAAAATTGTTTCTGTCTCTTTAAATCACAATGAGGTACTAAAGCAACACTACTCAAATATTAAAGAAGCTGAAGAGCCACTCGTGCTTACAGCAAGGAATAACGTCTACCATAGTATTGAATGTTTACAAAAAGATCTTATTTATCCAACCGATCAAGATATGATTGTTGCTCTTGAGCGTAGTCTACTTTCGACAGAATCACGTCGAAAAAAAGAACATCAGGCAGTTGTCGGCTATATTAAGATAACAAAAGGGAACCCGAAGTTAATAGAAGCTTTCTCTTCATTAGTAGAAGGTCATTTGATAGAGGTTACCTCGAGCGATTATATTCTCACGTCTAAAAGAGGAATATTTGAACGAGTGACACAAGGTTATAAATTTTTACCTTTAATCTCAGGTAATGAGGACGCTGCTATTCACATGGGGATTGGCTTTCATGCTTCAAACAAACAAGCTGGAATATATTCGAAGATAGCGTTGGAGCATGCATTAGCATTCAAGGAGAGTGCATGTTATGTGGTTAGAGAGGATCAGTCGGTTTTTGGGCCGATCGCCTTTGGTGCACCAGCGACATATCACACCATCGTCACCAATTCAGAAGCAATTAAAGAAGCGAAAGAAGTTGGGATGACAGCTGTTCATATGGATCGGCTAAAAGCGTTTCTTTCTAGAAAGGAAGCAAAGCATTTCACGGCACATGATTTTGCGAGCGTTTCTGAAATAACGTTAAGAAGTGCTCACCGCATTCTCTTAAAGTGGCAGGATGCTAATTTAGTAGTTATCGCAGGTCAGGAAAAAACAAGTTTTAAAGGAAGACCCAAAGTGATCTACAGCTTTAAATAATAGCTGAATAAATTTTCAGAATATATTGACTAAAGGAGTAGTATTTATTATTATGTATACAGGTCATATACATGTATTTAATAATCACTTCTCCATCTTGCTCAGTCAAAAACCATTAAAATTTAGGGGGAAAAGCGATGAAACGAAAGGTTATGCTTAGTTTGTTTTCAGTGCTATTATTGCTATCTGTATTTTTGGCTGGTTGCTCCGATAAAGAGTCAGCAGGTGGATCCTCAGATGAAAAGGTAACGATTAAAATTTGGACGCATCCCTTTATGGGAGGAGATGACATTGGTGGAGAAGAAAAGAAGTTTTGGGACAATGCCATTTCAGGCTTTGAAAAAGAAAATCCAAACATAAAAGTAGATCTGCAAGTATTGCCGTGGGCGAATCGTGAAGAAAAAATACTTACAGCTCTTGCCTCTAAGAATGGTCCAGATGCATTCTACTCTATACCAGATCAGCTTGCACAATATGTATCTATGAATATTATAGCTCCGATCAACGATCATGTAGACAAAAAGACATTAGAAGATTATAACGAGGCAGCACTAGATGTTGTAACGTATGATGGAAAAACATATGGGTTGCCAATGCTGAACAGTGTTATGACGTATTACTATAATCTAGATCTCATTAAAGCAGCTGGTGGAGATCCTAACAATCTGCCAGAGACGTGGGATGAGCTTGAAGCGTTAGGTCCTAAAGTGAAAGAGCAAGGTAAATTCCTGATCAATTTCTCAGGAGGAGGCACACCAAATATGAGCATCTATCCGTTTATCTGGCAGGCGGGTGGAGACGTTATTAACAAAAAAGGCGATATTATGGTAAACAGTCCAGAATCTGTGGAAGCCTATGAATATATCAACAACTTATTTAAAAAAGGATACTTGTCTAAAGATACAGCTACTGAAACAGACGGTGGTATGGCAAACTTTATGGCTGGTAAACTAGCCGTATTAATGTATCCGAATAACTTTGTACCTGCTAACCGTGATAAGGATCTAGGCTTTGAGTGGGGAGTAGGACCAATCTTAAAGAATAAGGAACAAGTAACGTATGGAACAACAGGAAGCTATGTGGTTCCAACATCAAGCAAGCATCAAAAAGAAGCTGCTAAGTTCGTTGAATACCTAACAAACACGGAGAATATGAGCGCGTTCTGTAAGATGGCGGGATATATTCCACCAAAAAAATCAGCAGCTAATATTTACGAAGGTGACGAGATGATGTCAAAGCTCGTTGAACAGGCAAAAGTAGCAAATCCAGGAGTGCTTCACCCTGTTGGAAGAAAAATTGGTCCGGATGTTCAATCTAGCTTCCAAAAAGTACTCTTAGGAGAATCTTCACCAAAAGAGTCTATTAAAGCGCTTGAAGAAAAGATTCAAACGACGATGGATCAAGAAGGATAAAGAGTCATTACATGGGTTGGCTTGGGACAGATAAACAGACGTTTTATCTGTCCCGTTTGCTAAACCTCTAGGAGGGAAAGCGTTGGCACAACCAGCAACTGATCTTAATAAACCCAATCGAAACCACCTGCAGAACAAGCCATCTATGTCCGCTCAATTTAAGAAATCATGGAAGAAGAACAAACTTGTATATATCGTTTTAATTCCCGTCTTTATCCATTTTGCAATCTTTCAAGGTCTGCCACTCATAGGAAGCCTTTTTTTAAGCTTTATGAACTGGCCGATCATAGGGGAACCAAAATTTATTGGTCTGGCGAATTGGAAAGCGGTTCTGCACGATGAGATGGCGTGGAAATCGCTATATAACACAACACTATTCACTCTGTATTATGTCGTGCCAACAATGGCGCTCGGACTCATATTAGCATCATTTCTTCATATGGGATTATGGGGCAATAAGATATTTAAAGGCATCTTCTTTTTGCCTGTTGTTACCTCGTTTGTCGTCATTGCAGGAATTTGGGCATGGCTGTTTAACGGTAACGATTATGGAGTGGTCAATTATGTACTCTCGTGGTTTGGATTTGAATCTGTAAGTTTCTTCTCAAGTAAAAAGATGGCCCTAATAACGTTAGCTTTTCTAAGCGTGTTTAAAGTGGCAGGAAGTACGATGATCTATTATCTAGCTGGATTGAATTCGATACCTCGTCATCTTTATGAATCGGCTTCGATCGATGGTGCAACAGGATGGAAGTCATTTTGGTTGATTACCTTTCCGTTGTTAAAACCAACACATTTTTATGTCGCTATCTTTACGACGATCGGTTCGTTTCAAGTCTTTGACTCTGCCTACCTACTAACAGGTGGTGGTCCTGATTACTCTACCACAACCATTGTTTACTACATGTACACGGTCGCATTTACATCACTTCGATTAGGTTACGCTAGCGTTCTTGCATACATTTTATTCATGATTATACTCGTGATCTCCTTGATACAAAGAAAGTACTTTGGTAAAGAAGTCAGCTATTACTAGGAGTGAGGTTTTGAAAAAAACAATTATCTATATTCTTGTATCTATAATAGCCATCTGTTTTTTTGCCCCTTTCGTAATCATGATTTCGGGCTCATTTAACGATCTTGACCTTTTTGTAGCAGATCCATTATTTTGGCTGCCAACAACGCCAACGATAGAAAATTACGCAAAGATCTTAATTAACGAATCCTTTCCAAGATGGTTTATGAACTCGGTCATCATTACGATCATTCCTGTAATAACGCAAGTGTTCTTTTGTACGCTGATCGGTTATATCTTTGCAAAAAAGGAGTTTAAAGGGAAAGAGTTAATCTTTTGGTCACTTCTCGCGATGGTGATGGTGCCACGTCAGCTGTTAATTATTCCAAACTATATTCTCTTTAATTATTTAAGCTGGATCGATACGTATCTCGTGTTCATCGTTCCTGAACTATGGACGATCATGGGTGTGTTTCTAATCAGACAATATCTACAATCTATTCCAAAAGAATTAGAAGAAGCGGCATGGATGGACGGAGCGACCGACCTACAGATCTTTTTCAAAGTTATCATGCCACTATCAAAGCCCGCTATGGCAACGATCGGAACCTTCGCTTTTATTGGAAACTGGAACGATCTTTTCTCTCCGTTGATCTTTACGACGTCTGAAGAGATGTATCCGTTGACAGTCGGGTTAGCCACGTTGCTTGATAAAACAGGAAACTTCGGACTTCAGATGGCAGGTGCTACTCTGTCCTTTATACCCACGTTTTTAGTATTTATCTTTTTCCAAAAGTACTTTACAGAAGGAATCTCATTGTCCGGATTAAAATAGACACTGAGGTAAGGTGATGGTATGACAGTCGTTAACACCGTTTCACTTGGTACGCCTGTAAATAGTTTAGAAAATCGAACAGCATCAATATGCATACGGAATGCTGTGCCATATTTAGTGATTGCTGCAAAAGGTCTACTCCTATCAGTAAATCTAAAAACGTATGGAGTATGTCAGTTAGATTATCCAATAGAGACAAACGGAGAATATCCATACGACTCTTGCAGCGATATGTCTGGGCTCTTTTACACATCAGCCGGAAAGCTGATCTTAGTCTATGATCCGGAAAAGAACTCCTGGTACGATGTACAGAAACACGCGATTAATAGTGAGGAGATAGCAGGGATCTGTATGACCGCATCAAACCGTGATAACAAAGTGTATTTCAGCTCATACCCCGGAACATATCTTTCTGAATATAATTCAGATACAAAGATGCTGTCTTTATTAGAGCAGCTCGACGAGAACGAGATGTACACGGGAACAATGGCGGTATGTAATAAAGGCTGGATCTATGCGGGAATTGGAACACATCGGAAAGACATCATAGCCTTTCATCGCGAAAAGAGTGAGAAGGTTTCTTTCCTTAAAGATGAGGAAAGAACATCTGGATATGGTTATGTATGCGAGACTGTAACTGGTGAAGTCTTTGGAAAAAAAGATAGGGATGATGAAGAAAATTGGTACTCTCTTATCGATGGAAGATGTAAATCTATTGATCAGCCTGTCGAATTAATACAGAGTGTACAAGGAGCAGGGTTTCATCGTATAAATCATTCAAATCGGTTTCAAGGTGAAATAACGTACAGCTTACCTGATCAAACGTGTACAATTAACGGTTCTGATATTCCGCTAAACTATCAGTCAAAAGGTGCTGATCTTTCACCGATAGCACAATGGAACGGCGCAATCATTGGCACATCCAATCATCCGCTCAGACTCTATACGTATCAAACTGATTATCGCGTTTATCCAAAAGAAATCGTTCAGTATGGTGGTGGAGGTAATATTTGCGCCTATACCGAATGGGGAGATTCTTTATATGGAGCAGCTTACGCTGGAGGTCATATTCATAAGATTTCCCAGCATGAAGAAGGACTAAAAGTGGATTATCTATCTTCCGTCCCAGAAATCTACCGCCCTCGAGCTGCTGTGACGATGAACGACAACTCTAAGCTCATATTCGGTGGATTCGGTGCTTATGGTGTCTTGGGTGGAGGTCTTGCTGTACTAGATCCAACAACCGAAGAGATGGATGTTTGGAATAACGAAGAGTTGGTAGTAGGTGAAAGCGTTGTTTCTCTAGCTTCCTATACGGAAGACCTAGTGGCTGCGGGAACGAGTATTGAGACCCCTGGTGGGGCAAAGCCGATATCACAAAATGCTCATCTCCTGGTTCTGGATATAAAGAAGAAAAAGAAGGTGGAAGTTCACTCATTTGAACGAGTACGAGAGATTAAGCAGCTAGCGATCGATAAAAAAGGGATGCTGCATCTTGTCACGGGATGTTCGCTCTATATCGTCTGGGACTTAAATAAAAAAGAAGAGATCTCTCGTACAGATTTAAAATCCTATGGTGTAATTGTAAGAGAAGGAATGGTCCAACAAGGTGATATCTTATACTTCATTTTTTCAAAAGCGCTTTTAAAGGTTAAGAATGAACAGATTGGAGTTCTGCAGCATCTGCAGCTTGAAGCCACAATGGGCGGAGCCATAATAAAGAATCAGCTTTATTATACAAGCAGAGCGGAACTTCATGCATTGCTTTTAGAAGAGGAAGTTCCATGTATAGATTGAGTGATCTAAATCAGAGTCCGCTTCCTAAGTTGATAGAGCATCATTTCACAAAGAAAGACTGGGAAGAGAAAAGGTCAAAGATCAAACAAATCTGGACTTCTTATTTAGGTAGATTGACTATTCCTAGTGGCAAAATAGGTTATGAAACAATAAAGATCTCGGAAAAACAAGGTTATATCGAACAATTACTGAGGTATCACACGATAGACGGTGATGCTGTTACAGCTCTCTTGTTGTTACCTCAAAATGGTGTTCAAACGGCACCGGCAGTTCTCGCGCTACACTCTACAGACGAAAAAGGAAAAAATGATATCGCCACAGAATATGGTAGAGAAAATCGTCAGTATGCACTTGAACTAGTAAAGCGAGGGTTTATCGTCCTTGCACCAGACACGATCACCGCAGGAGAGCGGCTGGAAAAAGGAGCAAGGCCGTACCACACAAAATCTTTTTACGAGAAGAACCCCGACCGAACCGCGGTTGGTAAAATGGTGTCTGATCATATGCATGGTATCAGCTTACTTCAACAGTTGAGTCGGAATCAGTCAAAAAGAGTAGGCGTAATTGGGCACTCGTTAGGTGGTTATAACGCTTGTTTTCTTGCAGGGTTGGATGACCGAATAAGCTGTGTGGTTTCCAGCTGTGGGTTTGCAACCTTTAAAGCAGACTTAGAAATTCACCGCTGGGGTCAAAGGGAATGGTTTTCTCACATCCCAAGACTTAGTGAGGATATAAATAAAGGGTTTGTACCGTTTGAGTTTCATGAGATTGCTTCATTAGTAGCACCGATTCCATTTTTTAATTGGATGTCGTTTAACGATCCTATCTTTCCGCATTATGAACCTGCGATGGAAGGGATGAAGCAGATTAACGATCTTTACGAATGGTTAGGTGCAAGTGATCAATTTATTCATCTATGCGGGAATGGTGGGCACGATTTTCCTGCTTCTATAAGAAGGCTGGCGTATGAATTTTTGGAAAAACATCTTAACGCCAATAATTAATGTCTGGAGAGAATCATATTGCTAAGAAAAAAAGATGATTTCCAAGAAAAATTTCAACACTTTTTAAGAAAGCTACGTAATGAAATTTTAAGTGGAAAGATTAAGCGTGGGGAGTTTATTCTGCCAGAGAACACGTTGTCTCAACAGTTTGAACTGAGCAGAGTGTCCATTCGCAAAGGATTGGCTGAGCTTGTTGAGGAAGGATTGATCGAGAAGATTCCGGGTAAGGGGAATCGTGTTGTTTTTCAAGAGAATCAGAACAAACAAAGCATTAAGTTAGCTTGGTTCTCCACATCCTATGAGATCGACGTTGTAAAAAAGATCATTAAGATGTTTGAACAAAAAAATCCTTTTGTGAAGGTAGAATTAGAGATCTATCCAAACGATAGTTACGCTAAAACCATTCTTTCAGCTATAAAAACAGGGAACGGACCGGATGTTTTTATTCTATCAGATCACCACTTTCGTGACGTTACAGAACTGAATGGTACACGTTACCTTGAAGAACACACACCTAAAAACTTTAAGACATACTCGGCAGTCTCGAGAATGTTTACACATCAAAATAAACAAAAAGCTGTACCTTTTGTGTTTTCTCCTGTTGTGATCTGTTATAACAAAGACCTTATAAAAAAATCTGAATCGAACATCAAGTCTTGGAATCAGCTGCTGCAAGTATCTAAAGACAGCACGGTTGTTAATAACGACAGCATTGTAGAAACATTTGGATTTTGTTTTTCTTCTGCCCCTAACAGATGGCCGGTATTCTTGTTGCAGAACGGAGGCGGATTTAGAAAAGATGGAGAATCCATCATGAACCAAAAAGCCAATAAA
This sequence comes from Fictibacillus halophilus, assembly GCF_016401385.1. Lineage (NCBI taxonomy): Bacteria > Bacillati > Bacillota > Bacilli > Caryophanales > Fictibacillaceae > Fictibacillus > Fictibacillus halophilus. Next base: position 2,993,686 of record NZ_JAEACF010000001.1, on the reverse strand, counting down.
GAAGCTCTTCAATATTGTGTGGACCTCATGTATAAGCATAAAGTTTCTCCTGTTTTCACGCACGGAAGCAATCAGCTGGCGGAAGATCTTTTCATGAAAAAACGTGCGGCAATGATTCTAACGACGTATTACTTTATGAATGAGTTTAAGGATTGTGGATTTGACTGGGATGTCATGCAGCTTCCTAAGCAAAAGGAGCCCGCAACACTGCTGTTGGGCGGAGGATTAGGCATTAACTCAGATAGTGCCTATAAAGAAGTAGCAAGATCATTGGTTGATTTTATGGTAAGTGATGAAGCGCAGATGGTGATTAAGCAGAATATGTGCACCATTCCTGCTTCGTGTAGAATTGCTGCCAATGAGGATATCATGAACAAAGACAATCACCCCGAAAATTATCATGTGTTCTTGAAGTCGATGGAACATGCGGTACCCGTTAAAGATTTTGGACTTACTCAGGATGAGATCATCAGCATTCAATACGAACTCCATCTGCTATGGGCAAATATGGAAAGAGTAGATGATGTTTGCGAAAGAGTGCAAGATCTTTTAGAGAATAAGTCCGTGATGAACGTGAAATAAGGCAATGTTACCCCCTTCATTGCCTTTTTCTATACCTTTTCGTATACAAGTAAAATACACGTCTACAAGGAGGTGTGTAACATGATCAATCAACTTACAAGTCCGCGTTTATTCTTTACTGAAGCTGACCTGAACATGATTCGTGATCGTGTAGATAACACCAAACCTCATGCAGCCAACAGCCATTATAAGCAGATTGGAGATCATTTGATCCAAAGAGCGAATCTCTATAAAAACGAACAAAAAATAACGATTACATACCCGAATGCGCCTTCAATCATCACGATGAATCACCCACTGCAGATCAAGGACATCTTAAACCTGATGAATCCTCCTGGATACAAGGAGTATCCGTTTTGGACCCAAGTCTCACTTCAAATTAAATCTAGATTAGAAACATTAACAAAAGCATTCTGTCTTACCAATAGAAAATCCTACAAAGACAAAGCAAAAGAATTACTTATAGCACTTTGTAAGTTCACAAGGTGGTATGAGTTTCCTGATAAAGGTGCTCTGTGGAGTTTGAGTCTTCCTATATTCACGATGGCGGTGTCCTATTCTTATGATCTTCTTTATTCAGAGCTAACTCCAGATGAGGTGGAAATTGTAGAAGAGGCACTGATCGAAAAGGGATTACAACCATTAAAACAGCTTTTTGGGGCTGTAGATCAACACAATATTTTTGTTGCAGGAATGTCTGCTATGATGATCGCTTCCTTGACGCTTCATGGCCGTCGAGAAGAGACCGAAGTATTCCAAAAAGAATCCAGTCGTTACTTAGCCTATTACTTAGAGAGCAAGCTTGATCGCAAAGAATCAGAAGGGCTGCACTATGATACGGTTGCTCTTCAACACATCGTTTCTGCATTATACGCAAATTATCGAATAACTGGGGCTTCACTCATACAGCATCCCTATTTGACTCAAGAAATTTTAAATCAGATTATCTATTTTCAAGGGTGTGGAAACCGTGCTACTTTTGCCAATTTTTCTGATTCCTATCACAACCTAGATCTAACAAGTCTGCTGATTTTTTTATCTGAGACGTGTGATGATCCGATACTGCACGACTATGTACAGAGTTACGGCTCTTGGTCGGAAGATTTGCTTTTTCATTATAAAAAACAAGATTCATTAACGGTGTCACCAGATGAAGTGCTCGATTTTCCAACCTCAAAAGTCTTTCAATCCATTGGTTGGGCTTCTATTCGTTCGGGATGGAAAGAAAATACGCATATGCTCGGGTTCACATCGAGTCCGTCTGAACGTGACCACAACCACTTCGATCAAAATAACTTGAGTATAAATGTATCAGGTGAATGGTTGATAACTAACCCAGGTTATCAAGATTACGTACCAGGACCCAGACGTGACTTTACATTAGGGACTGTTGGACATAATGCGATGCTTGTTAATGGAAAAGGCCAGATTAAGCGAGGTCAGAGTTCAATTACGGAAGCTTTCATTTCGCCCTTCTACCAATATGTAAAAGGTACAGCCATAGACGTATATGAAAAGCATCTCGTATGGAACCGGAAAATCTTTCACATCGATCAAAGTCAATACATTGTGATTGATGACGTTGATAGTGGCGAGATTCTTGATCTAAGCTTTCTTTTTCATTCGCTAGGACATTGGACGGACCAAAAGAAGAATTCTTACAGAGTCTATGGTGATCACCATGGTCTGGATCTGCAGATATTACATCCTCAATCAGCTTCTGCTGAGTTAAAAACGTATCCAGGCGCAGAGGCGTACGGAAAATACACAGACATAACAGTGAAGAGTAATGAAGGACCAACTATCACTTGGATAAGACCGTTATATGGAACGGTAGAGGAACCGACTCACTCCTTTATTCATCTACCTGTTAGCTGTCAAACAGCGCGGCTGTTAGAAAGAAAAACAGCAGATTTCCCATACGCTTATTTTCATTCTGAAAAAATAAACGAGAGGATTGAATTTACTTTTTCTTGTGAAGAAGAAGGAGCCTATTTCGTTTATTACAGACCTTATATGAGTGCAAAGCAAGGAAAGTATGAAGTCATCGTGAACGGAAGAACAGCTGCGACCATTGACGGTTATCATGAGTTTGACGTACAAGGATCTATTCATGACCTCGGTCGCCTTTATTTGAAAAAAGGAAACAACAGCATCCTGTTTATAGTGATCGAAAAAAATGAGGCATCCAGTAATTATCACATGGCTGTTTCAGAACTTTTTATTAAAAAAGAACCCATCCATGTTGTGGATTCATTTCAAAACCATTCCCCTCAACCAAAAGTAGTTAGAACAGACGAATACGTGAGTTTGAAGTGGCAAGAAATACTACAGTCTCATTTCTTTTTTGCAAATCTATCAAATTGCTTATTAACAAGCAGCAGCGGAAGCGTAACAGATGCTCAATATCTATATGAAGATCCTATACGTTGGAGCTGTACGAACGGTAGCTATCTAATTCATAGAGAGTTTTGGCTGTTGTCCCAAGAGCAATGTTGCTTTTCGGTAGAGAAGAAGAATAGCAGTGTTACGGTTTGGATAACTTCTACTGCACAACAAGAACTTCATATCGTTGTTCACGGTGTCGTTCAATCAGTGACGGTTAATGAGAGTTTAATAGAGCATACCATGTCCTCAGAACTTAGCCTTGTGATTGATAAAGGAGAACACAAAATTCAGGTAAATCTATAGGAGGATGAAAACGATGTATTGGAAAAACCGACCTATGATCACTTTGATTGCTTTTGTACTGTTTCTATCAACACTTGCGACAACTATGCCTTTATCTGTATGGGGAGAAGAAACCACTGCAAAACATAAGAATAACTCAAAATATGAGATGAATGTTGAGTTTCCTGAAGTGGTAGATGTAGGGAGCTATCTCCAAGGGACATTAAGCCTAAAAACAACAAAGAAAAGTAAAAGCTATAAAAATGCAAAGCTAGTATTTGAAAAAGTATCAGGTCCAGGAGATATTTTGTTTCGTTATGAACGCCAAGAAGGTAAACCAGAATCCGTTCTAAATTCTGGAACAGTAGAACACTTAAACCTTCCGAAACAATTTGAGTACCAAAAGACAGGAACATTAAAGTTCTCCCAATCTGGTCAATATGTCCTTCGCTTTCAACTGGTTAGTGAAAAAGGGAAGTTGATTGCGGAAACGACCAAGAGTGTAAAAGCAGAGTCAAAAATAGAAGACCTTGGCACACAGATTTCCAACCTGACAGTCATGGAAGGATCGTTTGTTACAACACAGAATGGCGAGCATCTGATCTATACCGTAGTGGTTGGAGAGCCCGCAAAACTGCAGGTGTTAAATGCAGAGACAAAAGAATCATTAGAAGTGTATGACCTTCCAGGTGCTGCTGGTGCATGGGCAGTCACCGTGGCAGATAACGGAAAAGTATACGTTGGATCTTATTCGCAAGGCCATTTATATGAATATGATCCGGTGAAGAAAACCGTAGTAGATCTTGGTCAACCCGTTCCAGGTGAGACCGTGATCTGGGATCTGAAGCCTGGTAAGGATGGAAAGATCTATGGCGGGACGTATCCTCGCGCAAAAGCCTTTCAATATGACCCAGCGACAGGCTTTACCGATTACGGAACGATGGCAGCGGGTGAAGAATATGTAAGAAGCGTTGAATACAACGCGGATACAAACACACTGTATGCAGGTGTTGGTTCACATGCACATTTAATAAAATACAACCTGACAACAGGTGAGAAAGTAGATATTCTACCCGCAGAGTATGCTTCTTCAAAATCAGTGTATGACATGGATATTGAAGGTGGAAAGCTCTTTGCGCGTGTGGAGAACGGAACATATCCTATGCTTGTCATAGACCTTGAAACAGAAGAAGTAGAAAGCTCGTTTAGTGCCCACTCTAGAGGAGTTTCACCGCTTGCTCCAGATGGTGAGACCATCTATTACACGTACGGCGGGAAGTTATTGACCTACAATATTCAAAGTAAAGAAACGGCAGATACAGGCATCAACCTAGGTGAGAACATCGTTGGATTTGGAATCATGGCTTATGACGATCCAGAGTTTCCAGGTTACACGCTCTCTGCTCTTGCTGGAAACTACAACGGCACGTATATCAAATACAATCTTGAAACAAAAAAACTGCAGGTCACAACACTGCCTTTGCTGCGTCAACCGACCGAAATCAAGTCTATTTTTACGGGGCCAGAAGGAAGCATCTATAGCTCTGGTTTCTTATCGGGCGGAATTGCTATCTTTGATCCGCTATCAAACACAAAAGCACAGTTTTCGGGAGTTGGTCAGTCAGAAGGAATAACATCGATCGGAAACAAAATCTATTACGGTGTTTACCCTGGTGCGAAAATTTATGAACATGATACTACAAAACCTTGGAAAAAGAACGTGAATCCGTTATTGCTATTTGATCTGAAAGCAACTGAGCAAGATCGTCCATACGCGATGCTTGGTGTGGAACAAGAAGGCAAATTGTTTATCGGGACAATTCCTGACTATGGAAAACTTGGAGGAGCACTTACCGTTTATGACACCACTACAAAATCAGTAGAAACGTTTAGAAACATTGTACAGAATCAATCTGTGATCTCATTAGCGTACAGGGACGGTGTCGTTTACGGTGGAACGACGATTCGTGGCGGCTTAGGCCAAGAGCCATCTGAGAAGGAAGCAAAATTATTTTTATATGATGTCGCATCAAAACAAAAAACATTAGAATTTGTTCCTGTTTCTGGAGCACAGTCTATTACGGCGTTAAAAGAAGGACCTGACGGAAACATTTGGGGCTTTGCAGATGGGAACCTGTTTATTTTGGATACAGAAACAAATGAAGTCATTTATTCAGAAGAAAAGTTTGAGATAAACGGAGCTAGATGGGGGGATGCCCAGATGGTCTGGTCTGAAAAAGATCAGAAGATGTACGCAACGATTGACGGACATTTCTTCTTTATCGATTCTGACACAAAAGAGATTACAGAACTTCATTCAGGAGAGATCGGCGGACTTGCACAAGATCATCTTGGTAATTTTTATATGAAGGAAAAGAGTCACCTGATTCGTTACACCGTTAATGATCCAACGGTTTCAGTAACACATGTCAAGCTTTCAGAAGAAGAGGTTACCTTAAAGGTAGCAGAGTCCATTAAACTGAGCGCGCTCGTTTATCCGGAAATAGCAACGAATAAAAAAGTGTCGTGGACCTCAGACAACAGCAACGTTGCATCAGTTGATGCTGCAGGTAACGTTTTAGCTCTAAACCCAGGTACAGCCAACATCACAGTGACAACAGAAGATGGACAGTTTACAAGCATTTGTAAAATTACAGTTACAGAATAGAGGAGAAATGGACATGAGGATAGCAAGAGTAGGTGTTTTGCTAGAGACTGAAGCTGCACAGATGCTTTGGGATCGTGGAGAAAATGTGTTTCAAAGATATGTCGGAGAAATTTTAGACCATATTGGTGCACCTTTTGAATGGGTTTATACAGCTGATGAAAATCAATTATTAAAATACGATTGCGTTATTGTTGCTGCTTGTGATGAGGCAGGCGATAAGATTAAAGGTTTAAAGGCATTCATGAAGAACGGAGGTACGCTTGTGTCTTTTAGCGGGCTTAACTTTCTTGCTCATGAATTTGGCATGACTACAGATGCTCTCATTGAAAAAGGCTACGCACACGTTGAAGGTGAGGGGACAACTGAGGTTCCCCTCCGGTTCTTCAACAGCGTCCCTTGGATTGGGGAACGAGCTGTAGTGACGAGCGGTAAGGTTACAGCAGGTAATGAAAGCTCTCCACTCTATCAGTCGTTTTCTTATGAAAAAGGAAAACTGTGCAGATGGGCAGTTGATATTCCGTATACGATCGTCACCCTTCAGCAAGGAGGAAACCCCGTAACGAAGGATGGTGTTCCAGCACTAGACGGTACGGCCAACTTAGACGAAGGGATATTAAAAGCGGATGATGAATTTGCGTTAGATTGGGAACTAGATCGTGTTAAATCGCCAACGGGAATATCCTATTTTCCCCACCCTTATGCAGATCTATGGAAAGAGGTATTCTTTTCACAACTTGTTAAAGAACTTTTGCATGAAGGCTCCACTCTACCCTTTAAAGGGTATTGGCCAGAGCATATTGACCAGGTGGCGATGATCTCATTTGACAGTGACACGAATAATGATCAATCGGCATATACGACACTGGATCTTGTGAAACAGACAGATGTGCGTGCAACGTGGTGCATCATTGAACCTGGTTACTCACCGGAAATATATCCAGAGCTGATGGATGCTGGTCAAGAGATTGCTCTTCATTACAATGCCCTTGAAAAAGAGAATGGAGTTTGGTCAGAAGAAGAATTTAAGCGTCAGGCAGACTGGCTAAAAAAAGCGACTGGAAAAACAACCGTGATATCCAATAAAAATCACTATACTCGGTTTGAAGGCTGGGGAGAATTTTTTAAATGGTGTGAGGAGAATGGTATTCAAAGTGATGAAAGCCGTGGACCTAGCAAAAAAGGAAACATCGGTATGCTGTTCGGTACATGTCATCCTTATTTTCCGATTTCCTGGCATGATGAAGAAAATCGGAACTATGATGTGCTGGAGATCGGATTTTTAACGCAAGACCTTAATCATCATAGCTTAGCGGATACGTCGGTGATCAAACCCTTCTTAGCTGCAGTGAAACAGGTGAACGGTGTGGGACATTTCCTTTTTCATCAGATTCATCTCTACACACAACCAGCTGTACGAGAAGCGTTTGTCGAGTTAATCGAGACGGCCCGAAGTGAAGGTTTTACATTTTGGACGGGATGCGAGATTAACGGTTGGGAGCGGGAAAGACGTACTGTTAAAATCACAGGTCTATCAAACACACTGACACCTATTATAGAAGGTCCCAAACCGTCACAAGATCTTGTGTACTATATTCCCGTTCAAGATGGTTCAGCGATTAACGGCACGTATAAGTTTGGTCTTCAATGCGTCAAAACAACGAACGTGGTTCCAAGAAATGAAGCTTTGATGGAGGGGTGAAGGATGATGCCTGAACTCGCTATAAACGGTGGAAGGAAGACGAAGACAACACCATTTGGAACGGGCAAACGATTTGGAATAGACGAAGCCCTTCAAGTGATGGAAGCTCTCGAACAAAATACGCTGTTTTATCACTTTGGAAACAAAGTGAAGACGTTTCTTCATACCTTTAATGAAATATATGGCGTTTCGTATAGTGTAGCGACATCCTCAGGCACAGCTGCGATCCATGTGGCTCTTGGTGCAGCAGGGGTGACAGAAGGAGACGAAGTAATTACAAGTCCAATTACAGATCAAGGGACGATAATCGGGGTGCTGTATCAAAACGCAGTACCCGTATTTGCTGATGTGTGTCCAACCAGTTATAACATGACAGCACAGACGATCGAGAAGAAGATTTCGGCTCGAACAAAAGCGATCATTGTTGTTCACTTGGCTGGGAATCCGTGCGAGATGGATGAAATTATGGAGCTTGCCAAAAAACATAACCTCAAAGTGATCGAGGACTGTGCTCAAAGCTACCTCGCTACTTATAATGGAAGACTAACAGGCACACTAGGTGATTATGGCTGTTTTAGCACCAACGATTTCAAGCACATCTCAACAGGCGATGGTGGCATCGTTACAGTGAATTCTGGTGATGAAGACGACTACAAAAAAACACATGCGTTTGCAGATAAAAACTATCAGAGACTTGGAACAGATGTAGATAAAGATATCTCATTTCTAGCGCCAAACTATCGAATGACAGAGCTTCAAGGAGCGGTTGGAATTGCTCAACTGAAGAAACTGCATTGGATCTGCGAACAGAGAAACGTGTATGGCATGAAACTTCAAGCAAGATTAGAAGGCATAAAAGGTATTCTTCCAGCGCGTATTCCGAATGACAGCTACAGCACGTTTTGGTTCTACATGTTCAGAGTGGATGAAGAAGCGCTAGGCTGTACACGGGATGAGTTTTCAGAAGCTCTAGAGGCAGAAGGAATACCGAATGGCGCAGGTTATATTCCGAAAGTGATCTATCAGCTTACGATGTTTCAAGAAAAACAAGCCTATCCAGGCACACACACACCGTTTCAATATACGAGTGAGAACTATGAAGAAGGAGATTGTCCGAACGCAGAACTCGTGTTGAAAACAGCGGTTCGCTTAAATGTGAATGAATTTTATACGGAAAAGGATTTAGAAGAGACGTGCCTCGCCATCGAAAAAGTAGCGGCTTATTTTATGAACAGAAAAAGAAGTGTGAACATAGGAAGAAGTTAGTCGTGTACGGTACGTGTTTTTTATTTTGTTACACGTACGCACATGTATTAGCTTTTTACGCACACTTTTTCGTTTTACGCGCACATTTCGACTTGCGCTCCACTCTTTTCGACATGACTTACGCACACATCTCTTCATTTTACACACAAAATGGTATCTCACCATGAAAAACAAAGAAAAAAAGAGGGTGATCGTATGAAGTTTGCAGCGTCTAGTAAAATATTTTGGGATTATTCGTTAGAAAAGACGTTACAGATGGTCAAACAAATAGGTCTGGACGGCTTAGAGATCAACTGCCGACCGCCTCACTTTCAGATGGAGTGGACGGAAAAAGAGTATTGTAAGATAGCGAGCATCGCCCAGGAGTTAGAGCTTGAAATTCCTTTGCTATCAGGATATATGGGTGCAAAAAGAGGAAATGATAGTGAACAGAAAGAATTTGATCATATACTAGAAGCTGCCGTCCACTTGAATTCAACTTATATCAGGGTGCAAGTAGGTGGGCCGAATGCTTTCTTAGCGAGCGATGAAGATTATCATGAGACAGCCCGGTGGGTGAATCAGTGTGCGTATAAAGCGAAGTTAGTGAATAAGAAAATCGTGATCGAGATGAGTAACGGAACATTGGTAGAGAGTGCTGATGATGCACTTAAGTTATTAAGCTATCTCTCTATGGATAACGTAGGTTTTGTTCATGATGCAGGCAACATGTTCATCTCCTGGGTAGATTACGGAGCAGAATCTATAAAAAAACTTGGTGACCGCCTATACTATGTTCACGCAAAAGGTGAGAAGCGAACAGATAAACTAGGAGAGCCAGGCAGTTTTGCAAGCGAAACGATTAGAGGCACAGAGTATTTTGTTCAGTCTATGTTAGAGAGCGGCGAAGTGGATCATAACCTGGTCTTTCAAGCTTTGGTTGATCAGAAATATAAGGGTTGGATAACATTAGAGTGTCATGCACCATTTCCACCGTTTAAAAGAGTTCAGCAAGATTATGATTACGTAAAGAATCTATTAAGTAAGTTGGATAAAGTTTCAGCAGAGGAGTAAATGACGTGCTCTCAAGATTAATGTCATACGTATACGTTTTTGCCGATTGGTTTGTGAGATTGTTAGTACTCAATCTATTGTGGGTGGTTTTAACGGTAATTGGATTAGGGATATTTGGATGGCTACCCGCAACGTTAACAGTCATCTATATTTTGAAAAACTGGCTTTATCAAAAAACGCAAGTTCGGTCCATAAAATCTTATGGAAAGGTTTATATGGTGCATCTTAAAAAGTCTCAAGGATTGAACGCAGCGTTTCTGATCTTCGGGCTCGTGGCTTACATGGATTTTTTTTTCTTTGTGGATCAAAGTCCTATGATTGCAAGTATAGGATTAGGTTTTCTGATGAGTGTTTGCTTAGCACTACTCGTTTTATTGTTATACGTACTTCCCATTTATAGTGAACCAGACGTTGGTTTAAGGTTTGCTCTGAAGTTAGGATTGAGTATCGGAATGCAACAGTGGGGAAGAACGTTATTAACATGTTTAGGGTTGATGCTCCTTATTGGCATCTATTATGTTCGAATAGATATACTGCTCTGTTTTGGGATGAGTCTGACGCTTTTATGGGTGTTAAAGACAACAAAGATGGTGCAAAATACATGAGAAAAAAGGACATACGATGTAGTCCTTTTTTTGTTATGAATATGTAAATATTATTCACCAATATAATTGAGCACGTTCGGAACATAACTCTCTAAATGCTCTGAAGTATCCACGACTAAACATTTGAGACCCATAGGCTTTTTACTGTTTTTTATCGTATATTGAAAAGCTTCTTCAGAGGTGATCTCTTTAATTTGGCTGATCATTCGGTCACGATTCTTTAGTCTATTATTTATTTCGTTACGATTATTGAGGTAGCATTCCACATACTTATATGTAACGTGATGCTTCTTCGCTAGATGAGTTCCTTTTTCAATCATCTCGTCATATAAACAGGGACTGTCAAAAATAACAGATCTTCCTTGTGATAACAAGAAATCAATGAGAGACCAATCGATATGGTAGCCGATCGCACCAGTAGACTTTGCATCAATTGGCGTTCCCTCTACAGATTGCAATAAAGCCGATTTCACAATGTCGTGGTCAATAATGATAGCTCCTGTTTCTTTTGCGATCTCGCGCGCCAGTGTAGATTTACCTGAGCCTGGAAAACCAGACATTTGGACAAAAAACATGTTATGTATCATCCTTTTTTTTCTTGATTAGATGCAAGGATAGTATTCGACATTTTTCAGTTTTCCCCTTCTGGAAAGAAAAAAGCTGCTTAAAAAAGCAGCAAGGTTGATACTATTTTTTAAATAACCCTTTAATTAAAGCATCTGTCGTTTTATATTTGTGGCGATCTGCTTGTGTAAATCAAATAGGGTTTGGATTATCAGGTTCAAGTAGGATATATTCTACGTTAGGTTTTGGTTTCATGATATGGTCGAAAAAGAAAAAGATTGCATCTAAATCTTCTTTAAGATATAAATTACGTTGATTTAGTCCGTCTTTTTGATACGTAATAGGAACGATAATAGAAGTACATTCTCCTCTGTCATTAGTCGTTTGGCAGTTGTACCAATAGTCATCATATTTGCTTCCAAATGAAAAGCGCTCATTTTCAATCTTCTTTGCTTCTTTCTCCCATTTTTTATTGCTATAGAAACTCGCTAACTCCCAATTCATCGTTTTAAGCTGTGTAAGAAACGCTTCTCTAGATGAGATTCCTTTTAATTGATCCATTTTCATCAGAAACCTTTTACTCTCATACTTGTCACCGCCGTCATCGACTGTTACCTGCTGAATAGAAGCACCGCTGTCTTGAATGATTTGTATGAGCTTTATAAAACGATCTAGCTCTTTTTCTTCAAAAAAAGCAACATCTAAACGAGAATCCATCTGCAAAGGCAATTTTATATAGTTCTGCCATTTTCCATTCACTTGTTTACTTTCGAAACGAAGTGGATCTGGCTTAAAATCACCATTGAATCCTAGTTTCTTTATGTCAGGGATTACTGTTTTAAGTTTTTGATACTCTTGATAGGTTTGAACAGCTTGATTATAGGTATCTATTATTTCAGTCGGATCAGAATCAGGATTTACTGTCACGCTAAATCGTAAATCACTCTGATCTACCGGTGAAGCTATGTATACGATTTCTGAACTTACCATGGGAGTTTCTTCAATTTTTTCATTAATTTGAATTGTCACGCCATGTTTCTTCTTCATGTAGTCCTTAACAACATCATCGTTGCTTTCAACTTTTAAATTAAAATATAGCAACAATACACTTATTACTGCACAAGTAACAAAAATAATTGTTTTCTTCATCATGCTACATCCTCTGTTATCGTTTACTTATCTTAAAACCATTTTAACAAGTTATCAAAGAAAGCTAAAAGATGCTTAGTGAAACTTGAATCATAATACTCGTTAGCGGAACTTCCTTCAGTATCCCTCACCAAATACTCACTTTCTCTATCGGCTATTTGATACCTATCTTTTCCTACTTTAATCGCAATAGATTCATTTGTATCTATTTCTTTAATTGAATAATAGGGTGTGCCTTTTTGAAAAACGTTAGAAAAGTTACCTGGAAGTTGGTTCATATCGGAGTATGCCGTCACTTCTCCAATCTTTTCTCTTACATCGGTAATGATCTCATCTTCTAAAGTGTAAACATACCCTTCCCATACCACGAATTGATGTACCCATTTTGTAGCTAAGAGGCTATTGGAAGGGATGAAAAGTGTTAATAAAAGAACGATGATAACACTTATGGGTAAATGTCTTCTTATCATAAAAAACGCCTCCTTACTACGTAGACGTGGGGAGAAAAGGGTTAGTTACAAAAAACAAGCCAGTACCCCATATGAGAACTGGCTTGTGTGAACTTTATTCTACAGCATTTTTATATTCTTCTGGATGATCGGTCTTCCATAACCTAACATCGTAGTGTTTGAATCCCTCGTAGACCGCATCAAGACATAACATCTGTTTCGTATCTTCAAAATAGTAAAAGGTTTCTCCATACTCGGTACGATGATAAGGTTCACCTAATGTTTTTTCCCATTCCTCAACAAACGAATTATGAAGGGTAAAGAAACTGATATAGTCGACCTTTTGATTAACAGAATATGTGATTGAAAACTCAGAGGCGTTTTCAATTGAATTTTTATCGGCGGTTACCATATTCCATACTGCCCATGATTCTGTAAGTTCTTCTTCACTTTTGTATTGATCGTATGGTCCTAATATATTTAACGTTTCTTCTTTCGTCATTCCGAGTGTTATTCCATTTAAAAAGAATTGACTTGCTTGATTACGGCTTTCCACAGGTACATTTCTAAAAGGTGTCTTCTTTTTTCCGTACTTTTGTTCTAACTCTGCGAGCGTTGGTTCTTTCGGTTTGTCGTCTGTAACTGCAGTTTGTTCTTGTTTTTGATCCGCATCTACTTTAGGATTTGTAGCCGTTACAGGTTCTTTTGTTTGTTCTTCAGTAGGTTTACCGTTTGGTTTTCGTTCCTCCACAATTGTTTCTGCAGAACCTTCGTTTGGAGTATTTATGAACTCAATTTTATTTATTACAAAAGATGTTAACGTCTTATCCTTCGTATACAACTCAACCTCAAACGCATCTTTGAACGTATTTTCATCCACAATATCCATATCTAGCGTGATAACTTTACTGAAAGAGTACGATTCATCTGGGCGAAGGATATGGTTCGTTGATTCATCCTCAAGTGCTAAGGTCTTGGATTCAAGAGAATCAGCCACATCTTCTTTTAAAATCTTTACGCGTGCTTTAAACGGTTCACTGGTGTAAGGTGTAGCATTTTTAACGGTTCCTTCTAGCGTTAGCTTTTGAGTGGCAGCTTCATATGTCAGTTTACTAGATGCTTGCGTCAATTCCTGAGCATACTTAACCTCCGGCTTTTTTATCTCTGTAGCCGTATCAGGTGTTAGGTAGCTATCAATCATCGTGTAAGAGGCGAAGATGATTCCAGCAAATAGGGCAGCGGTTAGCAGGCGAGGAACAATACTGCTCTTTTTGCGTTTAAGTTGAACTACCTTATCTGGTGTTGCCTGTTTAATAGTTGCTAAAATATTGTCTTCATCTTGTTTCGTAAAGACAGGTGTTCGCGATATTTCCTTGTCCATTGTCCGGTGGAGATTTTTTGTTCGGTTCTCTAGTCCCATTATCGCTCACCCCCTAGTTCTACATATTTTTGCTGCAGCAATTTTCGCGCGCGGCTTAAGCGTGTTTTGACAGTTGATTCATTCATAGACAGAAGATCACAAATCTCACGAATGGAAAATTCTTTATAGTAGTGTAACAAGATCACTTCACGATATTTAATTTGAAGTGAAAGGACAGCTTCATAAAGCAATTTATCTTCACTCATGTTGATAAACCCATCTTCTGCAGAATAAGCAGTGTCTTTTTGATCGTTTGAAAACTTATCTGTAAAGGCGAGCTTACGGTAGCTCCAACTTTTTAGAAAGTCTTTAGAACGGTTTATTGCGATAGAATAGATCCAGCTTCTGATAGCCGAATCTCCACGAAATGTATCCAGTTTTGTATATAGCGTTACAAAAACGTCTTGTGTAATATCTTCAGCTTGCTGCCAGTTCTTTACGAATGTATAAACAAGACGCTTTATTTCTTCTCCATATCTTCTCATTAAGTAGATGATAGCATCGTCATTGCTCATACCATCAATACTTATAAATTCCCCTAACTCCTCATTCTTCACGAAAGCTAGCCCTCCTTATGATGCGCATCCGAAAGTAAGACGAAGCAATCGTAACACAGGTTTCATTATATTAGAATCCCAGTATAATTTTACCACCATAAGGGGTCAGACCCGGGTCTGACCCCTTAAAAATACACCACCCCTATTTATCCACTTCAGATGGACAATATCACCAATATTTTAATAAGGTATAAACTTTCTCCTTGAAGAACTACAAAATCTAAAGCATTATTTTCAATTTCTAAGGGCCATTCCTCACATACTTTTTTAAAAAACCTTGTTTGACAATTTACTTCAATAAATATTAAAACGTTCTATAAGATGAACGAATTGTTTAGTATAAAATACAAAATTGGGTGAAAATTAAAGAAAAAGACAGATTATTGGCTTTTTGTTCTTTAAAAAGAACGCAAATCAACTTGTATCGCATTTTTTAAAACGGACATTTAGTTCTATAATAATAACAAATATGTTCTCAGTAAAGAACAACAAATGAAATAAGACAATGTCTTGATAAGGAGGAGTTCAAAATTAAAATCAGATATTAATTTTATAAAAGACTAATATTTACACATTATTATCTATCAGACTATACACTTTCTAATTATTTCATTAAAAAACTGTCCTAGTTGTTTAAAAGTGTGAATGTATAAGAAGAGAGGTAGGGTATGAAAAGATTTTCATTTGTAACTCTAATAATCTTAATCACCACAATCCTCTATATCAAAAATTTTAATACAACGAAAGAGAGTATTCCTTCACCAGCCGTAAATAAACAGCAAACATTAATTAAAAATACAAATCAGGAATTGCTTAAGACAACTACCGGAGAATGGGAATTGATCTACATGGATGAATTCCAATCATTAAAACCCAAAATATGGAATGTTGTTGATAGAGGAAACAATTACAATAATGAACTTCAATATTATAGAAAGGAAAATGTTGAAGTTTCATCTGATTATTTACGTCTAGTAGCAAAAGAAGAGCATTACAAAAAACATAAATATACATCGGGGCAAATTAATACAAAAGACAAATTGAATATTCATTATGGAAGAATTGAAATCAGGCTGAAGTACACAGAAGGGGCAGGGTTGTTTCCTGCTATTTGGTTATTGCCATCGAATAACAAAAAAAATTTACCTGAAATAGATATTTTTGAATCGATCGGTCAGGATCCATCAAAAGTCTATATGGTTAATCATTACGGGAATCGAAATAATTATTCGAGTGATTATGAGGAGTTTATATTAAAAGATTATAAAAAATACCATACATACACCTTGGAGTGGGAAAAAAACGAGCTCAGATGGTATATCGATAATGAACTTCGATTTTCCAATAGAAACGGAGTTCCACAAGAGCCAATGTACCTTATTTTGAACTTAGCAGTTGGAGGGAATTGGCCTGGAAATCCTGATCAAAATACCCTGTTTCCTGCTAGCATGGACGTTGATTATGTAAAGATTTACAAATCTACTAATCAGGGAGATTAAATTATGATATTCTATCTTACTTTAATCGTTATTGCCTTATGTACGCTCCTACCTTTACTTCACATGTGTAATTCACTTCCATTTTTAAACAAAAGAAAAATGAATATAAATAAATTTAACTATAAGGAAAAAGGGATAAGTATTCTAATTCCTTGTTTTAACGAAGAAAGAATACTGGATTTAACGATTAGAGGGATGAACCGGATTGAATACCAAAATAAAGAAGTTATATATATCAATGACGGTTCTACAGACCTGACAATGGAAAAGCTTCATAGCCTTCTTAATTTACAGCCCATTGACATGACAGGTTCTGAAAGATTAAAGCATATGCCTATTCGATCTACTTATCAATCTTTGCTTTTTCCTAATGTTTACGTCATTGATAAATTAAACGGTGGTAAAGCAGATTCTTTAAATGCAGGTATAGAATACGCTTCAAAAGAATTGATTATTACTTTAGATGCTGACAGTATACTTGCGAATGATTCGTTAGATCTTATAAATCAAGCATTTCAAGATCAAAATGTTGTAGCAGCTGGGGGAATGGTACATATTCTTCAAGGCAGAAAAGAAAATTTTCGACTATCTTTCAGACAAAAGCATATCATCCGCTTTCAAATTTTTGAATATTTTAAGGGCTTTTACATCTATAAGTCTTCATTGGCAAAACTAAATGCGTTAGCTATTATTTCAGGTGCATTTGGTGTATTTGACAAGGAGACATTGTTTACAATCGGTGGGTATAGAAAAACCTTAGGAGAGGATATTGATATAACATTACGTCTACAATATTTTATCCAAAAAAACAGATCTAAAAAAGTATTGTTTTTGCCTGAAGCAGTTTGTTATACAGAATGTCCAGAAAACTGGTCTGACTTGTTTAAACAACGAATTCGTTGGCAAAAAGCCTTTATTGATTGTGTGTTTAAATTCGCGGGATCGCTTATAAAAAGTGTTTTCACAAAACGCCTATCTTTTTTCTTTTTAATTGAAGCATTTGTAGTAGGCACTTTAGCCACTTATTTCACAATCGTTTCGTTAGCGATGCTATGTTTCGTTAATGAAGAAAATACTATTTATTCTTTATGGAGTTACATCATAATTTCCACCATGTTAAATGGTATTTACAGTCTTACAGCTGTATATATAGCAAATCATCATGGCCAAAAATTTAGCCATTATGACAAGTTCCGGTTAGTTAATACAATAATACTAGACTTAGCGATTTTTCGATTCATTACATTCTTATTTATTATGATAGGCACAATATTATACTTTTTTAATAGACATGATTGGAATAAGGTCACTAGAACAGGAAGAGTCTATCAGATTGAGAAAGCTAGTTAAATTATAAGCCGACGCTATTACTTAGCGCCGACTTAATTTTATCCATTAACTACTTTTCCACCATTAATATGAATCATCTGACCTGAAACATACGAAGAATCGTCACTTGCTAAATAAACATATGCTGGTGCAAGTTCTTCTGGCTGACCTGGTCTGCCCATCGGAGTATCTTTACCGAATTGTTCTACTTTATCGGCAGTGAAAGTAGAAGGGATGAGTGGAGTCCAGATCGGTCCAGGTGCAATACCGTTCACACGGATTCCTTTCTTAACTAAGTTATTCGACAACGAACGAGTGAACGACACGATTGCACCTTTCGTTGACGCGTAATCAATCAACTCAGGATGACCTTGATAGGCTGTAATCGAAGCTGTATTAATGATCGAACTTCCTTGTTTCAAATGTGGAAGAGCGGCTTTCGTCAAATGGAACATGCTAAATATATTTGTACGGAATGTTTTCTCAAGCTGTTCCGCTGTAATGTCCTCAAAATTCTGTTGTGGATGTTGTTCAGCAGCGTTGTTTACGAGAACGTCTAGTCCACCGAACGAACCGACAATGTCACGAACGGCTTGTTCACAAAAAGATTCATCACCAATATCACCACGAATCAACAGGCATTTTACGCCTTCTTGCTCAATCTGACTTTTTGTTTCCTCAGCGTCGCTCGATTCTTCCAGATAGACGATGGCAACATTTGCTCCTTCTTTTGCGAAAGCGATGGCTGCAGCTTTACCGATTCCGCTGTCTCCACCAGTAATCAGTGTGGATTTTCCTTTTAGTTTTCCACTGCCTTTATAGGTAGGACTTTCCGATTGCGGCTTAGGTGTCATTTCAAATTCTACACCGGGCTGTTGGTTTTGATGCTGTGCTGGTTGACCGGTTGGATGGTTTTGATCAGACATGAATGCTTCACTCCTTATGTGAATTTATGTTCTAAAACTACCTTTCCCATCTCACCATCGAATAAACATTGAAGCTGTAAAAATAATTTTTTATTTGGAACATTCCTTTCTTATAAAAAAAATCGTTCACTATTAGGAACTAAAACGGTGATTCCTTCTTATCGGTAACAATGAAGGTGCTCGGTCATGCTGTGGGTTAGGTGGATACCAACCTTAGACGCTCGTCGTCGCTAGTGTGATGTGAGGGAGGGTTAGATGCCCAATATGACTTTAATCAGCATATTAATTGTTAATATGAAGTAAATATTTAAAAACAGGGAAGGAGTAAAGAAAAGTTTATGAAATAGAATAGAGGATAGGATTCATTACTCAAAGGAGTTTATCATCACATGAGAATAAAAAAGGCAATTATTCCGGCAGCTGGTTTAGGCACTCGTTTCTTACCTGCAACCAAGGCAATGCCTAAAGAGATGCTCCCAATTGTAGATAAGCCCACAATTCAATATATTGTGGAAGAAGCAGTGAGATCAGGAATTGAGGATATAATTATCGTAACGGGTAAGGGCAAACGAGCGATTGAAGATCATTTTGATTTTTCACATGAGCTCGAACAAAATCTATTTGAAAAAGGAAAATTCGATCTGCTCGAAGAAGTCCAAAAAGCTTCGAAACTTGTGGATATACATTATATTCGCCAAAAAGAACCACAAGGGCTAGGTCATGCGATATGGTGTGCTAGGAAGTTTATTGGCAACGAACCTTTTGCTGTCTTGCTTGGAGATGACATTGTTACTTCTGATACTCCTTGCTTAATGCAGCTCATGAATCAATTTAAGGAACGTCAATCATCCATAATCGGTGTTCAGCAAGTTCCCTTTAATGAGGTTTCAAGATACGGAATTATTGATGGTAATCAAATAAGCAATCGTCTTTATTCTGTTCTTAATCTTGTGGAAAAGCCTAAACAAGATGTATCCCCTTCAAATGTAGCCATTATGGGACGCTATATTTTAACACCTCAAATTTTTGAAATTCTTGAAAATCAAACACCAGGAGCTGGAGGTGAGGTTCAACTAACAGATGCAATTGCAGAATTGAATCAATTACAAGATGTATTTGCATATGAATTTGAAGGTACTCGGTACGATGTAGGAGAAAAGTTAGGATTTATTAAGACAACCATAGACTTTGCTCTTCAACGCGAAGACTTAAAAGGTGATTTAATTAAGTATTTAACAGAAATCGTGAATAAAGTGGATGCTCCACTAAAATGAAAACCACCGTTTTACACCTGTATGAAGGGAGTAAAGCGGTTTTTTTATGTAAAGATTCGAAAAGGGAAAAGGTAGTGCTTATACTAAGCAAGAAAAAAATACGCTAATATACGATAAATGACTGAACCAGTGCAGATCATTTAGAATGCACGACAATAAGTAAAAAGAGGTAAAAATATGATTGGAAAAAACATAGCAGAGCGTCGGAAAGCACAACGCATGACTCTTTCTGAGTTAGCAAAACGTTCAAATGTATCAAAATCATATTTAAGTAATATTGAACGTAATGTTAATCAAAATCCTTCAATTGCTGTGCTTGAAAGGATTTCAAAAGTGTTAAATGTGGAAGTTAATTTCCTCATTGGTGATAAAGAAGAAGAGAATCAAAAAAAGTGCAGCGAATGGACCGAATTTGTATTAGAACTTAAGAAAGCAGGTGTGAAGAAAGATCAAATTCATAACTATAAAGAATTGATTGAGTTCATTAAATGGAAACAGAAGAAGTAAGGATGATTTTTTTTCTGCAAGAGTTCTTTATTAAGAACTCATGTATCTCATATATTAAACAATTTCTCTTCATATAGTGTGAAGGTAGGAATCCTAGCTACAGAGATTTAAAAGATAATTACCTAATAGAACCTTTAATCGAGCGATCAGAAAGGAGGTTGTTGAGTGATCCGACTAGGCAACGGAATCTATTTGTGCAACTTAAACGGTCATCATTTAAAGATTGTATATATGGGAAACAATATCTGTACACTTTACCTTGAGAATGAATATAAAGGATCGGCACCATTTGATTATATAAAAAAGAAACTTACAGAATTTGAAAAGACGTGGAATACGTCACAAATTAAAAAATACGAATTTAAAGAATTTCTATCAACATTCGATAAAATGATTTAAAGCGGCTCTTTTTAGGGTCGTTTTTTTTTCTGTAGAATGGCTCTTTTTCTCTTCCTCCATACATTTATATGATGAATCAATGAATGGGAGGAAGAGAAAAATGAGAGCAGGAAACATCTATCAATTTAAAAAGATGAGCAAATTTCAAACCGTAGACGAATTCAACCAACATAAAGACATGTTCCTTCAGCAGCACCCGGATCTATTCACGAGATCGGAATACATAGCGTTTGAAGTATTAAGTCAGTACAGTGTTGTCGTGCCAGGTGTGGCTAACGCCAAGATTGCTACACTCGTCGCGGCGTGCTCCAAAAAGCAAGGGGGAGTGTCACGAGCAACTTTTACAAGAATGCTTAAAAAGGCAAAATCAACAGGTGGCCTAAAAGTCCACAACACATACAGAGCAAGCGGTGGACTTGCTCACAATATATTTGTTTTTCACCCAATTGACACACCATCAGAAACACAAATGATCCTAAAAGTCCTTCCCAGAGTAAGGAAGAAGTCAATATCAAGAATCCGGAATCTATAAAATTTTTCATCAAATCTAAAAAACAAAAATCAAAACATATGTCAGGAAAAGAACGTTACCACTATTACTCAACCTACATTCGATAATCCTCAACTTCATGAACTCGACCACACCTTCGTTCCAAGTAACGTTCCAACAGACTTTATCCAATCAGTGAAACCCTACTTTGACCGAGCAGACGAGATCTACACCTTTTGGCACAAAGCGATCATCGCCTACAAGAAATTTAACTTCAGAACACCAATTGAGCAGCTGACATCAACCATCATTGAAGCGTTCAAAACAACCGTCTTCCTTTTCAAAAAACGAAAGATCCAAACGAGCTTCACCCAATACTTTTATGGCACCCTCAGCGGTATGTTCAGTGCCGAAAAGAGGAGGGAGCATGCTGACTATAACCCAAGACCACACTACAACTGGCTAAATCATGAATAGACGGATTACCCCTGAAATTAGAAAGGGACTTAATACTGAATCTATTAATAAACAAAGAGCAACACTTGCTGCGTGTGACAACAAAAAAAGAACCAACAACAATTGTTGCCTCTTTTCTTTACAAACTCACCTTTCGTCCTTTCTTCATCTGCTTTTTTAACTTTTTAGGTAAAGGCACATACGTGATATTGGTTTTCATAAAGAGATATTTGTGAAAAAATTTTACTGACAAATATGCATTGAATAGTGTGAGGTACGAATACATCGTTAAAGGGATACCGATTGATAGTACGGGATTTCTTCTGGCAAAGTACCCGAAAATCATATAGCCAATACCAAAAAGAATAATTATAATAAAATCCCTTTTAGGGTGGAGTTTTTCTTCACCAAAATCATTGTAAACAGACGAGAACTTTTTAATTTGATAGCGTATTTGTTGCGCAATAAATAAAATAAAAACGATTAAAGACACAATGAAGAAAAGAGGAGATGTAAACTTACAAACAAGATAGAAGAATTTTTGAACGATGACAAAATCACATAGCGAACTTACGGCTCCTAAACAGGCTGTGAAGAGTATTGGTTCAAATAGTAGGTTTTCCGTTTTTCTAAGTAGAATCGTAATCGCCCAAACATTGATCACAGCAATAAGTGGAACGGTAATCCAAAGAGTAGGTGGGTGATAAGGCACAATTAGAAATAGCATGGACATGAAATCCAACATAATAAATGTAAAACCGAAAACACCGTATTTAATATTATTCATAAAGTTAAGATGATCCTTAAATCGCCTAGGTAAGTTTCTATATTTGATAGAACTGTCTATTTTCAATGTTATTCCTTCTTTCCTCCAGTTAAACACTTCTACAATAAACTACATTATTTCATTTATTCTTTTAAAATTCAATAATTTACCATTTTAGAAACAGCATCAAATCTCGTTTATTAGCAAATAACTCTTCTTTAACAGTTCACTAGAAATAAAAAATATGTAATTTGTAGAATGCAGTGGTAAAATTAACCTGTTAAATATTGTATGAATCTAAATTGTGAGGGAAGAGTACAATGGCTGGTAACATATCATGTAATACAAACTTTCTATTCAAAAAAAATTCAGTTGGTGTTCAATTAACAGTATTGATAAAGGATGTAAGTAAGAGGAGACAAAAATTAGTATCGGGTATGAGTCTGCATAAAAAGAGTAGGGATAATATTAGATATGCTCTATCCATTAAGCTATCTAAACAACTATTAGAACTATTGGATAGAAAGAATAAATTAACTCTTCCTAACATTAGTGTTAAAAATAGAAATAACACTTTAGAAATTCGATTTGATTACAGCAGCCCAATGAATCAACTATTGAAGCATGAAGAAGATTTATTGTTTATTTATCAAAGTGATAAATCTGGGCTTAAGTTTAAGTTCATAGGAGAATTGTATCCAGCATTGTTTAATATTTATAAAAGCCCCAAAGTGCAAACAAAAACTAAAAAACAAACATTACCTAAAGCATCTAAAGCTACCACACAACAAAATTCTTCTTCATCCTCTGTTATCCAAGAGAAAAGCAAGTATTCTAATATAAGTTCCAAAGTTAAAACATATTTTGACCCTAGTGTAATAGAAAAGAAACAGATCCAACCTAAAAAGAAAGTTCATGCTCTTCAAGAGAAAGAAAGTCAAGCCAAGTTAGATCAATCCAATATAGAAACACAACGGAAAAGGATCGAACAGGGCATAAGAGATAAAAAAGGAATCTACTTATCGAGAAGCAGGTGGAGAAATTGCGAGAACTGCCTTAGCTTACAAAAATACAACAAATGCAGTGTTTTTAAAATAGAGGTCGAAAATCATAATTGTTGTAACCGTTTTTATCCGATAACCGTTACGTTAGGCGGTGGTTTTTCTCCAAGATAGTAGTTTTACTTAAATAAGGAACAGCTTTATCTATTTAATCTTATACATAAACCAACGAACCGCAACGATTATCTGGGTTTTGTATAGAAAAAAAGAACCAGTTAATATCCACTGGTTCTCCTACTTACTTCCACTTCTTCATCTTCTCTTTCAACACATCACGTACTTCTTCAGCTTTCATGCGATCGATGCCTTCGAACTGGCCGTTTACAATTTCCTCAAATGTTTTTAGATCATTTTTAGACACGATGGATGGGCGTTGAGAGGGCTCAACCATTAATACAGAAATTGTAGACAAAGACGTTTCCCCCTCGGTATATCCTACTATATTAATGGTATCATATTCCTGTAAAATTGGTGATGGGTGTGAATTTGGATGTTTTGTCGAAATGTTCCGAAAAATATTGTTTTACTAGGAAAATATCTATTTATCACACAAACCATTTAATAATATACAATTTTCATCATAATATTACATTAAAAAAGTATAGCAAAAAACCAGGCCTTTACAAGACCTGGTTCAATTTTCCTATTGTTCCAAATATTCTTTTAAAAGGTTCTGTACACGTTCTTTTTCAGTAGAATCTACAATACCGTAATACGTGCCACCAATCATCTCACCTGAGCTCTTAATTTCAGTAGATTGGATGTTATGACGTGCACCTTTATAGTTCTTCTGAATGTCTTTCATTTCTTGGAACGTCATGTTCGTCTTTACATTCTCTCCTAAAATATCGAGGATGTTATCATATTTTGTGATAGAAGAAACACGTGCACCTTTATCAATGATAGAAGTAATGACTTGACGCTGACGGTCGTTACGGCCAAGATCTCCCTTAGGATCTTCGTATCTCATGCGTGAGTATGCTAAGGCTTTCTTTCCATCTAGTTCTTGTGTGCCAGCTGGGAATGAATACCCATCATATTCAAACGCAAGAGAATTATTAACTTCAACCCCACCGACCGCATCCACGATATCTTGAAACGATTCCATGTTCACTTTTAAATAATAGTCAATGGATGTGTCTAGGAAGTTCTCTACGGTATCCATAGCCATCTGTGTACCACCAAACGCATATGCGTGGTTAATCTTATCTTCTCTATCTTTACCTACAATCTTGGTGCGCGTGTCACGAGGAATGCTAAACATTAACATCTTCTGATTTTTGGGGTCGACGCAAATGACGATCATCGTGTCAGAACGTCCGCTATCTCCTTCGCGTTCGTCTACACCTAATAATAAGATAGAAATTGGTTTCAGTGCTCCCTGATCACCTGTAACGATAGGCTTTGGTTTTTCTGTTTCTACTTTTTCATGCATCTGGTTAACTGCGTCTTTGGCAGAATCATATAAGTAGTAAGCATATCCTCCAATGCTGACAGCTAAGCCGACGAGAAGAATAGCTAGAATCTTTAGGGATTTCTTCATTAATAGAATCTCTTCTTTCCATATAAAATGAATTTTACTACATGGAGTATACCATGAGCCTCCCCATGTTTAAATATCTTAAATTATTTAGTAATTTAAAAAAATTAGTACTTGATTCTCACTTTACTTTGAATTATAACCCATTAAGTAATTTAATAAATTGCACTCTATTGCCATACATATTGTTGAGATGAAGTATATTGTGCTTAGTTTATTTTGAATAATCCCTACTTTATAGAAAAAATTTTTCCACTTCTTTTACATACAAGATGCACCTATAATACAGTTATCTTAATCAATTATGGGAGATAAGAGATTGTCAAATAAACAATTTGAGGATTTTTCAGAGTTAGATAATTTGCTATAAAAGCAACTGGTCGAGGAATTAAATTCTTAGTTAAAAAAAGAGATTCAAAGACAATCTCAAATTATTATTGTGGCAAATCCCTTTCTGATAAAAAGGATCTTATAATACTTTCTAGAATTTTAGGAAAATCTTATGATGAGATTGTGGTATTCAAAGGGGATATAGAAGGTTACCAAAGATTAGATAAACAGGTCAAGAACAGAAAGCAAGTTATTTAATCCTTTTTCAAAGGGATATGCTAATATACGTAATTTAGAAGAAGCAGGATTTTGTTTACTATACTTATCTTCAAGATCTGAGCAGGATATTCGCAATAGAATGATGGATGAGTTGCTTTCTGGTAAGGGGATTCATAGTCCCTATATGCAACATATTTATGAATTTTACATTTGGAGTAAGTTATCAGATGAGCAGAAGCTGAATGTAAAGCACAATTTTCATATTGGCGAGGTGAAGGAGAATAGAGAATTTCAATAAGTTCATGGATGAACTTAATAAATAATGAGTAGAAGTAATCAATAGAAAGTGTCACTTAAAAAACCACACTCTATAAAAAATAGAGTGTGGCTTTTCCTTTTTAACGTGACTCTCCACTTAACAACTTAAGCACGTCATCTTCCATCCCTACAACATAACTAAGCTCATATTGTGTGGTTTGTTCAACATCATCCACGTATTCTTGAGCTTCCAATGTTAAATCTACTTGGAATGTCCCATCTCCTTTATCGTAAACATAAGGATTAATAATCGTTGTGCTTGAAGTTTGGGCATAGCCTGCTGCAAACTCCTCTAATGATGGAGAAGATAATTTCCAGTTTCCCCCGATCATGTCGTAAGCTAATTCATATTGACCTGCGTTCACATAGTCATAATATTGATAGACAACAGTCAGTGCATCATCAGGAATGTATTCGTAGTATTCTGTCTCACCTTCATAAGGTTCGGTATAAGATTTATACTCATCATATGTTTCTTCTTCTTCTTCATACTCTTTGTAATCCTCATAATCCTCATAATCCTCAGCTAAATCTCCATCATACTCTGGTACCTCATACTCATACTCTTCTTCGTAGTCTGAGAGATTCATAGGATGGTTAGACCAACTTTTTAAAGTAGATAGCACGGTATAAATCGGTATGCTGAAGCCAATATGTTCCGTTGTATGTTTTACAGAGTTAATACCTATCACAGATCCATCTGCACCACTAACGATTGGACCGCCGCTATTTCCTGGTGATATCGGTGCTGTGATCTGGTACAAGTTATCATATTGAAAAGCATCTACTTCAAAGGAGCGGTCCAAACCGCTAATAATTCCAACCGTAACGGTATTTTGCAGACCAAGTGGACTTCCCATCGCAACAACGTCATCACCAAGCTCTGCTTTTTCTTGTTTTATTTTTAGCGGAGTGCTATTTGCCAATTCAGGTACACGAACAAGAGCAATATCCGTCTCATCACTTCTGCCAATCACTTTCCCTTGATAAGTTTGCTGATCACTTGTCCTGATTGTCACATCAACTTCGTAATCCACCACATGAGCGTTTGTCACAATATCGCCTCTTTTGTTATATAGGAAACCTGAACCTAGTGATCCAGAGGAAGTCTCAATCTGAACGACTTTATTTTGTGTACTTTTAATAATCTTTTTCAAGCTGCTTTTTTCAGGAATCGTTGCAGGAACTTTAACAGGCACTTTTACTTCTTTTGTTACAATTTCTGTTTTTACTTCAGGAGTTGATCCTTTATCTTGCTTTGATTGTTCAAGTGTATACATAAAGTAGGCAAGCGACATACCTAATATAAGGACAATAGTTACGAGCAAAGAGGGGATAAGAGCTTTTTTCATAGTTTGAATGTTCACCTCGATTTATACTTTTCGTTGTTATATCGGTTTAAATTATTCGTTTATTAATGTTGTGACGACTTCAATTGCTAGATGAAGTGCCTTAAAAAAAAAACCCCAATTCATGCAAGATGAATTGAGGAGTTCAAATCAATAAGGAGAAACCATTAAGGCTGCAAATAGGGTTAGTATACCTATAAGAACAAAGACATAGAAAATAGAGGAAATAATAACTAAAAGCCACCCTAAACCTTTACGCCCCGTTTTGATAAGGAAAATCCCCAATGTAATTAAGCCAAAGAAGAATCCTAGAATCGCCCAAAGCCAGGGATTCTTGTTGTATTTCGGTGCATTAATCGCTAAATAGATCGTAATGATAATTGAAATTAAAAATCCTAAAAATTCCATGGTTATATGTTGCCCCTTTTATTTGTCTAAGTTGTTTGAAAGAATGCCATCAGGGTTTGATCTGAAGTATCCTCCGCCTTGTTCTTCAGTAAGGTTAGTAGAAGTATCGCCGTCCCCATCAACCCAGATTTGTTCGCCGTTCTCTAATATTCTCCAATGCGGTTCAACGTGATGTACATTAGAAGTGGAAGCAACAGATTCATCATGATTTGGTAGTGTAGTTTCAGAACCTGAACGGAAATAGCCTCCGCCTTCGTCTGCTGAAAGGTTATTTGTCGTATCTCCATCACCATCAACCCAAATCTGTCTGCCATCTTCTAACGTTCTCCAGTGTGGATCAACATGCTGAACATCACTATCATTAGTTGGAGTTTCTGGCAATTCACTTGCTGCCACTGCATCTGAACCATCTACCATATCAACGACACCAACGGCAAGTGTAACAACAGCAGCTGTCTTTACAAGCCCTTTAGCACCATCTTTTAATAAGGTGGTATCATTCTCTAAAATTCCTTTTACAAGAGTCCCACCATTTTCAGCAACGGTTACGATTGTTCTTCCCACACCCTTAGCTGTAGTCCCGACTGCTTTTCCAATATCGGAAAAACCATCATCGATCTTAGAATTGTCTTGTTGTATAATCCCAGAAGCTACATCTACTAGACCACTGGCAGCTTGTCCTGCTAATTCACCAGCTTGTACAGACGCATGATAAACGCCATCACCAATCTCTTGGATGAATTTATTATTTGTGGCTTCCCCGATAATTTTTACAGTGCCACCAACTACTCCGCCGGCCACTTGTCCAGCCACTTTTCCCAATCCCTTTAAGAATCCCATCTTTCTCCCCCTACATAATAAAAAACCTACTAAAAAAGCCGTAGGTTCTTAAAAAATATTTCACCTTTGGCAACCCGGTTATCATAGTACTTAAGACCTTAGACCCGTGGCTTTTCGTCCTTATTTTTTAATAAGTTTACCTTTATCTGGATTTTAATCATACTTTTATACTACCATATTTGGTAAAATATACAATATAGAAATGAAGAGCGTTTATGAAGAGGGAATAAAGATTTGGAATCTACTAATTTTAAACAAGAGGAAAGATAGTCTTAATGCAGTTGTAAATCAATGGATGGGCATCATGCTGTTACTTTCCATACCCGTAGTTAATGTTGTTTTATTATTTGTTTGTGCATTCGGCGGTGGTGAATATCCTAATCGCATTTTAAAGAACTTTTCTCGTGTTATTTTAAAATTAAGTGCGATTCTAATTGGACTTACACTTGCTATTCTTATGGAATCACCTCTGCAATTATGAGTCCAA
The DNA here is from genome assembly GCF_016401385.1 of Fictibacillus halophilus. Lineage (NCBI taxonomy): Bacteria > Bacillati > Bacillota > Bacilli > Caryophanales > Fictibacillaceae > Fictibacillus > Fictibacillus halophilus. Next base: position 2,964,806 of record NZ_JAEACF010000001.1, on the reverse strand, counting down.
GCACAGTCGGTACTAACTTAATGGATATTCCTTCACCTACTAATACTAATGCGGAATCAAAGATTTCATTTGATAAAATTGTTTACCAAAACGATTATGGACTGACAACCGTTTCTGGAGAAACTACAAATCATGATAATAAATCACATTCGTATTCATTTATCGTTACCTTTTATAATCAAAATCGAAATATCGTCGGGACAGCAAATGGGGTAGTTAATAATATTGAGCCAGGCCAGACCAAAACATTTGAAGCTATTAGTCAAGATAATATGGAAAACGTGACTAACTATAGAGTGAATAGCAATGGGACCGCTTTAATAAGGGATTGTCTATTTGTTGAAGTGGCTAATTGGGTTAACCATTGGTGAAATAGCGATAGTAGCGGGTGTAGAAAGTTATCTGTTATTCCATTAAAAGTCTTGTGGGATTGAAGGGCGCTCAAAACGCTAGTAAATCTGTGTTTAAATCCACATATTGTTTGCTTATTATTAAACTTTCAAACGTCTATAGAGCAAAGGAGGAGATTTTTTATGAATACAAAATTAAGTTGTCCAAAATGTAGTGCAGAGTTAATAGAGGATGCTTGGGAAAACCTGCAAGAAACAGGAGATGGCGGTCTTGTGATTGATGCTTATTCTGCCTATGTTTGTCAAAACAAATGTGGTTTTGTGAAGAGAACAGAAGACTTTCCTAGAGTGATTGCCCAACAAAGCGATAATCGGCTCCTTTTGTTATATCCTAATGATCAAGCACGCATATTAGATGTTCGAAATTTAATTCTTTGGCCACAAATGCATGTAGAATCTTTACTCAGGCGAGGATATTGGGAGGATTATAAAGGGAATCATGACATCCAGATGTTACTTGAAGATGCACGTGACAGCCAAGCGGCTCTTGTTGAGACGCCTAATCTATTTCAGTTCGCGACAAGCGAGTTATCTCAAGATGCATTTTTGTGTTGGTTGTTAGCTTGGAGCAAACAGATCTATCGTTCAGTAGATAAAGCGCTTCACGAGGCAGCGGTTCATTTTGTTTCTGAGATCTTTAATCTACAACATTATGCAGTACCTATAATTCATAAAATTGAGATTAAACGTCAGTTTAAATCTCTTGATATCTTAGTAATCATTAACGATACATATGCTATTTTAATTGAAGATAAAACATTTACAAAAGATCATTCTAATCAGCTGCTGCGCTATCGTGAAGTGGTCCAAAAAGAAATGGGGGAACTTATCCAACTCCCCGTGTACTACAAAATAGCCGACCAAAGTCATTATCGTTCAATAGAGAAAGCGGGTTATATGCCTTTCAAGCGAATTAAGATGCTTGAGGTGTTGAAAAGAGGTAAAGACAAGGGCGTACAAAATGCTATTTTCCTTGATTACTATAAACATTTACAAAAAATTGATGATTGTATTCAGGCCTTTCAGACAGAGCTTGTGTGTGAGTGGGATAGCTTTGCATGGCAAGGATTCTTTCAAGAGCTTCAAAAAGGTATCAACGGAGACTGGGGTTACGTATCAAACCCTACAGGAGGCTTTTGGGGATTTTGGTGGAAGCCAGCAAACGACAGTAACTATTATATCCAGTTGGAAGAGGAACGGCTTTGTGTAAAAATATCGGTTGCAGATGATATTGAGAATGTAAGGGATTACCGCCACAAAATTATGAACGACGTTTTGTTGGAATCTGAAAAACATAATCTTTTATTGAAAAAGCCATCTAGATTACGACTTGGAAGAACTATGACGATTGCTGAGCGGCAGCATTATATCCAAACAAAGTCTGATGGGACTGTAGATGTAAAGAGGACCATACTAGAACTACAAAAGTACTAGAAAATGCAAGACTTTCAGAAAAGAAAGTTGGATAAAATGGTCTCTTCTTCAAAATGTTAAAAACACCTATGTCAATTGACTTAGGTGTTTTGTTATTTAATATAGCAAAGATATTTTTTCAGTATGTTTGTTGAGTGGAAGTGTCCCAACGTGTTTTGTACTATGAAGTTAAATTATAAGCATGGTTACAATCATAAATAATTTGTCGAATGAAACATATTTCAAATATGTAACAATTTTAGTATAATTTTGATGTTATTAAACTATTAGTCAATGAAAAGGGGTTAAAGTATTGAAATCTTTAATTAAGATAGTGGCATTGTTTTCTGTTTTATCAGCGCTATTCTTCAATCCGTCTACAACTAACGCTCACAACGGTGCACGTGATGAGTTGGGTGGACACTTTAGAACAGCAGATTGTGTATACATGCTTCATGAACCAACTGCATTAGCTAAATCAGCTGAGAACATGGATGAATTAAAGGCGTTAATCACAACATACAACAGCAACGCGACATGCGTTAAAGAATTAAACGGAGGCATGAACTTTGAAGTAGATCTAGAAGGTTATGTGCTTCCATCAGAGAAGTTACCTTTTAATGACATCAAAGGTCACTGGGCGCAAGATGACATTTTACTGCTAAACGAACTGGGATTAGTTAGCGGTTTTCAAGATGGATCTTACGGAGTAAACAAGAAAATCAGCCGCGCTGAAGTAGCTGCAATCATGGCACGTCACATGGAACTTCCAAATGCTACACCAAATTTTAAAGATGTATCGAAAAACTTCTGGGCAGCGAATCAGATTGGTGCCGTTGCAGAAGCAAACGTGATGAATGGTTTTGTTGATAACACATTTAAGCCTACTAAGATTATTACTAGAGCGGAGATTGCTTCTCTTTTAGTAAGAGCATACGAGCTAGAAGGAACGGCAACTGAAAACTTTAAAGATGTGCCTAAGAACCACTGGGCTTATGAACCAATTAGTACTCTCGTAGAATATGGATTAGTAAGTGGGTTTAGTGACCATACGTTCAGACCAGAAAATCAATTAACACGCGCAGAATTTGCAGCATTTTTGGCTAGAGTGATAAGAGCAGGTGACATGGACCCTGAGCCAGAATTAAGTTCAATCGTAGGATTGGTCGTTGACGAAGACGGAAATCCAATTGAAGATGCTAACGTCGTTCTTGCGACTGAAGACGTCTATACTACTGAAAGTACAAGTGTAGACGGAACTTTTAATTTCACAGCACAAGCAGACAGATACACACTTACAGTTGTTAAGGAAGGCTATGAAACGTTTGCGGATAACGAACTTGTTGTAGATGAAGATACTGTTGTTGAACTGGAAATCATGTTAGCCCCAACTGATGGAGTTGGATACGATTTTCTAGAAGTGAATAAGCCATACGTATCTTCAGACAATGGATTGACCGTTCAAGTTACGAGCCTAGCTAAGGTGAGTAAAACGAATTACATGGAATATCAACTGAACTACACAGAAACAAACAATACAAAAGAGACGGTTGACCAAGGCGCGTTCAAGCTATTCTTTACAGATGGTACTGCAGATCCACAGTACGGCATCTTTACAGAGATCGCCCCAGGTGAAACTTATACAGGCAGCCACGTCTTTCAAGCACCACTCACTAAGTCACCACTTGCATTAGAGTATGGAGCAGATGTGTTGAATAACGGAAAGCCTTCAGATGATACGTTGAAGTGGGATTTTAAATAAGAAAAAAGATAGAATTAAAAATGCATTGAAAGCATCTCTATTTATGGGATGCCTTTTTTGTTACAACCAACATCGTAATATAGTAGTATATATAGGGAATTCCTCGTTAAAACTGACTAATAATATTTTTATTAAAAGTCAGGAGAAGATAAGATGGAAGAGAGTAATTTCTTTAAGGGTTTGATTTGGGGCGTGTTGTTCAGCATTCCGTTGTGGATGGCTTTCTTTGGATGGATTCATTTAATTCAACGAATGAATTGATATAGAAATTGGGAGATCTTTTACAGGCGATCCCGAAACTTTTCACCTCAATCACCGTATAAACATATATAGAAGCTTTACACCTAAAACAATGAGGTTGGTTATTATGACACGTAAAAAGAAAGTAGCAAAGGTCTTCTTTTGGGGAATCCTGTTATCCCTTCCCTTATGGCTGCTTTTCGTATTAATACTTGTTACTGTACGAATTATATATTAAATAATGATTTGGATTTAGAGCGTCATATGTGCATTTACCTATTCAAGGAAATGCACTTTTTTTATTGAAAACACACTTTATGTTTAAACAAATGTTTAAATAGGAGAGTAGAGGGATATTCAATAATTACGACTAGAGAGGAGAATATCTATGTTCTTTAAGCACAACGATAAGATTCAGCAGAGTAATGTTAACATCGCGTGCTGGTACACTTTCACCGTATGGGCAGTGCTGCTACTAATCAATTCGTTCTATGAGTTCTTCATGGATAAAGAGTTTATTGAAAGCTCTTTTACTATATTAGTTGTTGGCCTTGTCGTGTTTTTTGTGGTTGAAGCGTTTTTAACGCTCTATCAGAAGTCACGAAAGCACTGATATTATTTACATACCGGCATAGTGTCTGTTTTTAATACATTGATAAAATCTTTATATTAAACGCTCTCTGAAACTATTAAATCCATAAAAAACAATCAAAATTATGGTAAAATAGGAAGGAGTACTATAAAAATGGAAAGGGAGCGATAGACATGAGAAGCAGATTTATAAAAGGATCCATGGCCCTAGTATTGGGTTTTACTGTACTTGGCGGAGCTGGAACTATAGCACCGAAAAAGGCTGAGGCTACTTGTTACCCGGCTATTGAATGCTACGCCCCAATGCCAAAATATTATACTAAAATTTATGAGAATAAAGACCGCAGAGCTGGTGCATATACTGGCGGAATTGTAGTTGGTGGATTAGGCTTTTTTGGAGGAACAGCTGGCAGCGTATTGTCGTTTGTAGCAGGCGCCGGTATTGGTCTTAAAGAAACATGGTATGGATATAACTCATATAGGGTATATGTAAAGAAAAGTGATAAAAAAGAATACAGTAAAAAGATTTTAACTATATACTATAAAGACGTTAACTTTAAAGGGAAAACGAAGGAACGGGTTAAATACGTAAAATAACGAAAGGAGATAAATTCATGTTAAACATACTAATCTTCTTAGCGTTCATTGCCGCTCTAGGTTATAGCATCTATGCCAAAACAACTGCGGCACTCGTAATCTTGTTTGTCATCGCAGCTATTGGGATTGTATACAGAATCTACAGCGGAAGAAATAATAAAGCAAACATAAATAATTAGTGAAATCCCCGGAAACGGGGATTTTTTCTTTAAGCTAAAGTTTATAGAGTTTAAGGTACTTATACCTAAGAAAATTCAATCTAGATAAAGCCCTTCGCCTTATTGAAAGTGGTGATTTTGGTCTGTAATCTTATATTCAAATAAGGAAATATAAGGTAGAGAAGGAGGCTATACCATGTTTCGGATTGTACTTAAGAGTTTGCTTACACTTCTGTTGATCATTCCCCTTTATCCAAGTGGACAGGCTCATGCACAAGTGGAGCTGATTTCCGACACGCCGTTAAGTGAGAGACTTTACGACATTACGCTCGATAGTCCGTCCTTAGGAAAACAGACATCACTGCGAGTCATTTTGCCAAAAGGTTATGAGGAGTCAGAGCAAACATACCCTGTTCTTTACTTGTTACATGGCTGCTGTGGTGACTACAAAGCATGGACGGCTCGAACGGATATTGAAAAGATAACAGAGGATCAGCCGTTGATTGTTGTAATGCCTGATGCAGGGAGAGGTGCGAGTTATTCGGATTGGTATAACGGAGGTGCCTATGGACCGCCGCAGTGGGAGAAGTACCATATAGAAGAACTCATTCCGTGGATAGAGCAACATTATCGTGCAAAAGGAACAAGAGAAGGACGAGCGGTAGCTGGACTGTCCATGGGTGGCTTTGGTGCGATGTCTTATGCGGCAAGACATCCTGATCTTTTTGTAGCAACGGCTTCGTTTTCAGGTGTACTTGATACGAACTTAGACCCCGAGTTTTTAGAGAAGACGATATTTCAGAATCAAGAAAAAGTGCCACCAGGAACGGTTTGGGGTGATAGAGAAGCGAACGAGATTATTTGGAGAAGTCATAATCCTTGGGATTTAGCAGAAAACTTGGAAGGTGTCGATCTCGCCATACACACAGGAACAGGTGAGGCAGGTGGACCGTTGGATGGAGGTTTGGAATCTCCGGTTGAAGAGACTTGCTTTATAATGTCAACCAGTCTGCATAATCGGTTAGAAGAACTGAACATTGCACATGTGTGGGAAAGTTACGGACCAGGCTCTCATACGTGGGGATATTGGCAGCGCGATCTCCACCAAACGTTGCCACGATTCATGGACATCTTTAATGATCCTCCTAAAGCACCGATACCTTTTCAATATAAGTCGGCCGAATCATCCTTTTCTGTTTACGGCTGGGATATTGAATTTGATCGAGAGGAAATGGAGTTTGCTAGATTATCTGACGTGACGAAGAAAGGATTTAAACTTCAGGGTTCAGGAAAAGCAGAAGTTCAGACAGCACCTTGGTTCAAGCCGAACGAAAAATATCAGGTGAAGATTAAAGGTGATCGAGGTGCTAAAGTTGTGAAGACACGTGCAGATGAAGAGGGAAAATTGCGTGTTAAGTTAGATTTTAGTTCGAATCATGTAAGGGACGAGTTGTCTGTTAGTATTAAACAAATGAAACATAAAAATAGTAATAGTAAATGAGTATTCTTAAGTAATCTAATCGTAGCTAAGTACTTATTTACACGTTCTTAAGAGAAGGCTGTGTCCTTCTCTTTTTGTTTTGAAATTAGATCTTCTAAGATTGGTGCAATGATTATTATTACCTCTAAAGACTCATATGTATAACATTAAGCAATTAGGTGCACGTATGACCGGTGCTGGATTCGGTGGTTGTGCAATAGCCATTATTGAATGCGAGAGAATAGATGAATTTGTTGCAAGAGTCGAACAAGAATATCAAGAGAAAATCGGCTATGATGCAGACTTTTATGTAGCGAGTATTGGTGATGGTGCTAAGGAGATTACGAGGGAGGTCGTCTAGATGAGTATTCTTGTTCTTGGTGGTGCGGGTTACATTGGTTCCCATGCCGTATATGCGTTAATTCAACAGAAGTATAAAGTGGTTGTTGTAGATAATCTCCAAACGGGTCATAAACAGTCTTTGCATCCTGAAGCTGTTTTTTATGAAGGCGATATTCGGGATGGAGATTTTCTAAGATCTGTTTTTTCAAAAGAGGAAATTACAGGGGTTCTTCATTTTGCTGCTTATTCACTTGTTGGAGAATCCATGGAAAATCCTTTAGCCTATTTTGATAACAACGTATATGGAACTCAAAAGTTACTAGAAGTTATGGTTGAATTTGATGTGAAACACATTGTTTTTTCTTCTTCTGCCGCAACTTATGGAGATCAAGATGTTATGCCGATTACAGAAGTTATGGAAACAAATCCTTCAAGTACGTATGGCGATACCAAGTTGATCATGGAAAAGTTAATGAAATGGTGTGACACAGCTTACGGTATGAAATATGTTTCTCTTCGCTACTTTAATGTAGCGGGAGCACGTTCCACGGGTGAAATTGGAGAAGATCACAGTCCGGAAACACATTTAATCCCACTCGTTCTTCAGGTCGCTCTTGGAAAAAGAGAATCCATCTCTATTTTCGGAGATGATTATCCCACAGAGGATGGGACTTGTATCCGAGATTATATTCATGTAGAAGATTTGATTGACGCTCACATCTTAGCTCTTCAGTATCTTCAAAATGGTGGCGAAAGTAATATTTTTAACCTTGGAAGCAATAAGGGGTATTCCGTTCAACAAATTATTGAGTCTGCAAGAAAAGTAACGGGACATCCTATTCCGGAAATAGTGACACCAAGAAGAGCAGGTGACCCAGCAAGTTTAATTGCTTCTTCAGACAAAGCCGTGGAAATTTTAGGCTGGGAGCCTAAGCGCACCGACATTAATAAAATTATTGAAGATGCATGGAAATGGCAACATTCACATCCTGAAGGTTATACCTATAACCCTATAACCAGTAAGTCGTTCATTCAATGAATCGCTACGTTATAAAATGAGGTATTCAATTAACAGTAAAGTAAACGGTTAGAACAGTATTACTTTTAAAGACTTCAAACAGTTTTACCACATTACTATTAACAGCTTATAATAGTAGAAAAGCTTATAAAGTTAGGATTATTAAAACATGAAAAAAATAGTTAACTGGTTTATCGAACCATACATCATCATAACCTCTGAGTGGAAACTTCTCTCTGCACGCAATAATGAACCTATAACAGCTTCTGAAAAAAGACGAATTAAAGAACTGCAATTCTTTAACATCATGCTAGCTGCTGTGTATACCTTTTTTTTCTATATGTTTGTAGGTGACTTGTTCATGCTGATACGCGGAAACTGGGTTTCGCTGCTGGGGGTGGTATTTGGCTTCTTGATGATGGTGCTTCTAAAGAGGATACAAATCTTCCGGTATCTCAAGCGGCGTGATGCTTATATTAAAAATGACGAGACACGTATTGAAAAATAGGGCTCGCCACCACAAAAAAACAAGCTGACTCTGCTATAGAGTCAGCTTGTTTTCTGTCTACTTTTTCGCTACATCCACAATACGACCTTCCACTTTCGGATCGACCGTCTTCAATTTAGCTACATAATCACGTAAGTTCTCCCAGTCAGATAGTCCAAGATCTGTTACGCGGCCTTGCTCATAAGCGGTTTTGAATACTGTGAATCCATCTCCACCTTTTGCAGTGAACGCATTCGTTGCGATCACATATTCTTTCGCTGTGTCTATTGTTGTGTAAGAGCCATCTGGGTTCTTAACTTCCATCGAGACAACGCGGCTGCCAACAGCTTTAGTGCTGTCATAAGTAAACTTCATACCAGACACGTGTAAGAACCCGCCGCTTTCTTTTGGCGATTGACTCACGCTGTGCTCAAGAGCTGTCTTTATCTCAGCACCTGTTAATTTCATAGTTGCTAGTGTGTTACCAAACGGAAGCGTTGTTAAAACATCACCGTATGTGATCGGACCAGCATCGATTGGAGCACGGATTCCGCCACCATTTTGAAGGGCAATCTCCACATTTGGATTAAGCTCTTTTGCTTTATCTAGCATGCCATCTGTGATGAGGTTTCCGAGTTCTGTTTCGTTACTTCTCACGCTCGGTCCGTCTGTACTTGAACGCGGGTTTTCGAGCGCATTTACAGCTTCGCCGCCAGTCGGTGTATTTTTTAGCTCTTCAATTTTACTAGAATATTTTTTCAATAATTCAGTAGCTTCCGGATCATCTGTTTTTGTTTTAACTTCGATTAATTTTCCAGTTTGTCCGATGACTTGCCCTTTTTTATTGAATTGTACATCCAATGTACCTAGAAAATCACCATATTGATAGGCTTGGACAATAACCGTAGAAGCATCTTTCTGTTTGTCATTTTCATCTTTATCTACTATAACAGGCTCAGCTAATGTTGTGTGGCTGTGCCCCCCAACGATAACATCGATTCCATCAACGTGCTTGGCTAGTTCTAGATCGTTGTCATACTGAGGATTGTCATCATATCCAAGGTGAGTGATCGCTACGATCTTGTTCACGCCACGACGTTCTAATGACTTAACTGCTTTTTGTGCAGATTCAATATAGTTATTAAACTTTACGTTTTCAGGACTTGCGATGTCTGCTGTTTCCTCAGTTGTAAGACCGATGAACCCAACTCGTTCATGGTTCACGCGTTTGATCACAGCAGGATAGATGTTACTGTCCTTTGCTTTAATCGGAATTCTTTTATTTGTCAGTTCCTTCATGTTTGCGTCTTCTGAAAAGTCTACATTAGAGCTAACGAAAGGAAAATCTGCCTTTTTTACAAAGTTAGCAAGTGCTTGGTGACCTTCAGGACTCGATCCCAGGTCAAACTCATGGTTACCAAATGTCATAAGGTCATAGCCTGCTAGGTTCATAAATTCAAGATCGGCTTGTCCTTTAAACTCATTAAAATAGAGGGTGCCAGAGAATACGTCGCCAGCATCCAGCAGCAGTGCATCTGGTTTTTCGGCGCGAACTTCTTTAATAGCGGTAATACGTTTTGCCACATTGTCTAAATGTGCATGCGTGTCGTTCGTGTGCATCAAAGAGAGGTTGAACGTTCTTGGATGGTGTTTCTTTTTATGTGTTTCTTGCTGAGGTGCAGCATAGGAAGCGGTTGCAATTTGTGAAGAAAGAAGGCCAACCGCAAGTGAGGAAGCTAGTAATCTTTTAAACGATTGTTTAACGGACATAACATCACGATCCTTTCTAATTTGTCATACTATTCTAATATAGCATGATTACTAGAGAAGGGAAGTTGAAGTTTAAAATGGGGTGCTGGAAAAAATGCTTTCGAGAAGCAGGATAAGAGTTTGATTGAGTCATCCGACCAAAAAGGACTGGAGCATCAAAAGATTATCCATGAGTATCATGAAGGTATGGAAACATTTACGAAGAAATATAACTATTGATTACATCCAACACAGATGAACGAACATCTTACCAAAGGTTTGCTATCAATGTATGGAGGAACGAGATGAATCCTAAAGAACTAATAGAGATCATAACTGTTGGTGGTGCCCTTGTAACGATTGTCATTCTTTCCTCTTTTTTGAAAGGGAAATACCGTAAGATCAGCTTGAGCTTTGCCATCATACTATGGTTAGTATTCTCTGTATTTTTTGTAGTTCGCCCAATATGGATCGACGCACAAATTACTAAAAAGGTAGAATTATTAAAACCTTATTTAGAGAAGCAGTATCCTAATGAGCGTTGGACAATAACTACCGTCCCACATCGTAAAGAAGGTTTCAAACATTTAAATCCGTATGTGATCTCTGTTGTATTTGAGAATGAACCGGCTGTTACTTATTACTTTTGGGTAAAAAACAAAAACAATATCTCTCAAAAGGGCTTATCTACAAGTAAGAATAAACATTATTTGAAGCATGGAGACGTTAAAAGCACTGCGGAGTAATCTTCCGCAGTGCTTTTTTGTGCATCATTATTTCACACTAATATATTCCAGATGGTTCGAATCGATAAAGTGGAACCCCATAGAGTGCTTTGTATCATTCCAAACATAAACAGTGGTTCCTGTCTTTTGGTCGGTATACATTTTATGTGGCTTTCCTAACGTATCTCTTACTTTGTTTAATGAAAGTGCTTCAAATGCTTGAGGATACACACGAAGTTCTTTGATATATGTATTTCCATGTCTGAACATCTCATAGTATAGTCGGTAATCGCCATACGTGTAATAACGTTCCTTGTTATTTACAGCTTGTGGTGCACCTAGCATTTCAAAGTACTGATCGTCGTACTGACTAATGATACCGATAGGGAAGTTTCCTAGTTTGCCCTCTTTAAACTGAGAGAGAAGATCCTTGTTAAGCTCTTCTTTTGTAAAAGTAAGGTCAGAATATAGATTATCACCTGTAATGATGATGCTACTGATTTCTTTGACCCAGTCGACCTTCAAACCCATATGCTCACTAAGAAAGCGAAGCGGGATCATCGTTCTGCTGTTCTTCGCATAAGACGGAGCAGGCATCTTTTTTTCTACCCCATTGATATAGGCACTATCAGAACCTACTTTTGTCTTTAAAATATAATCTTTCTTTTCTCCTGTGATCTCCATCGTACTAGGTGTGTAAGTGAGTTTCACTCCTAGCAATTCAAAAACTTTTCGTAATTCAATAAATGTGACACCGTTTTGCGTTTTTACTTGATTCGTAAAACTCAGCTTTTGCCCCTTCATATAAACAAAGGGAGCGTTCATTGCTGATGCTGATCGTGGAGAGAACATACCAAACATGATCAAGAGAGCAAGTAGTAGAACACTGATTTTCTTCACTTTTCATCCGCCTTTACTATTCTTTTTCCTACAAATTCCATTATATAGTTAATTAGAAATAAATGGATAAAAATTCAGGTATTTGGTTCTTTAGACTTAAGAGTAAATATGGAATTAAGTGTATGATCAGAGAGTTGTGTTTTTTAACATAAATACATATTTTTACATATTAATAGGTTTCATATCTGTCGAATAATGGTAAATAAGACAATGTGAAGAAATTGGAAGATATATATAGAAGGAGTGGTCAGTTTGTTGAAAGCTAAGTCTAAATCTAAGTTCGTTGTTGTGGCAGGACTATCTGCTGTCCTCATGCTAAGTGGATGTGGAGATAGCGAAAAGGCATCAGGAGATAAGGAAGAGAAAGAAGTAAAAGTTGAAGAGAAAGCAAAAGCTGCTGACGAGCCGAAAAAAGAAGAGAAAAATGAAGAGAAAAAAGAGGAGCCAGCAAGCGGTGATTCGGGCGAAGTGTTGAATCCTTACATAGAAGAAGATACAGGTGGAAAAGTTGAAGTCCTGTATACGAATAGCAATCCTGGGTTCGTAAATGAAGGTAGTGGCTTTAAAGTTACAATTGATGAGTACCAACTCGTAAAAGTGACGGGTATGAACGAGTCAACAGCTGCACGTTTTGATGATTCACCAAACGGTTATATCCTCACGGCACGTATGTCTGTTGATAACCAATCTGGGAAAGACGTTTATTTTAACGGAACAACGAATATTCGTCTAACTGATAACCTAACGTACATTCCATCCAACACAAGAAATTTTATTGAAGAAGGAAAAGGACTGCGTCCGAAAACATATACAGAGGGCATCGACGGCAATACCAACATGTATAAAGCTGGTGAGAAGACGTCGGGTCTGATCACGTTCATGATCACAGAAGCGGATTACCAAACGATGACGAGTGTAAAACCAAAGTTCGTTATTGAAGCAAGCGCTGCACCAAACAAAGATTTCAGTGGTATGCAAGATTTTATGCAAGAAAAGATCTTTGATTTTGCATATAGCGGAGAACAAGCAAAGGCATCCGCAAGTGAGCAAAAGTTCTATCCAGACTTAATGTCAGCTAACAATCTAGCAGATAAGAAAATGATTTTTGAGAAAACAGGCATCGGACAAAAACAAACAGTCGGTGACATGGAAGTGACGTTAGAAGGCGTTCAGTACACAGAAGTCATCCCAACAGCAGGTAACGAGTCGCGCTTTGAAGATGCAGAGTTAGTCGCGTTAACGGTTAAAACGATGATCAAAAACAACGGTAAGAAAGAGATCGACATCTACAACGTACCTGGAAAAGTAACCATCGATAAAGACCGCGGATCAGCATTAAGCAATGCGTTCGCAGAGCCACGCGATCCGAAAAGTGTGAAGCCAGGCGAAGAGAAAGAAAAGTATACCGTATTCTTATTCCGTAAAGACGAATTCCAATTGTTCAAGTCGTTTGATTTAGAGGTTGGCCCGTTCTTTGGAGACGGAAAGTACCTGTTTGGCGAGAAAAAAGCGAAGTTTACGTTACCGAGGTAACATTTATATGGAACGGAAAGCACTCCTGATTATTGAGGAGTGCTTTTTGTATATTCAATTTTCAAAACCCTATGAGATAGCTAGACAGTGTGGATAGGGTCACAATCAGCCAAAAAACCTTTCTCCGTTTTGGGTCTGGCATTTTCACTTCTAGCAGTTTTTCCATTACCTCAAATATAATCCATACGGAAATGATGTTCCCGATGAATGTTAATAATAGATTTATTGTAGTTTCCATTTGTATTCCTCTTTTATTCTTTTCTAAATATATCGGGTGATTTCAGATGAAGTTAAAATATTCCATATCTTAAGAAGGAAGTGTATGCTCTTAACAGAATAGAGAGTTGTATTTGATTATTCGTGGAAAGTGGAAAGAAGGTAATGTTCTGAAGAATTTATTGTGTTTTTTACTTCTGTTGGTTATTAATGGTTGTACTTATGAAAGTGAAAATCCAAAGGTTCAAGGAGCAAGACAGATTGCTCTGATAGAAGAAGAAGGGAGAGCGAAAGTATTACAGGAAGGCAGACAACTTCTAAAAAAAGATGCCGACTTTATAATTGATTCCCTTTCAGCTAGGATCTGTGTTTTTGACAGAATGGAGTCTGGAATAGATAAAAGTAAAAAGATGCCGATAAAAATAGAACAAAAATTTAAGGGTTCTTTAAATAACAAAATAACTTACTATGCGTCTCAATTGCCGGTTGGAACCGAAGTGCAATTTATGTTAGAAAATGGTACGGAATGGCTGTATACAAAAGAAATGAATAAACCATCTAGCGTATATCGCTGTGACTATGTGAATGATGAGAGGTAATCTCACGAAAAACGCCAGAATTTCACGAATTTCATAATGATTCTTAAAAAAATCTCATTTAATTTCACGAAAATAAGAATATACTCGCGAGTCGACAATGTTCGACAGACCTAAAGTGATACATACTGCTAGAACGATGTGAGAAAAAATATTAAACATGCTATTATAAAGCAGATTACATTTGTTATGCATACATAACCGTTTTTAGGAGGAACCATGCTACAAAAATTCGGTTTTTCACAATACGAAAGTCAGGTGTTCGAGGTTCTTGCGTCAAGCGAGGAACCAATGGACGCGACAAATATCGTTAAATACTCGGGTGTTCCGAAATCCAAGATTTATGAAGTATTATCGCGCATGATCGAAAAAGGCATGGTGCTGGATTCGGTTTCAGAGAAGAAGAAACTGTATACCGCGCTACCGCTGTCGATCGTGATCGAGAAGCTGACGACAGAATTTCAGGAAAACGTGGAGCAGCTCAAAAATAATACGTCAAAGCGAAAATTTTACGATGAACACGTTTGGAGTCTGAAGGTGGATTCGTCGATCCGCGCGCAAACGAAGCAGCTTTTGCAAACAGCTGAAGAATCCATTCGCGTTTCTGGCTGGCAAGATGATATTCAAGAAATCCTACCAATTCTGCAGGAAAAGGAAAAGCAGGGCGTGGATGTGGAAGTGCTTGTTGTCGGTGAGTTGGAGTCTACGCTGTCCCATGTGCACACCTTGATTCCTGCACAGGAGCATCACTCGCTAGAGCGATTTCGCCTCGTTGTTGTCGATGAGACAGAAGTCATCTTTGCAGGGATGGAGAGTCAGAGTTGGCAAGCATTGAAGACCAAATCCCGGCCATTTATCAAAGTTTTCATTGAGTTCTTTTATCATGATGTGGCGCTGGCTAAAATTACGGAGAAACATTCCGAACTGATGATGAATGATGAAGAGATTAAGAGCGTATTGATGAAGTTGAGATATTAAAAGATAGGGCTGACCACATAAGAGCACTTCAAGTGATCTTTGAATGGTCAGCCCTATTCATTTTATAGTCTGATTGAGTGGTAGCCGATATCCTATGAGTCAAAGTGTTCTCTATGGGTCGTAACTAGTCACCTATGGGTCAAACGAAGACTTCTATGGGTCAAAAAGGGAAGTCTATGAGTCAAACCTCAATCTATGGGTCAAACAAGCAACACCAACCGCCTCTATCAAGCTTGTTGCACCACACAACCACTACACATTCAAATTAGTATTCCAATCTGCATTTTGTAATGGGCTGTATTTAGATGTTAGAAGCTTGGTAAAGGTGGGCTCCATGGTTTTCATGAATGCTTCTGAATCAGCAGTAGAATTTTGACGAAATTGTACCCCTACAATAAATGATGTCACATATTCATTCCAGTTTGAAAAGAGTAATTGTGCCTGCTCAGCAGCACGTTGTGAGCGCTCGTCCCGGTCTTTTCTAATCAATGACATGTGTTTGAGATTACTCCATAATAGTGTAGCTGATTTTGCAAATATTTGGTTGTTATAGATGCAATGGGATATGTCGTACGCCGCAATTCCATGTTCGTTTAAGCGGTTCATATAACGGCGAACGACGCGGTACTTATGAGCGGTCTCTGCATCTAGTGAATCAATAAGTGAGTCCTGTTCATTTTCTGTTAATTGTAATAGCTCTTTCTTAATTGAAGAAAACCTCTTTTGAAAGCCTTCCGTGAGAAGCCAATCCAATTTAGTAGGTACAATCTCTTTATCTATTTTTCCAGTTAAATAAAGAGCACCAACCCTACTGACACCGTATTTAGGATGATTCACAGCCCAATAGTACGATCCCATGCCTTTAAAGCAAAGTACAGCGAGCGAATCGATGAAAAGAGACTTTTTTTGTCGACGTTTTCGTTTTTTAAACACGTGTATTCTCCTCTCTTATCGAAGTCCTCGAAAGATTTTTTTCCACTCTCGCCAAATGAAAAAAACGGAGACGAGGAATACAATCGACCAGATGGCTGGCCAAAAAATAAAGTCGTAAAAGTCCTGATCTGATGAGATGAACAAGTTAAGGATAAACATGAACATGAGCCAGAATGGGTTTGTTTTTTCATCGATTTCACTAACCTTCTTATAGCTGATATAGGCGAGTACGAGTGGGAGTAGCAGCCTCCATCTTAACTGGCTAATCAAGAAAATAAGCATTTTTTTCTTGAGAGAATAATAGTTCATCTCTTTCTTTAATTGGCTCTTCGGTATTCGACGCTTTAGCTTTTTGCGTATTTTCCGAGTATGTAATATGCGATTGATTTCGGCTAACATGGTGATCGCTTCTCCATCGTATGGTTCTATTTCTCGAATCCGTGTGAACTGTTTCCTCGCTTCAAGCCATTTTTCTTGTTTGAAAAACGCATGACCCAGCAGACTGATTACGTCCGTGTCATCTGGCCACGATGAGACCATAGCGGAGAGTAGGGTCTCTGCTTTTTCATATTGTTCACTCTTAACGTAGACAGTCGCGAGAAGAAACTTCGCTTCTTTGGTGTCTTGATGATGGAGCAACAGATGAGCTGCCTGGTCAAAGTCTTTTCTTAAAAGGAAAATCTGCGCCAAATGAGTAATAGTTTGCTGATGAACGGGTCGCAGGGAATAAGCTTTTGAAAGAAAAATTTCCGCCTCGTCGTAGGCTTGCTGATGTGCAGCTAGCAGTCCTTGGATGAGCAACAGATCAGGATCACCTGAGAAAATTTCTTTAGCTGCTGCCGCTTCATTTTCTGCTGAATTCATGTCTCCTTCAAAAAACGCGTCGAACGCTCTTTCTCTTGCTCGGAAGAATTCGTCATGATGGATGTCTTGCGCGTTTGCTGCAAATTCATATGATAAATCGAAAGAGGGTCCTATCCGTTTTTTGTAATAAGGAAAGAATCGTTCTTTTGTTTCTGTATCAAGAATATCGAGATCCTCTTTCATCAGCTCGTACCATTGGAACTGGTTCTCGAGAAGAAGCCAAATTTTCCTTGGTAAGAGATGATGTTCGGATATAAAGTAGAGAAGTTCCTCGCTTACTTCCTGCTTGTGCTCGATGCTCCATAGCAGTTCATCGTCTAATAATTCCAACCATGCCTCTTCCGAAATTCTTGATGTGATATCGCTATAAAGACTTTCAACATTTTCTATAAATGTTTCGATGGATTTTAGCGATTCAACATCAGGCAAGATAACAGGAGTTACTCTTTTTTGTTCTTGATTGTAATGAGAAAGAGAAGGTTCGGGCCAAGACGTTTCTACAACGGCAGCTTCAGCATGTGCCGGAACTCGCTCTCTTCTTTTTAAATCTTGTTTGGCACGATCAAAAGCTTCCCGAAGTCTTTGATAGCCTTCGGGATCATCTTCTGGATGGTGAACCTTCAGTTGTTTGGAATAGGCTTTTTTGATGACTGAAAGATCGTCTGTTGGTTCGATGCCTAGAATGGCCCAGTATCCGTTCATACGGTCAGCCAGCTTTCTGCTTGGTCGAGATCTTCTTTACATTTTGCAGCTGCTCGCTTGATAATATGTTCTTGCTGTGTCGAGAGCGCGAGTTCAAACTCCTCTAAAATTCTGGCTGCTAGCATTCGTTTTTCACCGATTGATTCTTCGTATAATCGTTCCCCGCGAGCGAGGATCAGTCGGTTTTCTGTACGTTCACGTGGATGAATCTTGATGTCTTTCAGCTTTTCCATCCTTGCTTGTATTTCTTCGGGAGTCATACTCCCGTCCTTTTGCTCGATTACCATCTTTTTCACTTGTCCTGTGCTAAGGGTGGTGACCTCCACTTCGAGCAATCCGTTCACATCGTATGTAAACCGGACATCTATGGGCTCTTTGCCCGCAGGTGCAGAAGGAATCTTAACAGAAAGTTCTCCAAGTTTCAGGTTGTTTTCAACAAGTCGGCTTTCTCCTTGGTAAATATCAATCGTGAGCTTTTTTTGATAATCGTCGATCGTGGCATAACGTTCAACCCTACTGACTGGAATGGGGGTGTTTCGCTCGATGATCGGACTGTAGTGACCGATAGAATATTGGTTTTCGCCTAATTTTTTTGTCGTGTTAATGCCAAGTGAATAAGGACACACATCGGTTAAAATCATTTCGTTTACCGCTTCGTTTCGTTCTTTGAGAGCTACTTGAACAGCTGTACCCAGACCCACGGCTTCATCAGGGTGGATGGAGGTAAAGGGCAGGCGGCCGAACAGTTTGCCGATCGTTTGTTTGATCATCGGCATTCTTGTCGCTCCACCAATTAAGATCACAGTATCAACGTCATCTGGACGCATATCGGCATCACGAAGTGCACGTTCCACCGGATTTCGCAAGCGGAGGATGAGTGGCTGTATGAGCCGGTCAAATTGAGCTCGGGTCACTTCTAGGCTATGAGTCGTATCATTCACGTTCAAGGTCATTACCGAACTCTGTATGTTTCTGCCGAGATCGCGTTTACACTGCTCAGCTTGCTTGAAAAGAGCAGAATGAGCATAAGCATCCAGATCATCGGAAGAGAGATTCTTTTCGTTCATAAAAAAGTTCATTAAGGAGTCAGTAAAATCTTCGCCGCCTAAAAAGTTGTCACCAGCAATGGATTTCACCTCCATCACTCCTTCAAAAAGCTCTAGGATGGAGACGTCAAACGTTCCGCCACCAAGGTCGAAAACAAGGAATTTTGTATCATCCTCTTTTTGGTGTAAGCCGTAGGCGATCGCAGCGGCTGTTGGTTCGCTGATCAGCCGGTCAACCGTAAGTCCGGCAAGTTCAGCTGCATATTTGGTCGCTTTTCGCTGTTGATCGTTAAAGTAAGCAGGTACACTGATCACTGCGTTTGTGATAGGCGTGTTTAAATGAGCTTCTGCATCGCGCTTTAATGACTGAAGCACAAAGGAAGATAATTCTTCTGGTGTGAACTCTAAACGTCCGAGTTGGTATATTTTTTTCGTTCCCATGTGGCGTTTGAATGCTGAAGCTGTAGTATGAGGGTGGGTGATCAGCCGTTCCTTGGCGATATCACCGACTAAAAGCACTCCGTTGTCATCAACGCTGACAATGGATGGAGTTAGGTTATGGCCGAGTACATTCGGGATGATAACGGGTCCGTCCTCTCCCCAATAAGCAACAAGGCTGTTAGATGTTCCAAGATCAATTCCAATCGTGGTCATTCGATCTTCCCCTTCAATCATGGCATTTTTTGCTAACAGTATTATATAGCTCATTTTCTGGAAATTCAAACCAAATGGTAGGTGGGAAGTGGAAATAATCAGCGTTGAATCTATTCTATTTTAATAGATTAAAAATGAAGTTATAAAAAAATGGACCTATACTTAATTCGCCATCGTCTATTATAGGAAGAGGGGGAATGAGATGGAAAGCGCTGAAAGTGAATTTAATTCAAAAGGGAATATACATAGCAAGGATGAACTGATTGTTTGGCTGATGAAAGAGTATGGAAAAAGTTTAGTGAGAGTTGCTTATACGTATGTAAAACAGGAGCAACTAGCAGAAGATATTGTACAAGAGGTTTTCGTGAAGTGTTATAAAAAGCTTCATCTATTTAGGGAAGAGTCTTCCTATAAAACGTGGCTCTATAAGATTACGATAAATCAATGTAAGGATGTTAGGAAAAGTTGGAATTTCAAGAATCTTATCTTTAACAACTTTTCAAGTTTTCAATCTAAGCCGAGCAATGATAGATCCCCAGAGGAACAGATGATGGTTTATGAAGAATCAAAACACATTTCGAGGATGGTTATCTCTTTACCGATTAAATTAAGAGAAGTCATTATCTTTTATTATTATGAAGAAATGAAAATTGAACAGATCTCTGAGTTGTTAGGTATCAACCGAAATACAGTCAAATCTAGGTTGTTAAGAGGCAAGCAGCAGTTGAAAAAGAAAATAGAGAGAGGTGATCAAGTTGGAAGATAAACTCAAAAACCTCAAAGAAAAGATGAACAGTACGCTATTAAAAGATTTAAATTTTAATGATAGACGTCAGAAAAATGTTTTACGCGAAATTAAAAGTGAGAAACCACTACTTATTAAGAAATCTTCTCTGTTTAGAACAAAAACTTGGCGTTTTGCTCTTAGCACTGTTTTTACAACTTCTTTATTGCTCATATTATCTCTGTTTGTGGCGGATCAATTGGAGCAGGCAGATAAAAGTGATAGAAATACCGCAAAAACTGTAGTGAATAATAAGAGTAATGTTATTGAGAGTATAAAGGATGAGTCTAAGGTATGGAGGGATCTTTCATCCGCTGGTGATTTGAAAAATCCGGACTTTGCAACGAATGTGAGAGAATGGGTACCACAAACTCTAGAGAGATTAGAACAACCAGTTCCTAGCAGGTACCCAGGAGCTGGTATGGATGAGGGATATGATATTTATTTAAAAGCAGAGATGCTTCGAGATATGTTAGGACCGCATATTCGAGTTGAGGGTGAGGATCTAAATAAAGACTTTCAAAACATACAAACACTTATTTCATATATTGGGCACCATCAATATGTTCGAACTGCGCATATTGATTCATATGGAAATGCTAAAGAAAAAACAGAATATATGGATGAATGGAAGCCAGCAGATGATACGTTATTTCAAGCGTTTGAGAACATAAAACATTTATTACATGATATTGATGTTGCCATAAATAAGGATGGCAGAGGAAAAACGTATGGAGTTTCTCATCAATTGGATGGTGAGAAAGTGAAAGAGTTTGAAAGGTTTATGTATGGAAGCAATAAAGTAGAACAGTAGTGAAAAAGTAGGAAAAGAGACCCGAAATCGGGCCTCTTTTTGTTTATTATTCTTGAGTACTCACAACTTCCAAAGCCATTTCAATCATATCGTTGAACGTTGTTTGACGCTCTTCAGATGTTGTTTCTTCACCTGTGAAGATGTGGTCACTTACTGTTAGGATCGATAGTGCGTTCACACCGTATTTCGCTGCGATCGTGTAAAGGGCTGTTGTTTCCATTTCAACTGCTAACACACCGTTATCCGCAAGCTTTTTCACGATATCCATGCTGTCACGGTAGAACAAGTCAGCTGTTAATACGTTACCTGCTTTAATCTTCAAGCCTTTTGCCGTTCCAGCTTCATACGCTTTTCTTAAAAGATCGAAGTTCGCGCAAGGAGCGAAGTCGATGTTCGGGAATGCCAAGTGGTTCATGCGAGAATCAGTTGATGCTGTCATCGCTAGGATTACGTCACGTACTTTTACGTCTTGTTGGATCGCACCACATGTACCAACACGGATCAAGTTTTTCACGCCATATTCACGGATTAACTCGTTTGTGTAGATCCCAATCGATGGAATCCCCATGCCTGTCCCTTGAACAGATACACGTTTTCCTTTGTATGTTCCTGTGAATCCAAGCATTCCGCGAACTTCGTTGTAGCATGTTACGTCTTCTAAAAATGTTTCTGCAATATATTTTGCACGAAGCGGATCCCCTGGTAATAGGATGCTTTCTGCGATTTCACCTTGTTTTGCGCCGATATGAATACTCATTTGTTCACCATTACATCGTTACGATTGTAATGGTTTCACCTCCTCAGGAATGGATAACTTACCAAAAATTTCTCTACCTTCATCATGCCATAGTTTTCGCAACCTAGCTAATAGTATGTGCAGATTCTTCAGTGCGACGTGCTTTTTTTGTCATAGATAGCACAGCTGTTCCGAGTGCTAAGATGATCAGCAGTCCGCCGACCGTAGCGTTGTTCTCGACAGATGCGTTCTCAATCACGATTCCGCCGATCATGGACCCGAATGCGATACCGAAATGAAGAGCTGAGTTGTTCAGACTCTGTTGAATGTCGGATGTTTCAGGTGATGACTCGATCAAATAGCTCTGCATCGCCGGCGTGATCGCCCAGCTAAGCATGCTCCAGATCACCATAACCACTAAAAATAGTGGAAAAGCAAAAGTTGTATAAGGAATCACAAAGATTGAGACCGCAAAAACAATAATAACGCCTAAAATCGTAGGTTTTGTTCCGAACTTGTCAGCAAGCATACCACCAATTCCGCCGCCAAAGACCGCAGCAACACCGAATATTAAGTATACGATGCTCACCCATGTTCCGTTAAGCCCTAACGTCATTTTTAAAAACGGAGTCAGGTATCCGTATAGCGTTAGGTGACCAGCTAAGAACAGGAATGATGTGATCTGAGCAAACAAGATTCGTCTATTTTTTAATGTGCGCAGCTGTTCTCTGATCGGAATTGCCGGTTTTGGAGCTAACGTATTCATGAAGAAATGCACACCGAGAATGGAAAGAACGGTTAGTGCTGTGATTAGGATAAATGGTGCGCGCCAACCGAATGCATTTCCAAGCATTAAGCCAACCGGAATGCCGAGTACGAGCGAAGCGCTGATCCCCATGAACACCACGCCGATCGCGCGAGCTCGATATTTTTCTTCCACGATGTTAGATGCCATCGTCACACAGAGTACGACGAGCAACGAACCACTGACCGCGGATAAAATTCGAGCTATGAGCAGCATAGAATACGTCTGACTTACGATAACAAGTGCGTTTCCTATTAGGAACACAAATAAAGAGATAATCGTTAGTCGTTTTCTCTCAATGTGAGCAGTTATCGTAAGCAGGATAGGTGCCGCGATGGCGAACACAAGCGAGAAGATCGTGATGAGGAGACCGGCTTTTCCGAGACTAACGCCGAGGTCCTCTGCAATCAGGTCAAGGATGCCGCCGATGATCAACTCGACCATCCCAACCACAAACGAAACAATCGTTAACAAATAAACACGTTTGTTCATATTTATCTACCTTCTTCTAAGTTGAATAATAAAAGTTACCCCTGTAATGGTAACTTATTTTGAGTGTAGTGGCAATACCGATAATGATGTTAAAAATAGGGTTTGAGGGAGAGGTGAGTTAGGAGTGGACAGTAAAAGATGTGAAGTGGTCAGTAAAAGTGTAAAAGTGGACAGTATTTCATTGAAAGTGGACAGTAAAATTCGAAAAGTGGACAGTATTTTCATGAAAGTTTACAGTAAGTGCTTGTAGAGGTACGGGTGCACCCCGAAATTACGTCTACATCCGAGCTGATCATATGGTTGGCGACTGTAATCTGTCGGATTCGAAGGTTAATCTGTCCAATTAGCCCCACAATCTGTCCATTCTCCAACATAATCTGTCCATTTCAGCTATTAATCTGTCCAATTTAAAATACCTTGCTGAAAACCTCTCACTGCCCATCCCCACAACAAACAAATCCTCACAAAACCACCCACCACCACGAACAACTAAAACATCCAAACCTCGTTTTGATTGCACAATAATAGGAAAAACTTCATGTAAAGGAGGTCGCGCGTGAAAAGTATACATAGTCGTTTGTTGCTTATGCTGCTCGGTTTTATTATCGTGCCGTATTTTTTAACGATTTTTCTCATTTATGCTTATACGAAGAACAGTGTTGAGGAATATGAACTGAATAACAGCCAGATGCAGCTGGAGAAAAATGCGGAAGACCTCCAACAATATTTTGATGACATGGTGAACCTCCCGTATATCTTGTATCGAAATCCAGATCTGTTCCGAATTTTTACGGAGGGGTTTGAAGACTCGATCTATTTTGATCAGGATTCTGTCGAGAAGAGTATTGAGACGTTTTACTTAACGAGAAACGAGATTCGCCAGCTCCGGTTTTATTTAAATGAAGGAAAAGAGTCGTTTACCGTTTATAACGCGACTGTTAGTACACGTAAACCGCAGCCGAATCTACTGGATCAAGAACACATTAAACAATTGTTTAAAACCAATAAAAATTATGTGATCGAGCGGCCACATGTGATAAAAAACTACAACAATGCGGCGATTATTCCAGAGTCAGACCGGACGAAGGTGTTAAGCATTCATCATAAAATAAAGGAAGTGCCGTCTGACAAGTTTCTTGGAATCATGACGATGGACATTAGTTTAGGTGAGTATTCAAAAATCGTGAGTAACTTAGCGGGGGAAAACGGGTCATCTGCCTATCTGATTAATGATCAAAACGAAATCATGTATGCGACGGATGCTTCATTAATAGGTAAGCGGGTTCCATCCGAGCTAAAAAGTCGGATCCAAAAAGGAACGACAGATAAAGAAATATCGTTAACAAAGACATTAGATGGACCAGTTGAAGACTGGAAATTAGTGAAAAAGACGCCGAGTGACGTACTGTTCCGCGATGTCCGGAAGACGGCAACCATCAATATAATCGTAGGACTTGGTGTTGGCCTTTTAGGTCTTCTCATGATTAGTTTCATCTCATATAAAATTTCTCGACCGATTCGAGAACTGAGTGAGAAGGTGCGCGGGATCGAAGGGGGACATATCGAGATTCCTTTTGAGAACGATCGACAAGATGAGATTGGGCACTTGGAACGACATATTAAAGACATGACGGATCGAATCAATCTTCATATTAATCGTGAATATAAGTTGGAAATTGAGAATCGAAGAAATCAATTTCGCGCGTTGAAGTCACAAGTGAATCCACACTTTTTGTTCAATGCTCTGCAATCGATCGGAGCGGTGGCTCTTCGTTCCAAGTCTCCGCAAGTGTATGGCCTGATAACCTCTCTATCTAAAATGATGCGTTATTCCATGCAAGCGAATCAGTGGGTGAGCGTGCAGAATGAAGTGGATTATATTAAGGCCTACCTCACTCTGCAACAGGCACGATTCGGAAAAGAGCTTCAATATTCGATGGAGTTTAGTGACGAGGTGCTCGAGAGTAAGATTCCAAGTATGATTTTACAACCGCTCGTTGAAAATTTTTTCAAGCATGTGTATGAAGAGGGCTTTTACGAAGCGCAACTGACGGTTTCGGGAGAGGTGAAAGGAGATTCTCTCTACCTAGTTGTTAAAAATAATAAAGGACCTGAAATTACATCAAGCGATTTAGAGCGTTTACGAGATAACATTTACGATTCAACAGCGGAAGGTACCCCTGTAAACGAACATATCGGACTGAAGAATATATATCAGCGACTGATTCTAAACTATGGCAAGCGAGCTGATTTCCTAGTGGATCAGCTGAATGGACAAGGTTTTTCGGTGACGATTGTCATTCCAAAAGATTCTAGCGATGAGCCCAGAGTTTAGTGACAGAAAGTAGGGAAACAAATGAAAGTGTTGATAGCTGACGATGAGTTCAATGTCCGCGATGTTATTCGGTATATCGGGAAATGGGATGAACACGGGATAACGGAGCTCTTGGAAGCAGCAAACGGAAACGAAGCGAAGAAAATCATCGAGAAAGAGCAGCCGGAAATTATTTTTACCGATATTAAGATGCCTGGCATGAGTGGCTTGGATCTGATTGAATGGCTGGATTCTATCTCGTATGAAGGCAAAGTAGTACTAATAACGGGTTACGATGATTATCAGTTTATGAGAAAAGCTATTCAGCATAACAGCTTCGATTATCTATTAAAACCGGTCGAGGATGAGGCGTTTAACAACGTACTGAAAAAAGCTGTTGCCGCTTATGATGAGGAAAGAAAGTCTCGTCTGTACCAAGAGGATGCGGTCAAGATTCGATGGAGTCAGACGATGTTAGCCGCTTGTCTCGGTGAGCCGGCTGACCTTGATTTCATCGCATCAAACCTGCCACCATCTGAAAAATATGATTTTACATTATTAACGTTCTATCAGATGCATCAGCCGACACCTTATATTGAAAAACTAGCTGATGAGTTGGTAGATCAGGAAATCGGGAACGCTGTAATGCTGCCGGGTGATAGTAACCAAAGTGTGCTCATCACCTTGCCGGAAGAGTGGTTTTTGGTAGAAGAGAGTTTGAGCCGTGAGCTTGATATACCGGTGCGCCTCGTAAAGTGCGAGCTGCAGTCACTTCAGGAGATTCACGAAAAATATAACGATCTCCAAAGTGAGCTTGAAAACCAAAACTACCGATCGATCCAGCGATTGGACGAACTTGAAGCGAAACAGCGCATGAACGATATTATTTCGTATGTTGAAACATACTACATGGAAGATATGAGTTTAGAGAGACTAGCGAACCGGTTCTTTTTCAGCCGGGAGCATATCTCTCGTAAATTTAAGCAAGAAACGGGCATGACGTTGTCCAAATATATAACAAAATTGAGGATTGACCAGGCGAAACGTTGGTTGAAGGAAAGTGATGAAAGCATCTTTTCGATATCAACGATGCTCGGGTATCAAGATGAAAAATACTTTTCTAAGCTTTTTAAAAAAGAAGTGGGTATAACCCCGTTTGAATATCGAAATGGTGAAAAAGCATAAGCTGAAAATTTTTATAGAAAGGGGTGATTCCAGAAGACATGAAAAAGCAGTATGTAAGTATCGGTATGATAATGATCCTTCTCGCGGGCTGTCAGACAGAGAGTGATACGAGGCCTAAAAAAGAAGCAAAGATAGAGAAAAAGGTCGTTCTCGATATTCGTAATCCGAAAGTAGAGATCGCTTCTGAATTTGAAGAGCTCGCGAAAGTATATGAAAAAGAAAATCCTGAGATTGATATACGGATTCGTACGGTCGGAGGAGCAGCTGATGATTATTCTGACTTGAAAGCGGAGCTCGCTTCAGGAAAGGGGCCGGATATTTTTACAAACACAGGGTATGAGAATGCTGAGACGTGGCTGCCGTACCTAGAAAATTTGTCAGATGAGCGATGGGTCAAGGAAGTCTATCCAGGTACGCTTGACGCGATCAAAATGGACGGAAACGTGTACGGAATGCCTATGAATTTAGAAGGCTACGGCTTTATTTATAATAAGGAGCTGTTTCAACGTGCGGGTGTCGAGCGAGCACCAGAGACACTTTCAGAGTTGAAAAAGGCAGCGGCGATGCTAGAGAAAAAAGGAATCACCCCGTTCGCAACCGGCTATTATGAGGACTGGAAGCTCGGTGTCCACTTATTAAACGTGGCTTTTGCGAGACAGAAAGATCCTGATGCTTTTATAAAAAAGTTGAATGCAGGTGAAGTTCAAATTCCGGATAACCCCTTGTTTCATGATGTGATCGATCTGTTGGATGTTACGCTGGAATACGGAAACGCCGATCCGTTAACGACGGATTACAACATGGAAGTGAACCTCTTTGGGAAAGGGAAAGCCGCGATGATTCTTCAAGGAAACTGGATTCAGCCGATGATCGATGAACGTGCTTCTAACCTGGATGTTGGATTTATGCCGATACCGATTAACGCCGATCCGACAGATCAGCTTGTGGTGAGCGTGCCGAACTATTGGGTCGTGAACAAGCAGGCAGATTCATCAGATAAGAAAGAAGCGAAGCGCTTTTTAAACTGGATGGTGAGTTCTGAAAAAGGGCAAACATTCATCACCGAGCGCTTTAAGTTCATCCCGGTTTTTAAAAACATTAAAACGGATGACTTAGGACCGCTTGCAAAAGAGACGATAGCCGCATACAAAAAAGGCAACACACTGGATGCTAACTGGAACGGTTTTCCCGCAGGGGTGAAAGAAGAGTTTGGATCTGCCATGCAGATGTATGTAGGTAAACAACTGACACGACAGCAGCTGTTGCGCGAATTTCAGCTTTCTTGGGACAGAGCACGTGAAACACAAGAGTGATGAGACTCCTTGATAAGGGGTCTTTTTTGTTGTGAAAGTGGTGGATCTCCCTTGCAGGGAACATGCAGTGAGCCACCTCGGTGTTTAGTAATTAATATTCTTACCTGTCTTGCATCTTACACAGTAACAACTTATCAATACAATGATGCTTTTCACCAAAACCATTTACAAGATATCAATTTAAGACGAAATCCTCATCAATCTATGCCATATCTACTTGCCAAAACCTCCCCTATACTTGTACTTGCAAGTCACAACAGATTGGAACTGCTAGATCAGTCCCAACGAAAATCACATAGGAGGAATACGTATGAACTATCGTAATATGGCGAAAAAAGTAGCTGTCGTATCACTCAGTACTGCGATTTTATTAGGAGGGGGCGCAACAACATTCGCGTCAGGTCAAACCCCTTCAGATTTTAAAGAAACGTACGGAACTTCACAGATCACGCGCTACGACATGAAGCAGATGATCAATCAACATAACGATCCAAAATATACGGTGCCAAAATTTGATGCATCAACGATCAAGAACGTAGAGTCAGCTAAGAAGGTTGACGAAAACGGCAAACAGATCGACATGGATGTGTGGGATACGTGGCCACTTCAAAACGCGGACGGAACGGTTGCTGAATATAAAGGCTATCACATCGTTTTCGGTCTAGCGGGTGACCCGAAGAACCCGAACGACACGTTCATCTACATGTTCTATAAAAAAGCAGATGACCAATCCATCGATGCCTGGAAAAATGCTGGACGTGTTTTCGAGGACGATGACAAATTCAAAGCAAACGATAAATACTTAGAGCGTCAATCTGAAGAGTGGTCTGGTTCTGCAACGTTCACCTCTGAAGGCGAAGTTCGTTTGTTCTATACAAACCGTGAAGCATTCAAGCCTGATCAAGACCGTTTCGGTAAACAAACGTTAACAACCGCACAAGTAAACCTTTCTCAACCAGATAGCAAAACGCTTGAGATCGACGGTGTAGAAGATTACAAGTCTATCTTTGAAGGCGGAGACAGCAAGATGTACCAAACGGTTGAAAAAGCATTCGGTGGTGGAGACTACAACGATAACCATACGTTCAGAGATCCTCACTATATCGAAGAAGACGGCCGCAAATATTTAGTATTTGAAGCCAACACAGGTACTGAAACAGGTTACCAAGGAGAAGAATCTCTTTATAACCAAGCGTACTACGGAAAGAGCAACGCTTTCTTCCAAGATGAAAAGAAGAAGCTTTTAGCAAGCGACAAGAAAGAAACAGCTGAAAAAGCAAACGGTGCGATCGGAATCATCGAAATCAACGACGATTATTCTGTGAAAAAAGTGATGAAGCCACTGATCGTATCTAACACCGTAACAGATGAGATCGAGCGACCGAACATCTTCAAAAAAGATGGCAAATGGTACCTCTTCACAAGCAGTCGTGGTTCTAAAATGACAATTGACGGCATTGATGACAAAGACATCTACATGCTTGGATATTCTGCGAACTCTCTAGACGGTCCGTTCAAGCCGTTGAATAAAACGGGTATCGTGCTGCACCAAGACCAAGATCCGAAAGACATCACTTGGACGTATGCACACTACGCGATTCCACAAGAAAATAGCGACAATGTCGTTGTAACAAGCTACATGACAAACAGAGGCTTTTTCGAAGATCGTAAATCAACATTTGCACCAAGCTTCGAGATGAACATCAAAGGCCCACACACATCTGTTGTGAAAAACAGCATCCTTGAACAAGGACAACTAACGAAGTAATAAAGATTTTTCTATCATTCAATTTTCGACCTACCCTACAAATCAACCAAAAGGAAATGCCAGAGATGGCATTTCTTTTTATTTAGGGATCACTAGGAGGTTAACCAATGTATAAGAATGACAAATGGCCATTATTATTTATTCTAAGTTTACTGTTTGCAGGCATGTTACTAGTGAATCATTTAGTGGAGGAATCGAGTAAGCCGGTTCCGAAAAAGGAGAACGATCCATCGTACCGGGCGGATTATCATTTTACAACGCCTGATAAGTGGAAGAACGATCCGCAGAAGCCGGTCTATTATAAAGGGAAATATCACTACTACTATTTGTATAACAAAGATTTCCCAGACGAAAACGGAACAGAGTGGCGTCATGCAACGTCAGAAGACCTTGTGAACTGGAAAGATGAAGGCGTGGCGATACCGAAATTTACAAATGGCAACGGAGATGTTTGGTCAGGTTCTGTAGTAATCGATAAAGAAAATACCGCTGGGTTCGGGAAGAATGCATTTATCGCAATTCTGACACAGCCTTCAAAAGACGGCGGAAAACAAAAGCAGTTTCTCTGGTACAGTACGGATGAAGGAAAGACGTTTAAACCTCATGGCGAGGATCCGGTCTTAGATAATCCGGGAACGAAAGATTTTAGAGACCCTAAAGTCGTCAGGGATAATGAGCGAAAAAAATGGATCATGCTGATGGCAGAAGGGACGAAAATCGGATTTTATGAGTCGGAAGATGTGAAAAACTGGAGGTTTACGAGCGATTTTCAAACAAAAGATATTGGGCTAGTTGAATGTCCTGATCTCTTTTTGATGCGAGCGGACGATGGAACGTTGCAATGGGTGCTCGGTGTGAGCGCGAACGGCCTCTCGTCTGGAAAGCCTAACACGTACGCGTATTGGACAGGAGATTTTAACGGAGAGTCGTTTGCCGTTGATCATGAGGAACCAGAATGGCTGGATCACGGCTTTGATTGGTATGGCGGCGTGACGTTCGATGAAAGAGAGAAGAGTGATCCTGATGCGAAAAGATATGCGCTCGCTTGGATGAACAACTGGAGTTATCCGCACGAAACGCCGACGATGAAAGAAGATTTTAACGGTATGGATTCAGTGGTGCGTGAACTTCAGTTGAAACGAGATGCTGATGCTGATCGGTATTATTTAGCGTCACAACCCGTTGCGGCATTAGATCACTTAACGAGTTATAGGGATTCATTCCAGCAGGTTAAAGTGGATGGAGAAAAAACGCTCGATGTATCTGGAGATTCGTACGTGTTAGAAACAGATATCAGCTGGGAAGACAGCCAGAATATAGGTTTAAGACTTCGAGAGTCCGAAGATAAGAACCGCCATATTGATGTGGGGATTCATACAGAAGGGCAGTTTTCCTACGTGAACCGATCGGCTGCTAACCAACCCGATAAAAGCGGTCAACATGTAGAGAGCAAAGCGCCATTTTCTTCTGAAAAACGAAATGTTCACTTAAAAATCCTCGTGGATAAGACAAGTGTGGAAGTGTTTGTAGATGATGGAAGAGTCGCGCACTCAAGTCTTGTGTATCCGGAGCATCATGATCAGGGAATAACGCTATTTTCTGAAGGTGGAGAAGCTATTTTTGAGAATTTACAGGTTAAGCATATAGATTGAGTGTGATTTTTGTGTGTAAGAGGGTTTTGTTAAACGTGTTTATACCTGCTATCGGTGGTTATGTGTGGTTTACAGGTGGTCGTGGGGTGTCTACCAGTGGTCACAGCATCGTTTCAGGTGGTTAGCAGCCATCTACAGGTGGTCACGCACCATTTACCGGTGAACGTGTAACAAATATAAAAACACGTACCGTAAAACCACCCACAACACAAAAGTAAAGCAACTTCCTAAGCGAAGTTGCTTTTTTTATATAACAAAAAGTCTACCAACACACCTTTTCGGAAGTAAATGTAAGATTTATAATAAAATCACAGACAGAAAAAAGGGGACATGAGGGTATGACGAATATTTTATGGACACTTTATCTTGGAATTCTAGGTACTCTTGCCATCGGCTATTTCATTAAAGGCGGATACAAGACTCACTCTGCGAAACTAGATTTCGTTATTTCAATCATTACGTGGATCGGATTGTTCGGGTATGTAACGAGCAATGAGCTCTTCACACCACTTCTATGGAAAGTTGTTTTCATCGGTGGATTGGTGTGGGATCTAGCGTATGGACTTAAGAAGTTTAATGAAGACGCAAACGAGATTCCAAGAGCCGCTCGCCCAGCGGTATTCGGTATTACGGCACTAATTATGATCGGTCCTCTCTATTATGGGCTGTTTCAATACGCGTTTTAAAAAGGAGAGGAGTGATCATCGCGATCACTCCTCCTTTCCATTTTATTTACCTTTCCCAGGTCCGACCTTGTGAACCACGGTCGAGATTTTACTGTTATCTGCTTCAGAGGTAGTCGTAAAAGTTAACTCTGTTGGCTTTGGACGGTTCTTCCCATCCGGAATCTTCACATAAACAGGAATGTATATGGACTGATTCAGCAGATGATTTTGTGGTTTGTACGGGCAGAAACCCTTTGTATTCAAACCTCCTCATGTTTTCTGTATTTAGGTTTTTTAGCTTTATTCATGGGAATACTACCCTTTGAAATGAGGTGTGGTATTCATTGAGTAAAAACATAGAGAGATTGTTGGAAAAATTAATTGAACAAAATGAACAACAGAATTCGAAATTACCCGAACGTGCTTTAGAGGAAGCAACGAGCGAACGGACTGTATTCGGTCAAGAGATTGGCATGACTGAATCATTGGAAACTAACACGAAAATCCTTAAACATATGGTAAACGGGGCGCCTTTAAAAATTGTAAATTATATCATTGGCAGAGATGCAAAGACCAATGTAAAAGTGTTTTATATTGAGGGAAAAGTAGATACAACCACGTTGAAGCGTGTCATGAAAAAAATCTCTTTACTAGAAATAGACTATATGTTTAATGCAGAAGTGATAGCAGATGAATTAAAGGTTAAAGGTTCGGGATTGTTTCCTACGACGAAGTTTACAGAACGGTTTGAAACAATCGCTTCTGATCTCATGCAAGGTAAAGTAGTGATTATAGCGGACCACACCCCTTATGCATTAGTTGCACCATTACTATTTTGGGAATTGTTTCAAACGGAAAACGAGTATACGACTAGTTACGGTTCCTTTGCAAATCGTTTGATGAGAATGTTTGGGTTTTTGGTAACTGTATTTTTACCTAGTATCTATGTAGCCGTGGAAAGGTTTCATTCGGGGAGTATTGAATCCGAAGTCATTAATGGGTGGTTTCACGGTAAAGAGGTACTGGGTGCGTTTTGGGAAATGGCATTTATCTTATTTATTCTAAGGATAACGTTCGATGTTTCTTTGCATATCTATAAAAGTTTAACGATTATGATCACCGTATTAGCCACGTTGGTAGTCGGTGAACATGCATTAACCATCCATTTGATCAGCCCTGCTGGATTAGTAGTTGCGGGATTAAATCAGTTGTGTGTGTTCTTAGTCCTTGTAAAAGGCATCGTTCCGCTATCAACGACTCTTCGGTGGTTGATGTTAATCGTTGCTTACTTCCTTGGTTTTAGTGGATTAATCGTAGCTTTTACACTATTTTTTTTATGGGCAACCTATTTAAAACCTTATGGAATTCCCTATTTAACACCCATTTTACCTTTCCGTCCAAGGGAATTAAAAGACGTTTTATGGCGTGGGAATCTAAAAACAATTATTAATAGCAAGCATTCTTTTAGGGAATAAAAATTATTCAACCAAACGGGAGCATTTCTTCAGAAGGAGAAGTGCTCTTTTTAATTATGTATAGAAATCCGTCATGTATTAAACAAGCCCTCCATATAGTAGTAATAATCATCATACAAGTGGCTTCTTATGTGAGATATGCCTGTGATTAGAGGAGGGGTCGAATGCTTCATATTGTGGCTTGCATCAAGCAGGTACCGGATACGAAGATCATCAAGATGAACCCGAAGACGAATACGATGGACCGCGCAAGTGCGCCTGCGATACTCAATCCATATGACGCCCATGCGGTCGAAGAAGCGGTGCGTCTAAAAAAGAGATACGGAGGAACGGTTTCGGTGCTGACGATGGGTCCTCCACCAGCCGTAAAAGCAATCAAAAAATGCATCGAGATCGGGGCAGATGAAGGTTACATGATCTCGGACCGAGCGTTTGCCGGTGCGGATACGCTTGCGACGAGCTACGCACTCACGAAAGCAATAGAGAAAATCTCGCAAATTAAGCCGGTCGACCTGATCATCTGCGGAAAGATGACGATTGACGGAGATACGGGACAAGTTGGACCAGGAATCGCACGCCGGTTAGACATGCCTCCGCTCACTTCTGTCAACAAGGTAAAGGAGATCAACGTCGAGGAAGGGTATGCGATCGTTCACCGAAAGCTGGAGGACGGCTATGAGGTCATCCAATCGACGATGCCTTGTTTGATGTCAGTTGAAAAAGAGATCAATGAAGTTCCGTATTCGTCGATGACGAACATGCTGAAAGCGGCTCGTTATCAGCCTGTTATCTGGGCAGTTGCGGATCTAGAGGATGTGGAGAGAACGCAGCTCGGACTCAAAGGCTCGCCGACGATCGTTTCGAAAGTTTGGGCACCCACAAAACCAAGTGGCG
Source organism: Fictibacillus halophilus (assembly GCF_016401385.1). Lineage (NCBI taxonomy): Bacteria > Bacillati > Bacillota > Bacilli > Caryophanales > Fictibacillaceae > Fictibacillus > Fictibacillus halophilus. The sequence continues at coordinate 2,930,515 of NZ_JAEACF010000001.1, read as the reverse complement.
GTGAGATGCTAGAAGGGGATGCAGCTCAGCAGACGGAACAGCTGCTGGATCTTTTATTGAAGAAGAAAGAGCTTTTTGCGGTGAAGGGAGGGTCTGGCGTTGAGCTTTGAGGATTATTCAGGCATTTGGGTTTTTATTGAGGTAAAAGACGGTGAGGTCGTTCCGGTTTCGCTTGAGTTGTTAGGCGCGGGTAAGGAACTCGCAGACAAACGTGGCACCGAGCTTGCTGGCGTATTGATCGGAGAGAACGTCACACATCTCGCCGATACGCTTTATGAATACGGAGCGGACACGGTCTATGTGTATGATGACACCATTTTTAAAAACTATCGAACCGAGTCTTATATGAAAGCACTATTGGAATGCTGTCAAAAGTATAAGCCTGAAGTCATTTTATATGGTGCGACATCGACCGGTAAAGACTTAGCGAGCGCTGTTGCGACGGACCTTCCAACAGGACTCACCGCAGACTCTACGATTTTAGATATAGAAGAAGACACAGGATTGCTGCTTGCGAGCCGACCAGCGTTTGGCGGTAACATCATGGCAACAATTCTTTGTAAGAAGTATAGACCTCAGATGGCGACGGTCCGTCCAAAAGTGATGAAAGCACTCTCGCCTGAACCTGGCCGAACAGGACAATTAATAGAAGAAACAGCTTCTATAAAAGAAGAAGACATTCGAACGAAGGTGCTCGAGATTGTTCAGTTCACGACGCAGAAGGTTCGTATTGATGAAGCGGATATTGTTGTTGCTGGTGGAAAAGGGCTAGGCAGTGAGAAGGGATTCCAGGTTGTTCATGATCTCGCTGAAACCCTAGGAGGAGCGGTTGGTGCGAGCCGTGATGTTGTTGAAGCGGGCTGGGTTGAGCACCATCACCAAGTCGGACAGACAGGATTAACGGTTACGCCAAAAATCTATTTTGCGATCGGCATTTCTGGTGCTATTCAACACATTGTAGGGATGCAGAACTCTGGACTGATCATCGCAATCAACAAGGATCCGGAAGCTCCGATCTTCCAATCGAGTCATTATGGCATTGTTGGCGATGCCTTTGAGATCGTGCCGCTTCTGATCCAACAGTTTAAACAAGCGTTTAACCAGGAGGTGGTGGATCATGTCTGAAAAGTTTGATGTAATCGTTGTTGGTGCGGGTCCTGCCGGCATTTCCTGTGCGTATGAACTGGCGAAAGCTGGCGTGAACGTATTACTCATCGAACGCGGAGAGTATCCGGGCTCAAAGAACGTTATGGGCGGTGTACTTTATCGCAAAATGATGGAGGACGTGATCCCAGAGTTCTGGAAAGAAGCGCCGCTCGAGCGACCGATCGTTGAGCAGCGATTCATGATGATGGACAAAGAATCTGCGGTAACCGTCGGATACAAGGGGATGGAATGGGGACAGGAGCCGTACAACAACTTTACGGTACTGCGGGCAAAGTTCGATCAATGGTTTGCGGGGAAAGCCGTTGAGCAGGGAGCTCTTTTGGTGAACGAAACCGTTGTTCTAGAGTGTATCGTGGAAAACGGTAAAGTAGTTGGAGTACGAACAGATCGACCTGATGGTGATCTGTATGCGGACGTTGTCGTGCTGGCAGATGGCGTGAATTCGTTGTTAGCCAAGTCACTCGGCTTCCACAAAGAGTTCAGGCCAGATGAAGTAGCGCTCGCCACAATGGAAATCATCAAGCTCGACAAAAAGACGATCGAGGACCGATTCAATCTAGAAGAGAACCAAGGAACGACGATCGAGCTGTTTGGTGATGCAACAAAAGGAATTCTCGGCACAGGATTTCTCTATACGAACAAAGACACACTGAGCTTAGGCGTCGGTTCACTTCTATCTGGCTTAATTAAGCATAAAATAAAACCATATGAGCTCTTGGAATATGTGAAGAATCATCCGATGATCCGCCCTTATATTGCGGGCGGCGAACCTGTCGAGTATTTGGCGCACATGATTCCAGAAGGTGGCTACAAATCGATGCCAAAAGTAGCCGGGAACGGGGTGCTCGTTGTTGGTGATGCCGCCCAGCTCGTGAATGCCATCCACCGGGAAGGATCAAACCTTGCCATGAAGTCCGGTCAGTTCGCAGCTGAAGCGGTTCTCCTCGCAAAAGAACGCGACGACTATTCGGAAGCTACACTCAATCATTATAAAACGCGTTTGATGAGCAGTTTTGTCGGTCAGGATATGAAAAAGTATAAAGATTCGACGCATCACTTTGATAAGTTTCCTCAGTATTTTGATAAGTACATTCCGATGGTGAACAAGGCGGCGAGCCAGATGTTTACGGTCGATGGCTCATCAAAATGGGAGAAACAGAAGAAAATTTGGCGTGATGTAGGAACGGCTGGAGAGAAATTCAAACTAGCTCGTGACGCGTACCGGGCGTGGAAGGTGATGAAGTAAATGAGCGAAAGAAAGTGTCAGAGCATCGAAGAAAAACAGTATCTCGTTCGTTTTAACGCAGACACAAAGTCACATCTCACCGTTATGGATGCCGATGTGTGTTTGAACCACTGTCCTGATAAAATCTGCACGATTTTCTGTCCGGCAGAAGTGTATAAGTGGGAAGAGATTCGGATGCACGTAGGATACGAGGGCTGTCACGAGTGCGGAAGCTGCCGAATCGGGTGTCCGCATCAAAACATCAAGTGGGAATATCCAAAAGGCGGGCATGGGATTGTGTTTCGTTTGGGGTAAAACGGCTGGAAAAGGTGAGGATGACCTGGGGTTTGAGCCAGGTTATCCTTTTTTTGTGTTTGGAATGACGGTGATTCTTTTTGTAGCAAGGAAATAAGCGGCAACTCCATAACAAAGTAAGAAAAACGCCAGGACTCCATAACCTGCTCCTTCAAAACCACGAATGAACTCTAAACTTACATAAAGAATGGCAAAGGAGCTAATCACCGTTCCTATACTAGGTAAAAGCTTGATGAACAAAGAGACGTTCTTTTTTCTTAGCCACCATGTAAGAAAGAGGACGATTACGCCTGGAACCATGCTAATAAGAAAAGGCATTCCAAAAAACATGATGAATTCCTCCTGTTACTCTACTTGTTTAAGGTTTTGACCAGAAGATATGCATGCCTAGATAAAAGAGAGCGGCAAAGCTTATGAATCCAAAAACGAGAGTTGTAGCTATCCGTTTTGATAATCCTTTTTTCGCGTAAAAAGCCAATAACAAAGATAAGACGATAAAAGTGAAAAAAATAGGAAACATATAGTCCGCAATGAATTGACTATATGCAGCCAGAATGATTGGAGATCCTGCGATTAATAAAAAAAGAATTGAAAGTATACCAGCATTTCTTTTTAACACCATAAAACCACTCCTTATAATCAAGTTTAACTTTTATTTCCAGTATCCTTTTATTATACATAATTTTCCTTTTAAAGTATGCAATAACAATCTAGAGCTACAGGGTAATCTATAGAGTTAAACAACTGTTTAAAAATATTATGATTACCTCTCTTAATACGGTAAATATTTTACCGATATAGAATAAGTAAAGTATTTTTGATTCATATACAAGGAGAGTTTCTATAAATGGACGCCGTTACTAGTACATATCATATTCCGCTTGTCTCTCTATCTATCATTATTGCAGTAATTGCTTCTTATGCTGCGCTGGATTTAGGGATACAGGTACAAAAAACAAAATCATACGCACGGTACATTTGGATGATCTCGGGAGCTTTTGCGATGGGGATGGGCATTTGGGCCATGCATTTCGTGGCGATGCTTGCTTTTCACTTATCCATCAACGTCACCTACCATGTGACGCTCGTAATCGTTTCGATCATTCCAGCAATAATTTCATCAGGAATTGCTCTCTTTATCATCAGCCGCCCTGTTATGGGGAGGAAGCAGGTATTGTTAGGAGCTCTTTTTATGGCGACGGGTATTGTTTCCATGCACTACACTGGCATGGAAGCGATGAAGATGAACGCTGAAATAGAGTACAATCCGTTTTTGTGGACGCTCTCGGCGATCATTGCGTTTGTCGCATCCGTCGTAGCACTGTACTTACTATCCTTTGTCAGCCAAAACTATAAAACAAGTAAAATATGGCTCGTGAAGTTAGGAAGTGCGGTGCTCATGGGTATCGCCATTTCCGGAATGCATTATACGGGGATGTCGGCAGCCACTTATAAAGCACATCAACATCACGCTGATCTAACAGCAACGCCATTTAACAGTACCCTTTTAGCTTATGCGATTGGAATTGTAATCCTCATATTGTTAGGGATGGTGTTCATCAGCACATTCATCGATCGAAGGTTTGAGTATCAGTCGATCCTATCAGAAAGAAAGTTTCGCTCTGTTATTGAGTCTGCCAACGATTCTATTATTCTGTCAGATCGAACAGGAACCATCATTTCGTGGAATAAAGGAGCAGAGCTGATTTTTGGTTTTACCGAAAAGGAAGCTTTAGGAAAAAATCTTGAGATCATTATACCGGACAAATTTAGAAAAGCGCATAAACAAGGAATGGAACGTTATCTTTTATCTGGAGAACCAAAAGTGATTGGCAACACGGTTGAGTTAGAAGGACTTCGAAAGGATGGAAGTGAGTTTCCGATCGAACTGTCGCTCGCAGCATGGCAGGAAGATGAAAATGTTTATTTTAGCAGCATCATCCGTGACATTACGGAGCGAAAAAGAAACGAGAAAAAAATTAATCAAATGGTCTACCGTGATCCTTTGACAGGTCTGCCGAATCGACTTCTGTTGAACGACCGTCTTTCTCAAGCGCTTGAACTGGCGGATGAAAATAAGCAGACGATCGGCATCATGTTCATCGACCTCGATCGATTCAAGTATATTAACGATACGCTTGGACATGCAGTCGGCGACCAGCTTTTGATTGAAATAGCCAAGCGCATTCAATCATGTGTAGGAAAGAACGACACCGTCTGCCGTCAGGGCGGGGACGAATTTATTGTACTCATACCAAATACAACGGCAGATGAAGTCTCAAAAATAGCACAGCAAATTGTAGATCTTTTTAGCAGTTCCGTTATGGTTAATGAGCAAGAGCTCTTTGTGACGCCGTCGATTGGAATTGCAATGTACCCAGGTGATGGACGCGATATTGAAACGTTGATTAAGAATGCGGACACAGCAATGTACCGTGTAAAGGAACAAGGGAAGAACAACTTTCAATTTTATACACCTGAGATGAATGAGGCTGTTACTAAAAAAATGAAGCTTGAGATCGGTCTCCGAAAGGCATTGGAGCGTGATGAGTTCCAAATTGTGTATCAGCCTCAAATCGATGTGGAAACAGGCGGAATCATTGGAGTTGAAGCTCTTTTACGCTGGCATCATCCGGAATGGGGTACCATCTCACCGGCTGAGTTTATTCCGATCGCCGAAGAAACAGGACTGATTCTACAGATCGGAGAATGGGTGCTTCACGGCGCTTGTCTACAAAATAAAGAATGGCAAAACGCAGGATATGCACCGTTACGGATGGCAGTCAACATTTCCTCACGTCAGTTTCAGCAGAGTGACCTGGTTGAGCGGGTGAGTAGAATCCTGAGAGAAACAGGGCTTGATGCTCAATATCTAGAGCTTGAGCTGACGGAAAGTATTATACAAGATTCGAAGTATGCTGTGGCGAAAATGCAGTTGCTGAAAGAGATGGGGATTCACTTATCAATTGATGATTTTGGAACAGGCTATTCGTCATTAAGCTATCTGAAGACATTCCCGATTCATACGTTGAAAATTGATCAAAGCTTTACACGTAATATCTATGCGGATCCGAAAGACGCATCGCTTGTAGAAACGATAATCGCGATGGCTCATAACTTGGATTTGAAGGTAATAGCTGAAGGGGTAGAGACAGAAGAACAGCTTCAGTTTCTGCAGCAAAAGCAATGTAATGAGGCGCAAGGATACTTCTTCAGCCGACCGATTTCAGCGGAGGAGTTAGTAGTTATTCTTCAGGAGCGATCGGTGAGTGAAGTGTGCTGATTAACCGGAAAAACAAACAAAAAACCCCATCTCACACAAATTGAGATGGGGTTTTTTGTTTTTTATTATTTATCGTGCATAGATACAAACACTTACTAAATGTAAGTGACACCTAAATCATACATATTTCTCATGGCTTCCATCGCAAAATTATAATACATGCTCGCCTGTTTATATTTCTGTTGATTCTCAAAGTATTTTCCAAGTAGCGGATAATATTCTGCTAAAAAGATCCATTCGTTCCTCTTTTTTAAATAAGGAATCATTTCTTTTATCATGAATTGAACGGTCGATTCTTTAAGCTCACCGTGGGTAAATAGTTCTTTGTAATAAAGAAAATGAAGTTCATAACCTTTATAAATAGGGTTATCTTTTACCTCTTTCATCCAAGTGTTTAGTAACTGTAAGCCTTTTTCTGGTTGATTCGTTTTTTCGTAACTTTTAATCAGAGCATGGATCGTCATAATTTTTGAAACAAGTGGTTCATTTTCTTTCGCTTTTAAACTTCGAGCATACTGTTCAATCGCTTTTTCCTTTTCCCCTTTATGATTAGCAATACTGCCTAAATTGTGATAAATAATTCCTTTGAGGGGTTCATCCCCAAACGAGTTAGCAATGGTTTCAGCTAGAAGTAGTTGCTTTATGGATTCGTCAAAGTTTTTAATCCTCGTATGTACGATTGAAAGTATAATCCTACAATCTGCACACCTTTTAAAGAAATACGTTTTTTCAAATATGGTAAGAGCCAATTGGGTGTATTCTAAAGCAATGATGTTTTTAAACAACTGATTTGCTGTAAGGCCAACCATATAAAGCAAATAGCCTCTTTCCCATTCCTGAAAACGGTGTTCTTCTAACAGTTTTTCAGCTTTTAACACATAATTATGAGAGTCTTCGAATTCTTCTATATAAAAACTGAGTTGTGATCGAGCTAAAAAATAGTAAAACGCCTTTTCTCCTTTAATCACATCATCAATGTAAGCAACTTCATCTAACATCTCAGGAACTCCATGTATTTCCTGGGTTGTCATCATAATGTACATGCTCTTAAATATTTTATTCAGAATATCTTCTTCAACGGATTGTGATGGTAAATCAATTAGATTATCATATTTTTGCTTTGCTGTTGGATAATCTCTCATATATAAAGAATAGAAAAGATCTACATAGTTTTGCATGATACTTTTTTCGTTTTTTGCATGTAACTTAATGCCTAACCGTTCTGCTAAATGTTGCTGTATTTCCTCTGAAGGTTCAGTGACTCCATTTTCAATCTTACTTAAATAAGGTACAGAACATATCCCGGCAGCGAGTTCTTGCTGGGATAAGTTTTTGACTCTTCGGAAATATCGAATCTTCTCCCCTAAGTTCATATTTGTTACCCCGCCTTTGTTCACGTAATAGATTTACATTTATTAGGTATAATCTCACGCTATAAATTTTCCCTTCTATAAATATACCTGAACTTTAACTGTAAGAGGAAACTAGTCTTAAATTATTGCGATCTATCGACTAAATCCCTTCATGTTTCCCAATTTTTTTACCGAAATAGTTAGGTATAATTAACTATAGAAACTAACGACTAGGGTGAAAGCTATGACTATTGAAAGAGGCGATCTTGTAACCTATCACGATGAATTGCACAAAGTACTCCACGTGTATTCTTCGGACTTCCTTGAGATCAGAAAAGTGAATGAACCTTACGTACCTCGTGTGATTTTGGTTCATAAATCAGAAGTAACTGTTCAACTATAATTTACGTTTACCTACAGATAATAAAGTCTCAGGAGTAGTACGTTGACTACCTTATGAGTCTTTTTTTGTTGATTAAATAAAGTGTCAGAATTTTTAAAAATAATTTATAATAATAGTACTAATCTTGAAGGAGGAAGGTAACATGAGAAAAATGACTACTCAAACTGTCCAAACATATAAGGGTGGAACACGTTCTTAACTTATAGACGGTGTGTCCCCTTATGTGTGCCTTGTAAAAAACACAAAGGGGTAAATCATGCATTTTCCAATCAAACGTTTTTTCTCCTATTACAGACCGTATTTGCCGTTGTTTGTAACGGTATTAATTACTGCGTTTATTGTTTCGGGTATAACGCTCGTTCTTCCGCTGCTTGTTCGGTATATAACCAAGGATGTTTTGGAAGGGGACTTGTCTGTTGCCCTTCATAAAGTTTACTGGATCGGCGGAATCATGCTCGCTTTAGTTGTTATTCAGAATCTCGGAACCTACTTTGTCGATTATAAAGGCCATGAAGTTGGTGCTCGAATGGAAAGTGATATTCGCAGTGAGTTGTTTCAGCATCTGCAAAAACTTTCTTTTAGCTTTTACGATAAAGAAAAGACGGGCCAACTCATGTCTCGGGTAACGAACGACTTATTCTTACTAGCTGAACTGTACCACCACGGTCCAGAAGATTACGTTAAATATTTCGTAAGGTTTGTAGGAGCATTTGTTATCTTGTTTTTTATTAATGTTCCTCTAACGCTTGCGGTGTTTTTGTTTCTGCCAGTCATTGGTTTTCTCTCGCTCTATTTTAACAAGAAAGAAAATGAAGCACTGCGGCGAAATAAGGAGCGAATCGCAGATATCAATGCTCAGCTTGAAGATACACTTTCAGGCATTCGTGTCGTAAAAACATTTGCGAACGAACAGGTGGAAATTCATAAGTTTAACAGAGAAAATCTCCGTTTTTTAGAAAGTCGTAGGAACACGTATAAGGTAGAAGCAACCTTTTATAACAGCATACAAATCTTAATCCAGCTTATTACGATTACCGTTGTTGTGTTCGGAAGTGCCAGTATCGTCAACCAAACGTTGGATTTAGCTGATCTGATCACATTTTTATTATATGTCGGCTATATGGTGGAGCCCATACAGCGTTTGACTCATATGAGCACACAGTTTCAAGAAGGCATTACAGGCTTTCAGCGTTTTATGGAGATCATGAACCTGAAGCCAGACGTCGAAAGTCAAAAAGATGCCGTGAAACTTTCAGAGGTCGAAGGAGAAATTTTGATTAACAAAGTTAGCTTTCGATACGAATCGCATTTGGCTCCTGTGTTTTCGAATCTTTCTCTGCATATAAAGCCAGGAGAGTACGTTGCGCTAGTGGGGCCATCTGGTGCGGGAAAGACAACACTTTGCTCGCTCATCCCTCGCTTTTATGATGTGACAGAGGGGAAAGTGCAGCTTGATGGTGTGGACATACGGAAGCTTGATTTAAACGATTTGAGAAATGAAATTGGTGTTGTTCAACAGGATGTTTATTTGTTCGCGGGAACAGTGATGGAGAATGTCCGCTACGGAAATAGTGAAGCGACAGATGAAGAAGTGGTGGCAGCTGCAAAACAGGCAAATGCTCACGATTTCATTATGGATTTACCTAATGGGTATCACTCTGACATCGGTCAACGAGGAGTCAAGCTTTCTGGTGGTCAGAAGCAACGGCTAAGTATTGCGCGCGTATTCTTGAAGAATCCGTCTATCCTGATTCTGGATGAAGCGACGAGTGCGCTGGATAATGAATCTGAGGGAGTTATAAAGGAATCACTAGAGTCTTTAGCAAAAGGAAGGACAACGATTGTAATTGCTCACCGCCTTTCAACGATTCGCAACGCTGAACGAATTATTGTCCTAACGAACGAAGGAATTGTGGAGGAAGGAACGCACGATGCATTGCTTAGCCGCAATGGAGCGTATGCGCAGCTTTACAATAAGCAGTTTGAGTTACAATATTAGATGCAACTAACAAAAGTCTCCCGATTGATAGGGAGACTTTTCGTTTACCATGAATTTTCTTCAATATATAGCTCATAATCCATTGAATCTTCTTCGTTCAGTTTTTTACCGTTAATAAAGATTTGATTCCATTCATACATATACTTGTCGAAGTAAACATAAAAGACGATTCTCACATCTTCTTTCTCGGTGTAATCGTAGCCAGTAAACTCCACAACATGGTGACGACCATCTTGTTTAATATAGTTCCACTGAGGATTGTCCGTGTAAGCTTCTAATGTATCTGCCTCTCCGTTTATTCGTACTACATTTTTTATATTCGTTTCTGTTGGTATGAAAGATAGACCGAAATCCAATGCAAAAAATAATGCAAACAAAAGGGCATGTAAACCGAGCATAATGCCAACATGCGTTCCGCCCTTAGTTTGGATATAAGATTCTTGAACGGAGTCAGGTAAAGCACTAGCTTGTTTCAATACGGTGTTCGTATGATTAAAATACCAGCGATTTCCGAAAAAACCAACGATTATGGATATAATTCCGTAAAAGAATAGGTCAAGCCATGCAGTAAGGTCTATAAAATAAAAGGGTACCGCCCAGAGCAATTGAAGACCTGCAATAATAAAGAAAGGTTTATACATCTTTCGATAAGCGAGCCAAAACGTTGAAAAGAGAAAGGCAAGCCAGTTCCAAGTGCTTTTAGTTGACGGGTTCTCAACAGATCTCCATTTTAAGTCGTAATACGCAATGTTTTTCTGAACAACTTGATGTTGTTCCTGAAATGAGGTAGTGTCCTCTTGGTGTGCTTCGTTCATCGTGATTCTCCTCTTTATATCGTCCTTGTTTCATTTCCTTATTTTTCTACTATACCTTTATTATGTAAGTCCGTCTGCACTTATTTTTGAAAAAAGACATAATAAAAATGAACTGGTTTTTGATCCACTTCATTGGTTCGTTTCTTATGTAGTTTGATTTTCTATGTACACTGTTTCACAATCTGTAGCAAAAAGAAAAGCTAGGGTGAATCGAGTCATGCTTCTCTTTGTAGGGCAGGCTTTTCAATCGTACTTAGCAGATCTTCGCGTGCTTTTTGGCTTAGCTCGTTAGAGTATTCGATCGCTTCATAGATGGATGTAAAGTGTTGCGACGCGTAATAAGGCGACTTATAACAATGTATCACCTTTGTTTGTGAAGGATAGATGAGCACCTTCCAGTGGTAAACATTTCGTTGCTTTTCACTGCCTTCCATCGCGATGAGCCAATGTGTGGAGCTTTCAAGTGCAGCGTCGTCTTCTTGAGCTTTATTCTTTAGAGCGGCCCGATCATTCTCACCGATTAAAATAGGCACCTTTTCATAAAACTCCCTAAGGTTTGGGTAGTTGTTCATACCATCTCTCCTCTCAAACATGATTTGTCCATTTCACAAAGTACATGTTTCGCTTATTGTGACATTATATGAAGGGAGAGGGGAAAAGATGATTCAAAAATAAAACCAGACGCTATGTTTTTTAGCATCTGGTAGGTAGGTTCTTTAGAAGCGTCTTCTTTTGTTCCGACGAGGTCGGCGAGGTCGTCGAATTTTGATTTCTTTTACTTTTATAAAACGAACCCCAATAAATAAGAAGTACGTGGCAAGCGCGACATAAAAGAAGATCGGTACGCTTTCGAATTTGTTCTTTGCCAGTAAGTAAAACATATAGAACAAAAATAGCGAGATAATTGTACCGTATCGCGGCATCGGTATATCCTTGAAACTCGGAATCTTAATCGTGCTCACCATTAATAAGCCGAGTCCGTAAAAAAGAAGAACAAATATCCATAGTGGAATCCATTTTACAAAAAAGACTAAGAATACAACAATTCCACCTGCTAATGGAATCGGGATCCCTTTAAAATATTTCATCGATTCTTCGGCAGCCGTAATGTTAAAACGCGCTAGGCGGTATGCGCCGAATAACGGAAACAACCCTGCAAACAGAAAGCCCCACATTCCTAGATGAGCAAAATAGGTATTCGCTACAAAATAAGCGGGTGCTACACCAAAGGAGACAACATCCGCAAGGGAATCGAGTTCCTTGCCAAGGTTTCCTGAGACCCCTAAAATCCGAGCTGCTCTTCCGTCGACCGCATCCAGCATCATCGCAATAAAAATGAGGATGGCTGCGTTTCGAATATCTCCGTTTGAAACGTAACCGATGGAAAGAAACCCACAGAATAAATTTCCTAAAGTTAATAAGTTTGGAATATGCTTTTTCATTGTTCACGTCCTTAAAAAATACTCTTCTCTATATAATAGATGATTTTATTGGAAAAAGTTATGTTTTTTTGGTTAAGTGAGTAGTTTAACATATTTTTCGGTAGTTATACGAGGTATGTATTTTTGAGAAGTCCTATCTTATCTTTTTGACAGAGTGTTTTTTAAGTATGGTTAGAAATAAAGGCCAGGTATGCGTAATTCGTGATGATGTGTGTGTATAAGACGCATACTTGTGCGGAATCTGAGTCGAATTGTGTGAGTCAAATGTCGAATTGATTGAAAACGCCCTCAATATGTGTGAACGTGTAATAAATATAAAAACACGTACCGTAAATCAAAGGAAGATGAAGGTTTAGGAATCCTCATATTGAAATGAACAGAGGTAGAAAGTTTAAATGAGAAGTAGGTGGACGCAATGAAAATTGTCATCGCTCCTGATTCATTCAAAGAGAGTATGACAGCGACTGAGGTCTGTAGAGCAGTGGAAGCTGGTTTTAAAAAGACATTTCCCCACGCAGAATATGTGAACGTGCCTGTAGGGGACGGTGGAGAAGGAACGGTTACATCGGTTGTTGATGCGACAGGGGGCGTTATGGTTGAGCTCCAGGCGACAGGTCCGCTCGGTGAAAAAGTGGATGCGTTTTACGGAGTGACAGGTGACGGGAAGACCGCAGTAATTGAGATGGCTGCCGCCTCCGGTCTGCATCTTGTGCCGAGTGAGCTGCGAAATCCATGTGTGACGACATCACGCGGGACAGGTGAACTGATTTTAGATGCGTTGGATCGCGGAATAGAACGAATCGTGCTCGGACTTGGTGGATCTGCAACAAACGACGGCGGTGCTGGAATGGCTTCTGCACTCGGTGTAAAATTTTTGAATGTGAACGGCGATGAGTTGCCTGCAGGCGGGGAAGCGCTCAGCGAGCTGTTAAGCATCGATGTATCTGGATTAGATGCTAGGCTGCAGTCGGTGAAAGTGGATGTGGCATGCGATGTGACCAATCCGCTAACAGGACCACTCGGTGCATCCGCTGTTTTTGGACCGCAAAAAGGTGCAACGCCAGAGATGGTAGGTATTTTAGATGATAGTTTAAAAAGATACGCTGAAGTGGTGGAGCGGAATCTTGGTGTAGCAGTGGATGAATTGCCTGGAGCTGGTGCTGCTGGTGGCCTTGGTGCTGGAGTCGTGGCATTTTTAGATGGAAAGCTGCAAAGCGGAATCGATCTCGTACTGGACGTAATTGGTTTTGAAGATGCGGTTCGCGGCGCGCATCTTGTGATTGTTGGAGAAGGGAGGATCGATTCTCAGACGATACATGGAAAAGCGCCTGTCGGTGTAGCGAAACGATCGAAGACTGTTGTGGAACATGTACCGGTTGTTGCTATTGCTGGAAGCATTGGTCCTGATTATGAAGCAGTGTATGATTACGGAATTGATGCTGTGTTTAGTGTTATGAATAGTGTTGTGACGTTGGAGGAAGCTTTGTTGCATGGAGCTCAAAATGTGGAAAAAACAGCGGAGAACATTGCACGATTGATATATTTGAAAATAAATTAGCCCCTTGCTCTCAAGAGGCTTTCCATTTTTTTAGGATTTGAGAATTTTGAAATTGATTTAGAAATGCACAATCGAGGACTTTTTGTGAAGTAATCTACACGACATGATATGAGGGGTTAATGCTTTTGTTTTTGCATGACTTTTAATAACCCAATTACATCATCATTTTGGCTAACGATCCGATCGACAGTTGCTTTTACATCTTTTACATCTGTTTCAAATGTATCCAGTCTAGTTACAATCTGTTGTTGGCCAGTTTCTAGATTTGTTACCTTATTATCTAAATTGTTTACCTTCTTATCTAAATTAGAAACTTTGTTATCCAAATCAGACACTTTATTATCTAAATTAAAAACTTTGTTATCTAAATCAGACACTTTGTTATCAATGCTGAGTAATTTTACTAAGATTTCATTCAGTACTTTTTCCAAATGTCTCACCTCCTTCATTAGTCTTCCTAAACATTTTACAATATATAAAACTTGTCGTACAGTTGGGTAAATTAAACACATGTTTAAAAAGTGGGAGGTCTTTTCATGAGTATTATTGATATTAACTGCGATATGGGCGAGAGTTTTGGAGCTTACCAACTTGGAACTGACGAAGAGATTTTAAAATACATAACATCAGCAAACATCGCATGCGGTTTTCATGCGGGAGATCCTGCAACGATGAGGAAAACGGTGAAACTAGCACTAGAGCATGAAGTTGGAATCGGTGTTCATCCGGGTTTGCCTGATCTGGCAGGTTTCGGCCGTAGAAACATGGACATCTCTCCTCAAGAAGCATATGAGATGGTGGTTTATCAAATCGGCTCGTTATGGGGATTCGTACAGGCTGAAGGCGGAAAAATTCAGCACGTGAAACCACATGGCGCACTTTATAACATGGCAGCGGTGAATCGTGAATTGTCTGAAGCGATTGCCGAAGCGGTTTACAAAGTGAATCCTGAGCTTATTTTATTCGGACTTGCGGGAAGCGAACTCGTTAAAGCGGGTGAAAAGGCTGGCTTGCGCACAGCATCGGAAGTTTTCGCTGACCGCACATACCAGCAAGATCGCACGCTTACTTCACGCAAGTTGCCACATGCGGTGATTACGGATGACGATCGAGCTGTTGCACAAGTGATACGCATGGCAAAAGAGGGAAAAGTGATGACGCAGCAAGATATTGATGTAGATATTCAGGCAGATACAGTCTGCATTCACGGTGACGGAGCTCATGCGCTAAGTTTTGCGAAGAAAATCAGACAAACGTTAGAGGATTCAGGGATCTCTGTTCGTAAAATCGGAGAAAGTATATAAATTAGAGTGAAGTTAGCTCAAAGGGATGTCCCTTTGGGCTTTTTTTGTGAGTGGTGGAAGTAGATTTCTTTTTTTATGAATCTACAAATTCAGAAGGAATCTATTTAGAACCTTCAGCGCTTGCTGGTTTTTATAAGCTAAAATCTTTTGTCGAATTGCGAAACAAAACGCTCATCACCTTCTCTGGGCGACTTGTGGAAGCATGGTACCTATTGAGGTTAGGAATAACAAACATCCTATCTGATAATTTGCTAGAGGAATTATATGCTTTTAAAAATGAATCATCGTAAGATTGTGTAAAAACCTCAATTAAATTACAATTTCACCCTTTTTTATGAGCTATACTAGAGTTTGGATGTATTTATACTAAGATGTGGAGTTTTTTTATGCCTAAAATAGACAATATGCTAGCCGTTTTATGGATGCTTCGGTCAGGTGAAAAAGTCACTGCTCAACAAATATCAGAGAAGTTAGAGCTTAATATTAGGACGGTGTATCGGTATATTGATACCCTTTCAACAAGTGGTGTACCTATCATTTCAGATTCTGGACATAACGGTGGATACTCTTTATTGAACCATTTTATAGAGGCTCCTCTTCTCTTTGATATTGAGGAGCAAACGTCACTGTTTCACGCAGCTGTTTTTGCAAGTGAAGCGGGCTATTATGGAGGTGAAGCACTAAATAGGGCGGTATCCAAACTAGGTAGATACTCAAATCCAGAGCAGGAAACAAAGAGAAACCAACATTTATCTAGCCTTGAAGTAATCAGTCAACTACGATCATCCTCTGTAGAATCTACGTTAAAAGAGTTGGAGACTTCAGTAGCGGAGGGGAACTCCGTAAAGATTACTTACCAAAATAATAAAGAGAACCAATCGAGTGATAGATTGATCGATCCGTACAGAATCATCTATTGGAATAGGAAATGGTATGTGATTGGCTTTTGTCATCTAAGGAAGGAAGTACGTAGTTTTAGAGTAGACCGAATTGAGAGGTTCCTCTTAACCGAAGACAGGTTTATACGGCCAAAAGATTTTTCAGCTTCTGACTTTTTTATGAAGAACCTGCTGCCAACTCATCAAGATAAAGATGAGATCACAACTTTAGTTATAAATGGAAATACAAAGACCATAAGAGACATATGTCAACATTGGTTTTTAGGACATTATTTACAGAGTCAGTCATCCAATCAAGCAACCTTTCTTTTGGAAAAGGATATCTTACATACATATGTTCCTCATTTACTTTTACCGTACGGTAGATCTATTCAAGTGATTGAGCCAGTTAGTCTAAAGAAAAGGCTGATTGAAGTACTTTCAGATCTAATAAACTTTCATCAAGTTTGATAACTTCCCTGACGTTAGCTGTCAGGGAAGTTATTTTATAATGAGCTATATTACATGTGATGAGGAGAGTTATTAGATGGAAACAAGAAGCGTTTATCTCTATGTTTTTAACACAATGTCTGACTGGGAGTATGGTTACTTGATTGCGGAACTACGTACAGGGAGGTACTTTAAAAAAGATATATCACCTTTAAACGTAGTAACTGTAGGGGCTGATAAAGAGATGATCACTACGATGGGTGGGCTGCGTATACAACCAGATATCTCAATAGATGAATGTACCATCCTGACTAATGATCTTTTACTTTTACCTGGGGGGAATACGTGGGGAGAAGTTATTCATCAACCTATCATGGAAAAAACGAGGGACGCTTTAAAGCAGGGTACGATTGTTGCTGCAATTTGTGGTGCGACAGTGGCACTTGCGAATAAGGGATACCTAGATACGAGAAAGCATACGAGTAATGACTTAGGCTACTTAAAAATGGTTTGTCCGAATTATGAAGGAGAAAATTTATATGAGGTGGGACCTGCAGTAACTGATGAGAATTTGGTTACGGCATCAGGAGTAGCTCCTCTCGAATTTGCGAGGGAAGTGATTAAAAGATTAGATGTATTTGCACCAGATACTTTACATTCATGGTACAAGCTCAATAAGACTCAAGAGCCTGAAAACTTTTTTCAGCTAATGAACTCTATGGAATAGATAAGTTTGAGAGATTACAAGGAAAGCTCAAGATTCCTCATGCCATCGCAGTTGATAACAAGGGGACTGTTTATGTGGGTTGAGCTTTTAAAAAAACGTCTGCCATTTTTAAACTAGCGGTAAGTTCAAATACTACATGCCTATAAACAGTAGAAGTCTTTATCAAATTATAAAAAAGAGCCAACTTCGTTTTGAAGTTTGCTCTTTTTTAGTGGTCTATCTTTATATACTAAAATTTTTCTGAGGTATTTTATTCATTTTGAACAGTTTGCCTTCACTACGTTAATTAGAATGTGGTTAAGTTTGCTATTGAATGCGTCAATAGATAAGCAAAAAGAATAGGTGAATTATGTTAACATATATATAGAAAAAATGGTTCACATGCTGATAGGTAGTAGCTTATTGTATTAAGATTAAGAGGTGGAAATTTGTATTTTAAGAAGACATTAGAAGATCTAAACAGTGGAAGCTTCAAGAGCAGCGTCCATAGAGAAGCAGTCAGAGCTATTATTATGAAAAACAACCATATTTTACTCGTTCAATCAAATAGAGGGGACTATAAATTTCCTGGAGGCGGAGTAGAAGAGAATGAAACCCAATCTGATGGACTGATACGTGAAGTGAGAGAAGAAACGGGTTACTCCAACTGTATAGTTAAAGATAAGGTCGGCATAGTAATTGAACGGAATATTAATGAATTTGACAGTGATGTACTTTTCCAAATGACTTCGCACTATTATCTTTGTGATTTATTAAATGAAGAAAAAGTCACTCAACAATTAGATGAGTACGAGTTCGAACTAGATTTTACTCCAAAATGGGTCTCCTTAGATGATGCAATTAATCAAAATGAAAATCTTATTAAAGAATTTGAGAAAAATAGCTGGTTGAGACGTGAAGCATTCGTTTTAAAAGAACTGAAGAATAGGTACTATCCCACAAACAGAAGATAAGATGGAATAATCATCATCTAAAGGACAAACTCAGAGAGGTATATACTCTGAGCTTTTTTAAATCGAAAGAACCGTGCAATTTGGTATACTCATAAATTGAATATGTATCCATTTAATTTAAATATGTATATAAAGAGGAGTAAGAAAAGTGAAGAAAGCAAACCTTTGTTTTATTGGCGCAGGGTTCCATGCATCGACAAATATTTATCCATCTGCTATTGAAGCCGGAGCGGAGATTCAAGCCATTTCTACAAGAGATCTTAATCGTTCGAAAGATGCACTTCGACGCTTCGGAAGCAATGGAACACCTTATGATGATTATAAAGCCATGCTCAATTCCGAAGAGTGTGATGGAGTTGTAGTAGTCGCTCAACCTGAAGATCATAGCTCATTAGTAATGGACTGTATTAGAGCTGGAAAAAATGTTTATGTAGATAAACCTCTTGGAATGAATGCTCATGAAGCGGAGGAAATCGCGAAGGCTGCTGAGGAAGCAGGGGTAATCTTAATGGTAGGATTTATGAAACGCTATGCACCCTGTTATCAGAAATTAAAAGAATTAATCATAAGTGGTAACCTTGGACAAGCTCGTTCATTTCAAGCAAGATTTGCTGTAGATAGCACCCCTTTTTGTAAAGACGATGAGCAGTTTATGAAGCTCGCTGCTATACATATTGTTGATTTAGTTCGTTTTTTGTTTGGTGAAGTTGTTCAAATATCAGGTTTTAAAAACAGTAATAGTGAACGTATCTCTCAGAGTATTTCATTAAAATTTGAAAATGGAGTCGTGGGTAGCCTTTATTTTACAGGAATGACAGCTTGGTCACGGGAAAGCGAAAATGTGGCAGTAACGTTTGATAACGGATTTGCTATTGCAGATGAAGTTCATACACTTACTGTCCATAGATCTCAGACCTTTGACCAACTACCTTGGAAATCACTAGCAGAGAATGATACAGTATTTACACCTTCTGCATCACCCATGTCTGGAGGTTACAGGGATCTTTATTTGCGTGGTTTTGTTGGAGAAATGGCTCATTTTATAGACAGTTGTAAAAATGATAGAGAAGCATGTTCGAGTGGACGTGATAATGTTCGTACTATGCTACTCTGTGATAATATATTAGCTGAATTGGGTTAGGTTGAAAGACAATGAATAAAATTCAAAGTATAGCTCTAACGGCTCATATTTACGATGACCAACAGTAAGATCAATTAAAACGAAAAAAATTATAGGATTTTTGTTAGAAAAGAAAGCCTTGCATTGAAAACGTCGTAGAGTAGAACTTGTAAAGAAGTAGGGTAAAGGTTAGAGACACTTTTTATTTAGGAGTGATATATCCACTTGAATAGGTCATTTAGTCTTTATTTTTCCTTCTATGACCTTTGATTATGATGACCCATACCCTGTTAAAGGAAATTAATGTATGATTGTTTTTAAGTATCACGGGGGTGTCATCTTGGTAATATACACAAAAAAGACCTACGAGAATAAGAAAGGGTACCTTTACATACCTGTTATCTGGAGAGAAGAGTTTAACATTCATAGTGGCTTAGAGATAGGCATTGATTGTTACCAGAATTCTATCCTTGTCATTGATAAGTCACTTACAAGAGAATATAAACAAGTGATCTCTAATAAAGGATTTCTTACTATCCCTCATGAGTTGAGGGAAAGATTGACCTGTAATACCTTTCAGATCATTATTGAACAAAAAGACGAAAGAATTATATTGGCTCCTAAATGAAACTTTAACAAACTAATAGGAAATAGGAGCTAGCGATATGACCAGAATTTTGTATTATGGAACATCAAATGGCAAAGTTGAGTTCCATCACATCAGTAAACTCATATATTCTTGCTAGTACCGCTACCGTTAGAGCTTTACCAAAAAACCTAGATACTAAATCGATATTCGTATCACGGGCCACCTAAGCCAACACCAAGGTGGACTAAAACTACTATCTGCATTTCACTATAAAAATAAACTGCAACATTCAAACTAAACGCCTAAAACTAGATCTCAGTACAAAAGATCTAGTTTTTTCTTTTTCCAGCACATTCCACGGCCTGAACAACTACCTTTATCTCACAAATAACAGTATAATTAGGCATAAAAACATTTTTTGTAAAAAGGCAGGAATATAGGGGATGAATAATTTTAGATTCGGGATTCGCCAGAAAATTATTACTGGCTATATTGTGATCATTATCTGTTTAATTGCTGCTATTCTTGCGGTGACGAATCAGTTGGACACAATGAAGGGTGAGAGGAATTTTATTATCCAGCATGATTTTGCAGTTCGAGATCTTACGAGTCAGATTGAAAAGGATCTCTTAAAGATGGAAACGAATAAGCGTGCGTTTATCATTACGGGTGATGAAAGCTACCTTCAGCTCTATAATGAAGCGAGCTCTCAATGGTCAAAAGACTATAACACGCTGAAACAACTTTTATCGGATAATCCGAGTCAGCAAAAGAGAATTGCTGAAATCAATGAAAACATTAAAGACTGGGTTGCTGTTGCGGGTGATCCGCCGATTCAAATGAAACAGCAGAATGATACTGCGGGTATTGCTGAATTTTTCAAACAAGATCCGGGAAAATCGCAGACAGAAAAAGTTCTACAGCAGTTCGATTCTTTTCGGGATACAGAGAAGAGTCTTACACAAAAACGAGCAGAAAACTTGAACGTCCAGAATCGATACTTAGAGATCGGTCTTTTTAGTTTGCTTGCGTTCGTTATTCTCGTTTCAATGGCTCTTGCGTGGGTCATTTCAGGATCGATCATTAAGACGATAAAAGAAGTCGTTGGAACGATTCGCGCCATGACTACGGGCGGGAACTTGAGTAGCCGCATTCATGTGAAATCGAATGATGAGATCCGTGACTTAGGAGAAGCGACGAACGAACTGTTGAACTCTTTTGAAGAGCGTGACTGGCTGCAACGAAGTGTAACGGATGTTGTAAGTAAGAACCAAGGCGTATCATCGCTTGAAACGCTTGCGGAAATCTTCCTTTCTGCGACTGCCCAGATCACTGAATCATCGTACGGTGCTTTTTATATCAAAGAAGGCAAAGACGGAAACGTTCGGTTTGTTAAAAAAGGAGCGTTCGCGGATTCTGCAGCAGACGTTGGACGAGCTAGCTTTAAGCTAGGTCAAGGTCTTATCGGGCAATGTGCACTAGAAAAACGAGTTCAAGTCATCGACAGAATCGATGGAGAATATATGCTCATTTCTTCTGGACTCGGAGAAACAAAACCGAACAGCATCTTGATCGCGCCGATCGTGCATGAAGATGAGATTGTAGCTGTGATTGAGCTCGCGAGCTTGACTTCATACAGCAACCAGCACATTGCATTTATTGAAAAAGTACTAGAAACGTTCGGACTAACGATCAACCGAGTAATCGATCGAATGGAGATTGCAAGACTTCTATCTGAATCACAAGCGATGACAGAAGAATTGCAGGCACAATCGGAAGAGCTGCAAACGCAATCTGAAGAATTGCAGATGCAATCCGAAGAGCTTCAAATGATCAACGAGCAACTCGAATCACGTTCACAAGACGCCGAGGAGAAATCAAAGGCACTTGAAATCGCGAAAAAAGAGCTTGAAGAAAAAGCGAAGCAGCTTGAGACAGGCTCTAAATACAAATCAGAGTTTTTAGCGAACATGTCTCATGAATTGAGAACGCCGCTTAACAGCATTTTGATTCTATCTGAGATGCTTGCTGAAAATGGCAACCAATCACTTTCAGACGAAGAGTTAGAGTTCGCCCGAGTGATTCATTCATCCGGACAGGATCTGCTGAATCTGATCAACGATATTTTAGATTTATCAAAGGTAGAAGCAGGGAAACTCGAGATCATGCTTAGTGAGGTGAACCTAAGTGAGTTCCCGAGTAACCTAGAGAGAAACTTTACGCATATCGCGGATCAAAAGAACCTGAACTTTACGATCAATATGGCTCCTGACGTACCAACACTCCTACAAACAGACGAAAAACGTTTTCAGCAGATCATCAAAAACCTGCTGTCCAACGCATTTAAGTTTACGGAAAAAGGTTCAGTATCTGTTAGCGTGAAAAAAGTACAAACCGATGTGATCTACAATGGTGTTGATTATTGGTTAGAAGTTGCGATTAAAGATACTGGAATCGGCATACCGAAAGAGAAACACGAACTCATTTTCCAAGCTTTCCAGCAAGGTGATGGTGCCACGATTCGTAAGTTTGGTGGAACAGGTCTTGGATTATCCATCAGCAGCGAGTTTGCGAAGCTGTTAGGCGGAAGACTGCAGCTACAAAGTGAAGAAGGTAAAGGAAGTACGTTTAAACTTCTGATTCCAAGTATCTCTGACGAAAGTGTATCTGCTCATACGTTCCTTGGCGCATCAGCTGAGGTGGCGACTGCACTTGAACAATCCAGCAATATGGTAGCTATTGCAGAAGCACCGATAACGGCTAAAATCGTACCTGCGGAACCTGAAGTAGAACAACCATCGATCTCTGTTGATGAAGAGAACGTATTCTACGGTAAAACGGTATTGATCACAGATGATGATAACCGAAATATTTTTGCGTTAAAAACAGCTCTTGAACAAAAAGGAATGAATATTCTGATCGCCAATAACGGCATGGAGTGTCTGGACGTTCTTGATGCGAACAAGAATATAGACCTGATTTTGATGGATATTATGATGCCTGAGATGGATGGCTATGAAACGATGCAGCGCATTCGCGGAACAGGTGAGCATAAGAACCTGCCAATCATTGCGCTAACGGCTAAAGCGATGAAGAACGACCGTGAAAAGTGTCTTGAAGCAGGAGCGTCTGATTATATCAGCAAACCGCTGAAGCTCGAGCAGCTCTTTTCTGTGATGCATGTTTGGATGACAAAGTGAGGATCGACCACTGATGAAGGATTTCTTATGGAACAACGACGACAACCAGGAAAATAACATAACGGAAACGCTTGAGATGGATCTGTTGTTAGAAGGGTTGTACCGCATATCTGGATTTGATTTTCGCCAGTATATGCGGTCCTCCATCCATAGACGTGTCCACAATCGAATGCAGCTTGAACACATTCCAACGATTACGGGTGTGCTGGAAAAAGTACTGCACGAACCTGCTTTTATGACAACGCTGCTCAATGACTTTTCGATCAACGTAACCGAGATGTTTCGGAACCCGGAGTTCTTTTCTGCGTTTCGCCAAAAGGTGATACCTGAATTGAGAGATCTACCAGAGATTCGCATTTGGCACGCGGGATGCGCGACGGGTGAAGAAGTGTATTCGATGGCGATTTTGATGGAAGAGGAAGGCTTAAGTCATAAGACGAAATTTTATGCGACAGACATGAACGAACCGGTGCTGAACAAAGCGCGTTCGGGTATTTTACCGCTGACCAAGATGAAAACGTACACGAAGAACTATATGGCGGCTGGAGGAACTCAAGCCTTTTCTGAGTACTATACGACAGACGGCCACTTTGCGTATTTGAAGCCTTCGTTGATAAAACGAATCAGCTTTCTACAGCATAACCTTGTGACGGATCATTCGTTCAATGAATTTCACGTTATTCTTTGCCGAAATGTACTGATTTACTTTACCGCTGCACTGCAAAATCAAGTGCATGAGTTGTTTTATGATAGTCTCAGCCCGAATGGTTTTCTCGGTCTAGGTGATAAAGAATCTATTCAATTTGCAGACTGCGCAGATAAGTATGCGGACTTTGCAGAACAGGTAAAAATCTATCAAAAAAAATAAAGCAGGAAGAAGGGGTGTGATGACCTCTTCTATCCTGCTTTTTTTATTTGGCTTGAATCATCATGATACACATGTCATCGCTCTGACCTTTTTGCTGTTCTTCTGGAATGACAAGATGAATCGGCGAGCGGATGTTGCTCCATTTTTCCGAAGCCACGTACTTCAGCTTCTCTAGCATCAATTCTTCGTCATCGCCAGCTTCTAGCACTCCGTCTGTAAAAAGAAGCATCTGAATGTTGTCTTCGTAATGGATAACAGACTTCTTCACTTCGATCTGTTCAAAGAAACCGACCGCATAACAGCTCCGTTCGATAGATTGAAGCGAATTATCAACGAGTGCATAGCCTTCTGGATGCCCGGCATTCACGTATTCAACTGTCTTTTTCTCTGTATCGATCAAAAGATAGATGCCTGTGAAATAGTAGTTGTAGTCATTTTTGGGGTTATGCAGAAGCGCCATATAACGGTTTAATTCTTTAATAACGAGTTCCGGATCTCTAAGTTCTTTAATGCTATCTCTCATAACAGAAGAGATGAACATGCAGACAAGTGAAGAAGAGATGCCGTGTCCCATCATATCGAGCAAGATGATGCCATATCGATGGTCATCGAACTTGTGCCAATAATACATATCGCCCGCGAGCTTAAAGGAAGGCAGGTGAGACACGTTTATCGTGATGTTGTCTTCTTTAATCGGCGGATTCAACAAGCCTTTTTGAACTTGCATCGCAAGATCAAGCTCGTTCTGAATCTTTTGTTCTTGTTCCGCGTGCCAATCTTTTTCGTACTTCAATCGCAATGCAACTCGAATTCTAGCAAGTAATTCTACTTTATTGATCGGCTTCGTCACATAGTCCATCCCGCCACAGTCCAACGCTTCTGCTAACTTCGTAGAATCTTCAAGCGCCGTGATGAAGATGATCGGAATGTCTTTGAAACGCTCGTCTTTTTGAACGCGTTGACAAGCCTCGATCCCGTCTATCTCTGGCATCATGATATCAAGGAGAATCAAGTCGATCGACTTTTTGTTCAGCTCTTTTTCGTTTTCTTCGAGGTGATCAAAAAGCTGTTGAGCAGAAGAAAGAGAGGTGCAGTCATCGTATCCTGCATTCTTCAATATTTTTTCTATTACAAATAAATTAACTGTATTGTCATCAACGATCAGAATGGACATTCAAACTTCTTCCCCTTATATGTACCATTTATTGTGTGTTTTTCTAAGATCATTCATTTCTATAACTCTAGTATACAAGTAAATGCGATATGGGACTATTTTTTAGATTATTTAGAGTGGGAAAGTGATTAGGGGAGAGTGGAGTAGAGATATTTATTGTTCGTTTTAAACAAAAATATTGACAAATGTGTTCGTTTGTAACATTATAATACATATAAAGTGTTCGAAAATAACAAAGGTGATGAAAATAATGCCTAAAGAGCGCAGAGAGCATATTCTTCAACAATTAAATACGAACGGAAAAATCGAGATTGAGGATCTGGTAAACGAATTAAATGTTTCGGCGATGACCATTCGCCGTGATCTAGCTTATCTCGAAGAAACCGACCAGATTATTCGAACGCATGGCGGAGCGATACTTAACAAGCCTTTAGTCGTGGAATCTTCTTTTCGAACTAAAGAAGGGAAGTTCAACGACCGGAAGAGAGCGATCGCCGAGAAAGCCGTGCAATTCATACAGGATCACTCGACCATTCTTTTAGATTCAGGAACAACAACATTAGAAATCGCAAAATTATTAAAAGAAAAAACAACAATCACGGTAGTTACGAATGATATCAAAATAGCAGCAGAGCTTCTCGATACAGATGTAAAAGTAATCGTTACGGGTGGAGAACTGCAAAATACGATTGGAACATTGTTCGGTCCTCTAACTGAGCAGATGTTAAGAGGGATTCACGTAGACCTCTTTTTCTTAGGAGCTCATGCAATCCACAGCAGAGCAGGTGTTACAGCGCCGACTTTTGAGAAGGCTGCAATCAAAAAACTGATGATTGCAGCGTCGGAAAAAACGTGGCTTGTGGCTGACTCTAGCAAGTTTGATCAAAAATCATTAACTAAGGTTTGTGACCTAAACCACATACACGGTTTGATTACCGATGAGCACATTTCAGATGAAACGGAAAAAATGCTGAATGAATATTTAGAAGTGATAACCGTTGAAGGTGGTGAAAAGGGATGAAAATTGGCGTTATCGCAGATGATCTAACAGGTGCCAATGCAACAGGGGTGAAACTGATCAAGCAAGGTTTTGAAGCGGCAACGATGGTATATTACGATCAGGAGCCAGCATCCGGCAGCTATAACGCAGTATGTATTGATACGGATAGCAGGTATGCAAGAAGAGATGTGTCCGAGATGCGGATTAAAAAATCCCTTAGCAACCTTCAGCGATGGGGTGCAGATGTTATTTGTAAACGAATCGACAGTACGGTAAGAGGTAACATCGGAACGGAGATCGACATGGTCTTGAACGAGCTCGGCGAACGATCAATTGCTGTTGTGGTTGCATCGTTTCCAGATTCAAGCCGTATCACATCTGGCGGTTATTTGCTCGTTGATGGTGTGCCTGTTCAGGCGACAGATGTTGCCAAAGATCCGGTCATGCCTCTGACAGAATCGTACGTTCCTTCTATTATAGGTAAACAGAGTGAGCATCTTGTATCACACATCGGACTCGAAACCGTTTTACAAGGAAAGAAAGCAATTCATCATAAGTTAAAGCGAAAAATAGACGCAGGCAATCGCATTCTTGTGATGGATGCGGTAACGGATGAAGAGATTGAAGATATCGCACATGCGATGTCATTGATCGAGGACTATCAACTCGTACCGGTAGATCCTGGACCACTAACGGCTTATTATGCAAAGGCTTACACCGCCTCACACACACAGAGTAAAAAGATACTCGTCACAGTCGGAAGCGTAACTTCTTTAAGTGGTGAGCAGCTGATGTACTTAATCGATAAAACGGATGCGAAACCGGTCTATGTTGATGCTGAAAAATTAGCAAGTCTATCAGAGAGCTGGGAAACAGAAGTTCAAAGAGCTGTCACAGCTGCTTTAGATGCTATCCATCACCAAGACATCCTGATCATTACGACCAATTCACCAGAGGCTAAACGATTAGAACTAAAAAGATTGGCTGAAGAGCAAGGTGTGAGTCAGGATCAACTCGCGAAAAGAATCGCAGATGGATTAGGAAAAATCACGCGTATTGTGATTCAGTCAACGAATTATGAGATTGGCGGCTGCTTCTCCAGTGGAGGAGATGTTACAGCTTCACTCTGTTCCGTTGGAAGAGCCGAAGGAATTAAGTTAAAAAATGAGGTGCTTCCTCTAGTCGCATACGGTGAATTTATCGGAGGTTACTTTGATGGTATACCGCTCGCTACAAAAGGGGGCATGGTCGGTGACAAAAAAGCGATTCACACGATTGTAAAGCACCTTTTAGCAAACCAAACGTCTACAAAGCAAGTTCAATAAATTTATAAAACAACTTAAGGAGGAAGTAACATGACAACGACAACGAAAACGACAACAACAGAAAAAGCGATCATCGCGATCCCGATGGGAGATCCAGCAGGTATTGGACCTGAAATTACGATGAAGTCTCTTGCGAAAAAAGAGATCTATGATGTTTGTAAGCCACTCGTGATTGGAGATGCTGCGGTACTAGAAAAAGCGATCGAGATCGTTGGTGCAGACCTTAGCATTAATGAAATAACATCACCAGCAGAAGGAAAGTACGAACTAGGAACAGTTGATGTGATCAACTTAAACAATATTGATCTGAACAAGCTTCAGTATGGTGAAGTATCTGCTCAAGGCGGACAGGGAGCGTTTGAATACATCAAAAAAGCGGTAGAGCATGCTACAGCTGGTGAGGTTAAAGCCCTTGCAACAACGCCGATCAACAAAGAATCGTTAAAAGCCGCAAATGTTCCTTATATCGGACATACGGAGATGCTTGAAGCACTCGCAGGTTCAGATGATCCTCTAACGATGTTTGAAGTAAAAGGAATGAGAATTTTCTTCTTAACACGTCACCTTTCATTAAAAGATGCGATTGCTGCTATGACGAAAGAACGCGTGCATGATTACTTAGTACGATGTGATCGAGCGCTCGCTCGTCTAGGCGTTGAAAACAGACGCTGGGCCGTTGCTGGTCTGAACCCGCATAGCGGTGAAGGCGGATTGTTTGGCTGGGAAGAAGTGGAGCAGATCAAACCGGGTATTGAGCTAGCAGTTGCAGATGGAATCAACGCGGTAGGGCCGGTTCCAGCAGACTCTGTATTTTTCCAAGCATTAAACGGAAAATATGATGCAGTGTTGTCGCTTTATCATGATCAAGGACATATCGCAGCAAAGATGACAGATTTTCATCGAACGATTTCTATCACGAACGGTCTTCCGTTCTTAAGAACTTCAGTAGATCACGGAACGGCGTTCGATATTGCAGGTAAGAACATTGCAGAGAGCACAAGTATGGAAGAGTGTATCAAACTTGCAGCTCAATATGCTCCAAAGTTTACAGCGAACAGTCTTTAGAACAGTCAGTTGAAGGTGGAGGGTACTCATACCCTTCACTATTATTTCAATAAAATAAAAGCGCTTACATTAAAGGGGGTTAATGAAATGGAAGTTTCAGGAGCACAAATGGTAGCTGGTTTAGTTCTTGGGGTTATTGCATTAATTTTTCTCGTTTTAAAAACAAAGATTCATGCGTTTCTAGCTCTTATTATCGCGGCTTCTATCGCTGGTCTTGTCGGTGGTATGGAACCAGGTAAAGTCGCTGATACCATCTCGGCTGGTTTCGGGAGCACGCTTGCTTCTATTGGGATCGTTATCGGACTCGGTGTAATGATCGGACGGATTCTCGAAGTATCAGGAGCGGCTGAAACATTAGCCTATTCACTCATTAAAGCAGTCGGTAGGAAAAAGGAAGAGTGGGCGATGGCAATTGCAGGGTATGTGGTCTCCATTCCAATCTTTGTTGACTCAGCGTTTGTTATTTTAAATCCACTCGTAAAAGCTTTGTCTAAGAAAACGGGCAAGTCAGTCGTTTCATTAGGTGTTGCTTTAGCCGTAGGTCTTGTGATCACGCACTCTTTAGTACCACCAACTCCTGGCCCGTTAGGTGTAGCAGGAATCTTTGGAGTTGATATCGGACTTATGATCGGTCTTGGTCTTTTATTTGGGATACCGATCATGATTGCAGGCGTTCTCTACGCCAAGTGGATCGGTAAACGAATCTATCAAGTGCCAGATGATTCAGAACTAGGATTCACGCGTCCTACAAAACAAGCAGCTTATCAAGAGTTTATTGAGTTAGCTAGTGCGCGAGAGGATGATCTGCCTTCCTTAGGCCGCTCACTATTGCCAATTGTCCTGCCGATTCTATTAATCTTTTTAAACACAACATTAACCGCAATGGAACTTACATCTGGATTTTATGGAATCTTGATTTTCTTAGGTAAACCGATTATCGCCGTAAGTATCGGACTAATTGTAGCCGTTTATGCTTTGGCAGGTAACTTAAGTCGATCTGAATCCCTTGATCGAATGGAAGAAGGAATTCAGACAGCAGGTATCATCCTGTTAGTTACAGGTGCAGGTGGAGCACTTGGAAACGTACTTCGTGAGAGTGGGGCGGGGAACTTTATCGCTGAAAAGATTGCAGACTTGCCACTTCCAGCAGTTTTGATTCCGTTTTTTGTCGCGACGATCGTTCGCCTTGTTCAGGGAAGTGGTACGGTAGCGATGATAACTGCAGCATCTATTTCAGCACCGATCCTTTCTCAGCTGGATGTGAACATGGCACTCGCCGCTCAAGCTGCAGCGATGGGTTCGATGATCTTCTCGTACTTTAACGACAGTTTGTTCTGGGTTGTTAACCGGATGCTAGGCATTAGAGAGGTGAAAGAACAGATCATGGTATGGTCTGTACCAACGACGATCTGCTGGTTCGTAGGTTTGGTGTCACTTTTAGTTGCGAATATGATATTTTAAACACTTGTTTAATAAGAGATTCACCACTACACATGGTGAATCTCTTTTTTGTGTCTTATTAACTATTTTTCTATCCA
Source organism: Fictibacillus halophilus (assembly GCF_016401385.1). NCBI lineage: Bacteria > Bacillati > Bacillota > Bacilli > Caryophanales > Fictibacillaceae > Fictibacillus > Fictibacillus halophilus. The sequence goes on along the minus strand of NZ_JAEACF010000001.1, from coordinate 2,900,765 downwards.
TTCAGCTTAAATCATTAACAAAAAAATTAACGGAATTTAATAGGTATTTGTAACTATTTTTTATTAAGTCACATTGAAATGTTAAGATTTTGAAAAATTAGACGAAATAATTCAAGTACTTTAGTCTACTAATGGAAAAGAGGATTTTGATGAATCACCAGAAAAATAAATTAATGCTTATTTTATCTACAATTGGCCTTCTGTTAACTGTCGCTATTCAATGGGTAACCAGAACGTGGTCCATAAACTGGAGCGAGGAACAACTTAACGAATACTCTATGATTCTCTATATGGCGGTTCTTGTACCAACTGTAATAGTAGTGATGGCGTGGCTCATTTATGTTAAAAATAATCAACATCGTATACTGCCGCTCCTCATTACATTGGGTCTTACCTTTATTAGTAATGCCATGATCGTCAGTGGAGAAGGCGATGTGGTGTTTCACTTTTCCATCTTTTTAGTTGTAGCACTTTTAAGTTTTTATGAAGACATTAAATTAATCTTTGTTATGACGCTTATCTTTGCAATCACTCATCTATTTGCCATGTTTGTTTATACAAGTTTATATTTTGGAGATCACCATTACCATTGGTACATGTTTGTTCTTCATGCTCTTTACCTGGTGTTTACTTCTAGTGGGATATCATGGCAGATTTATACCAAGTTGAAGTATACAAAAATACTGCAACTTGAAAACGAAGAACGATCCGATGCGTTGCAGGCTGCAATTCTGCATATCCAAAACACTTCAAAGCAGCTTGTTGAAAATGTGAATCGTTTAACAAATAATACGGAAGAATCCAGCCATGCTATACATGATGTTGTAAAATCTATCAACCAGATAGCAGCAGGTTCCAGTGAACAATTCGCACGGTCTAAAGAAAGTGAAGTGCAGGTTGGTGGTTTAAATAATGGTGTCAGTATGGTCATAGCCCGAACAGAAAGAGCCACAAAATCTTCTTCATCAGCAAATGACCTGGTTGGAAAAGGAACCAACTCGATGATAAAAACGAAACAACAGATAGAGAATATCCATACAACCATTCAACATGTTTCCAAGACTGTTCATCACCTGGAGAAGCAATCTAGTGAAATTGGCGATATTCTAACCGTAATATCCGAGATTGCAGACCAAACGAACTTATTGGCATTAAACGCTGCTATTGAAGCGGCGAGAGCAGGAGATTCTGGAAGAGGGTTTGCGGTCGTAGCAGATGAGGTGAGAAAACTTGCGGCTGGTTCAAACGAGTCTGCTGGTCATATTTCCCAACGTATTCGTTCCATTCAAATGGAGATTTCAGATGTAAATAAAGTGATGAAGGATGGTCTAGAAGAAGCTCAGAAAGGGATGCGTTTGGTTAACGAAACAGAATTGATCTTCGAACAGATATACGACGCTACAAACAAAGTTACGTTAGAAGTAAAAGACATCTCGCAAATCTGTAATGAGTTAGAGAAAAATGCATCACATCTGACTGATTCTATTCAACTTATGGCGGAAACATCAAGGGAACATAACCTTACGAGCGAGGGGATGATGGTTAACTCCCAGCAACAGATGAGCGCGGTAAGTGAACTAAGTAATGTTACCGAGCAATTAGAAGGAATCTCAACAAATCTAAACAGTCTTGTGATGTCTTTAAATGCTACAAATAAACAGAACAAGTAAATGCGTAAAAGAGATGAGTCAAATGTGTACTTATCTCTTTTATTGTGTGTACTTTAGCAAAGCGGTGCTTAATCTAAGTTCAATTTTGCACAAACAGCCGTTTCGACATCCTAAATCAGCAGGTACAACAATGAAAAGAATCTACAACAAGTAGATTCTTCTCTATCAAGTATTATTTATGTACAGGATCAACAGGTGAGGATGCATGTACAGGCAATGTAATCTGAAATGAGGTGCCTTTGTTCAGTGTGCTGTCTACCAGAATTGTACCTCCATGGTTTTGAATGATTTTAAAGCAGATCATGAGTCCGAGCCCCGTTCCGTTATATTTAGTCGTGTAGAACGGCTCGCCGATTCTTTTTTGTTGCTCATCCGTCATGCCGACTCCGTTATCTTTTACCGTCAGAACGACTTGGCCGTCAAAAGGTGCAGCAAAGAGCGAAATCTCACCCCCGTCGGGCAGAGCTTCCATCGCGTTTTTAATCATGTTGATGATCACTTGTGTTAGCTGATTTCTCTCACCGTAAACAAGCGGCATATTCTCTTCCTTATCAAATGAAATGATCACATTGCGCAAATTCGCTTCAGGCTGCATAAGATCAATGACGTTCTGGATGCTTTCAACGATGTTGAACCAGCTGAAATAGACGGCGTGCGGTTTAGCAAGAACCATCAGTTCACTTACGATAAAATTGATGCGATTGATCTCAGTCAGAATGATGTCTTTAAAGAATGAGTTCTTTTCACGATCTGATTCGTTGATGAGCTGAACAAGGCCGGCGATCGATGTGAGCGGATTGCGAATCTCATGAGCGATTCCCGCGGCTAAGTCGCCAATCAATGAAACCTTTTCAGACTTCAACAGAATCTCTTCTGTTTTCTTTTTCTCGGTTACATCGTATTGGATTGAGATGTGCTGATACGCTACACCTTCTGGATCTAGAAAAGGAACAATCGTCGTATCCACCCAATAGAGAGAGCCGTCTTTTGCTTTGTTGCAAATCTCACCGTTCCAGACACGACCAGCTTTGATCTCTTGTTTAATATGATTTATGAAGCTATCTGTATGAACACCTGAATAGAAAATCTTGCCGTGATCTTGTCCGATCAACTCTTCACGAGTATATTGCGTTAACTCGCAAAAGTGATCGTTCACTTGAATGATGAGGTCGTCTTTGTCTGTGACGGAGAAGATTGTTCCTTCAAAGAGCGCTGTTCGAATGTTATTTAGCTCTAGGATGGAGATATCTAGATCTCGATTTGTATGTTGAAGCGCTTTTTTCGTATTATGCATGAACGTTGTATAGTGTGTAACGATTGAACGGGCTGCTGTATCGATTAAAAGGTTTAAGCGATTGGATGCAGTAATAGCACGATCAGCGTTAGTACTTGATGATTCAAACTCTTCTTCTAGAAGCTGTGAAACGATAACGCGGGATTCAAAGATAAAATGAAGGGCGTGATCGAGAGGGATCTCCATCTCAGACGATCGCTGGCCGAATGCGTTAGCCCATTTTTTTATCTTCTCTTCACCGATTTGAACATTTTCTGATAGTCCTTCACCTAAATAATGAAATAGGATTTCCATCCAGTGGGACACTTTGGTTTTGTAGATTAAAAAATCAGCTTCTAAGTTCTCGATCGGCGTGAGTTTGTCTACAAGTTGTTTGCTGTGTTCTATTATCTTCGTTCCTAGTTTCCTACAACTTTCCATGGGGGTTGCCTCCTCGAAGAATTTCCGAATGCATCTGTTGAAATCTTCGACATTTCGACAAACATCCCTTCTATTGGAAGACAAGGAGTGATAAAACTTTTTTACGTTACGCTATGTATGCCATTGATAGTTGTTGATTTCCGTTTGTGCCCATAGGTGTCTCACCTGTCCCTCTGATTCCCCAGGAGTCTCACACCTTACACTCCAATCCATTTTCAATGATGTCAAAAAGCAACAACCTTTGGTAGAAGAAACTAAGAATTTATGATAAATAGTGGGAGTACATAAAAAAAGACACTCTATCTATATGATCAAGTGCCGTCATCTTTAAATGGCTTCTAAGATACTCTCCATGTAGGTTTGGGTAAACACCTGAAAGCATAGATCGAGCATCTGATTTATCTCTTGAATGATAAATATTACTTCTTTTACACTCGTTTCTTCTAGTTCGGCAAGACGTTCGATCACACTTATGATCTCTTTTCGAATAAAAAGAGAGGATTGCATGGCGATATCCAGTGACTGTCCGTATTCAAGCGCATAGCGAGCAGTTTGAATGGCCCATACTTTTAGTCCATCCTCTCTTGCAGACTCCGAAAGTACGAGTGAGCTGCCTAAGAGCTGCACTAATTTCATAATATAATCGGTTGACGATTGAAGATCAAAGAGTTGTTTATCTTTTATTGGATATTTCTTAAACCGTAGTGTGAGTATGTGCTCAGCCAATGCAGGTGCCTCATCAATCAGTGCTTTGGCTAAGGTGTGCTGGATCTGATTCAAGATGGTAACCTCCTATTTTAAAAGATATGTTAAAAAAAAATGAAGTTTTATCTTTAGTATTACTTAATCAGATAAGCTTGTCACGAACAATCGAGCTAAACCATACCAAATTTACAAAGAGACAGCTGAAATCAGCTGCCTTCTGTTTCTGGTTGTTTTTCTTTTATAAAGAACGAAATCACAAGACCAATCAATGACAACACGGATACGACGATAAAGGCCATGTTCGCGCCATACATATCGGGATGTGAGATTTCAGGACGATTTGTAGCTGTTTCAGCAGTTGTTGTCATCACCGTGACTAAAATGGCTGTACCAACAGAGGCTGCGATCATTTTCATCGTATTGTCCATTGCCGCTCCGTGCGGAATTAATCGTTTCGGAAGGCGATTGAGTCCAGCAGTTGCCACAGGCATCATGACCATCGCAAGGCCAAACATTCGCACGCCATACATCACGGTTAAGAAGGTAAAAGATGTAGCTGGACTTAAAGTGGCGAACGCAAAGGATGATCCGGTAATAATCGTCAACCCGATGATCGCGAGCCAGCGCGCACCAAATTTATCAAACAGTCTGCCTGTGATTGGTGATAAAAGGCCCGTGATCAGCGCACCTGGTAAGAGTGCAAGCCCTGCTTCAAACGCGGTAAAGTCTCTCATGTTCTGCATGAATAGCGGTATGATTGTCTCCGCTCCAATCAGTCCTAAAAACGTAATCATACCGATGATGATCGTAAGCGGGAAGATGGAGTTCGCGAACACTCTGAACTCGAGCATCGGGTGTGACAAACGCAGTTGTCGTGTGATGAATAAGACGAGAGTCACGACCCCGATTGCGAGCCAGAGCAGCGTGCTTGGCGCGGTCCATCCTAAATTACCAGCGCACGTAAATCCGTAAAGCAATCCACCAAAACCGAACGATGACAAAATGATAGAGGTTACATCCACCTTTGTCTTAGATGTTTCCGTAACATTTTTTAATGCAAAAAAGGCCACGATAATATCAATGATCGCGATCGGCAAGATGATAAAAAAGAGCACGCGCCAAGAGTAGTGTGATGTTACCCAGCCTGAAAGAGCAGGACCGATGGCAGGTGCGAATGAGATCACGAGCCCGACCAATCCCATCGCCGATCCGCGTTTGTTTACTGGAAAAATCATCAGAAACACGGTCTGCATAAGAGGCAGCATCACCCCAGCTCCACTCGATTGAATGACCCTGCCGAGAAGAAGCGTCTCAAAGTTAGGTGCCAGTCCTGCAACGAGCGTTCCAACAGCAAACACACTCATCGCGGAAATGAAAAGCTGACGGGTCGTGAACCGTTCGAGCAAAAAGGCGCTGACCGGAATCATAATCCCATTTACGAGCATAAAAACGGTCGTCAGCCATTGAGCGCTGTTTGCCGTTATGTTCATTTCTTTCATGATCGGCGGGATCGCAGTGATCATGAGTGTTTGGTTTAAGATCGCGATAAACGTACCAGCGAGCAGCAAGGCTACGATCGTCGATTGTTTATAATTTTGTGAAGTTTCCATAGTCAGTCATTCCCATCTAACATTTCATGATGTGTACAGCTTACAGGATTTTTGACATAAATGACATTAAGTTGCTTTTAAGAAATAGCAACTCCTCACTCCTAACATAGACTAATCTAAAAGCGGGTGAGTGAATGGAAAAGGAACGGTTAGCACAACTGGATGAAGTCCTTCTGCTCGTTGATATCATTACGCTCCTTTTAGTAGAAGATCGTCCTGTATTAGGAATCGTTTTTATTGGACTTCTAAAGGTAATCGCAAAAGACCGCATGATCAGAATCGCATTTATTTTGTTGATCATCGTACTGAATGTGAACAGTCGATAAAAAACACTCATTTATACCTGGGTAGTAGGGTGGCCATTTTTTGTGAGATGATACAGGATTAAACAATTCATACTATTCAAATGATTTCGTCGTTATTCTACAATAAGGAACAAAAGGAGGGTTTTCGTGAGGAAATCATTTGGTAGAAGTATAGGAATGACGTGCGCTTTGTTGCTTGGAGTCGTTATTTTTGAAAGTGGTGAGACAGCAGAAGCGAAAAATGAGACAAGCTGTTTTGATAACAATGTAGCATTAACAGCAGAAGAACAAAGAATTGAAGATGGCCGGCCGATTCCACAGCAGCTATTAAAGGAAAGTGAATTCACCTCATACGTGGATCATTTTAAAAAAGATCTATGTTCTGCAAGAAGTCCAGAAAAAGCTGAAAAAGTGATTCAGAAGCATGGAACGGCATTATGGAAAACCGCTGTTGACCGTGCTCAAGGAAAAAGACCTGATCTAGGTGAGCTAGATTCATACGATGACCGACCGCTATACTGGGCAAGATTACATATGACGAGCGCTCTCAGACAATGGGATCCTACGTTTAACGTGACGAAAGAACAACGTGCGAAGCTGATGAAATCATTAGAATACACATCAAGAGGCATAACGACAATCGATTATCCGAAGAGCAAGAAAGTGAAGCGGATCCTTGTGAGTGGATTCGATCCGTATCGCCTTGAACAAGAATTCAGACGAACCAATCCATCAGGTGCAAGCGGCTTGCAGCTCGACGGACGATGGGTGTGGACCGGTGATGGACTAGCCTTGATACAAGCTGCAAATTTTCCTGTACGATGGGATGACTTTGAAGAAGGAATCGTTGAAAACACGTTCGGTCCATTTTTGAAACAAGGCTCGAACCAAGTGGACTTAATTATGACCATCAGTCAAGGAGGACCGCGTAAGATGGCGATTGAAGGCTATGCCGGACGATACCATACGGGCGCTGACAATAAGCTTGAAGAAAGAGCAGAAGTTACGCCACCTGTATCTCATTGGCCGATGCCAAAGCCGCTTCCAGAGTTTATCGAGACAACCCTTCCTTATGAAGAGATGATTGCGGCTGAAACGGGACCGTGGCCTGTTTTCAGAAATGATAAAGTATGTGAATGGCTGCCGCCGAACTTTGAGGACCCAGCGGTTTGTAATGAGGAAGGGCCAACACCGGGCCCTAAAGCGAAAGAAGGTGGAGGCGGAAGCTATCTGTCCAACGAAAGCATGTACCGGTCAAATCGCGTCCGTTTAGGTCTTGATGCGACAGACATTCCAGGCGGACATCTGCATATAGCAGCACAAGAATTTTACCCAGAAGACAAATCCGTATATATCACGGAGGAGTTTAAGGAATTTCGCCAAAATACAGTGAACCAAACAGTGAATCTCGTTGAAGCAGCAGCAAGAGCTATAGAATAGATTGGGGTAGAAAATGTCTCTCATGATTGAGAGGCATTTTTTTGTGTTTTGAGGACTCATTGAAACGAGAGAAAGACTCATAGAAAGTTTATAAAGACTCATAAGAAGTATGAGCAGACTCATTGAGTGTACGAGGACTCATCAGGTTGTGATGGACCCATATAACCGATTTTAGAGGTGAAGATCGCTTTAAGCCAACTTACACCTGAAAAATTTTTCAACATACGAAAATTTTTTTCAAAAAAGTGATCTGATTTGACTACTTTTAACGTATATATTATATTACTGTATTTATGGACTGGCTATAACTAAAGAGGTGTTGCAACATGAATATCGTTAAAGTGTTAAACCAACTAGGTGACCGATTTCTCAAATTGAGGGTGTACGATTTATCGGCACAGATGGCCTATTATTTTTTAATGTCGGTCTTTCCATTTTTGCTCGTTATCTATTCATTGCTGACATATTTACCACTGAGAGAAGAAAATATACTTGAGCTAGTCCAGCCGTATGCGCCAGAGAGCACATACAATCTAATTGATAAGACATTGTCGTATACCGTAATGAGACAAGAAGGAAACCTATTGTCGTTCAGTTTGATCGTCACATTGTGGCTTTCATCAATGGGTTTTCAAAGCATGAAGCGTATCATGAACGATGCGTACCAAGTACGAAATGACGAGAACATGCTAAAACAGATTCTAGAAAGTCTGTTGTTGACCGTCGGATTCATGATCGCTGTGCTGTTCTCCGTGTTTGTACCGTTATTTGAAAAAATCCTGCGGGTGTATCTCGAGGGCATCTTTTCGAATCTTGCTTTTCAAAAGTTATGGATCATTATCCAGTGGGGAATAGGAACCGTGTTTCTGCTGTTATTTTTTATCATGCTATATTCCTTTGCACCGAGCATCAAGCTTGGGTTTAAAAAAGTACTTCCGGGTGCGTTCTTTGCGACGATCGGCTGGCAGCTCGTTTCCATGGGCTTTGCCACGTACGTGAGTGGAAGTAACTATTCTGCTCTATACGGGCAAGTAGCAGGTCTTGTCGTATTGATGCTGTGGTTCTACCTTTCAGCGATGATCATTATCCTTGGTGGGTTGCTGAATACCGTGGTGCATCCAAGTAAATAAATAATGAAGGCTGACCTTTTGGAGGGTCAGTCTTTTTTCTTCTCCTTTAAACAACTCTATCCGTATACTATAATGGTAACCATCTAGCAGTTTTAATGAAGTAGGTGAATGACATGAATAAAACGATCAAGGATATAGCGAAGCTCGCTGGCGTTGCGAAAAGTACCGTTTCTCGGTATCTGAACGGTGGTAATGTTAGTGAAACAACGAAAGCAAAAATTCGAAAAGTGATCGAAGAAACCAACTATGAACCGAACTCTTTTGCACAAAGCCTGAAAGCGAAGAAAACAAATTTTATTGGTGTGATCGCTCCTACGTTGGATTCGTATGTAACATCTACTGTCTTGATGGCGATTGATGAAGAACTAAGAAAGCGTGAATATACGACGCTAATCATCAGCACGAGCAAGCATGTAGATCGAGAAATTGAAAGCTTGATCAATCTTTCGCGTCAAAAAGTGGACGGCATCATCCTTATTTCTACGGGTATTACAGATAAGCATTACCAAACTATTCAATCGATTTCTATTCCGGTACTCGTTGTAGCGCAGGAAGTGGATGCTTTTAATTGCATTATAAACGACGATTATCAAGCTGGTTTTGAAATGGGACAATACATCGCAAAAAAAGGCCATCAATCGATTGCCTATTTAGGCGTAACGGAAAGTGATGTTGCAGTTGGACAGAAGCGTAAGCAAGGCGTTTTGGATGGACTCACTCAAGCAGGAATTACAGATGTTCAATCATATGTCTCACAGTTCGATTTACATAACGCTTCTGAAGTCACAAAAGCCGTACTTGAAACTTCAACACCCACAGCTATCATATGTGCCACAGATACGATCGCATTTGGAGCGATGAAGACCATCTCGAAGCTCGGAAAAAAAGTTCCAGACGATTATTCGCTGGCTGGTTTTGGAGGATATAACATTTCCGAAGTCATTCATCCAACACTAACAACGATTCGTTTTAAAAATGAACAGACGGGTATTCAAGCTGCAAAAACGATCATTAACATGACAGAAGGCGAAGAAGTTGAGAAACTGCAGGTTTCCGGATTTCACTTCATAGAAGGAGAAAGTGTGAAGAAAATATAAGCTGATAACGTTTTCAGAAAAGGGTTGCAAAATGTTATCAGCTATTTTATTATAGGTTTGTGGAACCGGTTCCCATTAGTTTCTACACAATAATGGGAACAACGGAATTTTTTTATCACAAACTGGAACCGGTTCCGGACATGTGTTTAGGGGAGGAACAAAATGATGGCTGATTCTACTATAAAATCAAAATACCTGCCTACCGTTAAAGAAATGATCAGATTGATAGGCGGAAAAGAAAATATTCAAGGTGCAGCTCATTGTGCGACAAGACTGCGACTTGTACTTAAAGATAACTCGCTGGCTGATACGAAAGCTATCGGTGAACTTGATCATGTAAAAGGATCGTTTGTAGCTGGTGATCAGCTGCAGATCATCATTGGAGCAGGAACGGTCAATGACGTGTATGCCGTATTTACCGAGGAAGCTGGCATTTCTGGAATGTCACTTGGCGATGTAAAAGAACAATCTGCTCAGAAACAAAATGCGTTCCAAAGAGGAATTAAAGCACTGTCTGATGTGTTCGTCGAAATTATTCCTGGCTTGCTTGCGGCTGCACTCTTAATGGGTGTTACGGGACTGTTAAGCCAAAAAGGAATCTTTGGTTCGAAATCAGTTGTAGAGATGTATCCGGCCATTGAAGGGTTTAACCGTTTCATCTCAATCATGTCTACTGGTATTTTCACGATCTTACCGCTACTCGTTGTTTATTCAGCAACAAAACGGTTCGGTGGAAATCCCGTACTTGGTCTTGTGCTTGGAGCGATCATGCTTCATCCGGACCTTGCCAATGCCTATGCAGTTGGGAACGGGACGGTCAAACCAGAAGTAATCAGCTTATTTGGTTTAAAGGTGTCTCTTGTTGCTTTTCAAGGCGGTATTATCATCGCCCTGATGATGGGATTTGTTATTGCGAAGCTGGATAAATTCTTCAGCCGAAAAGTGCCTGATATGATTAAACTTTTCTTGGCACCGTTCTTAACGATTGTAGTATCAGGATTTCTACTGTTTTCAGCGGTGGGTCCATTAGGCCGCTTGCTGTCAGATGGGATTACAAACGGGCTGATGTGGTCTGTTGATCATCTTGGTATTGTCGGATTCATGTTGTTTGCAGGTGTTCAGCAGATCATCGTAATTACAGGTCTTCATCACGTCATTGGAGCTGTTGAAGCTCAATTGATCGCGGATACAGGCTCGAATTTCATTATGCCATTAATGTCTGTTGCCTTGATGGGGCAGGGTGGAGCTGTCCTCGGTTACACGCTAGCCATGTGGAAAAGTGATAAAGCGAGACAGATTGGTGTTTCGGCATTCGGTTCAACGCTGTTTGGGATTTCAGAGCCAGCTCTGTTCGGAGTAAACGTTAAATACAAGTTTCCTCTGATCATGGGAAGTATCGGTGGTGCTATTGGCGGTGCATACGTCTACTTATCAGGAATTAAAGCTCTTGGTTTTGGCGCTACCGCTATACCTGGATTTGCGATCATCGCTGCAAAAGATAGTGGACATCTTCACTATGTAGCGGCAAACCTTTTAGCACTCGCAGTCGGAGCGATTCTAACGATCATTTATTTAAAAGTAAGAAAACCAAACATGGACTAATCTCAAGGGTGAGAGGGAGAAATTCCTCTCATCGCTATTTTTAAGCAGGAGAGGACTCATTATGGCAAAATATACGGAACCAAAATATAGAACGATCTTGGAAGCAAAAGAAAATGAATTGGAAAGTTTAAAAGGGATGTCGGCTAATTCCCTATGGAAGCCGGCTTATCATATACACCCTCAGTTCGGATTGATTAACGACCCGAACGGTCTTGCGTATTTTAACGGCGAGTTTCATGTGTTTTACCAGTGGTATCCGTTTGATGCTATGCACGGCATGAAGCACTGGGCGTATGTGAAATCAAGCGATCTCGTAAACTGGGAGAGACAGCCCGTCGCACTTGTTCCAGTAGAGGACTACGAATCACATGGTGCGTATTCAGGAGCGTCCCTTGAAGTGAATGGAAAGCTGTACATGTATTACACAGGCAATATCAAGTATAGTGCAGAAGAGAGATCGGCTAACCAGTGCTTGGCGATCATGGAAAAAGACGGCACGATTACGAAATATGCTAACAACCCTGTGATCGAAGGAGTTCCAGAAGGGTATACGGGGCACGTTCGGGATCCGAAGGTCTTTGAAAAAGACGGAAGCTATTACATGTTATTAGGTGCACAACGCGCTGACCTTACAGGTGCAATCATTGTCTATGAATCTGAAAATGCAGTGGATTGGCATTTTAAAGGTGAACTGAAGCTAGCGTTAGATCTGCCAAATTCCGTGTATATGCTAGAGTGCCCTGATTACTTCGAGGTTAGCGGGAAAGATGTACTCATTGTCTCTCCGCAAGGCTTGAATGCTTATGGGCACAACTATCATAATCTATATAATGTAATCTCTGTTATCGGAAAGTTAGATCTTGAGAGACTTACATTCGAGGTAGAAACATATCACGAACTGGATAAAGGTTTTGACTTTTACGCACCACAATCGTTCACAGGAAAAAATAATGAACGTCTTTTATTCGCTTGGGCTGGAATGGGAGAGGTCGAGTACCCAACAGACAAAGAAAAATGGGCGCATTGCCTTTCGATTCCACGCGAGCTCGAGGTTGTAGGTGGAAAGCTTCGTCAAAAACCAGCTGATGCGTTAAAACAGTTAAGGGTACGATCGGAATCCTCTGAGATAGAGATTGTGGCGGGAGCTGTTGAGCTACAGAATTCGTCAGATCAATACGAGTTGGAGCTTGAACTTAGCGATATAGAAGCGAACCAGTTTGGCGTAGAATTGTTTACATCTGAAACGGAAGGTCTAGTCCTAACGTTTGACCGAGAAAAACAAACCGTCTCTGTGAACCGTGAAAAATTTGATGCAGCATTTGGCGGCGATTTCGGATATGTGCGAAGTTCAGAGCTTGCGATTGCTGATTCAGTTAAGATTCACGTGTTTGTTGATCACAGCATAGCAGAAATTTTTATTAATGATGGCGAAGTTGTGTTTACGACAAGAGTGTTTCCTAAAAAAGAATCAAAAGGAATCAAAGTGTTTAGTGATGATAAGTTGAGGGGTAGCTATACGAAGCACGAGCTATCTCAAGGAATCACGGTTTAAGGTAAGGGTGAGATTATGTCAAAACTATTTTCAATCGGTGAAGTATTAATCGATTTTATTCCAGAACAAAAAGGTGTTGCCTTAAAAGATGTAATTTCGTTTGAACGTGCTCCTGGTGGGGCTCCGGCCAATGTTGCTGCTGCAGTTGCGAAATTTGGACATGATGCTTCGATGATTACAAAACTTGGTCACGATGCGTTTGGTGATTTTCTTATCGAACAGCTGACAAAAGCAGGGGTAGAGACGGATAAGATCTCTCGAACAAAAGAAGCGAATACAGGGCTTGCGTTTGTTTCGTTAAAAGATAACGGTGAGCGCGATTTCTCCTTTTACCGAAAACCTTCTGCTGATCTGCTTCTGAGTAAAGAAGAGATCGATGAGAAGTGGTTTAGTGAAGGAGACATCCTTCATTTCTGTTCCGTGGACCTTGTGGAAAGTCCAATGAAAGAGACACATCGGACAGCGGTTCAGTATGTAAAGAAAAACGGCGGAATCGTGAGTTTTGACCCTAACGTGAGATTGCCTTTATGGGAGAGCGCGACAGATTGCCGGAATGCGATTCATGAGTTTTTGCCGCACGCACATATTGTGAAAGTGTCCGATGAGGAGCTGGAATTCATCACAGGAATCCATGATGTTGATGAAGCCATTCAATCAATGTTTGTAGGTGATGTGCAAGCAGTTGTGTATACGAAGGGTGCAGCAGGAGCTGACCTCTACGTCAGAGATACAAAGTGGGAATCATCAGGGTACAAGATTGAAGTTCAGGATACAACGGGTGCAGGTGATGCGTTTATCGGTGGATTTTTGTATAAACTGCTAGAGGCAGAAGCTACACTTGAGAATTTAGTAAACGTACTCCAAGAGCACCATAAAGAAATTTTGCAGTTTGCGAATGCAAGCGGTGCATTAACGGCAAGTGGAAAAGGTGCGATCTCAGCATTGCCGAATCAGGAACAAGTCTTGGAACTAACAGATAAGAGTTGATCAGGATGAAAGGCGGTCTTGAAAGTAGTGATACTTTTGGGACCGCCTTTTTTAGTGTGAAGAGTGGTTGATTTCACGGTACGCGTTTTTATATTTGTTACACGTTCGCACACTTTTTCACTTTTCACGCACAATTATTAACTCGTTGCACACATTTCGACACATGCATAGCACTTTTTACAACTTCTTAAACACAAAAAAAGAACCTACAAAAGTAGATTCTCTTCTCATTTAACAATTTTGCCTACAAAACCCCATACTTTTCATCACGAACATCGGTAATGAACATGTGTCCTGGCGCGTGTGTGATCATGATCTCAGGCTTCACATGCATCGCAACAGCTTGAGGCGTTACCCCACATGCCCAAAACACAGGAACCTCACCATCATGAATCTGAACAGGGTCACCAAAATCGGGCTGATACAGATCCTGAATCCCGATGGCTTCGGGATTTCCGATATGAACAGGTGCACCATGAACAGAAGGGAAGCGGCTCGTCACTTGCACAGCTCGAACCACATCTTTTTCAGGAACGGGACGCATACTCACCACCATGGGACCTTCAAATCGTCCAGCTTTCACACAATCCATGTTTGTTTTAAACATCGGAACATTGCATTCACGCTCGATGTGACGAACAGGGATGCCGTTATTCATCAAGGCGTGCTCAAACGTAAAGCTGCACCCGAGAAGGAAGCCGACCATATCTTCGTTCCAAAGCTTTTTGATATCCGTACACTCTTCAACGAGTTCGCCGTGACGATAGACGTTATACTTCGGAATGTCCACTCTTAAGTCAGCGTTCGGCGCAACTAACGCGGGAACGGCGGAACCAGGCTCCGTAACATCAAGCACCGGACAAGGCTTTGGGTTTCGCTGACAGAACAACAGAAACTCAAATGCCAGATCTTTCGGCAACACGACAAGATTTCCTTGTGTATAACCATTTGCGAGTCCGCTTGTTGGCTTTCTCCACTCACCGCGCCGTATCAAATCACGGGCTTCAGCGGGGCTAATACGATCCAGTGCGTTCAAAACAAGCTCCCCTTTTTAAAAAGTATTAAGCGAACAGCTTCGGAATTTCTGTATACATCGTATACACACTCATAGCAGCCATAACAAGGACGATTACAACACCGAACAACGTCATCCACATCGGGTGTTTGTAATCTCCGACGATTTTTGGCTTGTAAGCTGCGATTAGAATAACACCTAAAGAAATCGGTAAGATTAGACCGTTCAATGCACCAACTAAAATCAATATGGCAACAGGCTTTCCTACTAACGCAAAGACAATCGTAGATACGGAGATGAATCCGATCGTGAGCCATTTGCTGTATTTTTCAAACAAAGGATTCAACGTGCGGATAAATGAAACCGATGTATAAGCCGCACCAACTACAGATGTGATGGCCGCTGCCCACAAAACAATACCAAACATTTTATATCCAACGTTTCCTGCAGCTAATTTAAAAACAGAAGCTGGCGGGTTTGCTGGGTCAATCGCCAATCCTTGTGCGACGATCCCAAGAGAAGCCAAGAATAAGAAGATACGCATGATAGATGCAATACCAATCGCGGAAACTGAGCTGCGTGTTACTTCGCCTAAGCTTTCTTTTCCTTTAATTCCAGCATCGAGTAAACGGTGAGCACCAGCAAACGTGATGTATCCGCCGACTGTTCCACCGACTAGCGTAACAATGGCAAGGATATCAATCTTGTCAGGTACAAATGTTTTTACAACGGCTTCTCCAACTGGAGGCTGAGCAGTGAACATCACGTAAAGAGTTAGTGCGATCATAACGAAACCTGCCACTTGAGTGAAACGGTCCATTGCTTTTCCTGCTTCACGAACAACGAATATTAAAATAGCGATAACACCACTTAAAATAGCTCCTGTCTGATCGGAAATACCGAACAAAACATTTAAACCAAGACCAGCTCCCGCAACGTTTCCGATATTAAACGCAAGACCTCCGATTACGATTAAGATAGCTAGGAAAACACCTAGGCCCGGAAAAACAGCGTTTGCGATATCTTGCGCACGCTTTTCAGAAACGGCAATAATGCGCCATACGTTCATCTGTGCTCCAATATCAATAATAATAGATGTTAAAATGACAAAACCAAAACTTGCCGCAAGAATGGATGTGAAATGTGTCGTTTGAATTAAAAAACCTGGTCCGATGGCGGATGTTGCCATCAAAAACGCGGCTCCTAGCAGAATACTTGCTTTTGACTCTTTTTTCATAACATGCCTCCTGAATTACTTCGACTCTTGTCGTATTTTAAGTGCGATTCCTTGTTTCAACTGATGTATTTTCTTTTCGCGATCTAAATAGAGTTGTTGTGCCACTTCGTGTGAGACTTCCACAAACTGCACTTTGTCACCAGGCTTAAGCTGCGCCATGATTGAAAGATCAACCGTTGCGATCTGCCCAATCTTCGGATATCCGCCAGTAGTTTGCCGGTCGGCGAGCAGTACGATCGGATTTCCTTCTGAAGGAACTTGAATCGTCCCAAAGCTTACAGCTTCAGAGAGCATCTCTTGCTTTTCCTGTAGTATAAGTTCTGGCCCTTTTAAACGGTAACCCATACGGTCAGACTGTGATGTGACTTCAAAGTGTTCGGTAAACAACTTCATCTGGCTTTCTGTTGTGAACCAGTCGTACTGTCTGCCTTTCATAACTCGGACTTGCGGTTTAGAAGCAGAAGACGCGATAAAATCAGAAGAGATCGTCCACTGCATCTCAGCGAACTTGTTTTCATGAAGCTCTGCAGCTAAAATCTTGTAAATGCTGCGGGAAAGTTCACTCGGTTCACCCATTGATAGCTCATCGTCATTCTGCAGGGCTTTTCCGTTATGTCCGCCGATTCCAGCTCGTAAGTATGTAGATTTACTGTTCATTACTTCTGGGACACCAAAACCGCCCGCTACAGCGAGATAAGCGCGGCATCCCGTTTTACAGCCGCCGAATTTCAGCTTGCTGCCAGCAGACACCAACACCGATCGCCACAACTTCACAGGTTTCCCGTCGATAGAAGGAGACAAGTTGCCTCCGCAGATCGAGATCAGTGTGTCTTCTTGAAACTCCATATCAGGTCCAAGTAGCGTAAGTTCTAATGTCGCTTCATTCTCATCATTTCCAACTAAAGAATTTGCTATCCGATGTGCGGTTGTGTCCATGACACCACTCGTGATCACACCATATTTTTGAAATCCGTAACGGCCCAGATCTTGAACACTCGTCAGGAGGCCAGGCTTTGTAATCTTAATCATTTCGTGTCCTCCTTTATCTTTTGAAACTCTTCTTCTGAAATCGGAACAAACTTGATCTGGTCACCAGCTTGCAGTAGGGAAGGTGTATCACCTTCTGGAGTGAAAAGCTTTTCCGGTGTTTTGCCGATCAGCTGCCACCCACCTGGCGTTTCGATGGGATACACGCCTGTTTGTTTGCCAGCAATCCCTACTGAACCAGCTGGAATCTTAAGTCTCGGATTACTTCTTCTCGGTGCTGCGATTTTTTCACTCATGCCACCAATATACGGAAACCCAGGTGCGAACCCGATCATATAAACGGTGTATTCACCATTCGAATGGATATCGATCACTTCGTCAACCGTGAGTCCGTTGTGATTCGCTACTTCCTCTAGGTCTGGACCAAATTCACCGCCATAACAGACGGGAATCTCTACCACACGAGGTTCAGCGTCATCGTCAACTTCTAACTCATCTAAAAGCGGTTCCAAAAATTTGCATACTTCTTCATATGGAAGAGTCGTTGTATCGATCTTCAAAGGATCATAAAAAACAGCAACAGTCGTAAAACCAGGTACGGTCTCAATCACCCAGTCAAACCTATGCTCTTCAAAGAAAGAGGAGACTTTTTTGACTTTTTGCTGGATCTCATGGCTCATATCTTGTCCGAGTTCAATGATCATGCTGTTATCGCCTAATGGCTCAATGGTAAATTTCATCGTCAGATCTCCTGTCTTTTTATGTAAAATTAATCAGAATATTTGTATATTTATAAAGGTCTAGTATATCGGAATATGTAACAAAATCAAACCTACATTCTTAGATTCCCGATAGTAATAATTTCTAGTCTGATTTTTATAGTATCAGGTGGTTTATCTTTAAACAAACGTTTAGAATGAGAAGGATTTTCCTAAGCGGATTGTGATCAGCGGTGGTGTGATAAAACAAGAACACTTATTTCCGATTATACGAAACGCCGTGCTCCAACTGTTAAACCGCTACATTTAATACGAAAATGTACTAGACCCAATTGAAAAGTATATTGTTCCGCCTGATTTGGGAGACAATGCAGGGTTGTGTGGGCATTAGCACTAGCTAGGCAAGCGGATGCTATTAAAAAGACAAGCTAACTCTGGGAAAACAGTCAGCTTGTCTTTTGCTATACCTATTTACTTTTTTTGGGGTAAACAGCTGGCTAACGATAATAAGAGAATCATTGCTTCTGATAACGTAATGAACAGAGTGAAGTATTTTTGAGCATCGTCAGCCCAGCTCTCTTTGTTGATTAGTAATATTCCAATCATCGCTAGCAAGATTATGTTGGCTAACCAGAAAAATATAAATCCTCGTTTAAATGAAAATGTTCTTTTCATTGGCAATTCTCCTTGGGACTTCTTGTACCTTAATTTTATTCATTATACATAATTAGTAGGATCCACCAGTTAATAAGCAGCACAAAAAAGAAAAGGAGAGCCAGAAATTTGTTGATGATCCATGGTATTAGGCTAAGTACGGATTGAACAGCGTGGTTCAGACCGTAAAAAGCAAGTGTAGTGTATTTGTATATTAATGAGAGAACATCATTTTTGTTTGTAACAAAACTATTGTTATAGCGTTCAATAATGGCACGTTGTACAAAAATAGAAAAGAACGCAGTGATGGCGTTGGTTAGTAAAAGAAGCATGATTATAGTTGTTGGAAATGGGATGTCAATTCCTACAAAAATTAGTGATAAAAGAGAAATGAATAAAATGGTTAGAAGTATACTGATTAATTTGTCAGTCATAAAGAACCTAAACCTTCCTTGATGATGGAATATATAGATAATTCTAGAATAGCACAAGGTATGTAGACTACATAAAGATTAGGAAAACAAACCTTCAATTAATAAATGTAAAATTCGCCAGCGCAAAACTCTGAAGTTACTGATTAATTAGAGAACATCACAACCCCCACGTCACAATTTTTAGAAAATTATATTGTAACCGTTTTCAAGTTGATTTATAATATTGAAAAGTGAAACGTTTCTATTGGTAAAATGAGGATTTTAGGTATAAGACAATAATTCAAACGTTTATATTTACCGGAAATCCTATTTTTTTGCATAATATCGAAACGTTTCGAAACGTTATACCCAAACGCTCCACTCACATGATTTTGTCTATTTTTACTCCAGTACCCCGGTTTTCTCCGGATGAAGAGGTGATTTATGAAGAACATTGCAATAAAAGATGAGAAAGTGATCGTGGATGGTCAGGAGGTCTTCTTGTTTGGAGGAGAGCTTCACTACTTTCGAATCCCGAAGCAAGACTGGCGCGAGCGCATACAGCAAGTGAAAGAAGCGGGAGCGAACATGATCAGCACGTACGTACCATGGATTTTTCACGAGTATGAGGAAGGTGTTACGGATCTTACCGGAACATCTCGTCCAGAACGTGATCTACATACGTTTCTGCAGCTCGTAAAAGAAGAAGGGATGTACTGTCTAGTCCGTCCGGGGCCATATGTAATGGCAGAGATCGTGGATCATGGGGTTCCAACGTGGTTCATTGATAACTACCCGGAGGCGGTAGCGAAAACGAATGTTGGCGAGATTCATCCAACACGAGTCGTGAGTTACAGTCACCCAACCTTTTTAGAAAAAACAGAGCTTTGGTATGAAAAGGTTTGTGCCGTTATTAAGCCGTTTCTCGTCACAAATGGTGGTCCAGTTATCCTTTTTCAGCTTGATAACGAAGTGGGAATGTTCCACTGGGTGACGAACCAGCCGGATTTCAACACTTCCACACTGCAAGAGTTTGAACAACATCTGAGAACCAACTATACGGAGCAATCGTTTCAAGAAACATTCCGCATTCCGTTTGGTGAGATCAAGTCATTCGCGGAAAACATGACAAAAAAGCCTGAAGCGATCTACGCTCATGCGCTAAGAAACGAATTTGGACTCTTTTTACGTCAACATTACAAGCGTTTCATCGAGCATCTTAAACAGTCAGCAGAGGAAAAAGGCATCGACGTTCCGTTCGTGGTGAACATTCATGGCTTTCATGGAATCGATATCTTAAAGCGCGGTACGATGTATCCAATCGGCATTTCGCAGCTGCTCGAGACCGCCAAGATCGAGAACACACTCATGGCTGGTGATTATTATATCGGCAACATCGAGTATGACAGCTACGTTGATATCGTTTTAGCGAACGCCTTTACAAAAGCGATCCAATGGAGGGAGCAGCCGCTTTTCTCAGCTGAGTTTCAAGGTGGAAGCATTCATGACAAACCGAAGCTCCAACCGACAACGTTTGATCTGACGACGCGGTTATGTATCGCGGACGGGATGAACGGTGTGAACTATTACATGTTTGGTGCGGGCGAGAACTATGAAAACATTGGCTTGTTCGGCAGACGTCACGATTGGCAAGCGCCGCTCACAAAGTCTGGACAGAAAAATCCACACTATCCTGTGATTCAGCATATCGGAAAGATGCTTCAGACATTTGAGAGCTCCCTTCTGCAAACGAAGCCAGTCGTTGATACGCATCTCGGTTTTTATCCGGATTATTATATGACGGAGTTTCATGACGAGCATACAAAAAACATGGTCGACCAAATTCAGCGTGACCGTGAGACCTTTATGGCGAACGGAATCGCGAAGGCACTTCGCGTGAACAACATCATCTATGATGCGATCAACGTGCAGGATGATGACGATATTAATCCGAGCGTTATCCCTTCTCTTTGGATGTTTACCACAGAGTGGATGGATGAAAACATTCAGCAAAAACTCGTCACGTATCTAGAGAACGGCGGAAAGCTGATCCTGTTTCCGACGATTCCGACAAAAACGATGAAAAACGTACCGTGCACGATTTTGAAAGATTACATCAACGTAACGGTAAAAGAAACAAAGCACCGCGTGTTTGGTCAGATTGATCAGGCGGACAACGTGTTGATCGACCGGGCTGAGATTTATGAAACAACAGATGGCGCATTCGCGCATATTGAGGGCAAGCCGGATCAAGTGATCGCGTTTGAAAAACAGCTTGGAAAAGGTCAACTCTATATGTTTGGTATTGGAATGGATCACGGTTTTCATTATCAAAACGACATCATCGTGAAGCTTGCCAAACGAGCAGGGATCGAGAGTCGTTTCACATTAGAAGAAGAGCTTGATATTACCGTTAGATCTTCACCAGAAAAAGGAGACTTCTTCTTTCTTCAAAATTTTGATGAATTTAAGAAGACGACGATAATCACGTACGACGGAACAACCCTTTTCGGTGGAAAAGAAATCTCGATTCCAATGCGAAGCGGGCTCATGCTACCAGTCAACGTACCGTTACATGAAGACTTGTTCATCGAATACGGAACGGGTGAAATCTACGAAACCTTACAGCAACAAGACGAGATTTCACTCACTATAAAAATGATTCAAAAAGAAGAAGAATTCGTCTTCCGTTCCTCTTCATGGAAACCTGTAGACACCAAAGAGGTTTCAATAGAGGAAGTCCAAGAGCATACATTCAAAGTGCTCATACAAACAACAGAAGACACAGCATCCATCCGGTTTCAACCAGCGTTCGCAAACGCTATTCAACCATAAGTAAGGCTATTTCTACCTGTTGCGACTGAAGCATTTTTGACTTTTACCATCCCTGAATAAGTTGATTGAAGTGGAGGGTGC
Organism: Fictibacillus halophilus; assembly: GCF_016401385.1. NCBI lineage: Bacteria > Bacillati > Bacillota > Bacilli > Caryophanales > Fictibacillaceae > Fictibacillus > Fictibacillus halophilus. The sequence goes on along the minus strand of NZ_JAEACF010000001.1, from coordinate 2,879,012 downwards.
GAGACTCCTGGGGGCTCACCGCCTGCCCCGCGGAAAGCGAAGCACCCGAAACGGAAATCAACACTTACAGGAGCAACGTAGCATTAGCCCCCAAAAATTAATTAGGAGTTGATAGGTAATGAAGAAAGTATTATCACTTTTCATGATCATCGCATTGCTATTTTCAGTAGCAGCTTGTAGCTCAGATGACAAAGCAAGCTCTGACGACAAAAAAGAAAACGTAACCATTTCGTATGCTAGCTGGTCACTTGGTACTGAAAAAGAACAAAACCTCGAGCGCCTCATGATCAAAGCGTTCGAGAAAAAGTATCCGAACATCAAAGTTAAAATCGACGAGTCGATTACATCAACAGACTGGAACGGAACACTCGCTGCTGCAGCAAGTGCGGGTAAAATGCCAGACGTTTTTGCTCTTCCACAGATTCCATCGTCACTATCAAACGATTGGTTGATGGACATCACGAAAATGACGGAAAAAGATAAAGATTTTGCTAACATTCCTGAAGCGGTACGTGAATCAGCAACATACAACGATAAAGTGTATGCGGTTCCATTCGCACAGCATTTCTTAGGCTACTTAGTAAACAAAGATCTTTTTAATGAAGCGAACCTGGATTATCCTGAGTTTGGTTTTTCAATTGAAGAGTACACAAAATCCATTAAAGAAGTAACGAACATCAACAAAGGTGTAGCTGGAACGAACCACGCGTTCTCAGTAGCAGACTGGTATCCGGCTGCGGCAAATCCAGACATGGGCTGGTATACGGTTAAAGACGGACAATATTCACTTGACTCAAAAGAATTCATCGCAGGAGCTAACCTTGCAAAAGAAATTACAACAAACAACTACGCGTACGAGTCACTTCCAGATGACTTGAAAGCTAACTTTAAAGGCGAGAACCCAGAAGAAGTATGGATGAATGGACAAGTTGCTGTGAAATGGGACGGCACTTGGGGAGTACCTGCACTTGTTGAAAAAGAAACGTTTGACTTTGACTTCATCGGTCTTCCGGGTGGAAGAACGGGTGTAACGAACGACTTTGTTGGAATCTCTAAAACAAGTAAACACGCTGAAGAAGCATTCCTTTTCTCTAAGTGGATGTCTTTCGGTAAAGAAGGTTTCATGAAGCGTATGGAAATCGCTGAAAAAGAAGGAAAAGCACTAAACACACTACCAGTTAACGCAGATCCTGAAATTTTAGAAGAGTACTTTGCGATCAACGAAGTGCCTGGAATCAAGACAGCTTATGACAATTTAGACAACGCAATCGTTGAGCCGGTTAAAACCGTACCTGGCTATGTTGATGCACGTTGGGAAGCACCAACAGGCGTGAAGGTTGGAGAAGAAGCGAACGCGAAAGTAACAGTACTTTTAGATAACGTGATTAAAGGAAACCTGAAGATCGAAGACTACGCAAAACAGCTTGATCAATTAGCAGACCAAAAGAGCAAAGAAGCAAGTGAGGCTTTAAAAGATAAATAGAAAGCCTGAAGTTTAAGGGGAGGTTGATAGTATGAAGTTTAAAAGATTTCTTTGGTTAGGTTTAGCGCTGTGTCTCATTATTCCACAACCATATGCATCTGCTGAAGGCAACAGTAAGGATACTAAGCCTGCCGAACAAGTCGTGGAGGAAAACTATCATACCGTCCTTAACAGTTGGGAGAAGAAAGGGACAGATGACGCTTCAGATTTTGAAGCGTCTGTCTCTCCTTCTGATTTTAAGATCAAAGACAAAAAGAACCTTTTGTCAGAATCAGAGAGTAAGGGCTATAACGATCGTGTTTTCTATTGGCATAACCGAGAGTCCGTTTCTTATGAAGTGAATGTGGAGGAAGCAGGACTATATGAGCTAGCGTTTGATTATTATCCATTGAGCAACGAGGTTGTTCCAATAGAGGGCGCCATTCAGGTGAACGGCAACTATCCTTTTTATGAAAGCCGAAGAATCGTGTTTCCGGCCGACTGGAAAAACGAGAAAAATACCTTCGAGAAAGATCGGTTCGACAACGACATGATTCCGAAGCAGAAGCGGATCGAGCGTTGGAACACGTTAACAGCAGAAGATGCGAGTCAGCTTCAATCTGAGCCACTTCGTTACGAACTGAAAAAAGGAAGGAATACGATCCAGCTTACGAACCTATCAGGCGAGATGCTGTTAGGAAAAGCGTACGTCAAATCACCTAGCAAACTACCAAGTTATAAAGATTACGTAAAAAAGCATGAAGGCGCAAAATTGGCCGACACGCTGATCACACGTGAAGCGGAGAAGGACTACGAGAAGAACAGCTCGTACATACGTCCTTTTGCAGCAGATGATTCATCAGCGGTACCGAGCTCTCCAAAGAACCTCCTCTTAAACACGCTAGGTTCTGAATCGTGGAAAGACTCCGGACAGACGGTGAATTGGAACGTCAATGTGAAGAAAGATGGCTTTTACAAGCTAACGTTTAAAGTACTGCAGAACAAAGAGACGGGTGGTCCGGTTTTCCGAAAACTGTTGATCGACGGAAAAGTTCCGTTTCAAGAAGCTTCACCCGTTACATTCCCGTTCAATAAAAACTGGGATAACGTCACGTTGAAAGACAAAGATGGAAAAGCATATCTGTTTTATCTATCAAAAGGAAAGCATCAGATTGGTCTAGAAGCTGATGCCGCTCCTGTTGAGCCCGTTCTTCATACGACAAATAAAGTGATGCGCGAAATGGAAGAGCTCACGCTTAAGATTCGAAAGCTTACGGGAAATCAGACAGATACGTCTCGTGGCTGGAAGATCAGCGAGTATATTCCCGGAATCGATAAAAAGCTTGCTGGCTGGGCGGATGAGCTAGAGCAAGAACTGAAGTACCTCAGAAAACTCGATAACTCAAAAGAAGATTCAAAAGATATGGTTTCCCTTGAGATGGCCGTACAAAAGCTAAGAGCACTCAGCAAAAAGCCGGACCAGATTCCAAGCCGACTAACTGAGCTGTCAGAAGGATCGTCTTCAGCTGCGCAATTGCTCGGAAACATGCTCGTAACGTTGCCAGAACAGCCGTTAACGGTCGATCGCTTCTACGTGCATGGTGATGAAAAAGATGTCCCAGATGCAGAAGCTGGTTTTTGGGAAAAACTAATCGACTCGATTCAACGCTTCTTCTTATCGTTCTTCTCTGAAAATTATTCAGCGAGTGAAGCGGAAGAAGATACGTTAGAGGTTTGGGTGAACCGACCTCGTCAATATGTTGAGCTTCTACAAAATCTATCTGATCAAAACTTTACGCCAGAAACAGGAATCAAAGTAAAATTCTCGATCATGCCAGAAGAGCAAAAGCTGATTCTCGCGAGTGCGTCGAACAAACAGCCAGACATTGCACTTGGTATCTCTTCATGGTTGCCTTACGAGTTATCCATTCGTGGTGCAGCCGTTGATCTGCACCAGTTCGATGACTTTGAAAAGTTCAGCAAGCAGTTCTCACCAGGAGCCTTTCTACCGCTTATGATCGGTGATTCGGTTTATGCGATGCCAGAGACGCAAGATTTCTTTGTGCAGTTTTACCGAAAAGATATTATGCAAGCACTCGGTCTTCCGGTCCCGGATACATGGGATGACGTGAAGAGCATCTTGCCAGAGCTTCAGCGTTTTGGGATGAACTATTATACACACATTGCGGGTGCAACAGGCTTTAAGCCGTTCCAAGCAACTGCTCCGTTCGTGTATCAGTTTGATGGAGATCTATACGGAAAAGATGGCATGAAGACGGCGATTGGAACAGAAGAATCGTTAAAAGGCATACAGTTCATGGCAGAGCTGAACACGATCTACAGCATGCCGTTACAAGTGCCAAACTTTTATAACCATTTCCGATATTCAACACTTCCGATCGGGACTGCTAACTTTACGACATACACACAGCTAACAGCAGCCGCTCCAGAGATCGCAGGATGGTGGGATATTGCGCCACATCCAGGTGTGAAAAAAGAAGACGGAACGGTGGAACGCTGGGCTACAGGTTCAGGTCAGTCTGCGATGATCTTTAAAGGAACAAAGAGCAAGGAAGATTCGTGGGAGCTTTTAAAATGGTGGCTGTCAGAAGATACGCAGACCGAGTTCGCGACCAATCTTCAGATGCTGTACGGACCAGAGTACATGTGGAACACGTCCAACCTAGAAGCGTTCAAGAACCTTCCGTGGCCAGAGCAGCATAAGAAAACGATTTTGAAGCAGTGGGAGTATCTATACGAAGTACCGAAAAATCCAGGTTCGTACATGATCGAACGTGAGCTTTCGAACATCTGGAACCGCATCGTGTTTGATGGTGTGAACCCGAGATCAGCAGTTGACGACTCAGTCGTTGCGATTGACCGGGAGATCAAGAGAAAGATGGAAGAGTTTGGATATGTGAAGGACGGCAAGATGGTCAAGCCGTATCCGATTCCTACGATAGAACAAGTGAAAAGTTGGGCAGGCGATGAGAATGAAAAAGAAACCAAATAAACGAGATTATTCACCGTGGATGTTCCTTGCTCCGTATATCATCTTTTTTACAACGTTTATCATCATACCTGTTGCAGCGGCAATCCTATTGTCATTCACGTATTTTAACGCGATCGAAACACCGACGTTCATCGGTTTGAGCAACTATGTCGGTCTGATCACACAGGATGAAGTGTTCATGCAGAAAATCCTGCCGAACACGTTAACGTTCGCACTAATCGTGGGCCCTGGCGGGTATATCTTATCGTTCATACTCGCTTGGGCGCTCGCTCAAGTACCAAAGCGCATGCGAACGGTACTTGCGTTGATCATCTACTCGCCATCCATGACAGCAGGTGTTGCGATGGCCGTTGTTTGGACAATCATCTTCTCTGGAGATGAAACAGGTTACCTAAACAGCTTGCTTCTAACGATGGGTGTGCTGTTAGAGCCGATCCAATGGCTGCAATCGCCTGAATACCTCATGAAGATCATGATCTTTGTAACGCTTTGGGGCTCTATGGGTGTTGGATTCCTCGCGATGTTATCAGGTGTTCTGAACATTAACACCGAGATTTATGAAGCAGGATACATTGACGGCATCAACAACCGTTTTCAAGAGATTATCTATATTACGATTCCGTCCATGAAGCCGCAGATGTTGTTCGGCGCGGTCATGGCAGTTGTTGGAACGTTTCAAGCTGGTGCGATCGGGGTGGCGCTTTCTGGTGCTAACCCGACACCGCAATATGCGGGTCAGCTTATGGTCAACCACTTAGAAGATTATGGTTTTATCCGTTATGAGATGGGTTATGCGGCAGCGATTTCGGTCGTGCTGCTCATCGTTGTATATCTGTTCTCGAAAGTAGCCTGGAGGCTGTTTGGAGAGAAAGACTAGCGAAAAAGGAGTGATCAACATGTCAGCCTTTCAAGGGACAAGAATGAACCCGTCAAAGTTTCATAGAAGTCAGTTGAAGTTTCTCGCGTTTTTAATCCCACTGGCTATCTTTATGGCTTTGCCGATCGTCTATATATTCTTTCATGCGTTCAAACCGATCGACGAACTGTTCGCGTATCCACCGCGCTTTTTTGTAGATAACCCGACACTGCAGAACTTTGTAGACCTTTTTACAAAGACGAACGATACCGGTGTTCCGATGTCACGCTTTCTGTTCAACTCTGTTGTCGTTACGCTGATCGTTGTTGTTCTAACTGTCATCATCAGCACGATGGCAGGCTACGCGCTATCTAAGAAAAATTTTAAGATGAAAAAAGCGATCTTTGAGATCAACACGTTAGCGCTCATGTTCGTACCGGCAGCCGTTATGATCCCACGGTATCTGTTGATCGACGAACTCGGATTGATCAACACGTTTCTGGTTCATATTCTTCCGTTACTCGCGATGCCGATCGGTCTGTTTCTCGTCAAACAGTTTATCGACCAGATACCGGATGAACTGCTAGAAGCAGCGAGGCTTGATGGAGCATCTGATTTTCAGATTTTCGTACGGATCATCATTCCGCTCGTCAAACCTGCGATCGCTACGATCGCGATTTTATCGTTTCAGCTCGTTTGGAACAGCGTTGAGAGTTCGTCGCTCTATGTAAACGACGAAGGACTGAAGACGTTCTCGTTCTACATGTCGACGTTAACTTCAACGGTTGAAGGAAACAACGTAGCAGGACAAGGACTCGCAGCAGCAGCTTCCTTGATCATGTTCGTACCAAATCTAATCATCTTTATAATTCTGCAGAGCCAGGTGATGAACACGATGGCCCACTCAGGAATCAAGTAAGAAAGTAGGAGGGGGGAGAAATGAAGCGCATTGCCCAATTTGTAGCATTATTGGTATTCCTGCTTGTTCCGATCTCGTCTATCGCTTCTGCTTCTGTCCCTTATCAGACAGAAACGTTATCAGCAGACGGTCAGACGATCGAAACACAGACGGCCTACACACCGGTCGGAACATTGTTGCCAGACGTTGAGATCATGAACCCGGAAGATATTTTCTCTCATACAAAAGGAAACCTTTATATCGCGGATTCTGGTGCCAAAAAGATTCTCGTCGCCGACAAAAACGGTAAGTTTGTACGTGAAATCGGAAAAGGTGTTCTTAAATCACCAACTGGCGTCTATGTGGACGAAAACGAAAAAATCTTTGTAGCGGATTATGAAGAAGAGAAGGTATTCCGCTTTTCACAAGACGGCAAGGTCGAAGAGCAATATGGAAAGCCGGATTCACCGCTTTTTGGTAAAAGCTCTTCTTTTAAACCGCAAAAAGTAGCCGTTGACCGTCGCGGAAGCATCTATGTAATCAGTGAAGGGTCAACGAACGGAATCATTCAGCTTAGTAAGGATGGCGGGTTTCTCGGCTATTACGGAGTAAACAGTACAGAAGGATCGTTTGGCACGTTTTTGCAGAAGCTTCTCACATCAGAGAGCAAAAAAGCAAATATGTTCATGAAGACACCTCCCGCGCCAGACAACATCGCGCTTGATGATCAAGGTCTCGTCTATTCTGTGACAGAAGGAACGACGAACGAAGTGATCAAAAAGCTGAACGTTGCCGGAAAGAACATGCTGTTTGGTGATATCTCTGATGAGAAGTCACTGCAAGATATCGCGGTCGATCAAGACGGAAACATGTTCGTCGTATCAAGCACCGGTGAGATCTATGAATATGACAGCTTTGGAAATTTGCTATTCATCTTCGGCGGTAAAGACGACGGAACGAACCGTCTAGGATTGTTCAAACAGCCGACAGGCATCACGATTGATTCTGACGGCAAACTGTACGTTACAGACAAAGAACGCGGCATGATCCAAGTCTTTGAATCTACTGCTTTTTCGAAACAAGTACATGAAGGAATCGCGCTTTTTAAAGAAGGACGTTATGTAGAGAGTCAGAAATACTGGGAAGAAGTGCTGGAGATGAACTCTTTGTTCGGTCTCGCGCATTCTGCCATGGGCTCTGCTTACTACAAACAACAAGACTATGATAAGGCGCTAGAAGAGTACGAGTTTGCAAACGACGTGTACGGTTATTCAGACTCGTTCTGGGAAGTGCGACATGCGTGGATGCAAGAGAACCTGGAAACGGTGTTGTTCGCGTTCATCTTCTTCGGAATTTTGTACTATATCGTAAAAGTGATCGACAAAAAGAAAGGCATTCTGAATCAGCCGCGCAGAAGTCTCGGCGCGATTAAAAAACAGAAATTGATAGGAGAACTGCTCTTTTTGTTCAAGTTCTTCCGTCATCCGATCGACAGTTTTTATTATTTGAAAAGAAAACAATACGCATCGATCCTATCAGCGACGATTCTATATGTAATCTTAATCGTCGAGTATATTTACAGCCGCTTCTATACCGGATTTATCTTTAAAACGGTGAGCAGCGATGCTAACTTAGTCGGCGAGCTTCTCTTACTGCTCGTAACGCTCGCACTGTTCATTGTGGTGAACTATCTCGTTAGTACGATCAACGATGGTGAAGGAAGGTTCAAGGACATCTATATCGGAACGATCTATTCACTCGCTCCGTTCCTCGTGTTCAGTCCGATCCTGACCCTATTGTCGAACGTGCTGACTTATAATGAATCATTTGTTTATGTGTTCTCAATCCGCATCATCTACGCATGGTGTCTGATCATCCTTTTCATCATGCTAAAAGAGATCCATAACTACACGTTCTCAGACACGATCCGAAACATCTTCGTCACGCTGTTCGGAATGGTGATCATGCTTCTTGTTGTGTTCATCGTGTTCGTGTTAATCGATCAAGTATACGATTTTGTTTATTCCATCATAAAGGAGGCTGTTCTTCGTGTATAAAAAGATAAGTATCGCGCTTCTTACCTTGCTCGTACCGATCTCTGTATTCGCCGCGCAAGATGATAAGAAAAGTACGGAGCAGCCTCCCGTACCAACAGAGAAGAGTCAAAACGTGATGAAGTATACGTCTTCATCGTTTACGAAGCCTGAGAAAGCAGATGGTGCTACGATCAAGCAGAAAAATTCATTCCAAGGCTTTGAAAAAGCAGCTGAGAACGAAAATCTTGCTCTTTATGTGAACGAAGAAACGCTCGCGATCAAGATAGAAAACAAGAAAACGAAATACGTTTGGAACTCAGGGCTCGATAATCCTGATCAGTACCGACTGAACAAAACGTGGGAACAGATGGCTCAATCAGCGATCACCGTTGATTATATGGACCGTCGTGGAAAAGTGAAAACCGAGAGCATCACGACGAACGATTCAAGACCTCGTGTGAAGATGAACGATAAAGGGTTCACGGCCTCTCTTTACATGAACCAGTCGAAGTTAGAATTTGAACTGAACGTGGAGCTTCAAGAAAACGATCTTGTTGTTTCAATTCCTGAGAATGAGATCAAAGAAAACAAATACACGAAGCTCATTTCTATGCGTGTTTATCCGTTTTTAGGTGCGGTTAACAAGAGTGACATCAACGGGTACATGTTCATTCCGGACGGCTCAGGTGCATTGATTCGTTATGAAAAGAACGGAACAAAAGCCGATGCACCATTTACAGGATCTATTTATGATGATGATGAAGCCTTTTTGAAAACGAAAGTGAAGAAGGAAGAAGATGAAAAAGTAACACCGGTCGAGCAAATCAAGATGCCCGTATTCGGAACCGTTCATGGTGTGAAACAGAACGGATTTCTTGCCGTCATCGAAGAAGGCTATACGCATGGAGACATTTTAGCGTATCCGTCAGGTGTTTCGACCGACTTTAACTGGATCTCTTCTGAATTTCATTTTAGAAAAGAATATTACCAGCCGACGAGTAAGAACATGAAAGGTCTGAACGTGTATCAAAAAACGAAAAATCCTTTCGGTGTTAAGCTGAGATACATGTTTCTGCAAGAAGATGACGCTGATTATGTAGGGATGGCCAAAGCGTATCAAAATCATCTTTCTGAAACCAAACAGCTAGAAAAGAAAGACGACCAAACCGGTGTAAGACTTGAATTTCTAGGTGGCGAAGTAAAGGAAGGTCTGTTGTGGGACTCTGTTCTGCCGATGACGAAGGTCACAGACATTCCGAGCATGACTTCCGAGCTCAAAAAAGACATCGATGATCTGTTTGTCGTCTATAAAGGCTGGTCGAAAGGCGGTCTAACCGGCACATTGCCTCAGAAGTTTCCGTTTGAAAGTGAGCTCGGAAGCAGTGATGACGTGAAGAACACGATCGACAGTCTTAAAAAGGATAACATACCGCTTTATTTTTATAGCGATTACACAAAAGCATACGACGGAGCATCCGGCTATTCCGGCAGCAAAGATGTAGCTAAGAAAATCAGCTCTGAGACAATTTCACACAGTGAAGATAAGAAGACAATGTATTATCTATCACCAGAAAAATCTCTTGCTATCGCAAAAGAGGATGCAAAGGAATTTAAGGAACAAGGCATTTCAAACGTAGCGATCGATACGAGCGGTTACACGCTGTTCTCTGACTTTAGCGGGAAAAAATCGAGTGAGCGAAACCAGACGATCAAAACGTATCAAAAGCTGTTCGGGACATTAAATAAAGAAGTGGGGAACGTTGCTCTTTATGAGCCGAACACCTATCTTTGGAATCAAACCGATCGGTATCTTGACATTCCGATGAACGCGTCGAACTACGTGTATGAAACGGACACGGTGCCGTTTCTGCAGATCGTGCTAAAAGGCTACATGCCATACTACGCACCGTTCTCGAACTTTCAGTCAGATTCAGAAGATCAGATGCTGCGCATGATCGAGTACGGAGCATATCCATCGTATCTTTTAACGAAGGAAGCGTCACACCTTCTTGCTAAAACGGCATCGAGTGACGTTTACACATCGGAATATTCGATCTGGAAAGACAAGATTTTGTATCAATACGAAAAGATTAAGAAAAGTCTTGGTGAAGTAGAAGGCGAAGAGATCGTCAGCCGTACTGTGCCTCAAACAGGTGTTGTGGAAGTAGAATACTCCAACGGAAAAGTGATTGTCGTCAACTATACGAACGCGACTTATAAAAGTAATGGCATTGAAGTGAAACCTAAGGATTTTGCGGTAACAGAAGGGGGAGAAAGCGATGAAACGACTAGGCAATAACAGAAATCTTACAGGATTGCTGTTTGTTTCACCATGGATCATCGGCTTTCTCGTCTTTACGGCATTTCCGCTTCTATACTCGCTCTTTTTAAGCTTTCAGGAAGTGAAGATCACGACCGATGGCATTAAAACGAACTTTGTAAGCTTTGGAAACTATGAATATGCGTTTTCAGTTGACGGAACGTTCGTTGACCGCGTTCTAAAATATTTAGAAGAGATGGTTATCTCGGTTCCAATCATCATCGTCTTTTCATTGATCATCGCTCTATTGTTAAACCAAAAGATCAAGTTCCGCGGATTGTTCCGTACGATTTTCTTCCTGCCCGTTATCATCGCGAGCGGACCGGTTATCAAAGAGCTGATCGATCAAGGAATCACGACCATTCCTTCTATTGAACAGTACGCGATCTATCAAGCGTTAAATGATAATCCGGATGGTTTCTTTAACGGGATCTTACTGTATTTAATAAAAAACCTGATTGTAATCCTTTGGTATTCAGGCGTACAGATCTTAATTTTCTTAGCTGCTCTTCAAAAGATGGACAAGCAGATCTTTGAAGCGGCGAAAATCGACGGTGCGAGCAACTGGGAGTTCTTTTGGAAGATCACCCTGCCAAGTCTAAAGCCGATGATCATCGTTAACTTGATCTACACGATCGTAACGTATTCGGTATTCTCGCTGAATCCAATCATCGAACATATTCAGAAAAACATGTTTAAAGTAGACACAGGTTATGGCTATGCTTCAGCACTATCTTGGATCTACTTCCTGATCATCGCTGCAGCGCTTGCGATTGCGGTTGGTGTGATGACGGTAAAAAGAATGAAAAAATACACCTAAGAGGATGTGATCAATGTGCAAACCAAAACACAGCAAGTGAACAAGTATTACTTAAAAACGAAACGCATGTTTTTGGGCATGCAGGGGACAGATGGTCTTCTTTACAAGCTCTTGATCTACGGACTCTTGGTGGGAATTGGATTTGTGTATCTCTATCCGCTTCTCTACATGGGTGTGTACAGCTTTAAAAGTTTGGATGATCTGTTGAACCCGCTCGTAAACTGGATTCCAACGCAGTTTTATACCGGAAACTATGAGCAGGCGAACAAAGTTCTGAACTTTTTCTCAACACTGATGGAAACGTTGTACGTGACGGTTCTTCCGGCATTGGCGCAAACTGCTGTTGCAGCAGTAGTGGGATACGGACTCGCTCGATTTGAGTTTCGCGGTAAAAAGATCATGTTCGTTCTAGTGCTCGCAACGTTCATCATCCCGCCGCAGGTGACGCTCATCCCAAGATACATCTTCTTTAATGAGCTAAACATTCTTGGCAGTTTGAGTGCGTTTTTGCTTCCGGCAACGTTCGGACAAGGATTGAACAGCGCGATCTTCATCCTGATCTTTTATCAGTTTTTTAGAGCCGTGCCAAAAGCATTGGAAGAAGCAGCTCAGCTTGACGGGGCAGGACATTTTCGAATCTTCTTCACGATCGCATTACCGATGGCATTGCCTGCGATCATCATCTCATTTTTGTTCTCGTTCGTTTGGTATTGGAACGAAACGTATTTGGCGGCGATCTATTTTGGAGATGCGTTAACAACATTGCCGCTGCAGCTGCAAAAGTTCGTCGCGACGTATCAGCAGATGTTCCCAGCTGAGATGGGAGTGTCGGGGGGCAACCAGTTGAACGAAGGAATCAAGATGGCAGGGACCGTCCTGTCGATTCTGCCGCTATTGATCGTGTACTTTATCACGCAGCGCTGGTTTGTTGAAGGTGTGGACCGTTCGGGGATTACTGGGGAGTAAAAAAGCAGCATTTTCGGATGTTTTGTGGTGTATGAGGTAGGAGATTGTGCGAGGATGTCTGTTTTGTAGCGTCTGAGCGGTTGTAATATGTGAAGTGAGGGCGGTTCAGGTGGTTGTGAGAAGGTAAATCATGTGCGTAAGAGCTAGTTGTAGGCGGTTCAGGTGGTGGGAGTGACTTTTCAGGTGAAACGTGATGTTTTTCAGGTGGTCACAGACTTCTTTCAGGTGAAAACTACCTATTTAGCGGTGAAACCGACCCGTTTACCGGTGAACGCGTAACGAATATAAAAACACGTACCGTAAAACCGTACTCTCTTCACTATAAAACCAAAACTAACGGGGCAGCACACGGTAACTAGCTGTCTCGCTTTTCTAATTAAGGTAAAACGAGAGGAGATCTAACGATGGATACACAGAAACTATTGGACCTTGAAGCAAAAGGATGCTTTGATTTCTTTTGGAAAGAAGCAAACACGGATAAAAACAGCCCAGGATACGGGTTGATTCTGGATCAGTCAGCGAATAAAAAAGTAGCAAGTATCGCATCAAACGGTTTCGGATTAACGGCGATCATCATCGGGATCGAGCGCGGCTGGATCACGAAAGAAGAAGGCTACGAGCGTACGAAAGGGACGCTAGAAACATTCTTGAACAACGTGGAGCACGCGAGCGGTTTCTTTTATCATTTCTTAAACGTGCAGACAGCAAAGAAAAACGAAGAGTGGTACGACTGTGCGTCCATCATCGATACGGGAATCTTCCTATGTGGTGCCGTAACTTCTGCTGAATACTTTGGCGGAGAGATCGCGGAGCTTTTCGAGAAAATTTACGCGCGTATTGACTGGAACGTGTATTATGATGAGCCGGTGAACCAGTTCTACATGGGCTACAACCCGGAAACGGGCGGTTTCCACCATTGGGATATGTACGCGGAGCAGATGATGACGTATGTGCTTGGTGTGGCATCTCCAACACATCCAGTTCCTGCAAGAATTTATGACGGCTTCGAGCGTAGAAAAGGGACATACAAAGATTACGAGTACATTCACGCGCCAGGAAACGCGATGTTTGTTCACCAATATTCGCATGCGTTCATCGATTTTAGAGATATCGTCGACGGAGACGGAATCAACTGGTACGAGAACTCAGTAAAAGCATCTCTTGCGAACCGTGCGTTTTGTAAAGAAAAATCAAGTGAGTTCAAGACGTATCACGAGAATGCTTGGGGCTTAACGGCTTGTGCGAGTCCGACCGGCTACCGTGTTCCAGGAGCTCCTCCTTATTATGAAGGTTGTGAACCTGAACTAGAAGGTACGATCGCACCGACGGGAGCAGCGGGATCAATCGTGTTCACACCAGAAGAGTCCATCGCAGCGATGAAGTATTTTTACGAAGAGCATCCTCAGCTTTGGGGTGAGTATGGTTTCCAAGATTCTTATAACCTGGACGTAACGCCAGCTTGGTATTCAGACCATGTGATCGGAATTGACAAGGGAATCACGCTTCTTATGATCGAAAACTATCAATCAGGTCTCGTGTGGGATCTGTTCATGAAAAACAAGTTTGTGAAACAAGGTGCTGACTTGTTAGGGTGGAAAAAGACAGAAGGAAGTCCTGTTAAATGATTGAGATTAAAAACAAACAGATCATCATCGACAGTAAGCCCGTTCTGATCACGTGCGGTGAGATTCATTATTACCGTCTTGATAAAAGCGATTGGCAAGACCGTTTAGATAAACTAAAAGAAACAGGTTGTAACGCCGTGGCCACTTATGTGCCATGGCTTTGGCATGAGCCGGTGGAAGGGCAGTTTGATTTTACGGGTAAAACGCGTCCTGAAACAGACCTTGCCGGTTTCATCGACCTTTGTACAGAAAACGGCTTTTATTTCTTCGTTCGTCCTGGACCATTTATTATGGCCGAGATGAAAAACGAAGGACTGCCTTATTGGGTGTATGAAAAGCATCCTGAGATTATTCCTGTCGGCTGGGACGAGAGCGAACCAACGACACCGACTGTCGATTATCTCGCACCAGGATTTTTACAAGAAGTTCGCAAGTATTATGAAAAAGTGATGGAGATTGTTACGCCGCGCATCTATCCGAACGGCGGAAAAATCATCGCGTTTCAGCTTGATAATGAGATCGGCATGCTGTCATGGGTGAGCAACACACCAGATCTGACGGACAACGTGCTGAACGATTTATCAAATTGGTTGAGTGAACGATACGGAGATAACGTTTCTGACCGCTATCCGTTTCCGTTGGAAGAAAGTGCTGAACGAAACACTGCATTCCGCTCTCCGAAAGAAGAGTATGCCGCTCAACTGTTAAAAGATCTTGGCTATTACATGCGTTATCGATTCGCCAAATATATCGCGATTTTAAGAGAATACGCAGAAGAGTTCGGCGTGAAAGATATTCCGTTCGTCGTAAACATCCACGGAACAGGTGGAGGACGTGGGTTCACGTATCCGATCGGAATCAGTCAGCTGTATGAAACGTATAACCAAGGACCTGGATATATCTCGGGTTCTGATATTTATTTTGGCGATCTTGACATGAAAACTTTCCAGGACCTCTACATCATCAACGGTCTGATGGAAGCTGTTCATAATGAAGATCAGCCGTTAACGTCTGTCGAGTTCAACTGTGGTGACGGGAACTTTGGTGAGACACTAGGTGAGCGGTATGATCCATCAGCTGCGGATTTTAAGTTTAGAATGTGTCTTGCTCAAGGAAACCGACTCATCAACTATTATCTGTTTGCTGGCGGAAAAAATGCTAGACTCGATACGCTTGTTGACGATGGAAACGACCGAATCGCTTCAACTGGTGAACGCCATGGTTTCGCAGCACCGATCGGTCCAGAAGGGGACTACAATTACACGTTTCCGCGCATGTCTCGCGTGAACCAAAGTGTGATGACGGTAAGCGATAAGCTCGCGCGAATGAACGAAGAACGAGATGAAGTATCGTTCGCGTTCATCCCGGATTATTACATGACCGAATACCGGTATCCGAAGAGCGAAGTAATGCGTGAGATCCTCTCAAACATTGAGGCGAACCGCGGTGCTGGCGCTTGGGAGATTATGGGCCGTGCGATGTTGCTTAACGGTTATCGTTTTACAGCGGTTGATGTGCAGAACAAACCGCTGGATGTGACGAAAACGCCTGTACTCGCGTTACCGTCCGCACGCTATATGGACAGTGCGATTCAGGAGAAGCTCGTAAACTATTTGAACACGGGCGGAAAGATTCTTCTGTACGGTGAGGTTCCTCTTTTTGATATGGAAGGGAAGAATTGTACGCTGTTAGCGGAAGCGCTTGGTGTGTCGTATAAAGGAATTAGCCGTGATGGTCACGGAAACTACCTTTCTATCTATGGAGACAGCTGGGCTTCAGCTCAGCCCGAGATTCGTTCAGGCTTCGTTCAGCGCTTTGAAGTTGGACCAGATGTGACTCCGATTTTTAGAGTGTATGGATCTGATGATGTGTGTGGCTTTGAGTCTGAAGTGGGGGATGGACGGGCGATCGTGATTGCAAGCTTCTATCGCTGCGATCTGCCTTTCTTTAAAACAGCGCTTGAACGATTAGGAAGTCGTGCGAAACTAACGCATGATTGTTCGCATCACGGCATCTTCATGACATCGACAGTTGACGCAGAAGGTGAGCGTTTCCTTCATCTGTTGAATCTAGACGGATTCGATAAAGAATTCACGGTTTATGAAGATGGCGTAGCGTTGTTAGGTGGAAGGAAGCTGTTGCTGCAGAGTAAAGACGGTGTGATGCTGCCAATGAATCTAGCTGTAGGCAGTGTGAAGATTGCCTATGCGACAGCAGAAATTACAGGTGTGAGTGCAGACTATATTGATTTCCGCTTAACACAGGTTGAAGATGTGATCGCGTTTGAACGTGGAACGAAGATTTTACCGAGTGCTGATTATGTGATTGAAGAAAATAAAGAGTTAACTGTCGTTCGCAGCAAAAAACACGCGAAAGTGGATGATCAGCTGCGGGTTTTGGTGGGGTAGTTAGCGTTTATAGTAGTAAAAAGACTTTGGGAGCTGTGTTTGGAAGCTCTCAAGGGCTTTTTTTGTTAAGCGGAGCTGTTTAGTTGGTGTTTCAGCTTGTTTGGAGTGTTTACCGGTGATGAAAGTGCATTTAGCGGTGATGAGGTCCTAGTTTCAGGTGGTCACGAAGGATTTACCGGTGGAAAAACGTACTTTACAGGTGGTCACACCCCAATTACCGGTGAACGCGTAATAAATATAAAAACACGTACCGTAAAACGAAGAAAAACATTTACTCTAGTCTCTTCTGTTGGTATAAATCACCTATAGAGAGGTGGAAAGAATGAAAGTACTTAAGCATAACAGCAAGTTAAGACGGAATAGTCTTGCTATTATTGGTTTAGTTATAATCCTTACTAGTTATTTTCAAGTGGATACATGGTGGACTTATGTATTAGGCTGTTTACTATTGCTGTGTATTCTTCAATATGAATCGAGCTTGGAACAGAGACGCTTTCTAAAATCCATCTGGTTTGTATATCTTGCGTGGTTCTTTCTTCTACTCGCAGGTGGGGCAGACCGGGACATGACAATAGAAGCGTTGGGCAACGTTGCTCTAATGGCAGGATTCTTTTTCCCGATATTTCTTCCCGTTATTTCTGTCATCCCTTATTTTCAAGTAAAATGGCTCCTGCCTTATGAAGTGAGGACATTCAGTCGAACAGCCAGTTACGTCTTTTTTGGATGGATGTTTTTTTGAATTGTTATTATTGGGTTCTTTTAGCTATAAATCGCATGAAAAAAAGAGGATCACCTCAAAAGGCGTCCTCTTAACCAATTTATTTTACCAACCTAAACGGAACACTCGCCACATCATGGCTGTTTTTCCCGATAAACATTGTAAACTTACCTGCATCACTCTTGAACTCAAGGTTCTCGTGGTGATAGCGAAGCATTTCTTCTGTGATCTCGAATGTAACTTCCTCGGACGCACCTGGTTCAAGAACAATCTTTCTATAACCTTTTAACTCTTTCACCGGACGAACAACATCACCCGCAATATCGCGGATATAGAGCTGAACTAGCTCTTCACCAGTAACATCGCCTGTATTCGTAACGGTTACAGAAGCTGTAATCGCCTCATCCTCTGTCAACACATCACTAGACAACTTCACATCGTCATACTTAAACTCTGTATAGCTCAACCCGAAACCGAACGGGAATAGAGGCTCGTTCGGAATGTCCAGATAATGAGACAGATAGCGCTCTTTATTTTCTGGAGTCGGTTGTGGACGACCTGTGTTAAAGTGGTTGTAATAAACCGGAACCTGACCTACTGAATACGGAAATGACATCGATAAACGACCAGACGGATTCACATCTCCGAATAAAAGATCAGCGATCGCAGCACCGGCTTCAGTACCTGGATACCAAGCTTCTAATACTGCATCCACTTGATCTACCACACCATGCAGGTCGAGCGGACGACCGTTAAAGAGTACCGTTACAATCGGCTTACCTAACTTTTTCATCTCTTGAATCAGTTGAAGCTGAGGCTCGGGCAGACGAATGTCAGCACGGCATCCCGCTTCACCACTCATGAATGAAGCTTCTCCAAGTGCGAGCACGATCACATCCGCATCACTCGCAACACGAACCGCTTTTTCCAGCTGCTCAGTTGTTACAGACTCAACCTCACAACCATCCGCAACGGTTAATAGAGATGGATCAGCTAACTTGTTTAACAATCCTGTATCTACTTTTACCACGTCATCAAACACACCTTGCCACGACCAAGGTCCCATCAGATCACCATTTGTAGCGAATGGACCGATCAGCGCTATCTTTTGCGTTGGTTTAAGGGGAAGAACGCCACCTTCATTTTTTAAAAGTACACACGATTTCGCAGCAAGTTCACGTGCTACATCACGGTGCTCCTCACACAGAATCACTTCTTCCGCACGCTTCTCATCTGCACCACGGTACGGATCTTCAAAAAGTCCAAGCTTCTGCTTCAACGTTAAAATACGTTCTACCGATTCATCAACGAGAGATTCCGATAACTTGCCGCTTTCCACAAGCTCTTTCACATGGTCCACGTAGCACGTGGTCATCATCTCGATGTCAACACCAGCTGTCAGTGCTTTGTATGCTGCTTCAGCTTCATCTTCAGCCACACCGTGCGGAAGCTGCTCTTTTACCGCACCCCAGTCTGAGATGATCACACCGTCAAAGCCCCACTCGTCACGAAGAAGGTCGCGCATCAGCTTCTTGTTTGCTGTTGCTGGAATACCGTCAACTGTATTGAACGCCGTCATCACCATCTCACAGCCTTCATCAAGCGCGGCTTTATAAGCCGGCAGGTAAGACTCGCGAAGCTGACGCTCAGACATGTTCACCGTATTGTAATCGCGTCCGCCTTCTGGAGCACCATATGCTGCAAAGTGCTTCACGCAAGCCGCAACACGGTCTTTGTCGTTCGTTAGATCTGTTCCTTGGAAACCACGAACGAACGCACGAGCGAACTCACTGTTCAAGAAACCATCTTCACCCGTTGATTCCATCACACGCCCCCAGCGTGGGTCACGAACAAGGTCGACCATTGGCGCGAACGTTACGTGAACACCTGAAACAGATGCTTCTTTTGCTGCGATCTCTGCACTTTTTTCAGCAAGTTCCATATCCCATGAACAGCCGATCGCAAGAGGTACCGGAAAGATAGTCTTAAAGCCATGTACGATATCAGCCATCATCAATAAAGGAATGCCATGACGGTTTTCTTTTAAATGTGCGTCTTGGATGTTGCGCGTTTCACGAGCTCCTGATCCACCGAGAACAGATCCCGTATTGCGAATCACGTCATCCGTAATCCCCATTTCCTGCATAGGACCTGTGATGAAGCCTTGATCAGATGAACCTTTAAAGAAAGGAGTAGCAAGCTGAACCAACTGGCTGATCTTTTCTTCTAATGTCATGTCTTGAATTAAGTGTTGCACGTTTTGCTTAAGCATAAAGAAAACCTCCTGGATATCGTTTAATGTGTATGGTCTGACGTAATCGAAACGTTTCGATAAACCTGATAACAAAAATTATAAGCGCTTTCATTTTGAGAGTCAATGGAAAATCGAAACGATTCACTATATTTGAGTAATCGTATTTCTTTTGAACATATATAGACAATTAATAAGGAAATAAAGGTATGCTTTATAGCGTAGTGATTCTTCCAAATGCTTACTTCCTTAACAAATTTTTTGATAAGTGATAGATTTCCCCCATTCATTTCGTAATACATAGTAGGTACCAATAATCAGCAGGAGGGGTGTACGATTGAAAGTTACAGAAGAAAATGTTGTACAACAATTAATAGATAAAAATGAAAATGCGATCTCTTTCATGATCCAGCAGTACGGTGGTCTTCTCACAGCAATCATCAAGCGTCATGTGAATTACCAGCAACAAGATTATGAAGAGTGCCTTGACGATGTTTTACTTTCCGTTTGGAACAATGTTCATTCCTTTGACCCAACGAAAAATACGTTCAAACAATGGATCGCAGCTGTAGCGAAATATAAAGCAATCGATTATGGGAGAAGACAGATCTCTCTACAAAAACAACAATTTTCAGTGCCGGACTTTACCGAATCCAACTTGCTGTCACAAAAGTCACGAGAAGAAATTCTCGTTGATGAGTTGCTTCAGCAGTTACCTCCCGGTGAACGACGGATTTTTGAAAAGTACTATTTAGAAGGAAACACGTCAAGTGAGATCGCTCATGAATATAACGAGAGAGAATCCTGGGTGTACAACAAGTTATCCCGGGGACGTAAAAAACTAAAAGGGTTTTTGTTTCAAAATAATGAAGCATGAGGAGTGAAGATATGACAATCTATCGCGAATTAAACGAAATGGATATAGATTTGAAACAATATGAAGAGCAAGACCTTTCTCATTTTGAAAAAAAGCAATGGGAAAAGCGAGTACTAAAGAAAGTAAAAAAACAAAAGCCATCGCAGGTAAAGAAGTATATGGGTGTAGCAGCGGCCATGCTCGTAGCGACGGGATTATCACTAAGTACAGGCATCGTATCTATAGCTAATATGCCATTTGTAGGTGAAACAATTGAAAAATATTTGAATCAAAACGAGAATCTTGATTTTTCTTCCTATAAAACAGCGATCGGGCAAACTGCTGAAAACGAGAAGGGGAAATTGACGTTGAACGAAGTGATGATCGATGGCGGACGATTACTCATAAGTTCGACCTATGAACCAGCAGACGGGATCGACTTTCATCATAAGATGCACCCTATGCCTAAAGTGAAGATGAACGGTAAAGACTTAACGTCCAGTACAGGCGGGCAATCGATAGAATTGAACAATTCCATGTTTACGGTTTACAACGAAGTTCAGTTAAAAGAGATCCCAATCGGGGAGAAGGTCCGATTTCATATCGAGTACGATCGCTTAGATTTAGAGATGAAAATGAATCAGCCGTGGGTGTTTGATATTGAAGTTCCCACCGAAAAGTTAGCAGCGGCGAGTAAAACGATCACGCTTGATCAAAAGATAAAACTTGAGAACGGACGCTTTATAAAACTAGAAAAAATGATCGTCACACCCATTTCCACCGTGCTGTATTATGACTGGCCAGGTGAAGAGAACCACATCGCGTTTAAAATTGTAAGTGGATCTGGAACTGAGATCTTGCCGGACACGGTTTCTGTTACACCGGAAGAATCTTATAACCGATTTAGTGCAATCGATATGGATTCGGAAAAATATTATGTAGTCCCATTTGAGCATTCAGCAAATCCGAGTGCAGATAAGCCGGGCAAATTACCAGAACAATCGATTCCTATTAATTAAATGATAAAAACACTTGGAGACGATTCCAAGTGTTTTTTGCTGCCATCACTCTTATTTTACTAATTCACTCAATTTGCCGTTTCGTTTCTCTCTTTCACTTTCATCCGCAAGGTCGTACTTTTTCAAAAGATGAAACACTTCATTTAAGTAGGTCTGATCACTATCATCAGATAATGAGTCGCCAACCTCCATTACGAGTTCACGCGGCATAAAAGCGGATTGTTCGGCAAGCTTTTGCTTCACATCTTCTAACGTGTGGTCGATCGTGCATTTGCCCATCTATAATCAGTCTCCCTCTATTTTCTATTAAAAAATCGTAACATACATTTCTGTTGAAGTGGAAGAATAGTGTCTCAGCTAGGATTCATGTTACGCTATTAGGGATATAAAAATAGTGGAGGTGTTAAACATGCGTTTAAAAGGTAAAAAAGTGCTCAGTCTTGTGCATCATGATTTTGAGGATTTGGAATTGTGGTATCCGATCTTGCGATTGCGTGAAGAAGGGGCGATCGTGGAACTTGTAGGAGAGAAAGCAGGAGAGACGTACATCGGAAAATACGGTGTTCCGGCTGATGCTGATTATGCGTTTGGTGATGTGAATGCTGGAGATTACGATGCAATCTTAGTACCGGGTGGTTGGGCACCGGACAAGCTGCGCCGTTTTCCAGAGGTGATCGAGATGGTTCAGCATATGGAGAATAACAAAAAGCCGATCGGCCAGATCTGTCATGCCGGCTGGGTTCTTGTTTCAGCAAAAGTTTTGCAAGGAAAGAAAGTAACAAGTACACCAGGAATTAAGGATGACATGGAAAACGCGGGCGCAACATGGATCGATGAACCTGTCGTAGTTGACGGTCACCTCGTTTCCAGCCGCCGTCCACCGGATCTACCGGATTATATGCGTGAGTTTGTTGCGGTTTTATCTCAAAACTAAAATCAAAGGCCAAGAAGAAGGATACTCCTTCCTTTCTTGGCCCATTTATTTTATAGGTCGGATAATATTTCTTTAGCTTCTTCAAACAATTCATCTTTTATAAAGTGTTTATTAACGTGCTTTTGTAGATCAAGCCTGCGATCGACATCTTCTGTTGAGTTTAACGCTTCTTTAAAAAAGGCAACACTTTGTAGCAATTCATTACGATTTTTGTAATTCTTATAGTTTTGCAAATGAAAGATTCCTTTTAACAACAAGCGGTCATAGCTATTGGTGATTGCTGTTTCTATGTTTTTCCACAATTCGTATGCTTTTACAAAGTCATCTTCTAATAGGCAATTTTTTATGATCTGAACATCACATTTAGTTCCTAGTTCGCTATTTAATAGGGAAAGATAAATTTGCTTAGCATTCATAAAATAATCAGTCGCTTTTGCAATACTCTCCTTTTCTCTATAAAGAAGACCAAGATTAAAGTAGACAGCAGCCAACTGTTCATTTTCATGATTAATGTTAAATATCTCTTCTGCATGTAAGTAGGAGTGAATCGCAAGGTCATAACTACTAAGATTTTTATATGTTATACCTAAAGTCATTTGAATTTCTCCTAATTTAAAGAGAGAGGAATGACTTTCTGCAGCTTCTAATGCTTTTTTTAAATAAAAGGCAGCCGATTGATACTCTTTTAAGTGGGTATGATATACACCCATATTTAAATTGGTTTCTACCTTAAGATTGTAATCTGAAGGAAATTGGTGAGTGTAGTATAAAGCAGATGAAAAGGATTTAAACGATTCCTCTATTTTTTTTAACCGAAACGAAATAATCCCCAAAAAATTGTACAGTTTCCCCAACTGATTAGAATATTGGTCCTCTAAGAGATCAATGGCTTTCCGAGTAATTATTTCAGCCTCATGATAGTCACCTTCAAACCATTTTAATCGAGCTTTTACCCAAAGGTATTTGCCTTTTTCATAGGTGTTCATTCTTTCAAGCCATTCTCCAGAAAGACTCTCAAATGCTTTTTTACCCTTATCTATCAGACTTTCATTTAAATAAGATTCGATGTTATCTAATAAGCTACTAATATTTAATTGTTCAAGAGCACTGTTCCGTTCACTTTGGCCGATGAGATAAGAAATAGAACAGTCTAATCGATGAGCTAATTTTTCTAATGTTTCAATGGAAGGACTAACCATACCTTTTTCAAGCTGACTGATAAAACTTCGATTAACAATTCCTTTAGAAAGCTCTTCTTGTGTCATTTTTTGAAGAGTTCTCATTTCTTTAATCTTAAGTCCAATTTGTGTGCTAATGTTCATGTTTTGCCTCCATTGATAAACGATCTACGTAACTTAGTATAATTTAAAAGTTATAATATTCCAAAAAAGTTTGAGAATTGTAAAAAAATGCAATAAAATAGAAAGTGATTGTAAGTAACTGTAACTGTTAGTTGGAATAACAATCCTGTATTTGAAAGGTAGATAATAACTAGAACGTTAAGTAGGCGAGGAAAAGGTGGGGGAGGAACATGAAAGTCGTCAAGCTTAGTGTAAATTTTCTGTTGCTGTGTATCAGTATTCTTATGGTAGGTTCTTTACCGTTTCTAATCTATGACATTGATAGGCAGCTTAAAGTACTTAAGATGATTGAGAATAACGAAATAGAAAACACCCTTTTTCTCTATGATTCTGTTCAATTTAATGTAGGGAGCTACTTTAATCATGTTAAAGAGATGTTGGGAAACATTTTCTCTATCCAAGACTTTCAATATTATAAATTCAAAGAGTATCACCCCGTTTTCCCAGAACTGAATCAGCTATATTTGATGTCGGTAAAATATTTAATAGCAGCCCTTTGTATAGGATTGATTCTGGCTGTAATTACTAGTTTCCTCACCATGCTATTACCAACACATCAAAGAGATAAAGTTAAGAAAGTGTTATTTGTGGTTGAATCACTTCCAGATATTTTTATTATTTTCCTCTTACAGTTTTTGATTATCTGGATTTATAAAAAAACAGATATTTTGTTGTTTCAGATCGTGAACGTTTTTGGTAAACCCGCATTTTTTCTGCCAGTACTTTGTTTGAGTATTCTTCCTTCTATATATATTACAAAGTATTTATTGATCTCATTAGAAGAAGAGGAAAAGCAATCCTATGTAGAGATGGCTAAAGGAAAAGGCTTATCTATGTATTACATCATATTTGTGCATATACTACGGAATGCCATATTCACTCTTCTCTTTCACTTTAAAACTATATTCTGGTTTTCACTATCAAACCTTTTTGTGCTAGAAATTATATTTAATATTCATGGAATTATGACACATATCAAAACTTACGGAAGTATGAATCCTGACCTTGTGACGGTAAGCATATTATTAATCTTTATCCCGTATTATTGTTTGTTTCATTTGGCTTCTGCCGTTATTTCCAAAAAGATAAAAGGAGATATGAGTCTATGAACAGACTATTGAAGGAGAAGTCATTTGTTTTTGGCTTTTTATTTTTATCAACGCTATTCGTCATGAGTTATGTTTACACCTATGGAATAAAAGATCCAAATGATAAACCTCAAGCTGTTCTTTATAATGAGGAGCAAGAGGTAGTGGCTCGAGCACCGTTTCCTCCTTCAGAAGATTTCCTTTTAGGCTCTGATAAAGAAGGGAAAAGTGTTCTAACAAACTTAATCGAAGGAGCGAAGTATACAGTCGGTTTAGCTATTCTATTAAGTTTAATACGAATCGTCCTCTCATTTATCCTAGGGTATATCTTCTATACGTTACCAAAGCTATTAAAAGACAAAATAGAGGTTCTATGTGATGCGTATCATTATGCACCTACTGCCATATTTGCCTACTTGTTACTCTCGCCGGCAATAATTGCATTTTCATGGTCTTATGATGAAAAAGTGAAATTATTACTCACAATAGGAGTCATTGTAGCATTGGCAATACCGATTCTATCTGTTTTAATCATGAGAGAAATTGAGCATGTATTTAGTAAGGAGTTTATTTCAAGCTGCAGACTGATCGGTGGAAGTTCAATGCACATTTTTCTAAAACACGTAACACCCTTTTTGATACCTAAAATTATCATATTGTTTGTTCAGCAAGTGGGACAAGTGTTAACCTTGTTTGCCCATCTAGCACTGCTGGATATTTTTATTGGTGGTGGAAAACAAGTTATCATGGAAATGGATTTAGAGGGTAACTTACTTATGGAGTCTTTCTCTCTATCATCTGAATGGGGTGGCTTGATTGGAAAGAGCTGGAACAGCTTTATGTCTTATCCTTGGATGCTGTTCGGCCCTATATTAGCCTTTACTTTAACGATTTTAGCTGTGAATTTTATGGCATCAGGTTTAATAAGATGGAACCAGAGAGAATATAATGTCCCTTCTAATAAAAAGAGTAAAAGCTCACCTTCTGTAATGAAGGCACCAAATGAACACGTAATTAGTTTTGATAAAGTGAAGTTAACAGAAAAAAGCGGATAACAGATTGAAGCGCCTTGAGGTATATCATAATACTGAAGGCGCTTTTTGTATATCTGCACATCTTCACCAATATCGTTCTCTAAAAATAAACTATAAGAAATGCCATAAATCTGGAGGGGTGGAATAAATGCCATCCAAAGACAATTTTATCAAACAAGAAGGCACGGAGTTCCCCGGCAAAACATACGTGGAACACTTACTGCGCCCGGTATTCAACGACCAAAGAGACTATCTTTTTAAACATATGTTTAACATCCACCGCGCACATGTTGTGATGCTATCTGAACAACGAATCTTAGATAAAAGTGATGCCGCGAAAATACTCAGAGGTGTAGAAGCTATAGCGAAGATCGACCCACAAACACTAACCTATGATCCACAATTCGAAGATCTATTCTTCATGATCGAGCACAAAATTAGTGAAGAAATCGGACCCGATCTTGCGGGCAGTATGCATATGGCGCGAAGCCGAAACGATATGGGAATCGCCATGTACCGTCTCGTGCTCCGAGAACACATCCTCACACTCACAGAAAGCGCACTTTTACTCGCAACAGCCCTTCTAGAAAAGATCGACGAACACGCGGAAACTGTCATGACCGCCTATACCCATACCCAGCCTGCACAACCAACAACTCTCGGACACTACTTAACCGCTGTGCTAGACATCCTTTTACGAGATATCGAACGTCTTCAATCTGCGTACGAAACAGTGAACTGTTCACCAATGGGAGCGGCAGCACTCTCCACAACGAGTTTTCCAATCGACCGCCATCGAGTTTGTGAACTGCTCGGTTTCTCCAAACTAATCGAGAACTCATACGACGCTGTTGCTGGTGCGGATTATCTGATAGAAACCGCGACGGCGGTGTTAACGTTGATGACGAACAGCGGACGTTGGATTGTAGACTTCCTTCAGCTCGTTACCCGTGAACATGGCATTATAAAAGTGGCAGATCCATACGTGCAGATTAGCTCAATCATGCCACAAAAACGAAATCCGGTTTCCATTGAGCATTCGCGGGCACTTGCCAGTTCATCAGCAGGAGAAGCACTCTCGGCAATCCACATGATCCACAACACACCGTTTGGCGATATCGTGGATACAGAAGACGATCTTCAACCACATTTATATAGAAGTTACGAAAAAGCGAACCGAGTGATGCACCTCATGCATGCGGTCATTCGAACGGTCGAAGTGAACAAAGAGATAGCACTTGCTCGTGCGAAAACATCTTGTATCACGGTTACAGAGCTTGCGGACTATTTAGCGAAAGAAAAGGGCGTGCCGTTTCGAGCGGCACACAAGATAGCAAGTACGATAGCTAAAAAGTGTTCATCAGAGAAAATAGAGCTTAACGAATTATCACTTCAAACAGTTCAACATATCTTGTCATCTCATCATCAACATCTATCTCTCACTAAAAAAGAATGGGAAGAAATCATTTGTCCCATCCAATTCGTGAAAAGGCGCAGCATTCAGGGTGGACCTAATCCGAATGAGGTGAGAAGGATGGCTAAAGAACGGCGTACTATGATAAATGATCTAGTAAAGGGTGTTGAGCAAAGGAAATCGACCCAAACTGTAGCAGAAAATAAGCTTCAATGTGCAATTCGTAGTCTAATAGAAGGAAATTAAAAAAAGCCAGCAGGCTTTTTTTCGTTTTATGTCGAAAGAACACTTAAATAAATATCCATAATTGCCGATATATGTAATAAACGGTATTTTTGAAGGAGGAGAACATGGAGAACACGGTTGTAAAACGGTTAGTGATGACTTCTGCGTTTGCTGGTGCATTTTTTGCTGTTCCTCTCGTTGGTGAAGCTGCCTTAGGTGATAACACACTGAAACCGGGGACAACGCATGCTGATGTTCAGCAACTGCAATCCATTTTAAAGCAAAAAGGATACTTTAAAGATTCACAAACAACAACGTACTTTGGACCGGTTACAAAAAAGGCAGTTATGGATTTTCAGAGAGCGAACGGACTCGTTGTAGATGGGATCGTGGGGAAAAATACGTATAGCAAGCTGTTGCAGAATTCGTTTCAAGAAACGGCCCCGAAACCAGCACCAAAGCCGATAACAGCAAAGCCGGTTCCATCAAAGCCAGCTGCATCAAACCCAGCGGCTAACACTTCTTCAAATGAGATGAAGCTGAACTCTACAGGACAAGCTGTCATGAAGCTTCAGCAAGACCTAAAGTTCCTTGGTTATTTTACATATTATAAAACGACCGATTATTATGGAACGATTACAACAGAAGCGGTGCGTAAATTTCAGATCAGTCAAAAGTTAAAAGCAACAGGTGTGGCTGATGCGAAAACGCAAGAATTGATTCTGAAATCTGTTGCGGCTAAAAAAGCACCTGCAGCTCCACCTGCACCAAAACCAACGCCGACTCCATCAAAACCGGCGACACCACCAGCTCCCAAACCCCAGCCAATCACTTCTAAAGAGTTGAAGTTTGGCACAACAGGGCCGGAAGTCAAACAGTTGCAAACACGCCTGAAAAATCTAGGCTTCTTTACATACCCGATGATCACGGACTATTTTGGGACAGTAACAGAAGATAGTGTTGAAGCGTTTCAAAAGGCACACGGCTTACCCGTAACAGGAATCGTAACCAAAACCGTTTTGGACAAGATGACTGAAGTGGAGAACAAAAAGCCAGAGCCCGTTAAAACGCCGAATGAAATTACGATAAACGTAATCGCGAACGCGGCAGAACTTATGGGAACGCCATACGTTTGGGCAGGATCGACTCCGAGCGGCTTTGACTGCAGTGGTTTTATTCAATATGTGTTTGCAAAAGAAGACGTTGCACTTCCAAGGACGGTTGCTCAGATGTGGAACGCCACAACGGCTGTTTCTAAGCCAGCCGTTGGCGATCTTGTATTCTTTGAGACATATGCCACTGGTCCATCACACCTTGGCATCTATTTAGGAAATGATCAGTTCGTTCATAGCGGATCGAGCACGGGCGTGACGATCAGCAATCTTACTTATAAGTATTGGCAAGACCGATATCTCGGTGCTAAGCGTATCAACTACTAATAATCTATCACCTTGTGCGTATCCTTATCTATACGCGCAAGGTGATTTTTTTATCATGTAGTTATCACACATTTATTACCAGATATTTTGCTATAATGATTAAACAACTGTTTAATGGTAGGGAAAGGAGTTCTGTTTTTGAAGAATGTTTATAAAATCCTCGTATTAGCAGCACTTTGTTTTGTATTTTTGACGGCGTGTTCTGAACCGCCAAAGCCTAAATCGACGGTGGAGAAGTATATGGCCGCGTGGCAGAAAAAAGATTTTGAGAGTATGTATGACATGCTAGATTCAAAGTCTAAGAAAGAAATCTCGAAAAAAGAATTCGTAGATCGTTATAAGACTATTTATGGTGGCATTGAAGCTGCAGATCTTAAGGTGAAAGCTTCTGGGAAAGTGAAACAAAATGAAAAAGAGGAAAAGAAAGCTCAATCCTCGTATTCTGTAAAAATGAACACACTTGCGGGTCCAGTGGACTACACGCATAACATAAAACTAAATCTAGAAGAAAAAGAAGATACAGAGAATTGGAGAGTCGAGTGGAATCCGTCACACATCTTCCCACAGATGAAGGAAGGAGATAGAATCTCAGCTTCATCCATCGCACCAAAGCGCGGAGCAATTCTAGATCGTGAAGGAAATCCGCTAGCTTTTAACGGAACAGCTTATGAGGTATCCATTGTTCCGCAAGAATTGCCGGAAGACCAAAGCAAGACAATCGTCCCACTCGCAAAAATTTTAGGCATGACACCAGAGGAAGTTCAGAAAAAACTGGACCAGCCTTGGGTTAAACCTGAATATAGCGTGCCGATTAAAAAGATGCAGACGGATAACCCAGATATTCAAAAAGCCGTCGCACTAGAAGGTGTGCAGTCACCGAAAGCTGAAACGAGACTATATCCGCTAGGAGAAGCGGCAGCCCATCTAACAGGTTACATCGCACAAGTGAACGCAGAT
Organism: Fictibacillus halophilus; assembly: GCF_016401385.1. Lineage (NCBI taxonomy): Bacteria > Bacillati > Bacillota > Bacilli > Caryophanales > Fictibacillaceae > Fictibacillus > Fictibacillus halophilus. The sequence continues at coordinate 2,849,312 of NZ_JAEACF010000001.1, read as the reverse complement.
GACCTGAAGAAGTTAGAAGGAAAAGGATATACCGCGCAAGATTTTGTCGGTAAAGCAGGGCTTGAGAAGTTATACGAAGAACAGCTTCGCGGTCAAGCGGGCGGTGTTATCAAAGTACTTACGAGTGAAAAAGAAGAAAAAGCGGTTGTCGCAGAGAATGAGGTCGTAAACGGTAAAGACGTGAAAACGACGATTGATAGCGGTGTGCAGAAGTCTATCTATGCTCAACTCAAAGGAGATGTTGGAACATCATCTGCCATCCACCCAACAACGGGGGAAATACTCGCACTCGTAAACAGCCCAGCTTATAACCCAAATGAGTACACGCTCGGAATGACAGAAGCAGTAAGTAAAAAATGGCGGGATAACCCGAAAAACCCTTCACTAAACCGTTTCGTATACACGTATGCACCTGGTTCAGTATTGAAACCAATCACGGCTGCAATCGGGATGGAGAACGGAACACTTAATCCGAGCGATGTAATGAACGTGAGCGGCAAGTCATGGCAAAAAGATAAATCATGGGGCAAGTATACGGTTACTCGTGTTAGTGCCGTGCCAAGTGTAAACCTTGAAAAGGCACTGATTTACTCAGACAATATTTACTTTGCGCAAGTCGCGCTGAAGATGGGGGAAGAACCGTTTGTGAACGGCTTGAAAAAATTTGGATTTGGTGAGGATTTGCCACTTGCGAATCCGTCCACGATCGGCGAAGAGGGAATGACCGAAGTCCAGCTCGCAGATAGCGGGTATGGGCAAGGTAAGGTTGAAATGAGTACGCTTCATCTCGGAATCTCGTATACGCCATTTTTGAATAACGGAAATCTTTTGAAACCGCAGATTCTTCAAGATGAAGCGGCAGGTCAACCGACTGTTTTGAAGGAAAATGTTATTTCTGAAGAAACAGCAGCAATCCTTCGCGATGATATGTCGAAAGTGGTCTCAAACCCAGCTGGAACGGCGCATGACGCATATATGGCGAAGCTGCCGCTTGCCGGGAAGACCGGGACAGCTGAACTCAAAGCCAGTAAAGAAGACAAAAACGGTATGGAGTTAGGCTGGTTTGTAGCTTACAATACCGAGAATCCGTCCCTCCTCGTTACGATGATGATTGAAGATGTGAAGGGAAGAGGCGGCAGTCACTATTTGGTGCCTAAGGTGAAGAAGGTTTTTGAAGAAAATGTTTCTCAATAACAATAATCTATAAGAAAATGATCAACTGCACAAATTATGCAGTTGGTCATTTTTAGTTGTTAGAACTTAATGAAAAACCGTTTAGGTTTAAAAACTAAGATTATTTGAAATATAGAAAAATGAGATAAGTTAATTAAGAACCAGATATAACCCAGAATAGCTTATTAAAATTTAAAGCTGAAAGATTATTAATTTGGCAAATGAATGATGAAAGCTTCTATTAAATATTGCTGAGGGTATAGTACATATGAGCTTTTGCTGACCAACACAAAAGTTTTCAGAAAATAAAAATAATATTGACAATAATTGGAGTTGTTGTTTATGATTAAATTATATACCAGATATGAACCAAGGAGTGAGTTGAGAATTCAATAACTTTAAAGGGGGAATTGGTAAATGGGATTTAAGAAAATTGGATTATTGTTCATGGTTTTGATCCTTACTTTCACTATGGCTGCTTGTTCGGAAGACAGTGAATCAACGGGTGGAAAGGTGGATAAGAATTCATCTGCTACATTAACTGTTTGGGTTCATCCTTTTGTTGGAGAAGACCTGAAAGATAAACAAAAAGAAGTTTTTGACAACATGGCTGCTTCCTTTAAGAAAGAGTATCCTAATGTAAAAGTGAAATTTGAAGAGATTCCATGGGCAAATCGTGAGCAAAAACTACTTACTGCATTAGCCGCAGATCAGGGTCCTGATGTGTTCTATCTCATTCCTGACATCATGGCACAGTTTGCTGACCAAGGCGTCCTAACACCCATTACTGACCTTTTAGGAGATGACTGGGATAAAAGTGATTTTGAAGAGAGCTCGATTGAATCAGTCACATACAAGAATGAGATGTATGGATTACCAATTTTGAGAGAAGTTCAAACGTATATATATAACACGAAGATTTTAAAAGAGATTGGTGGAGATCCCAACAACCTGCCTGAAACATGGGAAGAATTTGATGAATTAGCACAAAAGGCAAAAGATAAAGGATATTTTGGACGCTCCTTTGAGGGCGGAGCAACGGCAAATGCTACTTTATATCCACTCGTTTGGCAATCTGGAGGAGACGTGATTTCTAAGGATGGAAAAGTTCTAATTAATAATAAAGATGGTCTTGAAGCATTTGAGAGAATTCAAAAATGGTACAAAGAAGATATGATTCCAAAAGATTCAATTAATACAATCGACCATTTTACACCTTTTGTTGAAGGGAAAATTATGGCTGTATGGGGAGCTGGTTTAACCGTAAGCAGTTTAAAAGAAAAAGGTTTTAAAGATTATGTGATCGGTCCACCACTTAAACAAGAAAAAATGGCGACTTTTGGTACAACAGGAATGTTTGTTGTTCCATCTAACTCTAAACATAAAGAACTTGCAGCGCAGCTTGTAGCAGAAATGACGAGCAAAGAGAGTTCTGAAGCGTTCAACAGTCTGACGAAGTTTATTCCGGCTAGAAAATCAGCGACTGCGATCTACGATGGGGACAAAGACATGGCAAAGATGACAGAGTATGTTCAATATGCTAGTCCAGGTGTCATCCATCCAGTTGCTCGAGTTGTCATGCCTACGATCCAAGCCGAATTGCAGGCGATGATGGAAGGTTCAAAGAGTCCTAAAGAAGCTGCCGATGCTGTTGCTAAGGCAATAAAAGATGAGATGGGGAAATAAAACTAAGGGGAGGAGTTATTCCTCCTTTTATCTTTTATTACGGTAAAACTCAGGTAAGGAGTTGTTTGAGTGAAAGAGTCAAAGTTAGCTTACAATACTGATGTTGGAATGCCCCCTCAGAATCACTCAAAAACCAGCTTTTCAAAAAGATTGATTCTGAATTTTAAGAAGCACGCAATTGTATATGTCTTTTTAATACCGATCCTTATCCACTTTGCTATTTTTTATCTATATCCAATAGGTTTTAGTTTATACATTACATTCATGAAATGGTCGATTATAGGAGAAGCGGAGTTCGTTGGTCTTCAAAACTGGATTAATATTTTTTCGGATGAATTAGCGTGGAAAGCCATCAGGAATACTGTACTTTTTTCTCTCTATTTTATTGTTCCAACAATGGCTTTAGGGCTTGCATTAGCGTTACTGATTAATCAAGGCAATAAAGGAAGTGCCGTTTTTAAAGGTGTTTTCTTTTTACCAGTTGTTACGTCATTTGTTGTTATTTCAGCTATATGGGCGTGGTTGTTTAGAGGGACAGAAGATGGGTTAGTAAACGTACTATTGCAGAGTGTAGGAATTGAAACGCAATTGTTTCTATCCAGCTCTGCTCAAGCGTTAATCGTATTAGCCGGACTGAGTATCTTTAAAGTCTGCGGAAGTACGATGATCTATTATTATGCGGGATTGCAGTCTATTCCTGAAGAATATTATGAAGCTGCTAGAATTGACGGTGCAAACCGCTGGAAGATATTTTGGAAGATTACGTTTCCGCTCCTACTGCCAATTCATTTTTATGTGGCAATTATTACTTCAATCGGCTCGTTTCAAATCTTTGATTCAGCGTTCCTGCTGACGAGCGGTGGTCCGAATTATTCAACGACAACGATTGTTTATTATTTGTATCACCAAGGATTTACATCTCTTCGTCTCGGTTATGCGAGTGTTCTAGCCTATGTATTGTTCTTCATCATCTTTGGTCTCTCGTTGATTCAAAAACGGTATTTTGGAAGAGAAGTAGATTACAAGTAAAGGAGGGAGAGTATGCAGAAAAGTGCTCGCTGGACGTATATTCCGTTGGTTGGAATCGCTCTTTGTTTTATCATTCCCTTTCTCATAATGGTGTTTGGATCGCTGTTAAAAATGAAAATCCCAACTGGCAATCCGTTGTTGTGGTTTTCTGAGGAAGTGACGCTAGATAACTTTGCTTACATTTTAAAGAATGCTGACTTTATTAAATGGATCTTTAATTCTACGGTTATCACCGTTATACCCGTGTTTGCACAGATGTTCTTTGCTGCTGTATTAGGCTACATCTTTGCAAAAAAAGAGTTTCCTTTCAAAAATTTAATCTTTTGGGCGATGATGGCTGTGATTATGCTTCCGAGTCAGTTGCTGATCATTCCACGCTATATCATGTTTAGTGAATTTGGCTGGATCAACACATACCTTCCGTTAATTGTTCCTGAAATTTGGGGGATTTTAGGCGTGTTCTTTGTAAAACAATATATGCAGACTCTTCCAAAGGATTTGGAAGAAGCAGCTAGAATTGATGGGGCAGGAGACTTTACGATCTTTTTTAAGATCATGCTGCCATTGTCAAAGCCTGTTATTGCAACGGTTGGGACTTTTGCTTTTATCTCGAACTGGAATGATCTATTAACACCGTTAATCTTTACAACGAGTCAAGACATGTATCCTGTTACTGTCGGGTTAGCGTCATTGCTCACAAAAGAAGGAAACTTCGGGGTTGAGATGGCTGGATCGCTTCTGTCGTTCATTCCAACTTTCTTAATATTTTTGTTTTTTCAACGATACTTTGTTAAAGGAATAGCTCTTAGTGGGCTTAAATAGATTTGCATGATAAGGATGGTTTAAAACATGAGTGAAAAAAAGAGCCGCGAAGAATTTAACCAAAAATTAGATACTTTTATTGAAGCGACGAAAAAACAAATCATGGATGGAGAGTTTCAAGTCGGTGACTATCTACCTTCTGAACTTGCTTTAGCAGAACGATTTGATCTGAGTAAAAATTCTGTGCGAAAAGGTTTGGAAGAACTGGTGAAGCAAGGATTGATCGTTAAAAAATCCCGTATAGGAAATCTTGTCGTTTCAAACAAACCGTACGACCAAGTAATCCTTCGCCTAGGATACTATCCTTCTATTAAACAAGAAGGCGCACTGTCTAAAGTGATTCAGTTATTCGAGGAAAAGTACCCATTAATCAAAGTGCAGACAATTGCTATTCCATACGACCACTTCCAGCAGACAGTATATGATTTTTTTGTAAACGATATCATTGATGTTGTTACGATCAATTACAATCATTTTTGTGGTTTTGGAAACGTCAGTGAAGAACTATTTGAACCTTTAGCAAGGGATAATAAAATATATCCGTTTCTTGAAAAAGCGTTTCAGCGAAAAGAGCAATATGTGAAGCCGTTCATCTATTCGCCTATCGTACTGTGTTATAACCAGAAGCATTTTGAGGACGCTAACCTCGCTGTTCCGGATAGTGGCTGGCAGTGGGATGATGTAATTAAAACAGCCAACAAGCTTTCAGAATGGAAGAAATCTGAAAAGCATTGCGGCTTTTATTTTCACTCTTTATCTGTAAACCGCTGGCCGATCTTTCTTTTTCAGAACGGAGTAACTTTTACTCGAGATTTTAGCGGTGCTGTTATTTTTGATAAAGAGAAATTTATGGAATGTATAAACCTTTGCAGAGAACTTTTTAAAAAGCAGGAGATGGTACAAAACCTGCTTTCTGACAGTGATCAAGATGCTGAGAATTTATTTCTTGAAGGAAAAGTATCGATGATCATGTCATCGTACTTCAGCTTAAACTTAATGAAAAAAGGCAATATACGATATGATATTGCACCTCTTCCATATTTAAAAGATGCCAGGACGCTCATGCTCATGATTGGAATGGCCATCAATAAGCAATCCACAAGACTGGAAGCGGCTAGAACATGGATGGACTTTATAACTTCTGATGAATGTCAGGAAAAGATCCGTACGGAAACATTAAGTATACCAGCTGTAAAACACATCGCTGAAACAACAGGTGGAGAACAAGTATATCAGCCGTCTCGCTTTAAATTGTTTCGTGAGACGATACCTACTTTTCGCTTGTATGACCAGCTCGGATTAAGTTTTGATGAATTAATAGAGATTACGAATGAGTTACGCCTTTATTGGTCAGGATTCATCAGTGGAGAACTGTTATGTAAGAGAATTGAAATAAAGCTCAATCAACCTTCAAAAGAAATGAATGATGTTCGTGAGGGAGGGTTTATATGAAAAGTGTTGTAGCGTTGGATGGGAAAGTGCAAATCATAAACGAAACAATTCCTGAAATTAAAGATGGATATCTGCTGATTAAAACTCATTTTTCAGTCATCAGTCCTGGTACAGAACTTGGTATGCTCGCTTTAAGCATTGATTCAAAGAGGCCACTTGGATATAGCGCGGTAGGCACTGTCATTAATTGTGGTAATGGAACGTCACCATTCTCGGAAAATGAAGTGGTTGCCTGCTATGGGGCTCCTTACGTCAAACATGCTGAATATTTGCTCGTGCCCAAAACACTTTGCAGTTCCATACCATCTTCTGTAGATCTAAAAGAGGGGGCACTTGCAGGGTTAGGAGCTATTGCCATTCATTCTCTGCGTGTAACAAATCTTCAGTTTGGTGAATCTGTAGTCGTGGTTGGTCTTGGCATACTAGGGCAGTTAATCGGACAAATAGCTTTAGCAGCAGGTTATCAAGTATTTCCTTATGATATTTCAGTTAAGCGAGCAAAGCTTTTTCAAACAATAACAGGAATTACGTCATACACAACAATGGATGATCTGAAGGAAGCCATACGTGTTAACACAAAAGGATATGGTGCTGATGCTGCCCTGCTTTGTGCGGGTGGCAAAGATTCTATGCTTACTAGCGAGAGTTTAAAATGGATTCGTGACAAAGGAAAAGTTGTTATTGTAGGAGATATTGAACCGAATTTTCCCCGTGATCTCATGTTTGGTAAAGAAGCTCAAATCTTGATTGCACGAGCGGGGGGGCCGGGAAGATATGATTCGGTTTATGAAAAAAGTGCCATTGACTATCCATATGGTTTTGTTCGTTGGACTGAAGGAAGGAACGTTGAAGAATTTATCCGTTTGCTTAGTGAAGGACGGATTAAGGTCACGCCATATATGAACGATGTTGTTCCATTAACTCATGCACCAGCTGCTTATCAGCAACTAAAAGAAAAGCAGACGCCGATCTTAACAAAAGTGATTGAGTTTGGAAATGAAACACTAATTGAACGTAATGAAACGGGATAATAAAAGGTAGAATCGCAAATAGAAAAGGAGGATTCACTCATGCTTAACGTAGGTGTGATCGGCCTGGGTTCCATTTCGGATTTTCATGTCAAACCTTACGCAGCAAATTCAGAAGCTAAGCTTTTCGCGTTTTGTGATATGAATAAGGACCGTTTGGATACAGCGGGAAAGCTTTATGATGTTCAGAGTTTGTACACCTCGTATGAAGATCTACTTGCTGACCAGAACGTAGATGCTGTTAGTATTTGTACGTGGAACGCGACACATGCGGAAATAGCCATTGCGGCATTAAAAGCGGGTAAGCATGTGCTCGTTGAAAAGCCGTTATGTACGACAGTGGAGGATGCAAAGCGGGTTGAAGATGCTGTCAAAGCAAGTGGAAAAATTCTTCAAGTCGGTTTTGTAAGAAGGTATGCCAAAAATACAAAACTCGTAAAATCTTTTTTAGATAATGGAGATTTTGGTGAGCTGTACTATGCGAAAGCCTCGTGCATCAGACGACTCGGAAACCCGGGTGGCTGGTTTTCCGATAAAGATCGATCAGGCGGTGGTCCCCTCATGGACCTTGGCGTTCATATGATCGATATCTGCTGGTATCTCATGGGCAAGCCAAAGCCCGTCTCCGTTAGCGGTCATACGTATTCAAAGCTAGGCAACCGCTCAAACATTCAAAATCTATCATTTTATAAAGCCTCAGATTTTGATGCTTCTCTTAATTCAGTTGAAGATCTTGCAACCGCGCTTATTCGATTTGAGAATGGCGCTTCTTTATATGTGGATGTTAGCTTTACATTGCATGCCGTAAAAGATGATGTGTCGGTGAAACTATACGGAGACAAAGGCGGTTTGGAGCTGGAGCCTCAGCTTATGATGACTACTGAAAGGCATGACACAATCATTAACATTACCCCTCAGATTGACCATCTTAATTTTCAGTTTGAAGAAGCGTTTCAAAGCGAGATCGATTACTTTGTTGCGAGCTGTTTAGGGAAAGCGACCACGTTAAGTCCTGTAGAAGACGGGGTAGAAGTGATAAAGATGCTTTGTGGCGCCTACGAATCTGCGAGTCTTGGAAAAGAAATACTTCTATAAAAAAGGAGCTGTTTTTTTATGAAGGTCAGCGTGAGTATGTACAGCTTGCATTCTGTCATCCAAAAAGAGAATTGGAACGTGATTGATTTCTGCCGTTTTGCAGAAACACTAAATTTAGATGGTGTGGAATTGCTCGATTTTTATTGGAAGAACAAAGAGGAAGAACTTCAAGAAGTAATTGGTTTTTTAGGTGAATCATCTTTAAAAGTATCCTGCTATGATGTGTCCAATGATTTTGTAAAAGAAACGCTAGAAGAACGAAAAAGTGAGATTCAAAAAGTGAAGGATGCTATTGATACGGCAAAACAATTGAATACGAACTGCGTAAGAGTATTTTGCGGGGATCTTAAACCGAACATGGACTATTCGATCAGCAAGGAGTGGATCATCTCATCATTAAAAGAATGTGCCAAGTATGCTGAAGCTCAAGGTGCTATTTTAGCGATTGAAAACCACGGACTCCTGGCCGGGAAAAGTGAACAAATGAAAGAGATTTTGAATGAAGTGGGAAGTCCGAATGTGAAATCTACATTTGATACGGGAAACTTTTTATTAGTAGAAGATAATCCGCTTGCTGCGTATCACAACTTAAAGAACGAGATCGCGCATGTTCACTTTAAAGATTTCCGGGTACGCACTTCAGAGGATACGAATGTGGGCTTCAAAGGACTTGGCGAAAAGTACTGGATCGGAGTCATTCCTGGTGACGGAGAAGTGGAGCTGTCAGAGATTATTTCCAATTTGAAAGGAGACGGCGTGGACGCTTGGCTATCACTAGAGTATGAAGGGTTTGACGATGCTAAGATTGCGGTGCGCGATTCAGTTAAACGAATAAGAAAGCTGCTTGCTAGTCAGGAGGTGTGACGTTTTGAGTCTAATAGCTTTATATGAAAATGAAATCGTGAGCAGTGATGGGGGAGCAGCATTTGATTCAATACAAGAAGCGATCTTAGCGAACTCCCCGCTTTATGTTAGTGCTCCTTACTATGTTGAATTGCTTGGTAAAAAGAGTGCCCTTTTGGCTCAGCTTGAGACTCGCCGTGCATCAATTCTTTTTCCTTTAAAACAGAATTCTTCCTTTATAACTTTTACAAAACTATTAAAGGAACGAAACTGGACAAACAACGGAGTGCTTCGTATGAAACGAAGTAAAACGGACGCATCCCAGAGTGAGAAAAGTCATCTTGTCTCCGATCTTTATATGATTCAGCATTCCATCTCACCTATCTCCAGAATTTCAGGTGTTAGCATCTCACATGAAACTTCAAACACATCACACAGTATTTTTACCATTCGCTTTTCAACCAATGCGATTGGGCATTATGAACACCTTTCTTCTCCTCATGTTTCAGAAGGACTTGACCTTGAATGGAGCGGAAAAGAAGGGATTCTTGAATATGAGTCAGAACACGCTCAAACTTTTAAAGAAAATAGAAATAAAAGATATATGAAAAAACGTTATCTTATCGATCGTGCCGTTGAAATTACACCATTACTAAAAGAAGAACTTCAAAAACTAACCACCTGGGTTGATCTTAACATTAAACACGAAGTTCGGAGGTGAAAGAAGTGAAAATCGGAATCATGAGTTTTGCACATATGCACGCTTATAGTTACGCTAACGGTCTTAAACAAATCCCTGATTCAGGCCTAACCGCCATATATGATACAGAAGAGGAAAGAGGCAGGGAGGCGGCAACTCGATACGGTTGCGATTTTTTTAATGAGATTGAAGAGTTTCTAGTACAAGATATGGATGCTGTCATCATTTGCAGTGAGAATGCAAAGCATTACGAGATGGTGTGTGCAGCCGCTAAAGCAGGTAAACACATTCTATGTGAAAAACCAATTGCTCTTTCGGTAGAACAAGCAGAGGAAATGATTTCGATCTGCAAAAGTTACAACGTGATTTTGCAGACCGCTTTTCCCGTCAGATTTGCAGAACCGATTCAGCGATTGAAGAGCTATGTAGACTCAGGCGGAATTGGAGAAATTCTTTCTTTCCGAACGACGAACCGTGGTCAAAACCCAGGGGGTTGGTTTGTAGAGCCGGCTCTTTCCGGCGGCGGAGCGGTTTTCGACCACACCGTTCATATGGTCGATATTATGAGGTGGCTCTCTGGTCAAGAAGTAAAAGAAGTTATAGCTGAAGTGGATACTTTCTTCCATGATGGAGAAATTGATGATGCGGGTTTGCTCACGTTAACTTTTGATGGTGGTATCATCGCTTCTCATGATGCCAGCTGGTCGCGGACGCCGAACTATCCCATTTGGGGTGACGTAACAATCGAAGTGATTGGAACAGAAGGCACCGTTTCAGTGGACGTCTTTAAAGAATATGTTCGAGTTTATAACAGAGACGGTGACAGACCTGTTGAGAATGCGTTCTTCGGAAACGATATTGATTTAGGGCTTGTTGAGGATTTTGTTGAGTCGGTAAGAGAAAAAAAAGAGCCATCTATTACAGGTTATGATGGGTTAAAAGCATTGGAAGTAGGACTCGCTGCTTACAAGGCTGCAAAACTTGGAATGAGAGTGGAAATCTAGTCGTTGGCATACGTACTCCTTCTTTATATACAGAAACGTTTCAAAGGAAAGTGCAGCAAGTCAGGATTGAAGTCAATTATAGCGGCAGCACTGGAGGTTGTACAGCTAAATTGCCTGTTATCCATGCTGTGTAAGGAGCTGAACATTATGTTTGATGAACTGTGGAAAGATTATATACCTGAAAGCACGCGTGAATTAGATTTTGATACGTTTTGGGAGGAGACGATTTCTGAATCTAAAAACCAGCCACTTGAAGTCCGGCTCTCGGAGATTTCGTATCCCATTTCACACATCACTGCACAAAAGCTCATGCTTAAAGGTTTTAACGGCACAGACCTCACAGCTTTTTATTTAAAGCCTGATTTTGTAAAAGATAATATTCCTTGTCTGCTCGTTTTACACGGCTATGGCGGCAATAAAGGATCGATTGCAAACTACGCAAAATACCTCATGATGGGGTTTGCTGTTGTTGCACTCGACATAAGAGGACACGGAGAATCCGCGAACGGGGGATATCCTGCTGGAGGAACGGGTTCCTGGGTCACACAAGGTATTCTAGATCCTCGAACGTATTATTACCGTCACGTTTATATGGATGTAATTCGTCTAATGGATGTAATAGAAACATTTCCTGAACTAGATCCTAAAAAAATAGTGGTCTATGGTGCAAGTATGGGAGGGGGTATTGCCCTTGCGGTTGCTGCTTTGGACGACCGAGCATCTATTGTGTTTGCAGACGTTCCCAATATGTGTGATCTTCCGCTCGCAATCCAGCTGAAGATGGAGGGTTCACTTGTTTCAGTAGAGCAATACCTTCGCCAATATCCAAATCACCTTAAACAAGTGTTTAGTACGTTATCTTATTTCGATAATAAAAACCTCGCAGAAAATATTAAATGTCCGGTACGACTTTCAGCAGGAGGGAAAGACCCAATCTGTCCACCGCAGACCATCTATGGTGTTTACAACCTGCTACAGACAGATAAAGACATGGTCTATTATCCTTTCTCTGGCCACGATCTCCCCGGAAGCACCAGCCATACAGATTATCTCGTTAACAGGCTTTCAGGTTATTTGAAGGAAAGATAATAAAGAAATAGTGTCCTTGTCTTATCAGCCTAGTTAATCGCCTTCCGGAACTCACTTCATCTATCCTTTTACATTTTTCAACAATTTTCTTGTAATAGAAAATTTTTCCCATTATTATAGTAATAGACTATATAAGGGGTTGGGACGGGTGAAGAAGCGTCGGTTTTTAACGGTGTTTGTTATGATTGCTTGCGTTTTTAGTGTGATTGGCGGACATTTTTATTACAACAATAAATTAGAAGAAACGGCATATGCGGCAAAACTAGAACTAGCGAAAGCTCCGAATGTGAAGACAGAAACGGAGAAAACAGCGGCTAGCGAAAAGAAAGTAGAGCATTTTGAGAATGCTCCTTCTGGGATTGCTGAACTATATAACAAGAAAAAAATTGCCGGTGAAAGCTTGAATCTTACGCTTGTCGGATCATCTTTAACGACTTCGGAAGCAGGCAATTGGGCTACACTTTTTACTGCAAAAATGAACGAGGCGTACGGTAAAGATGTGACCGTTGAAACGACGAGCTTTGGGAAATTCAATAGCTTAGAGTTAACTAGTCAAGATAGCTATGCGGAGCTAGTTAAAAAGAAAACAGATGTCGTACTTATTGAGCCTGTTTTGATGAATGATAATGAGGGCGTTACGATTGATGATACTCTCTATGTATTAGGAAAAATGATCAATGATATCAGCTATACGAATCCTGATGCAATCATCGTCATACAGCCATCCAATCCAATCTATAAACCGGTGAAGTATGCGACTCAAGTAAGTGCATTAGAGGCATATGCAAAAGAGAAAGGCATTTCGTATCTCAATCACTGGGAAGCTTGGCCAGACGTTGATTCAGAGGATCTCAAAAAATATGTGACAGATGAATTGGTTCCAAATGAAGAAGGCTATAAATTATGGTCAGAATATGTTTATAATGTGTTCAAATAATGAATGAACAAAATCTGCCTTTAAGTGAGGCAGATTTTTTATATTTGAAGGCATTTGAAAGGGAAATCTTTCAAAATCTATAGCGACCGATAGGAATAACTGCCTTATTAACGAATTATATGTAAGGCTCTTGTTTGTGAAAAGGATAACTATTGACGGGATACGTATGAAGAAGTAGCATGAAATGAGGGTAAATCGCCCATAATGGTATACATATGTCCTGATTAAAGGAGAGAATTTTTAAATGGCTGAAAAAGTTAAAGTAATGACGATCTTCGGTACAAGACCAGAAGCGATTAAGATGGCTCCACTTGTGTTGGAGTTAGAAAAATATAACGAACAGATCGAATCCATTGTTACGGTTACGGCACAACACCGTGAAATGCTTGATCAAGTTCTAGAGATCTTTGGGGTAACACCTGACCATGATCTAAACATCATGAAGGATCGTCAAACGTTAATAGACGTAACGACTCGTGCACTTCAAGGTCTAGATGAGATCATGAAAGAAGTGAAGCCTGACGTCGTTCTTGTTCATGGTGATACGACGACAACGTTTGTTGCGAGTCTTGCAGCGTTTTATAATAAAATCGCAGTCGGACACGTGGAAGCAGGCCTTCGTACGTGGAACAAATACTCTCCGTACCCAGAAGAGATGAACCGTCAATTAACGGGTGTTATTTCAGATTTAAACTTTGCTCCAACAGATACTGCAGCTAGAAACCTATTAAACGAAAACAAGTCTGGCGACAGCATCTATGTAACAGGTAATACAGCGATTGATGCATTGAAGACGACCGTAAAAGAAGATTATACACATGAAGTTCTCGATAAATTAGGAAACGATCGATTGATCTTGCTAACGGCTCACCGTCGTGAAAACTTAGGTGACCCTATGCGTAACATGTTCCGTGCGATTAAGCGTTTAGTGAACGAGCATGACGATGTACAAGTGGTATATCCGGTACATTTAAATCCAGCTGTTCGTGAAGTAGCGGATGAGATCCTTAAGGATGACAACCGTATTCACTTAATCGAACCGCTTGGAGTGGTAGATTTCCATAACTTCGCATCACGTGCGCATATCATTCTAACGGACAGTGGTGGTGTACAAGAGGAAGCACCTTCACTAGGCGTTCCTGTTCTTGTGCTTCGTGATACTACAGAACGTCCAGAAGGAATCGATGCAGGTACACTGAAGCTTGCAGGAACAGACGAAGAGACAATCTATGGACTAGCGAAGGAATTGCTAACCGATGATGCTGCTTATGAAGCAATGTCAAAAGCTTCGAACCCTTATGGCGATGGGGAAGCAAGTCGTAGAATCGCAGAAGCGATCCTGCACTACTTTGGCAAATCAACGGAGCGTCCAGACACGTTCAGAACTTTAGGGGTCTGACCCCACACAAATACAAAACGTAAAAACCCTCCACGTCAGGCGGACACATCCCCTGACATGGAGGGTTTTTACTTCCTGATTCACACTCTTGCACTCCCGTAAACTACCATATTGGTCTTCACATAAATTCACACAATATCAATCGTTAATTACAACTAAGTTCCTTGACGCATCCCACTTCACATCAGCTCCAAATGCTTCAGCGAAGAATCGCACGGGTACGACCATTCGGTTATTGATACTGATCAAAGCTGTATCTAACTGAACGCTTTCGCCATTGATCTTTCCAACATTCGAAAGGTACTTTAACTCAACCGTAGTACCATTTCGTACTGCTTTTACGGTTTCGGTTTCTGCATTCCATTCTACCTTCGCACCTAATGCTTCTCCTATGCCTCGAAACGGTGCAAGTGTACGGTTATCAACGGATACAGCAGGTTGATCAAAGGTCTGCTTCACACCGTTAATCATTACGTCCACTTCAGGTAGTTTCTCATTCCGCGCATACAAATATCCATCGACTTCAGAAGTTGGCCCCATCACCATGAGTGGTTTTTTCTTTGGATCCATCCAGCTTAACAAGGTTTTCATGTTTGTCTCTGATACGGCTACACATCCTGCTGTTGCTGAGGAAGAGCTCTTCCACATATGAAGAAAGATAGCACTTCCTTTACCTGCTACAATTGGATTTTCATTATATTTAATGACTGCTCCATACTTATATAGAGGGTGATTCATCCTTTCAAATGACTTCCATCGTTTCGTAGGATCACCACTATAATTGATCCACTTGTTGTAATCAAGAGACGTAACATCATCTACCCAATAATCGTAAGAAGTGGTGACACGATAAGGGTAATTGCTGTTAGCAGGTTTTGCTACAGAACCAAATCCTAATCCCATGCTATAGATTCCGCTCGGAGAAGCGCCGCCGCCTTCTTTCATCACTCGGGCAAAGCCGTTATAACCGATCATTGCAGGCATATCGTTGAACACTTTCGTCCAAACACCGTTTACTTTTTCGTATGTAGAAAGCTTCGCGTATTTTGTATCCCAGCCATTTGATTCTACAATCATCATCTGAGATTCGTTAAAAAACTTACTCGAGATCAGCTTCTGACGCGGAAAATCAGCTGCTATTGCTGGTTTTGCGAGTATACTCATCAACACCACCGTAACCACACCACATAATAACCATCGTTTCTTCATTCATTCACCCTCAACTTTTATGTCTATATTATTATTTCCATCGTAATATATCCCTATAAAACTTCACAGTCCGAAAAGTCACAAAACAGAAGAGGGATGATGCTTTTTTTAGAGAAGTCTAAAAAGTCTATGATGAAAAAAGGAGTGATTTATCTATGGGCTACATTCATGAACTCAGAAAAGTAGTGGGAACACGGCCGCTCATCATGGTGGGAGCTTGTGTGCTACTACTAAACGATAAGAACGAGTTGCTTTTACAATTAAGAACGGACAATCACATGTGGGGCTTAGCGGGTGGCTCAATAGAACCTGGAGAAGGGTTAGAAGAAACAGCGAAAAGAGAACTGTTTGAAGAGACCGGATTGACTGCAAATGAAATTTCTCTATTTAACATCTTTTCGGGTCCAGAATTTTATTATCAATATCCGCATGGAGATGAGGTTTATAATGTTGTATCAGCCTACGTATGTAGAAATTACGAAGGCGTTCTAATGCCTGATGAAAAGGAAACATCCGCTCTCCAATTTTTCCCCCTTCACAAACTGCCACCTAACATGAATCCGGTAGATATACCGATTGTTAATGAGTTACTGGCAACGCAAGACATCACCTCACCACTATAAATAAAGCCCTGCCAATCGGCAGGGCTTTTACGCATTTAATAGACTTGATCTTCTTTCTTTTTATTTTGCTCTTTTTCTTTTTTCTCACGCTCTGCTTTTTCAGAAAGATCGAAGTCATACATGAGAGAAAACATGTTTGCGTTGTTGTATAAAAAGATGACCGTGTCAAATTCATTTTTTTCTATGAAGTCATACACGGTACGGTCCATGTTATAACGCATATCATAAAACGTTGTTTGGTAATAATGCTGACTCACTAATTGGGTCAACGGATTAGCATAGGAATCTTTGATCACTAATGCACGCTTACCCTCTTCTTTTTTGGCAGGGTTGATAATGTTTAATTCACGCCAGTCTCCTGTAAACACTCCAGAATAATCTACCAGCTCTTCTTCTTCATTTAACGCTTTTCCATAAACTTTTTTCCAGTCTGTCTTTGTTTCTTTAGCAACAGGACCGGTGTATACTTCAAAGCTAGAAATATCGTATTCTTTTGATACCATATGACAGATTTTATCGCGGTTTAAATCGATCATTCCGTATAACTGCTTGTTGTAACCGCCCATAAACTTCTTCTCGTCGAAACACTTCATATCATATTGTTCCTCATCCACTTTGCCATCCGTAAAGTTAGACGATTCTTTGGCTAGATAGTTACGCACAAAACTATAACCTTCAAATGCACCAACTGTGTTCCAATGGTGATCGGTTACATAGAACAGCTTCTTTAATTCATTTTGATCATATTTTTCCTTGAATGATTCTGATACATCAACAACATGCATAGGTTCTATAGGCAAGTTAGATAGTACATAGTTTTTGTTCGTCTCTGCCAGGTTTGGTCCTGTATATGACGGATAAGGGATGTCCAGAATATTTTTTCGATCTGGCAGCGAAAAGTAGAACAGTTCAATATTTCGCTCAGCCGTAAATTTATTGAGATCTTTCATCGATTGAATCGTTTTATCGTAGCTTGGTTTGGCAAACTTTGAAACAGGTTCAGGGAAAACCCAGCGGTCATCTGTAATTAAGTATTTATAAATATACGTTTGATTCGTCATCTTCTGCCAGTTTAAGTACATCTTGATCCATTCATCACGATTGATAAACTGGTCGCTAAAGTAACTTTCATATTCTTTGGCAAACGTGCCATCGGCTAAATTTTGAATCTTCACTTCCGGTTCATTTGCAAGCACGCGGTTCTCATAATAAGATTCAGCGCGATCTTCTGTATACTCCATCTTGAGTGCCATACCAAACACGAATGCTAAAAAACAAACGGAAAGTACGACGTTGCTGATTGTTTTCATATTTTTTCCCTCCTCACGTCTTTAGAATCGGAAGTAGATAAATGGATTATAAGTTGAGTTCACTAGGAACATGGTTACAAATACAAGTAAAGCCATATAAACAACTGGACTCACGATCGGAACGGCCCATCTACCGATAAAACTATTTTCACGGTATAACATTTTTCTCAGCCAATCCATAACTGGCATACTGAAAAGGATACCTAAAATAAACACATAACCATAATCATTCAAATAAAGGAATGTTGAGTTATCAAGAGCTTGTGTTCCGTTCATTCCAAACAATGTTTGAATGAAGTTGAATGAGTAATCAAAGCTATCAGCACGGAAGAATACCCAACCGATCATGACGATTAAGAGTACATAAACGTGTTGAATCGGACTCCACAATTTTTCTAAAAACTTACTCAGACCGAGTCGTTCAAGACTGATAATGATTCCGTAGTAAAAGCCCCACGCCATGAAAGTCCAGCTGGCACCGTGCCAAAAGCCCGTAATCGTCCATACGATAAGCAGGTTTCGGTATGTTTTCCAAGGTCCTTTTCGGTTTCCGCCTAATGGAATATATACATAATCACGGAACCAGGAACTTAATGAAATGTGCCATCTTCTCCAGAACTCTGAAACGCTTCGTGAAATGTAAGGATAGTTAAAGTTTTCTAAGAAGTTAAAACCAAACATCTTACCGAGACCAATTGCCATGTCGCTATATCCAGAGAAATCAAAATAGATTTGGAGCGTGTAGGCGATGATTCCTAGCCAAGCCGTTCCAGAACTCATGTCTCCGGGGTTCATGGCAAAAAGGGTGTCTGCAAGTTCACCCATCGGATTTGCAATAAGTACTTTTTTAGAGAGACCGATAATAAAGCGTCGAACCCCTTCAGAAAACAGTTCAATGCTATGCACGCGTTTCTTAATTTCCTCAGCGACCGTATTGTATCGAACGATTGGACCTGCCACGAGCTGTGGAAAGAGGGCGATATAGAGAGCCAGGTCAAATACGTTAGTTTGGACAGCAGCGTCACGACGGTAAACATCAATCACATAACTCATCGCCTGGAACGTGAAAAAAGAAATTCCGATCGGCAATGGCAACGGTTCGTTGGAGATGTTTAAACCAAACACATTGTTCAAATTCTCAATGAAGAAGTTGCTGTATTTGTAGTAGCCGAGTAGACCAATATTAGCAATAACAGATAGTGCGATAACCATTTTCTTGTGTTTTAACTGGTTGCGATACTTGTGGACCATCAAACCGAACAGATAGTTCATAAGTATAGAAAAAAGCATTAGTATTACATATTTTGGCTCGCCCCACGCGTAAAAAATAAGACTAGCAAGCAACAATACAAAGTTTTTAAACATTTTTGGCAGCAGAAAATAGGCTGCTAGAACAATAGGCAAAAACATGAATAAAAAAACGAGATTACTAAAGACCATTTATTCCCCTCATTTTATAAAAGTTGGTATTTGAGCATAATTTCGACAAATATTTACTGCAAATTCGATTTTACCATAATGAGGTAGATTTAAAAGTGAAATTTAAAATATCTACTAGATGAATATAATAAAAAATCTTCCAATAATCTTATTAACTAAAATTAGTATATTAACAAATAAATTACAAAAAAAGACTTCCATTATTGTTTTGTAAATATATAATAAACTTTGGAAGTACAAAATATTGTGTCAAATGGGGGATAAGCATGGCGAAAAAATCAATTTCGAAAGTAAGCCGTACGATGTTAGCAACCACTATGGCTCTTTCAGTACTAGCAACACCTATCACTTGGAAAGACGTAGTAAGTGCAAAGGAAACGATCAAGTTTTCTGATGTTTCTGAGAAGCATTGGGCATATACAGTTATCCATGAACTAGCTAATGAAGGCCTAGTATCAGGTGTTGGCGGCAACAAGTTTGCTCCAGAACAGAAACTTACTCGTGCACAGTTTATTTCTATTATTGCGCGTGCGTTAGATCTACCTGAAGCAACGAAAAAGACACCGTTTACAGATGTACCTGCTTGGGCAGCAAACGACATTGCAGCAGCTTATGAAGCTGGTCTAGTAAAAGGAACGACTCCTACTAAACTAGAACCTACTAAAACGTTAACTCGTGAAGAAATGATCGCCATGCTTGTAAGAGCTTATGAATATGGGATGGACGTTAAATTAGAAGCAGGTGAGACTCCTGACTTTGCTGATATGGACAAAGTAAGTTCATGGGCGAAGGAAGTAGTTGCAGTCGGTGTACAAAACGGACTGATCAACGGTAAAGCTGGAAATCTATTAGCGCCACAAGACATAACAAATCGTGCTGAAGGTGCGGCGGTTATCTACAACTTACTTGATAGCTCGCTCATTTCTGCTCAATTATTAGGATTGAATGACTTCCACGGTCAGATTAACACATATAAAAAAGTTGGAGATAAAATGGCAGGTGGCGCTGAATATTTAGCTGCTTACCTAAAGAAACATGAAGCAGAGAATCCAGAGAACACATTGTTAGTTCATGCTGGTGACGCGGTTGGAGCAAGTTCTCCTGCATCTGCTCTGCTACAGGACGAGCCTACGATTGAGATCTTTAACAAACTAGGCTTTGATGTTGGAACACTAGGAAACCATGAGTTTGACGAAGGCGTAGAAGAGATGAAACGCTTAATCTTTGGTGGTAAGCATGAGGCAACAGGAGATTTTGCTGGTGCAAAATTTGATTATGTAGCGGCAAACGTAGTTGACGAGTTTACTAAAAAACCAATCTTAGATCCGTACGTAGTTAAAGAAGTTGAAGGCGTACCTGTTGGGTTCATCGGTGTAGTTACAACTGAAACGCCAAGTATTGTTATTCCAAGTGGAGTAAAAGGTGTTAAGTTTACAGATGAAACTGAAGCGATCAATAAATATGCAGCAGAGCTTAAAGAACTAGGTGTTGAAGCGATTGTTGTTCTTGCACACAAACCTGCGATCTCAAATACAGATGGAACAGGTGCATCTGGTGAGCTGATCGATATGATCGAGAAGATGGATGACGAAGTAGATATCGTTTATGCTGGACATAACCATAAGTACACGAACGCGGTAGTAGATCGTAAACTAGTTGTCCAATCGTATTCTTCAGGAACAGCATTCTCTGATGTCGACCTTCTTATCAATTGGAAAACAGGTGACATCGTTAAGAAATCTGCTGAAATTGTAAATACAGTTCATGAAGGTATCACACCAGATGCTGAGATTAAAGCGATGGTTGATGCAGCTTACAATAAAGTAAAAGATAGACTTGATGCTGTTATTGGAAAAACAACAGCTGGAATCAGCAAAGAGATGAATGAGCACGGAGAAAGCGCAATGGGTAACTTGATCGCTGACTCGATGACTGCTCAAACAGGAACACAGTTAGCATTCATGAACTCAGGTGGCGTACGTGACAGCGTAGACGCTGGTGACATCACATGGGGTGAACTATTTAACGTTCAACCATTCGGTAACGACCTTGTAACGATGGAGCTAACAGGACAACAAGTGTATGACTTATTGAATCAACAATGGTCTACAGGTGCTGCAAAGATTCTTCAAGTATCAGGTCTAACGGTTAAGTACTCTTCTAAAACAGGTACTGACGGTAAAGTGACTGGACAAGTAAAAGAAGTTAAACTTGCTGACGGTAAAGAACTTGATAAAGGAGCTACTTACACTGTAACAGTTAACAACTTTATGGCAACAGGTGGAGATGGATTCACTGTGCTAAAAGCTGGTAAAAAACCTACAGTTAATATCACAGACTTGGATGCGTTAATCAATTACGTGAAGAAAACGGGTACAGTGGATGCGAAGATCGAAGGACGCGTAACCAAAGTAGCAGAATAAAAGGGGTCTGACCCCAAACAAATACAAAACAACAATTTTGTCCACCAGGAAAGAACACGGCATCAGCCGTGTTCTTTCCATGGTGGTTTTTTGTTTTATTTAAGGAAAAAGAGGAGAATGTATCAGCAGAGAGAAATAATAAGTATTATCTTTATGGATTGAAGTCAGGTAAACTAAATGAAACATCAATAGAGTAGAACATTTTTAACGGAGGTGTAACCATGAATTTATTCTCATCGATTACCGAAGAAAGTTTTGACTATTTAATACGTGATTATGGATTTTCTGAACCGGTTGATACAGATGGGAGTTGGAAGACAACCTTCTTATACACGAATGACCAACTAGCCATTGAAATTGAACTGAACTATCGCGATATGGATACTTTTATTTACTTGAGAAGTTTAAATCAAGATACAGAAGAACAATTGCACCGTATACAACTTGAAGAAATTCTTGATATTGAACCGGTTAAAAGTAACGGAGATCAAACAACAATTGAGCAATTTGAAAAAGGAATTCTAAATAAAGCAGCATTATTAGAGACGAATCTTAATCAAATCATACACAAAAAAGAAAAGATTTTTTCGTGAATTGAATATTTTTTAATCTAACAAAAGTGTCGCAACGAATATTCGTTGCGACACTTTTGTTTATTCCTATTTTCGATATTTAACCATCAAAAACTGTAATACTGACTAAACAAAAAAGATAACTCTATATTTCAGTTATCTTTTATGTAGATAATTTATGCTAAAGTAAGTGTCAATACTAGGGTAATAGCTAAATAACCAATAAACATTAAAACAGCTAAGAAAGCACCTTTCCTACTTGTGCCGCCACGTTTGCGAAGTTCGTGCATCTTCTCCTCTTCGCTGATAGAAAGCTGATTGACTTCTTGTACTTGTTTTTCAGCGTGCTTTCTATAAAACATATTACCTGTTATCCCTAGAGCACCGGCAAGTCCATATCCTAATCCTCTACTGATCGCTGCCCCATCAATACCAAGAAATAAAATGATAATGTCAATTACTAAAAAACCAAGAAGGATGTAAATAACAGGCTTGAGCATTTTTCGATATCCTAACCAAAAAAGGGGTAAAAAGAAGGCTGCCCAGTTCCAACTATTGTCTTTCTGCCACTTACTAAAGTAAAAGTCTCTCTTTTTTTCTCCTACAAATTCACCGAGTTTAGCTTGTTCACCACTATCAAGCATCCTATCGCTAGAATAACTTGTGCCTCCCTGAGTATGATCCATTAAACTTTACTCCTTTCATCATTAAATAGTGTTTTCGAATGCGCATTTAAAAGGGCAACGTAAAACCTAACCATTATATTCCATTTATTACAAAAGAGTAAACCTAAAAATACACGCAATAAGTTATTATGTAGAATGTCTTTCTGGAATAAACAAAATTAGCAAAAGTGTAATTGTGAGGGGTCAGACCCCTAGTCTGACCCCTCACAATTATGTAAATTTTTTCAAAAGTGCACAAAAGGGTTTAAATTTTCTAAAAAATATTGTAAAATAATTTGAAAATCATGTTTCGTTTTATCGGAATTGGGGAAGGAGAGTATATTTGGGGTGAAACATATTACATCGGGTTTTGGATTTGCATTTACATTTCTGTCGGCGCTTTTTGCTTTAGGACTCTATCAAACAGTGATGGTATGGGGGAATATTAATTTGTTCTTTGAACGAATTATGGGACTGACTTCAACTTCATTTATTTCTTCCATACTTCTATTCTGGTCGATTACTAGTGCCTTTTGGATTTTAAGTTTAAAAGTTTTAGACATTGCACACAAAACAGAGCTTTATAATACGAAGAATGCAGTCTTCGGTATGTTATTCTTGTTCTTCGCTGTTCCATTCGGAATTTGTGTACAAGTTTATCATGCACTCAACATCAATTCTGGTGTGACTACCATTACAACTGCCATGTTCATCATGACGATTGTTTCCTTTATCATCGGATTTGTATTCAAATTTAGAAAAACAGCACGATAAATAGCTACCAAGCTTGGAGAGAACGAATTACTTCTCTTCAAGCTTTTTTATTTCATTAGACGAACTTCTGAACTTCTTTTAAAATAGAGGTAAGAATAAGAGGGAGAGTGTTTCAAAATGAACATGCCTTTTAACATGCATACGAGCATCTTAACGAACGGGACGGAAAAACGTTTAGAAGGAAATACGTTTAAACTAGAGCTCGAGGGATACCACTTATACGTTTTGAACAACATTCAAAACGTACAAAAAACAGAGAAGTCACAACCCTCAGGTAAAGGAAAAGTGATTGAAATCAACTGGAAAGAGAACAAAACACAGCTTACATATGAACTTGTTGATTTACACAATGTAAATTAATTACTTCTCTAAAGTGTCAGTTTAATAAACTGATGCTTTTTTTTGTGAGTTTATGGGTCTTCTTCATAAAGATCTGGTTATGCTGTATAATGAACAATTACGAAGGATAAAGGAGTTTTTGCATTGAAATTAAAATTATATCAGTGGATTCCTGTTCTATTGATTGTTATAGGTGTTTTCTATTCATCGTCTCAGCCATATCAAAAGCAAGATGTTCGACCTGAGATTGGTAAATATGTAGATTTAGAAAAAGTCGAAAAAAACTTCAGTGACGTAAAAATCCATTATGCGGGTTCTGAAGTTAGTGTTGAAGCGCGAGGAGCAGCAAGTTTTATAGAGTTTTTTATTCGTAAAGGAGCTCACTTTACCGTTTTCTTTGCACTCGGGTTTTTCTCTTTCCGTGCTTTACGCATAAGTGGAAACAGAACGTGGAAGTCAGCCGCCATCGCTTTCGTACTTGTAGCAAGCTATGCAGCGTTTGATGAAACTCATCAAAACTTCACAGAAAATCGCACGCCACATGTTGAAGATGTAGTCATTGATATTACCGGTGGGACTACAGCCATACTTCTTGCCAGTCTCATCTACCGGAATAGACCTATTAAAAAAACCAGCTATCGGAATGTATAAACATTCATGGCTGTTTTTTTTTAAATGCTTTCCTTATTAAAAGGAAGTCCATCGTTTCAAAGTAATGGATATAACTTTTTCTTTATTGTACATAAATTCATACATATTCAATCCTTCATAGTAGGCATAGATCATATTTCCTGAAACATCATGTTCGTATACGTTTTCGGCAGGACCAAGCGCGTTAATAACATCATCTATAGTAATTGTTGCACGTGTAGGCTCGACCTTAATCGCGTTAACGTTGCCATTTTTAAATACTAACCAATAATCTCCATACATCCACTCTTCAAGTTTCTCTGTCTCATGAATACCTGGTCTGAAAATCTTAGGTGCCCCAGCTTCATCTAAAAGTACACCCACCCCATCGTTTAATCCAACTGGGAAATCTGGAAATTTTCCTTCTTTAAGTGTTTCAAGCATGTTTTCCTTTAATTGTTCTTTTGTAAAAGCGCGATCCTCAACAAATTCAAGATTTTCGTGAATATGGATCAGATTAAATGTCTTATGCCAGTCAACCTTATATCCCGTCGCTTCACCTATGAAACGTAATGGGACGAATGTGTAGTTGTTTTTTGCAAAAGGTGCTGCATCTAACTGAACGGCTTTTCCGTTAATATAGGCTGTTTTATTTCAAATTTGGAGTTTAATCGTTGTTACTTCTTTTTTCCCTGTAACCGTTTGAGTGTTTTGATCCCAGTACAGCTTGATACCTGCAGTTTCAAAAATCGGTCTCATTTCTACAAAAGTACGGTTGTTTTTAATAATCGGTGATGTTTGAAAATGAAGTTTGCCTCCATCCATGTACACTTTGATGGATTTTGAAGTAGCTGCATTCGTTTTTGTTGGATGAATCATCGTAGCAATAAGTACAAATGCAAATATCATAGCTAAACATTTTTTTAACCGTATCATTCTCCTCCTCTATGTTTACTTGAAGGTAAGACGAAGGAGAGAACATAACAGTTTCAAAAAATTGTAAAAACATTTAAATGGTAAAATGGGGATAGATCATAAAAAAACCGAAGTGGCTTTTTGGCTACTTAGGTTTTTTTATTTGAACTAAATTAATTGTCCACCTCACAAATACAAATCAGCTATTTATATTTGTAGGGGGTCTGACCCCGATCGTTATTTTATCGTTATCGCCTGCGCACCCATCTGCACCCAGGCTTCCTCGAAACCACTACGAGCTGCTTTTGTTTCTACACCAAGCGGATCATTAAAGTAAATAAATTCATCATCATACCCAGTGACGACCACAGAGTGTTCATTCCAAGTAATTTCCACTTCTCCTGTCGGCGTGTTCCATTTACGGAACTCTGACTCCGGAAGTTTTTGATATTTTGCGTTTATGATGACCCACACCGGTTTTTCATCGGATAAAGGCTGTAGCACTGCTTCCTCAAAAGATTGTCCACTTAAATCACTGACCTTACCGGGCAAATACTTTTCTGCTAAATCAGCCACAGGACCATGATAGACGCCATAACCCATCTTATCAAAAGTGTAGATATCACCAACAAAACCTTCGTTCGGATTGCCGTAATAATAAGTACCGTTGTCATTTTTATAAGGTGTGTTGTCTTTTTTTATTTCTTTGGCTAGTTCCATCTTTCCAACGTCCACGCCAGCATATTGAAGCAGCATCGCTAGTGAAGTGACTTCACAGCCTCTATCTAACTCGGGTTTTTGCATAATCAACGGAACATCTGAAATGCTTACTTCATCTTTTGCTTTCGCTACTTTCATATTAATAGTGGGGAAATCGTTCTGTACATTTTGTTTTTCAGCAACTGTTTGTTCATATACTGCGTAACTAACACCAATTAAAAATGCTGCAACTAATAGTAGAGTGATTCTTTTCATTAGTTAATGATCTCCTTGTGAGTCTTTCTTGTATTAGCGTACAACAACACGTTGAATAAATGAAATCATGTCATCATTATCCCCACAAAAAGGTACAAACGTTAGAACAATTTAAGATATAGATTTGGAAAAATAGGGAATAGGATGGATAACATTGAAAAATGTGTTCAAAAATAGTAGCATTTACATAATGGTTCTATATTAAAAGTAATTGTAAAGGTGGCTAAGATGAAAAAGCAAATAAAGTCGTTAAGCATATCTCTTCTCATTTATAGTATGTTTGTTATCCTCATCGGCTGGAAATTAACATGGTTTTCTAATCAGTCTGATACCCTTTTCTCGCAATACGGAATCATTGAAATGTTTAAACGATTGTTTAACTTCTTTGTGAATGATGCTTCTTTCTCACCACTAAGAGAAGGGATTCTGCTCGTTTCATTCGGAGCGATCATATTAGCTTCATTCTGGACAATTTTTCTGAAACTCAGAAAGCAATTGATTGCCCTCATCATCGTAGATTTTATACTTTCATTCATTATCCTAGCAGATGCGATTTATTTCAGATATTTCGAGGACTTGATCTCGAGCGCCGTATTATTACAAATAAAACAGATGAGCTCACTCGGCAGTTCGGTTGGTGATCTTTTTACTTGGAAAGATTTCTTATTGTTCGGTGATGTTCTGATTTTCACAGTACTCTTAGTAGTACTTTATAAAAAAATTCCACATAACAAAAACGCAAACCCTGCTCTTCGTCTTGCAACAGGTTTAGTTGCTGGTGCTGCTGGAGCGTGGCTGTTCTTCTATCCACTTCACGATTTCGTTGAAAAGGGAGGAGCTTACCTTTTTGATAAGACGTTATCGAGCATGCGGGTATACGAAGTAACAGGATTGTTCGGTTTTCATGGATTTGATACGTATAAGTACTTAGATGAGTATGTATTAAATAAGAAGGAAGTCAGTGCGAAAGATCGCAAAGACGCTCAAGCTTGGTTCCGGGATAAAAATAAGGAACCTGCTGTTCAAACAGTTTACGAAAAAAAAGCAGCAGGGAAGAACCTAATTATGGTTCAACTGGAGGCTTACCAAAGCTATGTTATCGATAAAAAAGTAAACGGACAAGAGATTACGCCAAACTTGAATAAGTTAAAAAAAGAATCACTCTATTTTAGTGATATCCATCATCAAACAGCGAGTGGACGTACATCGGATGCGGAGTTTGCAGCGAATACATCCTTCTATCCGCTTGCAACAGGTTCAGCATATGTAAGGTTTCCCCGTAACGAGTATGATTCGCTGCCGCTCATTATGAAAGAGAACGGATATGACACAGCAGCCTATCATGCATACAAACCTGGGTTTTGGAATCGTTACATCGTCTATCCAAACCTCGGATTCAATGAGTTTCATAGTATTGAAGATTTTAAAAAGGGTGAGCAGATCGGCTGGTCTTTAGGAGATGAATCTTTCTTCACGCAATCCGTTGATATTATGAAGGAAGGCGAAGATCCATTTTATTCATTTTTAATTGCCTTGACTTCACATTATCCTTACACGATGCCAGCTCAGTATCAAAACTTGGACATTGATGATGTAGGCGATGTAAACCTTCGAAACTATCTTCAGTCTGTTCATTATGTTGATCAGGCAGTTGGAACTTTTATAGAGAAATTGAAAAAAGAAGGCTTATGGGAAAACTCAGTCGTTGTCTTTTATGGTGATCATGATAGCGGATATATGCAGGCGAATACGGGCTCAACCCTATTTGCTAACACAAAAGCAGATAAACTTGGTGAGCTTGAAGTAAAGGATGGCATACCATTGTTCATGCATGTACCAGGTGTTGATGGAAAAGAAATAAACAAAGCAGGCGGACAAGTAGATATTATGCCAACGTTGCTGCATCTTTTTGGAATGAATAAAGACAACTACCATCACATGGGCCAAAACTTGTTAGATGATCAAGAAAGCTCTGTTGTATTTCGTTATGGTTCAGTTAAAACGGATAAATACTATTACAAAGCCGCCTATGATCTAAAGTTAGAAAACGGAACATGCTATGATATTGAGTCGAGACAGTCTGTTTCTGTAGAAACGTGTAAACCACTCTATGATAAAAGTATTGAGCATCTCGGGATATCAGATGATGTGATATTCGGGAATCTCGTTGAACTTTGGCGCAATCAATCAGTTAAATAATAGAAAGCTTTGGACCTTTGGTTCAGAGCTTTTTTTGTAGGAATTTTTTATAAGGTTGCTTGAAAACTAGCGCAGATTTCTATCATGTTCACAATTGTTTTAAAAAAATGTAGTGAACGTTTAAAAGGATAGGACGATATAAGACGTATGAATAATTAACTCAAAAATCAATTATTGTGAGATAATTCTAATAATGTAATTAATATTATAATTTATTCGTAACAGGGGTGGTAGCTTACATGGACAAAATCGGAATCAAGTTTACTTATTATCGTATGGGAACATCTATCTCAAGAATGACAGCTTATGAGAACATGGAAGACGTTGTAAATCGCGAATTAGAAAATGCGGCTGATGAGAGTATTAAAGAAGTGGTAGAGGCCCTAGGACTTGATCTTAACCAACTATCATACCCGTATCCAGCTTCAAGATTTTGCTTTTTTACCGAGCTAAGTTTTGACTCTGAGTCGGAAGTAACTACCGAAAGTAAACGAATTACCGTCGTAAACGATACAGTGGCAGTTATCGTTTAATAATAACAAATATGCTGATTTAAAAAGGGCAGATTTCTGTCCTTTTATTTTTTTAGCTAAAATTAGACAAATTGTGACCGATATTAATTTTGATATAGGAAATAGTCCTCCTCCAAAATATTACATCCTTACTAATGGTTCTACTTATTTCTACAAAGAAAATGATCTATTTTAGTACAAACTAAGTATATACCCTTTTGGAAGGAACTGTTAAACTATAAATAAATTACAATATTAGGAGGAATTTGGATGATAAGCAAGAAAGGTGTCGTCGCATGGCTAATCATGCTGATGACTGTACTTTGCTTCTCATCACCTGCGTCAGTTTCTGCTGCGTCTTTTCCTGATGTGTCAAAAAGTCATCGAGCTTACGATGAAGTTATGTATTTGGCCAACAAGAAAATTCTTAGCGGTTACACGGATGGTACGTTCAAGCCTGGTAGTTACGTAACACGTTCAGAAGCGGCTTCTATGATCGGACGTGCTCTTCATTTAAAGGGAGGGTACAGACAAACGGAATATCGTGATGTTCCAAAAGGTCACTATGCTTCAGGTTACATTCAGGATATGAGCAATGATAACATTCTGTCGGGTTATGGGAATGGTTACTTTGGTGTAAGTGATAAACTTACACGCGAGCAGATGGCTTCGATTTTATCGAGAGCTTGGACTTTCAAGGAAACAAGCAACCTATCATTTACTGATGTACCAAAAAGTTCGCCTACATATGTTCCAATCAACAAACTAGCAACAGCTGGTATTGTTGGAGGATATCCGAACGGAAAATTTGGTCCAAAAGATTATATCATGCGTGCAGATTTTGCGCTTATGCTAGCTCGGGTATTAAATCCAGAGTTTAGAAGTAAGCCAGCAGAGCCTAAGCCTGAACCGCCACCACCGCCAACTACCAATCCGATCGCTCAAGCTCAAGTGACCGCAGATTTCTTGAATGTAAGAACAGGTCCTGATGCTAGCAATTCTGCAGTAGGAATGCTGCGATACGGCACAATGGTGGATGTTTATACGAAACTATCAAATGGATGGGCATATGTTAAAGGTTCGTCACTGACAGGTTACGTACATGGTGGGTATCTTAGTTATGGAACGACAACTCCTGTAGACCCTTCTAATCCTTTAAAAGGTAGGATTGTCGTCATTGATCCTGGCCATGGTGGAACAGATCCAGGTGCACTAGGTTATGGATTGAAAGAGAAGGACATTACGTTGATTACGTCAAAGTTACTTCGTGATTATCTTGAAGAAGCTGGCGCGAAAGTTGTTATGACGCGTGATACGGATATATTCCATGCGTTAGAAAAGCGTGTAACGATTGCAAATGATGCAAACGGAGAAGTTTTCCTTTCGGTTCATGCCAACGCCTTTAATGGATCGGCTAACGGAACAGAGACGTATTACAACGAAGATAACAAAAAAAGCGCAGATAATAAGAAGCTAGCTACATTTATTCAAACGCGACTACTGATTCCTGAACTGGAAATGAATAATCGTGGTGTAAAAGAAGCAAACTTCTATGTCATCAAAAATCAAAACAAGATGGCGAGTTCTTTAGTAGAACTGGGTTTCATCGATCATAAATCGGATGCTCTTAAACTGGCATCTGATACATGGAGAAAGAAAGCCGCCTACCAGATCCACCTCGGCATCAAAGATTATTTCACGTATCTACAAAACAAGTAGGGCTCTGACCCCAAACAAATACAAATCTTCATTTTGTCCACATGGAAAGGACGCGCAGCGTCCTTTCCATGTGGACTTCTTTTATTTCAATTTGACAGCTTCGACAAAACTTCTTATTTCCTGCTATTGATTTACTAGTCAAAAAAACCGATAGTTAAGAAAGGGGTCTGACCCCAAACAATTTCTACTTTGTCACCATTTACTTCTATAGGGGGATTCATATGCTCAATATCAAATGGAAAATAGGGGCTGTTTTCATATCTGCTTCCCTGATCGCACCAATTGTTTCATTACCGTGGCAAACCCATGCAGCTACCCATACCGATAAAGAAACAGCTGCATCGGTAACACAATCTGCAAAACACGCTTACATAGTAGTCTTTCAAAACGGCATTGATGAAGAGTTACTCCAATCTTACGGTGCTCCTATCAAAGGAAAACTAGAGAGCATTTCTGCAGTTTCCACAATCCTTACTGAAGAAGCTGCGTACAAGCTTTCACAATTTCCGAGCGTTCGCTTCGTTGAACAGGACAAAACTGTACAGACTGAAGAACAATACATAAATCCATATCTAGCAAAACTCAACTTTCCACCTATAACCGATCAAAACACTTCTTACTATAGTGGTAAGGGAGTAAAAGTAGGGGTTCTTGATACGGGAATTGACACCAAACATGAAGATCTAAAGATAGCGGGTGGTGCATCTTTCATACCTGGAGCATCAACTTATAATGATGATAACGGTCATGGCACACACGTAGCAGGCATAATTGCCGCACAAGACAACGATTTTGGCATTAAAGGTCTTTCACCACAAGTAGAACTCTACGCAATTAAAGTTTTAGATAAAAATGGAGTCGGTCTTCATTCACAGATCATCAACGGAATTGAATGGGCTGTACAAAATAAACTAAACATTATTAACCTAAGTCTATCTAGCGAGGAAGGATCAAAAGCTTTAAGACTTGCGGTGGATGAAGCTCATAAGAAAGGTCTGCATATTGTTGCAGCATCGGGTAACCACACGGACACGACATTTAGCGAAGATCAGGCGGTAATGTTTCCAGCAAAATATGAAAGTGTAGTAGCGGTTGGAGCGATCGATCAATATGACAAGCATCCGAATTTTTCAGGCTCAGGTCCTGAACTTGAGATCGTAGCACCAGGTGTAAACATTTACAGTACGTTCATTCAGAACAATTATGAATTCCAAACCGGAACTTCAATGGCAACGCCATACGTGACTGCCATTTACTCGCTATATAAAGAAGCGTATCCGAACCTAACTGCTCAAGAATTACGCACGAAAATCAACACACAAGCTAAAGACCTTGGAGCACCGGGGCGGGATGTGAATTATGGATATGGCTTAATTCAAGCACCAAAACGCATACAACAGCCAAAAGCACCAAAGAACTTAACCTATAAAATTCTATCAAACGGAAAAGTTCAGTTAAATTGGTCAGCAATCGCTACAAACGAAGAAATCAGGGGTTATAACATCTATAGAGACGGCGTAAAAATCTCATCCACAGTTTCTCAGCCTTCATTTAGCGAGTCTATTAAACCAGGATTCTATAAATATGAAGTGACTGCGGTTAATGATGGTGGATTAGAATCTAGTAAGTCAGCAATTGAAACAAAAGTTTACGGTGTGTTTCCTGATTTCAAATCTTCTGATTGGTACAGCAAATATGTGTATGAACTAAATGCAAATCACATTCTCTCTGGGTATCCGGACGGCAAGTTTTATCCACTAAAACCGATAACCCGTGGAGAAGCTGTATCTATGATCGGGCGTGCATTAAAATTAGATGGAACACCACGAGCGACGCGTTATCCTGATGTGAAAAGTAGCTACTTTGCTTCTGGTTATGTAGCAACGATGTCTGAAAAAGGGCTAGCAACTGGTTTCTCAGACGGCACATTCAAACCAATGCAAACCATCTCACGCGGTGAAGTCATCGCTCTACTCGATCGAGCTTACAAATTAAAAGAAACAACAGGTTCAGCAAAATCTTTCAAAGACATCAAATCAGACTTTTATGCATATAACGCTGTACAACGATTTTCTGCCGCATCTATTGCAAATGGCTATAACGATGGCACGTTCAAACCGAACCATCCTGTAACACGATCCGAAATGGCAGTGTTTCTTGCAAGAACAATTGAAGAAAGCAACTAAAAAAAGCTGTTCTCCAACTAAAGGAGAGCAGCTTTTCAAATATTATGTAAAAAAATAGAAGCCACCTGAAACTTTTTTCCAGGTGGCTTCGTCTTATTTAACGGGTACAGTAGTAATTGCTCTGTAAAGGAATGCGGAGAACTCAGCGCGTGATGTTTTGTTCAGCGGTTTGAATGTGTTGTCTGTATAACCTGACACTAAGTTGTTTGCATTCAATTGTTGAATCGCATTGTATGCCCAGTAACCTTCTTTTACATCCGCAAATGATGTGGTTGCTTCTTTATCTTTTAAAGCAAATGTCTTTGTAATTAAAGCTGCGATCTCTTCACGAGTCATTTCTTTGTTCGGTTTGAATGAACCATCTGGATAACCAGAGATAATTCCAGCTTCTTTTACTGCGTTGATCGATCCAACTGCCCAGTGAGAAGTCTTTACATCACGGAAGTGGCTCATTTTTGTTGAAGCGTCGATCTTAAGTGCGTTTGCAACCATCGCAGCTGCTTCTGCACGAGTTACCGATTGAGTTGGCTTAAATTGGCTGTATTGATAGCCGCTCATAACATTCTTTTTGCTTAAATTCGTGATAGGCGTGTAAGCCCAGTATGTATTCGGTACATCATGGTATTGTCCTTTTGGAAGAACAGCAAGTGATGCAACTTTATCTTCTTCTAAGTAACGACGTGCTCCTAGATAACGAGAACCCCAGTAATAAGGATCACTTACAGAAGAAATCATAACTCCTTTTGATGAAGAAGCATGAATGAAATTCCCATCTCCTACATATATACCTGAGTGGGATGCGCCAGAGCTTGTTGTGGCAAAGAAAACCAAGTCACCTTGCTCTAGATCCGCTTTCTTAACGGAAGTTCCACCTTTATATTGCTCAGCTGCTGTTCGAGCAAGTTTAACGTCGTATTGCTTAAATACATATGAGTTAAAACCAGAACAATCAAATCCGGTTGATGGGGAAGTTCCACCCCAAGTGTACTTTATACCTATGTATTTTTTTGCTGTGGCGATTAAGTTCTCTTTCTCGCTTGCTTTTGCTTGTCCAGGTAAAAGAGTAAGTACTAATAGAAGAGATACGATCCATGCGCCTAACTTCTTAACCATAAAACACTACCTTTCCCCAATATGTGAGCTTATAAACTAGTAATTAGTGAATTTTCTATTATTTTCTACAAAAGTTAGCTTATCACATAATAGGACTTTAGTAGTTTACAGTTATGTAACAATTGTAACAGCTCTGTTTTATATTTTTCTGGAATAACAAGAAAATATTTCAATATATTTATTTTCATTTTTTACTAAACATTACTAAAAATGTGTCGATATAGAATACTGTAAGGGCAATCACCACTAAGTTTCGACCATTAAATACAATTATTGCTATTTTATAGAATTTATTTGAAACAAAAATCTTGCAAAAAATGAAATATATTGTAAAATAGTCGTAACAAGGTAAAACTTGCCACTTGTGAGTAAAGATGGCAATACAATAATATTTTGTATCTACTGGATATTTTTGTTGACAGACTATATACTCACAAATATACTATTTATTGTTAGACTTTGTATAATTTGGTATTTACTGATCTGTGGGCCCTGGGACTCATAGCTTAGTTAAATCATATATTAATAGTTACATATTAAGGGAGGAAATAACGCTATGGCGTCTAAGAACTATCGCAAATTCATGGCAACTGGTCTTACAGCAGCAGTCGTTGCTTCAGCAGTTGCTCCAGTAGCTAGTGCAGCTACATTTACAGATGTACCAGCAGGAGCTTGGTACAAGCAAGCAGTTGATTATGTTTCAGGAAAAGGGTACATGACAGGAACATCTGCAACTACTTTTGCTCCAACAAAAGATATCACTCGTGCAGAAGCAGCTACACTTTTTGCTAACAAGCTAGACCTTTACAAAACTGGTCAAGTTGCAGGTTATGCTGATGTAAAATCAGGAGCTTGGTACCACAACGCAGTTGCAGCAGTTAAAGAAGGAAACATCATGGGAAGCACTGGAGACAACATGTTCTCTCCAGAACGTTTAATCACTCGTGGTGAAGTAGCAGCTCTTATCGTTCGTGCATACGGACTAAAAGGAACTGGTGCATCTCATCCTTTCACAGATGTTGACAACAGCATCTTCAAAAACGATATCTCTACTCTAGTTGAGTGGAAAATCGCTGACGGAAAATCAGCTACTAAATTTGCTCCGACAGATCTAGTAACTCGTGCTGAAATGGCTGCTTTCATTCAAAAAGCTGATGAAGCTACTGCTAAAGCAGAAGTTACAGCTGTAAGTGCGATTAACGCATCTGATCTTAAAGTTAATTTAAGAGGTAATGTATCTGGACTTGAAATCACTAAGGATGATTTTGCAGTTAAAGTAAATGGGGAAGCAGTTACATTTACAGCAACAAAAGTATCCGATACTGAGTACAAATTAAGCTTAGTTAAACCTTTAAAAGAAGATGATAAAGTTGAAGTAACAGGTTCTGCTGACCTTTCTGGTACTGCTGCTGTAACTTATAAAACTTTAGTAGTATCAAAACTTGAAGGTGTTAGCACAACTGTATACACAAACGATGAGGGGCAAGTTTTAAAGTTAAAGGCAAACGGTTCTGAAACTTCTGCTTCTGATTTAGCTAAGGATGGATATTCAGTTACTTTCCGTGCAACTGAAGATGTTTTTGCTAATGATGCTTCATCTACAATGACTAGCTCTACTGGATTACTTGATAAAACAAAATTAGCTACACTTGTAGCTACTAAGAATTCTTTCTCATACAATGTTTCAATCACGAAGAACAATCAAGTAGTTGCTTCAGAGTATGTTACTGTAGCAGTTTATGATAAAACTAAAACTGGTGCTGCATCGATTGAAGAAGTTAACCTTTCTACAGCTGATATTGCTAGCGTTTCAAGTAATACACTTCTAGTAGGTGAAACTGGAACAATTGACAGTGTTGTTGCCGATTTACTTGATGGACGTCAAGATGTTGAACTTACTGATGCTACACTTAGCGGTTTACTATCATTCAGCTCTTCTGATGTAACAATTGCTGATGTATCATCTGCAGGTGTTATTACTACTAAGCGTGCTGGAACTGTTGATATTACAGTAAAATCTGGTGATGCTAAAAAAGTAATTACACTTAAAGTAGCTCCAAGTTCACAAGCTCGTGAATTATCTTCAATTAGCTATACTGGTGGTACTGTTAAATTAGTAAGTGGTACTAAGTCTCAAACAGTAAACATCGTA
Source organism: Fictibacillus halophilus (assembly GCF_016401385.1). Taxonomy (NCBI): domain Bacteria; kingdom Bacillati; phylum Bacillota; class Bacilli; order Caryophanales; family Fictibacillaceae; genus Fictibacillus; species Fictibacillus halophilus. The sequence goes on along the minus strand of NZ_JAEACF010000001.1, from coordinate 2,813,299 downwards.
GCAAAAGACCAATTTGGAGATACATTTAAAACTGCTGGTGCTTCTGCTATTACAGTTCAACCAGCTGTATCAGGTACTGCAGAAATCGCTACAGCTACTGTAGCAGGCGCAACTGATACTTTTGGAAGAACAACTGTAACGGTAACTTCTAATGCAACTAACACTGGATCAGGGAACATTAAACTTGTTTCTGGTTCTAAATTACTAGCTAGTATTCCTGTATCTGTAGCATCTGCTACTGCAGCTGATACTAAAGAAGTTACTTTAAATGCTGATACAATTGACTTGAACCCAGCTGTAGATACTAAAAAGTCAATTTCAGTAACTTTAAAGCAGTATTATAACGGTCACTATAATGCAGACCTCGACTTGAATACACATAAAGTAGTAGTTAAAGATGCTGATGGTACTGTTGTTTATGAAGAAACTTTAGCTAACCCTACAGCAAATGTTAGTTTCTCAAGAGCAGATTTAATCTTAGATACTAAGCAAACAGCTATTGCAAATATCAATAAACTTGACACAGCTGTAACAACTGCAGCTGCAGCTCAATTACAAAACTTTGAAACTGGTAAAGGTGTAGTTGAAGTATACAGCGGTTCTACTTTAGTTGCAGCTAAAAACTTCAATATTATTGACAGCTCTGCTACAGTTTCTTCTGCGGCATTTGCTAGCGGAATTGATTTTACTGCAATCAATCAAACAAACTTAAAGTTATCTGAACTTGTTTCTACTATTACTACATCAGCATCTGCTTATGATGGAGTATTACGTTATGAAGTAAGCGATGCAAATAACGATGAATTAATCGTTTACTACAGCAAGTCTGCTGCGCCAGCTGCTTATGATTATGATAATGGTGACGTATTAGTAGGTAAAGTTATTGCAACTCCTATTGCACCAGCAGTAACAGGTGACATTGATTTCGTTGATGGTACAGCTTCTACAATTTCAGGAGTTACTTTAACTTCAACTAATCTAGTTGCTGGAGAAAAAGTACAGTTCAACGTTTACAAACGTGGAGATGTATCTGTAGCTAAAACAATTGTAACTAAGAAGTAATTAGGTTTTCAGCTCTGTAGAGAGAAATCTCTGCAGAGCTTTTTAATTAGAAGTCTTATAACATGGGATGCCAATTGCATTCCTCCCATTTCGAGAGATACTTCATAAGTATCTCTCTTTACTTTTATTAATTAGATTGTATTAATAAAGCTATAGTTAATAGGGATACATAAAAGGTTTATATAGAATGTTTACGTAAATGTATACGTATATGTTTACAAAACTATATTTCTGTCAACAATGTCAACATAGTTAACAAAACGGTACTATGTCAACAAAATAAACAAAGAATAGAGAATGAAAATTTAATAGTTTACCCAGATTTTGATCTTTTTATAGGCTAAAAGCTCATGTTTTTTTAACATGGGCTTTTTATTTATTTCTAGGTATAAACAACAAAATATTTGAAAATCATGTGTGTAAGAAGGAGGGAGAAAAGTTGGAGTTACTTAACGGTTCATCCATTGGTGAATAGCAGTAGCTTCATTAAAAAAGGAGTTTAGTAGATGGATAATTCGCTAGATTTGGAAGGCTTTAAAAATATCAATAAAGAAACGAGGGGTATCTTAAATGATTATTTGTTAAGTTTAAACACAGCTAACAAATCAGAGGCGACAATAACCAAGTATCAGTGGATATTAGAAAAGTTTTTGAGTCAATGTGCTATTCCCATTGAAAAAATCTCTTCTAAGGATGTACTTGATTGGTTAAACGACTATTCAGAAGGTAAATCACCCAAGACGATGGATCTCGTGCTTGCTTGTCTATCTTCCTTCTTCACTTTTTGCCTAGAGGAAGAGTATATGGAGAAACAAGTGCTTAAAAAGCGATGGAGACCTAAGATACCACAGACTTTACCTCGCCATCTAACTGAAAAGGAATATGCACGAGTAAGGCTAGCAGCCGAAAGTCTATCGCTTCGTGATCGAGCGCTAATTCTATTTCTTTTCTCTTCAGGCTGTCGGCGTCAAGAAGTTTCTGACTTAAACATAGAAGATATTAATCTAGTTCAGCGGAAAGCCAAAGTGAGAGGAAAAGGAAAGAGAATACGGACGGTCCATTTCTCAGAAGAATGTGCGTTGATTTTAAAAGAATATTTAAATGAACGATCTCAAGATGAAAAAGCCCCTTTATTTCTGAATCGGAAAGGTAGTCGTCTTATGCCAACAGGAATCTATGAAGTCACTAAAAAGTTAGGTAAAAAAGCAGGTCTCAATCATTTACTACATCCCCACATCTGTCGACATACATTTGCTACAAATATGTTGGCAAGAGGAGCAGATATTCAATTCATTGCGGATGAAATGGGACATGTCAATCTGAATACGACCCGAATATATGCTCGAATTCCTACAGAAGATATGATGCTAGCTTATCAAAATAAAATGGGGTGAAACGATGGATCTTGAAATGGTGAAACAGTTTCTGAATGATAATAAAGCACGGTTTAGCCGAGAAACCACTCGTAGTTACCGAATAGCGCTTCAACAATTTTTTTCAAGTTGTGAAAAAAACTTTGTTGATGTTAATGCGATGGATGTTCGTGAATGGATGGCTGACATGCAAGAAAAAGGACTAAAGCCTCGTACCATTCACTTAAAACTCAGTGCGCTAAAATCCTTCTACCAGTATTGTATGGAAGAAAACAAGATTAAGAAGAATCCTTTGCAGAGAGTTCAGACACCAAAGAAGGATGATTCTCTTCCTTATTATCTGAGTAAACGGCAAGTCGTACTTCTTCAAGAGTTGACGAAGGATAATCCAAGGGATAGAGCCATTGTAGAGACCTTATACACGACAGGTGTGAGGGTGAGTGAACTCTTGCATATAAAACTAGAAGATATTAGATGGGAAGAACATAGAATTTGGATTCGGAATGGAAAAGGAAACAAAGAACGTTTTGTGTTTTTTACACACGAATGTGCAGAACGATTGAAAACATACATCAAACAACGCAAGCATGACAGCGTGTATTTATTTTCAAACAATAGAGGAGGACATTTAAGCCGTGTTTTTGTAGAAAAAAGGTTTCAAGCGTTCTCAGCAACTCTAGGATTTAGGATCGTCCCTCACACCATGATGCATACCTTTGCCGCACACCTTGCAGAAAAGAATATGCAACAAAGTTATATTCAAGATTTGCTAGGTCATGTCAATATCAATAGTACAAGAATCTATACCCGTTTGATGGAAACCGCTCGAAAAAAACAATACGATCGCTATCAAATCTAAACATTTGGAGGTCTAGTATGGAACGGTATTGGGAATTGACAAAAACGTTGCCCAACCAAGAGAATCAAAAAGTTGTACAGTATTTTTTGAGAAGTTTAAAAACATCCAATCGCACAGAAATAACCATTGTAGGGTACAGACGTTTTTTAGAATGGTTTTTTGGGGATATGGAAGAATCCTTTTCAACCCTTTCATCGGACCGAATTTTGGATTGGCTTCAGAAAAACAGAGGACAGATTAAAGATTCTTCTTACAGACGCCGTTTGGATATACTCTCTTCATTTTATAAATTTTGTTTACTGGACTCTCTTATTGAGCGATCACCAATAAAAAGGCGCTGGTTTCCTCGTCTCCCGAAACCTGTTCCCAAATATCTCGATAAAGGAGATATTGCCAAAGTACGGAACGAAAGCGAGAAGACAGCTCTTAGAAACCAAGCAATCGTTGAATTCATGCTCACATCAGGATGTCGGGTTGGTGAAGTGCATCAATTAAACGTTGAAGATGTTGACTTGGAAAACCGCACAGCTCGAGTGATAGGTAAAGGCAAGAAAATACGAAATGTTCATTTCTCTGAAAAGTGTGCGGTCTTACTTGAACGCTACTTAGAATATCGTCAAAAAAGTGAATCTGCTCCTCTTTTCCTCACTCTTAGAGGAGAAAAAACACGACTCAGTATACGAGGAATAAGCGAAATTATTCGTAAGCTTGGCAAGGAGGCAGGGTTATCAACTAGCTTACATCCACACCGCTTTCGTCATACGTTTGCTACCGAATTACTGGCTAAAGGAGCTGAACTTTCCTTTATCAGTGATGAGTTGGGTCATGCTGATTTAGAGACAACACTGATCTATGCCAGGCTACCCAATCATCAAATCATCTCTCAATACCGTAAATTTATGGGATAAGGAGGGGAAGTCATGCTTACCTCTGAAGCATGCATCAAACAATTTTGGAACGATCAACATTTCAGACTGGAAAAAACAACATTGGAAGGTTACGAAACGGCGATCCGACAAATGCTATCCTATTGCGAAAAACCGTATAATGAAATCACGACACTAGATCTACGGGATTGGTTGATTCATTTAGAAGAGAAGGGGTACAAAAAAGGTTCGATCAAAAAGAAAATGTTTGCTCTGCGCTTGTTCTATCACTATTGTGTGGAAGAAGACATCATGAATCATAATCCTGTAAAATCCATATCCCTTCCGAAAGATGAAGACAGACTTCCTCAATATTTAACGCCCGAACAGGTGACGCACCTCAGACATCTCTGTTACAGCAACTTAAAAAAACGAGCAGTCATTGAGATGTTCATCGCCACGGGTATACGATTAAGAGAATTGACTAGAATGAAGATAGAAGATATCAACTGGAACGAACGAATCATTACAATCCCTAAAGGGAAGGGTAAGAAAGAGCGGATCGTGCCTTTCACCCATCAATGTGAGGAACATGTTAAAGCTTATTTAGAAAGCCGAAACGATGACTTTCCTTTTGTCTTTCTAGATCGTTATGGAAAGGGAGCCATCGATCCACGTTCTATCCAACATTGGTTTGAAGCGTTTCGAAACGAAATCGGTGTCTTTATCAGCCCCCATACGCTGCGTCATACCTTTGCAACGAAACTAGCCATGAAAGGTATGCCCCTTTCGCATCTTCAAGTGCTGCTCGGACATGTGAAAACTCGTGACACCCATCTTTATGCTCGCCTTCACAGCCACGCTCAAAAACAAATGTATGATGAGTGGATGTAAGGGACGAGCAGTAAAAAAATTCGGGTAGTGCGGATAAGACACATTACCCATACTTTTATAGTAGACAAAAATCGTCGTAATCCCTTAGAGATAAAGGGTTTGAGGCGATTTTCTTTTATTTGTACTAACTGATGAAAGTGCGATTAACGCTACATCTATAAAATTTGAAGATTCTGGTCTGAAGCTCTTAAAGCTGAAGATCATACAGTTGCAGGAAACAAAGTAACTGGTTTAACTAGTACTTATGGAATAACAGCAACAGTTACATAAGAGCCACAATTTAGTTATTGTGAAATAGCACAATTTGATTACCTATTAGTAGGCGCTGAGCCTTGCAGAAACAGGTTCAAGAAATTTTATATGCATCTTTAAGTGTGTTCTTCATTCTTAAAGTAAAACTCCATTTGTATGACTAAATGAAAATTAAGTTTTTCTTAGAGTTGGAGCATAATCCACTTATTTTTTAACGCTTTAATTACAGCTGATGTTCGGTCAGGAACGTCTAATTTACGTAGAATAGAACTTACGTGATTTTTTACAGTGCTTTCAGATAAGAACAATGTTTCTGCTACTTTCTCATTATTAAAGCCCGTGGCAATTAGTTTCAAAACTTCCAATTCTCGCTTAGATAACGATGGGTTTGGTTTAATTTCACATTCTTCCTCGTAATTTATATATTCATTAAGTAGAACTGAAGCTAAGTTAGGTTGAAGGTAGGGGATATCATTCGTAATATTTTGTAAAGAGTTACTTATAACAGTATAATTTATTTCATTTAGAAAATATCCTATAAATCTTCCTTTTAAATAATATCTAATGGTAAGTTCATGATTTGATTGTAACCATGCTATAACTCTGACACCTCTATATTGAAGCATTTTCATATCAGACAAAAGTTTAAAATTTTTCTCTTCGATATTCATAATGAGAATATCTTTTTTATTAAAAACATCTATATTGCAATTTGAAAAAGAGTTGTAGCAACTAATATTTGAGAATGGTAATTTTTGAGTAATATATAAACGTAATTCATTTTGAATTATTGGTAATTGATGAATGATCACTATGTTCATAAAAAAACCTCCAAATTGATTAACATAATCAAAGTTACAGCAAATTCAAAAAAATGTCATCAGTTTTCTCTTTAACTTTTATTATTGTAAAAATATACATTTAAGTAAAAACATAGTGAAAAACATAGGTAAAATATGTATATTAGTAATATGGAGTAATTTTGTTTGTTTTTTAGGGGGATTTTTAATTGAAGTTTCATAGAGATAAAAAATTATTAGCAAAAACTATCCAAACTCTCATTGTTCTTATTATGATGATCGGTCTGTGGCTATACCCACCAGGATCTGCTACAGCAGATGATATTCAGGTATATGTGGATCAAAACAAGATTACATATGATGTTCCACCTCAAGTGAAAGATTCGCGAACACTCGTGCCAATTCGAAAAACATTTGAAAACTTAGATGCTACAGTTAAATGGAACGGAAAAGATAACAGCATAACTATCATAAAAGAACACATAACATTTAAACTGACATTAAATAAGAAAACAGTTTGGAAGAACGGTAAATCTACTACTATAGATGTTCCTGTCATCGCAAATGATAACCGCACGTTCGTACCTATTCGTTTTATTGCAGACTCACTCGGATATAACGTGAAATGGAACAACTCGACTCGCTCGGTTCTCATTAACTCAGTTGAATCTATTGATCTACCACAAGAACAGATTCCGGTCACAGTATTGATGTACCATCATTTCCAAGAAGGTCTTTCTACTAATGCAACGGTGGAACCTCATCTTTTCAAAGAGCAACTAATCGCATTAAAAGAACAGGGATATACAACAATCAACGATCATGACTTGCTCTCGTTTATGGAAGGGAAGAAAGAACTTCCTCAAAAGCCACTTTTAATTACGATGGATGATGGATATGAAAGCAACTACAATATCGCCTATCCTATTTTAAAAGAGTTAGATATGAAAGCGACCGTATATATAATAGGAAGTCGGATAGAAGATGGGCAAATTCACGAGTTTCCTAGAATGACTTGGGCACAAGCGAAGGAAATGTACGAGTCTGGTGTTTTTGAGATACAGTCTCATACGTATGACATGCATCATAAAGGAAAAACGGCCACTTATGACCGAGGCGCCATTACCACACCAATCAAGATAGATGGTAAACTTGAAACTCAACAAGCTTACGAAAAGAGAGTATTAGCCGACTTACTTCTCAACAAAAAAATTATTGAGGAAAAAGTCGGCAATAATGTTATCTCGTTCGCCTATCCGTTTGGTGACAATAGTGACAGTGCCGAGAAGTTATTGAAACAAGCTGGGATCAAGATGACTTTCACGATTAAGCCAGGCATGAACTACAAACAAAAAGGTCCTTTTAAGTTAAATCGAATTAATGTTCCGGGTGGCATGACTGGAAAAACATTAATAAAAGAACTAGAAAAATATCAAAAATAAGACTGGTTTTCGAGACGTGGATGATAATCTCCATATCTCGATTTTTTTATTCAAAAATTTGTAAGATAGTTTCGTTGGCTGATATAATAGAAATAGATATACCAAATATTTCTATAAAAGGGGTTAAGTGTATGGTTAATTGGCACAAGAAACTAGCTTCACTCACTCTGACAGCTAGTTTAGTTGGAACGGGCTTAACGACAGTCTCAGCAAAATCAGACGAGGTTAAGGTAAGTTCAATTCCAGTCTCTACTTTATTTGAACCAGGTAATACCGTAAAAGAAAACTTATTTGGTCCTACTAAACAAAAGCAAAAACAGATGAGTGATTCTGTGCTAATTGTGAAGTATGTCAAACCATTAACCGCTTCTGATCATAAGAAGGCAGGAGCATCCCTACAACGAAGAATTACTTCATTAGGCTATGACGTAGTAAAAATTGATAAAGGGAAAAAGCTTGATGCTGTAATGCAGAACTATAGCAAACTAAATTCTGTTACTTACGTTTCACCAAGTGCGCTTTTTACAAGACAAGGAACATCTGATCCAAAGACAGCCGAACAATATCATCTGTCTCTATTAAATGTAGGAAAAGCTCAAACGATGAGCGGTAAGAACAAAGTACGAGTAGCTGTAATTGATACAGGTATTGATAAAAATCATCCTGAATTAAAAAATAAATTGCTTCCATCTTATAATGCTGTAAATCCGATGAATCAAGGTTCTCCTGATTCACATGGAACGCATGTTGCAGGGATCATTGCTGGTGAAAAAGGAAACGGTATTGGCGGGTATGGAATTAACCCGAATGTGGAGATCTTACCAATCGATGTGTTTGATCGAGGTATGGGTGCTTCAGATTATGTCATTGCTGAAGCTATTCTTTATGCGGTTGAGAAGAAGGCGAAAGTGATTAACATGAGTTTAGGTGGCTACTCTAATTCTCCTCTTATTGCAGAAGCTGTGAAAAAAGCGTTAGCTGCAAACGTAACAGTAGTCGCATCTGCAGGAAATGAAGCAATCGATATGCCTTCTTATCCAGCTGCATTAGAAGGGGTTATCTCTGTTGGTTCAACAAATAAGATGAACGAACTCTCTTATTACTCGAACTACGGTCCTTCAGTGGATGTTGTTGCACCTGGTGAAGATGTCTATGCACCGCTTTATCATTATGAGAAGAAGTCAACGTTTATGAAGATGAGTGGAACATCGATGTCATCTCCAGTAGTCGCTGGGGTTGTGTCACTTTTATTATCGAAGAACCCTAATCTTACACCCAAACAGATTGAGTACATTTTAGAACATACTACGAAAGATCTGGGAGTAAAAGGATACGACACGAAGTTTGCTAACGGGCTTGTTGATCCGGTAAAAGCAATTTCGTTTAATACTTCTAAGATTCCACCTTCTGTTAATGTAAAACGTGATAAAGCGAGCTTACTAAAAGCAGCCAAGAAAATAGATCTTACGAAGAAGTTAGTAGAAAAAGGAGCGATTAAGCTTCCGTATGAAGAGAAGTTTGTTCAAGTTCCTGTAAAAGCAGGTCAGTACATTCAAACCACTCTTGTAGGATCTTCCGATTATGACTATAAGATGACTTACTATTTAATAGATAAGGATACAAAACCAAAAGAGCTTCCTGTTAACGCAGTAGCTGAAGGAAAAGCAGAAGGACACCTTTATAAAGTGGCTGAAGATGGCACACTTGTAATCGGTGTTTCAGATGCAAACGGAAACTACAACGCAGCTGGCAAGTCCTCTTATCAGTTGACTATAGAAAAATTTGATAAACTTATGGAAGATTCGAACACAAAAGAAAAGCCAGTACAAGTTAAAGATTTCCCTTACAACAATGAAAAAGAAACCGATCGTACATTTACGGCAGAAGAAAATGGAGATTCTGATTACTACACATTCAAACTATCAGGTGAAGAGCCACAACTTGTTAATGTCGACTTAAAGGGCGTAACAGGAATTGATAGTGCCATTGGCGTGTATATGGTTGAAGAATTTCCTGAAGAGGAAATGGAAGATCTGCCAGAAGAAGAGATGCCTCCAATGGAGCATCTAATGGAAGTCATCAATTACAAGCCAACAAGCGAAAGTGAAAAGTATACATTTGAAGCCATGCCTGGCGTGGAATATATTATCGAAGTGAACAACCATACACCTAGCTACTCGTTCATGATGGGCGAAGTGGGTAATGGGATGAAGGAATGGCCTTCTTCACACCTTCCTTATTCTCTTAAAGTGGATACAAAAGCGATGTCTGAAGATGAAGACGGCCTACCTTTGTACGGCCATTATGAGGAAGAGTATATGGAAGGCGGTGTTTCCATTGAAAGCTTCCTTAATAAACGTGCACAATACAAACGAAGCTTCCATGAATCTGAGAATGAAGATTGGATGGCTGAGCAAGAGGAAATGATGAACCAACTGCGCGAATCCGCATTGGAATATGATGTAGAAACAGGTGCGATGGGTCATCTTCAGTTCAGCGGTGATGAAGATTACTTCAAATTACAGCTAGATGAGAGCGGAATCTTACAGTTTGACTTTAGCTATTCAGACTCTGTACCGGTTGTTGAAATTCTAAAAATCCACGAATTCCAAGATGGTTACATGGATTTAATTCCAGTAGCATCAAACATTGAGTATGGATTTAGCGATGTTAAAACAAAGTATCAGTTATCTGCAGGGCTGCGAAAAGGGGAAGAGTATTTTATCCGCGTGATGGACTTAAACTATCAACCTAGCTTTGATCGTTATGTGATCACATCTAAGATGAAGTTTAAGAATACTGAAGATAAGCACGAGCCAAATAACGATTTTGAGAATACACCAGTAAAAGATATGGCTGGTGAGAAAATCCGTGCGAACTTTGGTTCAAATGGAGATGTTGATGCTTATTATGTAAAAGCAAAATCGAACAGCATCTATGGCGCGCACTTCCAGCCATTAGCAACATCAAAAGAGTTGAAAGCGAAATATCCAAAAGAATTGCTACAGCCTGTTGATGGCATTCTTGTAATACTAGAAGACACGAACGGCAACCGAAAGCTAGATGAAGAGGAATTCGGAAGTGCACGCGTGACGGATCGAGGATTTGCGAACGAACCTGAGCAAGGTTCATTTAAAGCAAAATCAGGGAAAGGCTACTTCATCATTATCGACCAATGGAGCTGGGAATACCCGCCTGCTAACTTGAACGAATACGAGTTAACGGTTAAACCTGTTAACACTAAAGATGAAGATGCAGGATCTGTTGTGAAAAACAATGTACCATCTAAACCAATCACACTAAAATGGAAATCAACAAATACGTGGGAAAGCACAGGCTATCTCAATGCGGGCGTTTCAAACGGCGATGCAGATTGGTACAAGTTTAACGTGAAGAGTGCAAAAACAGGTAACCTCACATTTGCAAACGCACAGATCGACGGTGTGATCAGTCTGTATGACAACAAAGGAAAGCTTGTTGCATCCTCTGATACGTATGGTTTAGGAGACGCAGAGTTCTTGAACTTCTCTGTTAAAAAAGGAACGTATCACGTGAAAGTCACAGACATTTTCGGTAACGCCTCATTAACACCGTATACGTTAAAGTTAAAACTGATTTAATGTAGGTTCAAGACAGCTCTTTTACAAGGGCTGTCTTTAACTGTAGGTAATTTATGATAGAGACTCGTTGATAATTGAATTATTACTACCTTTGGAGTATGAGACTAAGTGTTGTATCAGTTAAATGGAAATACTTTCTAAATTACGTGTTTAGTTCTATACTGTTGCATGTAAATCAATGTTTTTTTTCTTTGCCTGCTTTTTATATACTAGGATTGGCCCATATAAAATGTAAAATAAAAGAATGGGACCAACAATTGCTAATGTGAACACAACAGGAAAATACCAGGCTTCACTCCAAAACGGATTTGTTATTCCGTTCGTGTGATTATAGGATTGCAGAGCCTTATTTGATAATCGTAAGAATCCTAAATGGAACAGGTAAATAAATAAGCTGTACTTAGAAAAGTGGTGAATAAATTTGCTGTTCTTTCCGATTGAACCCTTACTTCTTGCATAGATGATGAAAAACATAGTTGAGGCTGTAAGGAAAATAAAAGGTGGTGGTCCAAATTTAAAATATTGTGCAAATGGGAAAATAAGTAACGTGCCTATAGCAATTAGTAGATAAGAAGGATTGTACTTGATTGTTAAAGCCCGAACAAACATACCGATTGTCATATAGAACATCCCCATGAACAAGCCTTCATCAGCAATTAGTTGATCGACATATTGAAGATTTGCTAATGGTTGAATATGCCCTACATAATATAATGGTCCAGCAATTAAAATCATAGCAGCTGGGTGAACACCAAAACGGAACAAGATAGCGAATAGAATAAAACTCAGAACAGCTCCCATTAAGAACCATAGGTGTACACCGCCAATTGTACCGTTAATGAAACGGTCAAGAGTAAAACGACTCATGAAAATTTCCATAGAATTATAGTTTAAATATGCCTTATCTATTTGTACGACAAAATACTCAATACCAACATAAACAGCACTAGCAAGAATATAATACTTAAAATAACGAGCAGAACGTTTCAGTGATATTGTGCTTAATTTTTTCTTAGATTCTGTTCCAAACTCTTTTGTGAAGATGAAATATCCCATTGCTGCAAAGAAAATGGGTACGGAAATATCAAAAAGTAAACGATATAAGAAAAAATTCCAAAAACCATCAAAACCATTTTCGTAATAAATTGACATTTGGTGTATGAGTACAACCATAAATGTTGCAGCAACCCTCAACGTATCTAATGTGTAATTATACTGCGTTAAAGGCTTAGTACTGTCTAAATCTTTAATCGTGTCATCTGGAATAGATTGATTACCCAAGATTTATCCTCTCCTAATATAATATTTTTTAACTTAACAAGAATATATTAACTTAAACCCCAAGTCCACCCTTTTCATTATCCAAATATAATTATTAGAATTTTTTAATAATATACATGTGCTAAAAATCCAACATTTAATGCTAATAATCATGTTTATAAATCATATATTAAGATTTTGTTAATCAAAAAAAAGTTAATATAACTGATCCTCATCTTGTTACTTTACGTCATAACAGAAATGTTTAAATTTCCCTAGATTAGACGATAAAAGGTAAAACGTATGGGGGTTTAGTTATGAGAAAAAAAATTCAAGTCAACTTAATCATTGTTTTTACATTAGTCACGTTGTTTATAACTACGACTGTTTTCTCATCAAAGGAAATTAAACTCATGGTGAATGGAAGTACAGTTCAATTGAGTAATGAGCCTGTTTGGAAAGGAAGTACTCTTTGGATGCCCATTGATGATTCCTTTCGGTCTCTAGGCTTCAGAGTAGCATGGGATACATCGAATCAGTATGCAACTATTAGCCATCGAAATGACACGTTTGTTTTAAAATTAAACTCAGACAGTGCAGTAGTAAATGGAAAAGCTATTACATTGAGTGAAAAGATTCAAAAAATAGGAAAAACCCCAATGATCTCTAAAGAAATCTTTGAAGATCTTACTCATTTGCGAATAGAATCAGATATGGAAAAGAATAAAATTACATTTCAGAGCAATGAAGTTAATTATAATTTGACTAGTACAAAACGAGTGGCTGTAGGTGACTATCTAGAATTTTTTATTCACGTAAAAAATCAAGGGACCAAAAAAAACACATATAAATTAGAAATACCTAGTGAATTTAAAGATATTCTTAAAACGGATGTACAAACCATAATCCTATTACCTGATAGTGAAGGGACATTTATTGTTTCTTCTATGCAGAAAGTAACAATGGGTCAGAATAATAAACTTTATGTTAGAGTCGCAGATTCGTCATCTAATCAATCAGATGTTTCTTTAAATTATGAAGCAGTGGATTATTCTCTTGCTAAACATAAACATCCAAACTCTTTTATCGGAAGCTCTCAACTGGAAAGAGCAAAACAGCGAATTAAAAAAGAACAGTGGGCCAACAATTACTGGAAGTATATTGAAAAAGAAGCGAATAGATGGCTGAATGCAAAAATTACGGTGCCAATGGGTTATGCAGGACATCCATCATGGTATGTTTGCAAAGATGGTTCATCCCTCACTTTTGATAAAGGGAAGCATGTTTGTAAATCTGAGAACAGTACTTATTACGGGGGAAAATTTGATGCGGGATTGAATTATTATAAACACAATGAAGCCACCCAAGCATTAAAGAATCTTTCAGTAGCGTATGCCTTGAGTGGTAATAGCAACTATGGAAGCGAAGCGATTAGGATTCTAAATGATTATGCCGATGCTTATCCTATGTATCCACTTCAAAGTCGAGGTGGAAGAATGTTTTGGCAATCGCTAGATGAGTCAGTAGCAATGGTAGATATTATTCAGTCTTATGACTTGCTCTACAATCACAGTGAATTTTCAGATGAGGCAAAAAGAAACGTAGAATTAAACCTTATTCGACCTTCAATTGAATCAATTACAAGCTACTCAGTCGGGCGATCAAACTGGCAAGCGTGGCACAATGCTGCAATTGGTATGGCAGGTGCTGTGTTAGGAGACCGTCAGCTGCTACAACAGGCGGTATATGGTAAAGAAGGTTTTGAATACTTGATGGAAAACGGAGTGGAATCGGATGGTTTTTGGTGGGAAGGCTCAATAGCCTATCATGCATATACACTTGCACCACTAAACATACTAGCCGAAACTGCAGCTAAATGGGACTATAATCTATTCTTAAATGAAAATTTCAAAAAGATGTTTGATACGCCATTGCTCTATGCTTACCCTAATCTGACCTTGCCTTCAAATAATGATGGTGGAAGCTATGGAGCCTCATTAATTAACTCCTTTTCTTCTAAGGGTTATTACGACTATGAATCAGCATATACCAATTATAAGGATTCAAAATATGCTTGGTTAATGAATGAAAAATATAAAACCTTATATAGGAGAGGGGATTTTGCTCTATTTTTTGGTGAAGATTCAATTTTACCATCCACATATAGTGGGATCAGAAGCAGTAATTTTAAGGATGTCGGACATGGGATTCTTAGGTCGGATACACCCAATAGCGTGGACCAGCTTTATACATTAATGGATTATGGACCTCATGGGGGTTCACACGGGCATCTTGATAAACTTGGCATTGATTTGTTTGGAGTAGGTAAGAATTTAGCGCCTGACTTTGGTACACCAGCATACTCCCATCCTCTTTACAGAACATGGTATAAACAAACGATTGGCCATAATACAGTCGTAGTTGACGGAAAGCCTCAGCAAGAAACTACTGGTAATATGGTTTCATTTATTGATACCAAGACATTTAAGTATATGTATGCAGAAGCTAATGAGGCTTATGATATAAAATACTCTCGAGCCATATGGATGAATAATGATTATGTTGTCGATTGGTTTCAAGTGTCAGATCCTAAGAAGAAACACTCATATGATTGGTTTTTACATGGGTTGGGTAAGCTAGCTACTGATGTTAAGACGTGGAGCGCCAATTCTAAATCGTTGTTTGGCTATAGCAGCAACGGCTACGAACATTTGAAAGATGTGAGTACTGTAAAATCTAATTCTACTTGGAATGCAACCTTCAATGATGGAGGTTCTGGACTGAGAGTTATATCAATACCCACATCAAACAATGGAAAATTGATTAGAGCTACTGGCCCAGGACCTTCAACTCAACCTAATCAATTGAGCCCAATATTAATAGAGAGACAAAACGGAAATGAAGCGAATTTCCTTAAAATTTATCAGCCATATAAAAATAACAGTTCAGCAAGTATTAAAGGCTACAAAGAAACAAGTAATAGTGTAAGAGTGGACTTGAAGAACCAGTCCCACTTCTATTATTTAAATTATCTCGACATGAAGCGTGGTCAGCTCCTCTCTGCAAGAGGTGTAATAGATCCAAAGGTTAAAGTAAACATAGAGGAAGAAATGAAATCGAAAATAAATAAAGATTCACTTCACCTGGAATTTAAAGGTATTGATAGATTCAAAACTATTGATTTACTCTTTTATGCACCTGACATTAAATCTGTTTATGTAAATGGTCAAAACACGGATTATACAAAAGAAGAAAATAATCAGGTTCTTATTACTTATTTGACAACCCAATAGAATATTTTCAATTCCTAATCATGCTGATTAGGAATTTTTTTATATAGAATTGAAAACGGTTACTATATTAATCAAACAAAAAATATTAATTTTCATTAAATTATTATTAATATTGTAAGCGTATTTATAACGAAAAATTATTCCAATAAAGCTTGTCAAATTTATGTGGGTCCTTTAATATTAAAAAATGAATCAGGAATATTGTGTAAGAGTAGGAATGGTATTCTATTATTAGTTATTTTAGTATAAAGAGGTTTGAAGAAAGATTTTAAATCTCTAGTTATATAGAAATATAGAATAATTAAGGAGGCGTTAAGTTGGAAACAAAGAAACAAAAATGGCTCATCATTACTTTGTTCACCTTTTTTGTTTTAACACTAGCATACGTTAGTTACAAAGCAAAAGGCGGGCTACATATGTCATTGGGGATATATGGATCAATTATGGTAACTTATTTAATTGGA
The DNA here is from genome assembly GCF_016401385.1 of Fictibacillus halophilus. NCBI lineage: Bacteria > Bacillati > Bacillota > Bacilli > Caryophanales > Fictibacillaceae > Fictibacillus > Fictibacillus halophilus. The sequence goes on along the minus strand of NZ_JAEACF010000001.1, from coordinate 2,797,114 downwards.
AAAATGCTCTTATCGTTTCAATATAAGCCTGAAACAAAAGAAACTTTAGATTATAAAGTATCGGTTATCATTCCCTCATATAATGAAAAACCAGATGCGGTTATTAAGACAGTTGAAAGTATATTGGAACAGGATTATCCAATTCATGAGGTGTTCTTAATTGATGACGGAAGTAAGGATGTATCGGGATATGAAGCGGTGCTTAAGTATAAAACCGAAATGGAAAGCCGTATAAATCAAACCAATTCTTCAGGTATTCCTTTACCAAAACTGATTGTACATCGTTTAGAAAAAAATCAAGGGAAGCGACATGCTCAAATTTGGGCGTTTAAAGAGGCGACTGGAGATATCATCTTTACAGTAGATAGTGATGGCTATGTATACCCAGATGCAGTTCGAGAATTGCTGCGTCCATTCCATGATGAAGAAGTTATGGCAGTGACAGGTCACATTAATGCTAGAAACAAAGACGAAAACATTTTCACTAAGCTATTGGATATGCGTTATGATAACGCATTTCGTGTTGAGAGAGCAGCACAGTCTGTTACAGGGAATGTACTTGTTTGTTCAGGACCCATCAGCTGTTACAGAAGAGAAGTCATCTTTGATAATCTAGAAGACTATGGAAATCAAATGTTTTTAGGAGAAGCCGTTCAATACGGTGATGATCGTTGCTTGACTAATTATGCAATATTAAAAGGAAAAACGTTGTATCAGTCAACTGCTCGTTGTGATACGGATGTTCCAAGTACATTAAGGCAGTTTTTGAAACAGCAAATTCGGTGGAATAAGTCTTTCTTTAGAGAGAGCATCATCGCTCTTAAAATAGGATTAGAGAAACCTAAAACATTAATTTGGGTTATTCTAGAGCTTTCATTATGGCTAATGTTTGGATTCATTATCATAATTGCTCTAGTGTTTAAGATAAAAACCTTCGGGTACATTCTATTATTATATTACCTCGGATATTTAACATTCTCAGCTTATGCAAGAAATGTATTTTATATATTAAAGAGCCCCATTGTATTCTTAATGGCACCGTTATATGGATTAATTCATCTAGGACTGCTTTTCCCATTAAGGTTTTACGCGTTACTAACTTTAAAATCCACTGGTTGGGGAACAAGATAAAAAACGAATAATAAGGAGGGAAATCATGAGCGGCTTAGCTAGTGATTTGATTTTTACTGATAAAAAGAATTATGCTTGTGACCTTGAACAAAAATTAAAATCAAAAGAAGCAACCATTGGGGTTGTCGGTTTAGGGTATGTTGGTCTGCCTACAGCTGTAAAGAAGGCAAGAGACGGCTATAAAGTTATGGGATTTGATGTTGATAATAGAAAAATTGATTCCATAAATAAAGGAATTAATTATATTTCAGATGTAGATGATGAAGAATTGAGCAAGCTAGTATCTGGAGGACGGTTACAAGCAACTTCTCTATTTGAATTAGTTAAACATATGGATATTTTGACGATCTGTGTACCTACACCAGTAGATCAATACAAGCAGCCGAATATGTCCTATGTGACTTCTGCCATAAGCAATATTTCAAAATTTGCTCAAAAGGGCCAGCTGATTATTTTGGAAAGCACCACTTATCCTGGAACTACACAAGAGATTATCATTACTCAGCTAGAAAAATCTGGATTTACACCTGGTGAAGATATCTTTGTTGCCTATACGCCAGAACGAATAGATCCAGGTAACCGATCATTTTCTTTGAGTAATACACCTAAAGTAGTGGGTGGAATGAATGAAGAAAGTACGAATTTAGCTGCACTTTTTGTAGGAAATAATGTTCACCGCGTATCTTCTACTGAAGTAGCTGAGATGGCAAAAGTTTTTGAAAATGCATTCCGTTTTGTAAATATCGGATTTGTAAATGAAATGACAATGATCTGCGAACGTTTAGGAATTAATATGTGGGAAGTCATTGAAGCTTCAAATACAAAGCCATACGGTTTCATGCCTTTCTATCCAGGTGTAGGAATCGGTGGACATTGTATCCCTGTAGATCCTTACTACCTAACATGGAAGGCGAAAGAAAAGCATATAACCTCACGATACATCGAGCTATCAGGTCAGATTAATGATACAATGCCATCCTATATTGAGTATCGTGTTCAAAAGATGTTGAACAGCAAACGAAAAGCAATCAGTGATTCAAACATTGTTCTTTTAGGAGTATCCTACAAAAAAGATATTAATGATATGAGAGAAAGCCCTGTATTACCAGTAATTGAAAACTTGGAGAATCTAGGAGCAAACCTTACAATCTGTGATCCGCATGTAGGTACTTTTGCTGTTAACAACAAAATCTACAATACAATACCATGTACTGAAGATGTGATCAAAAATAGTGACCTAGTTATTCTAACAACAAACCATAGTGACTTTAATTATGAGATGATTGCGAAACAAGCCTCTTTACTTTTCGATACAAAGAATGCATTTCAGCATATTTCTGAATTTAAAGGGTATTATGAAATACTATAAATATAAGATCAAAAGCCTGCAGCAAACGCTGCAGGCTTTTTTTGTTTTCTTTTATCTATTCTAGGTAGACAATTTAAAAATTTATTATTGAATATACGATTATGATATTTAGATTCATTTGGCTAAATAAAATCGGTATTTCATAGTTAGCTGATGTACCAGTAAGGTGAAAAGATACGAATTCTAAAGAAATACAATGAAATATAAAGCGTTTGTTCTTTTTTGAGAACAATACGGTGCGAAACACGATTTTATTGTAAATAATCATCCCCCTATAATAGAATTAATTGTTCTTTAAATAGAACAAAATATTCATTATAAAGGCGGGACTGTTATGACCAATAGACTAAAGTATTTTTTTTGGGAAAAAAATAAGGCACTTCTATTTGTATTTTCATTATTATTACTAACGGTCTCACTTTTTATGGAGCTTCGAGAAGAGTTTTTGATATACAGCTTTACCGCTTTGCAATTAAGTGTCTTGTCTTTCTGGGGCTACTGGGTTGTAATTAGTCTATTTGGCTTTGGGAGACCCCGCCAGCAGAAACAACATGGACCAGAGAAGCGTTTTTTAATATTAATTCCAGCACACAATGAAGAAAGAGTAATTGGGAGTTTGATTCAAAATCTTAAAAAGCAGGAATACCCTGAACACCTTTATACTGTTACTGTAATTGCAGACAATTGTTCAGACTCTACAGCAAGTATTAGTCGTTCGCTTGGAGTTACTGTAATTGAACATACTTACTTACCCGGTGAAAAACGAGGTAAACCTTATGCCATTAAATATGCATTGGATTATTTCGGAAGAGATTTAACGCGCGAATTTGATGGTGTTGCTTTTTTTGATGCTGATAATCTTGTTAGTACGAACTACTTAAAGGAAATGAACGATCACTTGTGTAATGGGGATAGATTGATTCAATGTTATTTAGACACAAAAAATCCAAATGATACTTGGGTTACTCTTTCTTTTGCTACAAGCTACTATTATATGAACCGTTCGTGGCAATTGGCAAAATCAAGGTTAGGATTAGGCAACACGGTTGGTGGTACGGGTTTCTGTGTTGAAACTTATCTTATTCGTCAAATAGGTTGGACAGCTACTTCGTTAACAGAAGATTTAGAGTTTACTATGCAATGCTTATTACGAGGCGTACTTACAAAGTGGAATCACCATTCTAGAGTTTATGATGAAAAGCCAGAAGGATTTATCACTTCTTGTGTTCAGCGGTTAAGATGGGCAAGAGGACATTGGGATGTATGTTTTAAATATGCGTTGCCACTGTTATGGAAAAGTATCCGTGATTTAGATATCCGTGCCTTTGATGGATTTTTGTACTTGATTAATCCTGGAAAAATAATATTGGCTACTTTAATTGGCTTGGTAGTGTCGATAAAATGGTTGATTCCTTTATATTGGGCACAATCTTTTATCCCCATATGGATTTGGCTTATATTGGTTTCATTTAACGTGTTTTACATGATATATTCAGTAAAAATAGATGCTATGCGCAAAATTACTATGTTTAAAGCAATCCCAAGTTTTTTCTTAATCTCTTATTCTTTTATTCCATTATTTATCTGGGCAGCATTTACAACTGAAAATAAAAAGTGGGTTAGAACTGAACATACTCGTAACATTGCTATGGAAGAAGTAGCATTAGCTCTTGAAGAGAAGTAAACTGAATTTTTTTGATGTATAGCAATGATATAAGATTTAGAAGTTGACTATTGTGTTGAAATCATTTTTTACTGATATTCGGTTGATATTAAGCAATCTTAATAGATATAAACTAGTGCAGTATACAAACTATTATGTTAGAAAGGTAACCGAAATGAATAAAATTCTTTTATGTATAATTGTTTGTTGCTTTATTTTGTTTAACTTAGGGTCAGTTCAAGCTGATGAAGTAGACAGAAAAGTTTTAATTATCTATTCAAGTCATTCAAACGATCTAAATCAAATAAAAATTTTAGAAACTTTAATTGGGCATTTTTCAACAAAGGTAACTGTTTTATCTCAAAATGAAATTAATAGTTTTTCTAATTTACAGGATTACTCCTATTTAATTTATTTTGGATTATCTAAACAGAAAATATCAAGTGAACTTACAATGTTTGTTGAAGAGTTTAAAGGAAATGTTATGGCAATAGGGGAGAATATTAACTATTTCCCTCGATTTTCCTTTGTACATGTTAAAGATGAAGTAATTATTAAATCCATATCAGTTAAAGTTAAAAAAATATCAAAAGAATTACCAGAGGAACGAATTATTAATCTTATTACTGCGAATAATCCTTCAATAAAAGTGCTTTTAGAAGGAACAACTAACAATAACGAAAAAGTTCCATTGCTTGTTTCAAGCTACAGAACATATTATTTTGCTTCTAAATCACTATATAACCCCATTGGTCTCTTTCTAGGAGAATCTCTATTCAACTTTTTTCAGGAAACTGCAATTCCACTAAATTTAAAGTATATCCGCTTAGAGGATATTCATCCAAAAACAGATCCTGAAAATTTAAAAAAATTCGCTGAGTATCTTTATAGTAAAAATATACCATATATGGTCGCTGTCATTCCTGTATATACAGAAGGAAGTGAGATAATACAGCTTTCTGAAAAACCTCGCTTGGTAAAAGTATTAAAATATATGCAGGATCATGGTGGTTCGATCATCCTACATGGATATAAACATCAATATAGAGATAGCGAAACAGGCGAAGGATTTGAATTTTGGGACGTAGAGAATGATCGCCCTATACTACAGAAGAAAAATGAAAAGCCAATGTTTGAAAAAGATTTTAATTCGTTACTGGAATTCAACAACTATATTCAGGAAAAGAAAGCTTTTGAAAAGAAATATATCGAGAAAGCGGTTGAACAAGGAGTACAAGAATTAGTCGCTCACAAATTATACCCTTTAGCCTTTGAAGCTCCGCATTATGCAATGTCGAAGGAAGGATATAAAATAATTGCAAATCATTTTTCAACTTATATAGGCCAGGTGCAAATTTCAAATACAACATGGAGAACAATCTATGCTCCACTTTATAAATCACAGCCAAAATTTTTAAAAGGGATGGTATTGTTACCTGAGACAATTGGGTTTGCTAAGGAAGAAGATCCAAATGCGATTATTAAAATGGAGGAAAAGGCAGAGTTTTATAGTTTATTTTCAAATGCCTATATTTCCGGATTCTATCATCCTTACTTAGGATTAAAGGATTTTAAAAAATTAATAACTTTCCTTGAAGATATTCCTAATACTAAGTGGTTAGATTTAAAGAGTATCAGTAATTCCGTTTCCGTAAAAGGAATTACTATAATGACTGAAAATAATAAAATTATAGTTGAAAAAGATTTGATTTCTAGCGATTATGAAAAAAATCTGCTTTTAATTCAGGTAATGAAATGGATAGCAATATTTATTATAGCAGTTGTTATTTGCTCAAGTATTATTAATGACCGAAAAAAAAGAGTAAAAATTACAGTAAGTACAACTAAATAAATTAGAATAGTATTTTCATGTTTTTCCTCATTCTATTCAATTTCCAGAGTTTACATTATTCTTCTTATTTAATAGAGTTCTTTACTAAAGGGCAATCATCAATCAGGGATGATTGCCCTTTTTTATATATAAATGTAAAATGATAGAGGTACTGAAAGGGGATACACGTGAATGATTTCTAAAGGTTTTAAGCGCTGGGGATGGGACTTCTTTTTTTATGGTGCCTTTCTGATCGCTGTCTTTCTTAAACTCTACTTATTTGCTGCTTTTTCTGATACCGTTTTTGCTCAAACGGGTCTTGTGGGCTATGTAAAAGAGAGCCTTAGTAAACTTTTAAATGAAGGAACAATCATTGGATTTTACGCGGGATTAACGTTAATTAGTGCGGGCGCGCTACTTGTTGTCTCGTTCTGGACGCTTTTCTTAAAACAAAGCAAACGCTGGATCAGCTTACTTATCCTGAATGGAATTCTCACTTTTTTAATAGTGGGAGACCTGATCTACTACAGATATTTCAATGACTTGTTATCGATGACGGTGTTGTCGCAAGCTAATCAAGTTGGGGCGATTTCTGGTAGTATCCTAGATTTATTTCAAGGAAAAGATCTTATTTTTATTGCAGACCTACTCGTGTTAATTCCACTGACGATCATTCTGATCAAGCGAGGAAACGGGCAGTTGAAAGCGCGTGCCGTAACACGTGGCGCTTTGGGATTGGCAGCACTCATCATCGGATACCTCTTTATCATGAGTCCGATCAATGAATATACGAAAAAGTACGGATCGGCTCTTTTTGCGAGCAACTGGTACAACATGGCGCTTTATAGCCAAACGGGTCTATTAGGATTCCATGGTTTTGATGTTTATCGTTTTGTGAACGAAACGGTCTTTCAACAAAAGAAGATTTCGGCGAAAGAGTCAGAAGAGATCGAAGACTGGTTCGCGAATCATCAAAAAGAAATGAGTAAGGAAACGCCGTTTTATGGTGTGGCAAAAGATAAGAACGTGATCATGATTCAACTGGAAGCATTCCAAAATTTTGTGATCAATCAAAAGATTAACGGTGAGGAAATTACGCCGAATATTAATAAACTGATCAATGACAGCATGTACTTCCCGAACTTCTCTCTTCAAACGGGGCAAGGGCGTACGTCGGATGCTGAGTTTCTAGCGAACGCATCGCTTCATCCGTTATATTCGGGATCTGTTTATGTGCGATATCCGAGTAACACGTTCGATGCGCTGCCTGGTATCTTAAAACAAAAAGGATACGAAACCGCGGCGTTTCATGCTTATAAGAAGAGCTTCTGGAACCGTTATGTGGTGTATGATAATTATGGATTTGACCACTTCTTTGGTGAAGGTGATTTTAAAGACGGGGAGATTGCAGGGTGGACACTCGGTGACAAACCGTTCATGCAGCAGTCTGTTGATGAGCTTCTAAAAATGAAGCAGCCGTTTTATGGATTTATGGTAGCCCTAACAAGTCACCATCCTTATAATATCCAGTCGAGTTACCGCAAACTGGACGTTGGAGAATATGAAGGGGACATTGTTGGAGACTATCTTCATTCTGTTCATTATGTAGATGAAGCGGTTGGTATGCTAGTTGAACGTCTTAAAAAGGAAAATCTGTGGGACGAGACCGTACTACTGCTTTATGGAGATCACGACTATGGCGTTGATAACAACGAAGCGATGATGAAAATTGCCGGAGAAGAGTATACGCCATACAACATTGAAAAGACGTTCCACGAAGTTCCGCTTGTGATGCACTTGCCGAACGACGAAGGAAAAGGTGTGTATGAAAGAACGGGTGGACAGCTTGATCTTTCGCCAACAATTCTTCATGCGTTAGGGATTCCGTTTAATGATCGTTTTATGATGGGTGGAAACTTATTTGATGAGCAGAACCAGTTGGTCGTTCAGCGAGACCTATCATTTACGAATGGGGACTACACCTACAAGTCATCGGTGGATGGTTTCTTTGATAAAGGTACATGCTTTGACGGTAAGACAGGAAAGATAACGGATATTAATTTGTGTAAACCTGCTTATGATCAAGCAAAGAAAGAAATATCCATATCAGACAAAGTTATTTTTAGTGATGTATTAGAAAATATAATGAAAAAGAATTAATGAGGAGGCTCATCCATTGTGATGAGTCTTTTTGTTTTTATAAAATAACTTAACATTGTGAAGTATTGGTTTTTGCTGCAAACAATGGAGATGCTGATAGCGAATATTGTCGAACGGTGTAATAATCTATAAAACCTGTTACCACAAGCGTTTTAACTAAAATTACTTTTGAAAAATAGTACAAATGACATAGGACAAAACGTTGTAAAAATTATAAAATTTTTCCGTAATGTATAATATTTTGAAACGAGGGGAACTTTTTTGAAAAAGTTTATTGGGGGATTAGTAAGTGCGGCGATCCTAGCTGGAACAATCGCTTCACCGGTTAAAGCAGAGTATAAAGATCCGTGGGATAACTATTATCCAGATGATACGTGGGATACATGGGCAGAGACAGAAATGCTTGATTTGTTACAAGCTGATATTTTACGTGGTCAAAAAGAATATAACCGCAAGCAAGGAATTGTTTACCTTTATTTAAAACCGAACAACACGATTTCACGTGCTGAATTTGTTGCGATGATCGTTCGTGCATTGGAGTTAGAAACAACAAAAACCGGAACAGCATTTACTGATACAAAAGGTCACTGGGCTCAAAACGATATCAACACGGCGAGTGCATTAGGAGTGGTTTCTGGAAAAACAGCAACAACTTTTGATCCGAACGGCAAGATCACTCGTGCTGAAATCTCATCGATCCTTGTTAGAGCATTCGATCCAACTGTGGACTTTACGAAAGGTACGGCAAAAACGTTTGCTGACTTAAAGAGCAACCACTGGGCGTATAATCATATTCGTCAAGCCAACCAAGTTGAAATTGTAGGTGGAACGTCTCCTACGCAAGTTTCTCCTGACACAAACGCAACACGTGCAGAAGCTGCAGTTATGATTCGCAGAGCGCTTTGGAAAGAAGAAGTAGGTCTTCCTCAAGCAGGAGCACTAACGACTCTAGTTCTACAGAACGAAAAAGATGGCATGGCAGCTTTTAATGAACAAGATCTCGATAAACTGACAATGCTAAACGACAAGAATCACTATGGCCTTGTTCATGCGATGATGGGTCAATTCCTTGGATTAGGATATGAAGAAGAGATTCCAGAAGATGAAGAGCCTGTAGAAGGAGAAGAAGAATTCTTCTATGAAGAAAAACAAGAGTTGATTAGTGAACCGAAGTTAACGCTTGTCTCTTCTTCAACTCGCTTTGCAAAAGTAAATGTAGAAAACTTTATCGTGAAGTATACGATCACTTATTATGATGAAGAGTTAAAGAAAAATGTGACAGATACTTATGAAGAGGATCTTTCTAGCATGTATCATCTGATCAAGCGTGATGATTCATGGAAAGTGTATTCTACAGACTACTTAACAGGTGTCCTTTATGACACTTATTTTGAAGAGGAACAAGAGTAAAATGATTCACAGCCTTGAGGTAAGCTCAAGGCTTTTTTCTAGTTCGGCAAAGGTTTATTAAAGATGATAGAAGGAGAATTTATAATGAGACTTAGAAATCAACTTATAAGTTTAGGTATCGGACTTTCACTTACGTTATCACCTTTAACATTTTCTGAAAAAGCGGATGCGAGTAGTTCCATTTCGTTATATATGAACGGAGCAAAGCAACAATACGACCAGCAGCCTATCATTAAAGAGAACCGTGCCCTTGTTCCAATCCGAGCAGTTTCAGAGGGCCTTGGAGCTACTGTTACGTATCAATCTTCTGACCAAACTGTACGAATTAAGAAGGATAGTATCAATATTTACTTGAAGATAGGCTCGAAAACGGCCTATATCAACGGAGTGAAAAGAATACTTGATGTGCCAGCTCAAGCGGTAAACAACCGGGTTGTAGTACCACTACGTTTTGTGGGAGAGACTTTGCACGCAAAGGTCGCTTACGATTCCAGAAATAAAAGCGTACATATAACAGGAGCTGATTTTACGAAGTTTGTAGAAACAAACCAAGAAAAGGTAGTAACAATCACAAAATTGAAGCATGGTTTGCCTTATATTAATAAAGGGGCTGGTGTTGTCGTTAGTCCAAGTCTCGTTTTGACAACACAAACTGCTGTAAACCAAGCTGAAGGAGCATACATTGAGACAGTGAAAGGAGAGAAGGTTCAGGTTGAAGGTATTGTAGATATGGACCTTATCGAAAATATAGCTCTTATAAAGTTAGCATCGCCATTAACGATCAAGCCTGTAAACGTTCATTTTTCTGGTGTTTCGAAAGGGCAAAAAGCTGTTGCGATTGATGCTTCTAAAGGAACTGAAGTAAAAGTAGATGGTTTTGAGAATCGATTGAGTGAGCAGCTTTATACGAAGACTCCATATGTAAACTCATTTATCGGTACACCACTTTTTAATTATGAAGGTGACGTGATCGGGTTATCCAGCGAGCTTGATTTAGACAATACGATCGAGTACTATGAATCAACTTCAAAAGTCGAGAAATGGAAGCAATACTTCTCAATGAATCACTCTGATATCAAGACGAGTGGATTTTTCCACAAGCTACCTTTGAATAAAATGAAGACGATTACGGATGTTTTGTTAGGAATGGATGATGTTGAAGTGCAATCACTTCAAAAAGGTGACATTTATGTGGATTCAAAGTTTCCGTACCTCAGCTACAAAAATGATGACACGATTGCACCTGGAGGATATGCAAGTTTTGAATTTTTCCGTAAAGAAAGGATGCTGAATCGAATTTCATATCAATACAGCTCTGAAAAAATGACACAAAAAGAAGCAACAACGTTGTTTAATGAGATGAAAGCACGCTTGGAGAAACTGCACGGTACACCTTATAAAATTGATCAGGACTGGAACGTCAATGAGGAGAATCAATACAGGGATCTTTATGTTCATTGGCTCCCTAAATTTAATGAGGAAAAGCCAGTTGTATGGTTATCTGTGGAAGAAGATACTCTCAATGAGGCTTATAGGTTTGAGCTGTATTATTACTATGGCGGTACGTATAGAAAGTAAGCTGGTGTTGTGAGGAAGCTAAACCACTTAAGGTGGTTTAGCTTTTTTTATTGACTAGGAGGTTGCTGGTTGGTGTCGAGGGGTGTCGACTCGCGAGTATATGACTACTTTTCGTGAGATTATGGAGTTTTTTCGTGAGAATATCAATATTTTCGTGAGATTATCTTCTGTTTCTGTGAAATTACCATCACAGAAACTACTCCACTGTTCATCTGCCCCTCTAACTACAGCGGACCACCCCCACAAAACCCCATACAAACACCTCATCACTTCAAATCATACTTGTTCCAGAAGTTATATGGCTCAATAGATGATGTAATTGGTACAAATCCATATCCTTTTGAAGTTAATTTCATTGAAAATGACTTTGAAAAATCAATAGTGTCTGTACAATCATCAACAAGATAACCGGTGCGTTGCTGGATAGAAATTCCATGATCCGCTTTAACAGGTTTAACAGATACAAATAGAAATAAAGCAAAGAAAAGAGTGGAAATAGTAAGAAATCTACTCTTCATGGTAACTTTCCTTTCCATATTGCTATGATTTGTTCATATTTTGTCTAAACTTGTAAATAGAGTTTTGCTAGAATAAGAGATGTACTTCTATACATATGAATGAGGCAGTCGTTAAGACTTGTCCGGAAAAAAGTAGGGATCATGTTGAAAAAATGGATAGCTGTAATATTGGTAATGGTACTAGCAGGAGGAGCAGCTACAGGCTATTATCTGTATAAGAATGATGATGTAGTTCGAATCGACGAGAACCTTCCACTCGATACGTATGATGTAATTGTGGTTGGAGGTGAACCTGAAAGTGTAGCAGCTGCTGTTGCGTCTGCAAGAGCAGGAGCGAAGACACTCATGTTAGTAGAACGTGATGGACTAGGTGGATTGTTTACATACGGGGAGTTGAACTTCTTAGATCTTGGGATAGATAAGGACAAAAAACCAGCCAACGCAGGAATATTTAAAGAATGGCATGAGATGGTAGATAAAGAAATTTCGTTTGATCTGGATAAAGCGGAGAAAGCTTTTGATGAACTGGTAAAGAACGAAGAGAATATTACGTTGAAGCTCGAGACAAAAGTGGAAAAAGTGGAACTTACTGAAGACGAGAATGCGATCAAGCAGATTCAGACAAAAGGCTCTGACGGTGTGATGCGTTATAAAGCGAAACGATACATTGATACGACGGCACATGCTGATTTTGCGGCACTTGCAAAAGTTCCATATTTTATAGGTCAAGAGGACATCGGGAAGAAAGAAACGAGTATGTCGGTCACGCTCATGATGCATTTTAAGAACGTGGACTGGAGCAAGGTATATAAAGTTGCGAAGGATGAGACGTTTGGGGAAGCAGTCGTTCAACCACGTACGGCATATGGCTTCTGGGGTGTTGTAGAAGCGTATAAGCCTGAAAGTGAACGGACTCGATTGCGCGGACTCAACATTGCTCGCGTAACGGACGGTGACATCTATATTAACGCTCTACAGATTTTTGGTGTAGATGGATTAGACGAGAAATCTAAAAAAGAAGCGATTGAGATTGGGAAAAAAGAAACAAAGCATGTATTGAAATTTTTACGAGAGAATTTCCCTGGTTTTGAAAATGCAGAGATTGCTGATTTTCCGGATGAACTGTATGTACGTGAAACGCGACACATTAAGGCAGAGTATCAGCTTCCTATCTCTGATGTTTGGGAATACAAAGATCATTGGGACTCGATTGCGTTTGGATCTTATCCCGTAGATGTGCAAGCGACAGAACCAGACGGAGAGGATTACATTATTCTAAACCCTAAGCAGTACGCGATTCCGTTTCGTTCTCTAGTTCCAAAAAAAATTGACAACTTACTAGTAGCGAGTAAAGCATCCGGCTTTTCGTCCTTAGCAGCGGGCAGTGCTCGAATCGTTCCTACAGGAATGTCAACTGCAGAGGCAGCAGGCATCGCTTCTGTTCTTTCTTATGAAAAAGAAGTGAATTTCCGTGAGATGTCAAAGGACAAGAAGCTCATTAAAAATCTTCAAAAAGAGTTAATCGCAAAGGATGCTCACTTATATCCTTTTAAACTGAACTATTTATATGAAGGAAAGTGGTATTATCCAGCGGTAAAAGATTTGTATACAAGAGGTCTTCTATTCGCAGGTTATGAAAATGACCTGAAGCCACAGGAACCATTTACAGAGGAGCAGTTTGTGTGGATGGTGAAGAATGGTGTTGAACGAACCGACCGAGAGCTATACAAAAAGATAGACTGGCCAGAAATCTCAGGTGATCAATCATTAACTCGTGACAAAGCAGCACGTTATATCTTCGAGTGGTTTATCAAGAGTGATAAGCAACACAATAATCCATGGGCAGCCGCTGCGAAAAAAGGCTACTTGAATGGTGAGGTATTTAAGCGTGTTGATGAGAACAGACCACTTCTTAAAGAAGAAGGATATTCACTTGTTTCTAGTATCCTCAAACAAGTAGAAAAGAAAAATAAATAAACAAAAGCTCCGCAGGACTTCGTCTTGCGGAGCTTTTTATGATGTTTAGGATTGCTCGATCAAGTGCCCCTTTCTACCTCTAAAGCGGTGAGTAACCCATTTTATGAAACGGATGTTTAAATATATTAAGAAAGCCGCCGATAAAAAGGTGAGGATTAATAGCAGGTTGGATAAGAATAAGTTCGTTTCTTCATATTTAAATGCTGGAGATAGTGATTCATAGAATACAAAGAAACTTGAATCTTTACGAATTAACGTTGAAATAATCAAAGTGACCGAAAGAAATATGCTAAGAAATGAAAGTACATTTAACAGAAACACCATGTTGTCCTTCAACCGGGTGCTGAACGATATGCTCCACTTCAGAACGGTTTTTATAAAGTAAAAGTTCATGTAAACAAACGCTAGTTCAAATGCTAACAACAATAGGGATACAATTGGAAATCCTGTTTGACCTGTTTCGGGATTAAAAGAAGCAAACATGAACCACATTGGAAAAACGGCGATTCCAACGAGCGATGTTTTTCCGATGCTATAAAATAAGATACCTAAAGAAACAAGTACACATACAATTGAGATTCCAAACAATACAATTCTTCTCATAACTAAACCTCTAATTCTACTAGTGATTTTTATCTTAGAATGAATGTCACGGCGATATAGTTCGGTCCGTGCTCCATTTATATCGGTAATTCTTCGTTCCGTATTTAGGTGTCCTCACTACTAAACTCATCAAAAACTACTATATGTAACTTCATATCCGAATTCTACATTAATTTTCCTAATAAAACAATTTTAGTTCTTTTTCACTATATTTTTACATAATCTTGCAATCTATTACATTTATTATAAAATAGTAAAGGTGTTGGAAAAAATTACATTAAAAGGTATGGGGGAAGAAGAGAATGCGGGGAAGATTTTTAAAGAGGAAAACGGGGGCTGTATTAGCGCTCTTATTAGCAGGACAGACTGCTTTCGGTGCTAGTTATACATACGCTTCAGAGTTTGTTAACTCAAAAACAGTGAAAGAGATCAAACTATCAAAAAGTGCAACTTTTAAAGAGATTACATATAAAAGTGCTTCTGCGAATCAAGATATTTTTATGCTTGAAACAAAATGGGGGCAGCCTCATACAACCGTAAAGGTAGGGGTGCCGAATCCGATCAGTTCGTTAATGACGGTTTCCAAAAGAGCAAAATTAGATAATCGTCCAGGCCATTATGTCGTTGGTGCTGTAAATGCTTCATTCTTTCGCTCAAACGATAAGTATGGATATGCACCCACTGGCGTTCTTTCACAAAACAATGAAATCGTAAACTATGGAGTTGTAACAGGAGATTCAACGTCACCAATGAATGTAGCAGTCGGATTCGGAATCGGTGCTGATGGAGAGCCGATCATTGACTATACACGTCCAAGTCTATCATTTTCATTTGGTGGAAAAACGTTGCCGTTATAC
Source organism: Fictibacillus halophilus (assembly GCF_016401385.1). Classification (NCBI taxonomy): domain Bacteria; kingdom Bacillati; phylum Bacillota; class Bacilli; order Caryophanales; family Fictibacillaceae; genus Fictibacillus; species Fictibacillus halophilus. Next base: position 2,782,017 of record NZ_JAEACF010000001.1, on the reverse strand, counting down.
AGCATGAACTCTGTGCGTGAATCAGAAGCAGGCATTCTTTATACAAAGGATAACAAGCTAGCGTCTTCGGGTACGAACGAATGGGGCACAGAAGTAATTATTACAAATACGTCAAAAGATCCTGCTGAGATTGGTTTCGGTGATACGATCACAGGAACGGTTTCAGAGATTACGAGATTAAGTCAAAAAGCTGACCGTTCCATTCCTAAAGGAGGAATGATCGTTTCGTTTGCAGGTGGCGATTTTTCTAAGCAATTAGCGGGCTTAAAACCAGGAGACAAGGTGTCCGTTTCAGCGAACATCGAGCAAAAATGGAAAGATGCCGAGTTTATTTTAGGCAGCGGGCCAATGCTTGTTCGTAACGGAAAAGTCGAAATCTCAATGTCTAGTAATGACTATCTTGTAAAAGACAGAGCTCCACGTACGGTTGTAGCGTACGATAAAGATAATAAAAAGCTTTTCTTTATCGTTAATGATGGGCGTTCTTCAGCTAGTAAAGGCTCCAGTCTTCCAGCCATGGCAAACTATTTGATCTCGCTTGGTGCAGATTATGCGATGAACCTAGATGGAGGTGGATCATCAGCGATGGTTGCACGTCCGTACGGAGCTTATGAACCGGTATTAATGAATACACCATCAGATGGAGTGGAGCGAGCAGTTTCTTCTATTCTGGAAGTTGTTAATACAGCACCAGCAGGGAATACAGCAATGCTTGTTTTAGGCGAAGCGCCAGCACTTGAAGTAGGAATGAGTGGCGCTGTTCCGTTAAAATACGCGCTAGACGAGAACTATAACCGTCTCAACCTAACATCATCACAGTTAAACTGGACGGTTGAAGGTGGAGTAGGAATCATGCAAGGAAACGTCTTTTATGCGAAAAAAGAAGGAAAAGGTGCACTTGTCGCTACTCATGGTGGAGCTGTAGCAAGGATTCCCGTTACAGTTACAAATTCAGTTCCATCCCATACAAAAGTGTTGCCACTCGATTCATTTAACTCGCTAGCTAATTGGAGCACGATTGGAGCACGTTCGAAAGTAACACTATCTGGAGATTCCTATTTAGCAAGAGAAGGATCTGCAGCGAAAGTTAGCTATGATTTTACAAATAGCGGTGGAGAAACAGCAGCTGCGTATCTAGATGCTAAACAAGCGATACCTGTAAAAGGCAATCCTCATTCACTTGGAGTATGGGTGCATAATGATGGATCTGGTCACTGGCTTCGCGGTCAGATTGTCGATGCTGCAGGAAAAGCTCAAACGATTGATTTTACAGAGCAAGGTGGAATGACGTGGAAGGGTTGGAAATATGCTGACGTTAAGCTCAGTTCCGATCTTGCGTATCCGATAAAAGTGAAACAGCTATATTTTGCTGAGACAAATGCAGCTAAGCATAACAAAGGAACGATCTATTTTGATAAGCTGCAAGCGGTTTATGATGCCGGTTATGCTGAGCCACTCTTTACTGATCTCGAAAAAGCGTCTTGGGCAAAGGAGTCGATCTTAAAATTAACGGGCCAGAACATTATCAGCGGTTATCCGAATGGAAAATTTGGTCCTAATGACAAGATTACTCGTCTTCAAGCAGCAACAATGATTTCAAAACAGATGGGGCTTGAAACTAAAAATGTCGTTAACCCAGGCTTTAAAGATGTTTCACCAAGTACTTATGGATATGGAACCATTGCAGCTGTAGCAAAGGTTGGCGCGATGTCAGGATTCCCTGATGGCCGTTTTGGACCAGACGAGACCTTAAGTCGTGGTGAAATGGCGTCCATTATCCAACGAGCTTATGAGTTAAAAGGACAAACATCAAAATCGTTTACAGATGTTAAACAAAGCTTCTGGGCATACGGTTCAATTCAGACTGTATTAGCTAATGGAATAACGAGTGGGTATGAAGATGGTACGTTCCGTCCGCTTAATCCGATTACTCGTGCTGAATTTTCATCCATGTTAGATCGTTATATCAATTAATTTTTATAATCTTTTAAAAACATGCTAAACATTATCTAAATATAGCCGATAAAAGAAGTACTAAGTTACACATCCTACAAGAACCTGTCTATTTTAGGCAGGTTTTTGTCGTTATTTGAAGAATTTTATAAAGTAGCCAAAATATAGATGCTTTGTAACAATAGTTTAACAAAAGATAAGTCTATTTCACTTTGACTGCATTTCATAATACTTATAATCTACTAAAGTAGTTTATTTTTGGAAGGGGAGAATATTTTTGGGGAAGCGACAACTTCATAGTTTTATGGCTCTTTGTCTGATCGTCTCTTTGTTTTCGACGTTTAGTTTTACGGGAAACCAAACGGTGGAAGCAGCACACGATCTTGTAAATCCAAATCAATTTTATACATATGATGAGATGATTACAGACATGAAAGAACTGGCGGCGCACTATCCAGGCTTAGTCAGCTATAAAGAGATTGGACGCAGTGAATATAATCGTCCGATCTATGCGATCAAACTAGGAAAAGGCAATGCGAATGTTCTTATTAATGGTTCACATCATGCCCGTGAATGGATCTCTACGAATCTATCCATGGATATGATTGACGAATATGCTAGTGCATATACGAACGGTGATTCTTTAGGAAAGTATAACGTTCGTGATGTGTTAAACAAAACAACGATGTGGTTTGTGCCGATGGTAAATCCGGACGGTGTTACGCTGCAACAGTACGGATTGACGAAATTTCCGTCTGCAGATCAGTTTAAACTCATCAACATGAACGAAGGCAGCACAGATTTTAAACGTTGGAAAGCAAACGCTCGTGGTGTAGATCTTAACCGACAATATGCTGCAGATTGGGCGAACATCAAGAACAATAAACCAGGTCCATCCTGGAGCAATTACAAAGGTACTGCGCCTGTTAACCAAGCAGAATCAAGAGTGATGGTGAATTTCACCGCACAGGTTAATCCTGAGATGGCCATCGCCTATCATACGAGTGGCGAGATCCTGTATTGGAACTTTCATCAAACAGGAAGCTGGTATAACCGAGACCACGCCTACGCAAAAGCGATCGGAAATATGACAGGATACAGCCTGATCTATCCTGGAACAAATCCTTCGGGTGGAGGATACACAGACTGGTTCATTATTAAATACAAGCGTCCAGGATTCACACCTGAACTTGGAAACTATGCTGGCAATACGCATGTTCCCGTTTCAGAGTATCCAGCGATCTGGTCGCAGAATAAATATGTTGGGCTTTATGTAGCGCAAGAGGGCTATAAACTGTATGTGAACAGTCCACGTTACGAGCCTGAACAGAAAATTACCGTAAAAGTGAATGGCGAGCTTTTCAGCTATGATGAAGATGCATTTGCAAAAGACGGCCGCACGTATGTACCACTTCGTGGAATCTTTGAAAAGTTAGAAGCAACAGTTAATTACGATGTCTCAACTGGTGTGATAAAAGCAAGCAGATGGGACAGAACGGTAACCTTTAAGCTTGGCTCAAAAACGGCGACCGTCGTTTCGGCTAGTGGCACATCGACTGTAACGTTTGATGCTGCACCTCAAGTGATCGACAACCGAACGATGGTACCGCTTCGCTTTATTGCGAACGCCCTTGGAGCTGAAACAAAGTGGGATAACGCAACCTATACAGCTTCAATCACAGATCGTTACGTAATGGATGCGAACGTAAAAAATCCGAAACCAGTTGCCGTGACAATTGATGGGGTAAAGCAAAACTTTGATCCTGCAGCACATATTTATGGATATGACACAGTATACTTACCGCTTCGTGATCTTTTAACAGCAATGGGTGCAACGGTTACATTTGCTAACAATATTGTTACCGCAGAAAAAGACGGAATGAAAATGGTCATCAACTTAAAAGAACGCACTATTTCTGTAAATGGTAAATACATTTTCATGAGCGAGCCAGTAGTCGTTGATCAAAATACAACGATGCTGCCGATCCGTATTATTTCTGAAGCATTTGGCTTCAATGTCGTATGGTCTCAGAGTGAATGGACGGTCCATGTTTCAAATGCGGCCGCTGCGGTTGAACAGCCAGCAGAGGAAGCTCCAGCTGTAGAAACGGAAGCTGTAAATGTGGAAGAGCAGCAGCCTGAAGCAGAAGGAACAGCTCCTGCTGATCCGGATGTGGATGGAGAAACAGCACCGGGTGAGGAGACTGCTCCGGTTGAGGAAACAACGCCAGATGAAGGCACTTTACCAGGTGGAGAGCCGACTCATGAAGAAGAGGGAGCAACCGGTGAGGAAACTCCAGCAGTTGAGCAGGGTTCATCTACGGAAGAGACTACTGAAGATCACGCTGTAGAAGAAAGTTCAGTAAAAGAATCGGAAAATGGTCAGATTGAATCTCAATCTGTTCAGAATTTAGAAGAAACACCCGTGAATGAAGAAAAATAAGTGGAGAAAAACCATACCTATTGATTTAGGTATGGTTTTGTTCGTTAAAAGGAGGGCGCGGAGTTCAGTTTGTAACTTTAAGTTGAAACAATTTCGCGAAAATGGGCGATAATCTCGCGAAAATGGTTGATAATCTCACGAATTTTATCTGTAATTTCACGAATTTGCACAATATACTCGCGAGTCGACATCCCACGACAAATTTCGCAAACCCTCATCCCACCACGAACCCCTCACCACCCACTCAAATCAACCCACACCAACAAAAAAACCAACCCCACAAGAACTTATTATAAAATAAGTCCTCATGAAGTTGGCTTCATATGCTATTCTTTTAAGAATGTTGTTGCGGTGGATAAGCTTTCCACACAGATAGGTCTACATTTTCCTTCAACACGAGGTCGCTAGGGAAGATAAATGTCCATGGCTTGCTCGTGTTTGCCTTCACTTCTAAATCATCCAGCGTAAATCCGCCTTTTGCGATGACTTCTTCAGAGGCATCTGTTACTTCTAAAGGCAGCTGCTGCAACTGAATATTTTTATCCGAGCCATTTCGAATGAGCATCGTCACATGCAAATTGCCTTCGGAAGTTTGCTTCGCCTGAAGTCCCATAAAGTTCACTTCACCAGGTTTCGGTGCTTGAATTTCAGCGACCAGCTGGTGCAAGCGAGCTTTGTCCTCTTCAGGAAGGCTGTTCGCCCAGCTCTCCTCTAAATCTAGTTCATGTCTTCGTGCCGTCTTTAATTCAAAAGCAAGTTTCCAGCCGGTTTTAGGGAACTCCTCAACAGTAGCCAATTCATCTCCACTGAACGTGAAAACCCATGGCGTACTGCTTTTCGCTGGTATCTCGCCAACCTCAGCAAAGTTGAACACTTTACGACCCAACATCTCATCCTCTACACCTAAAAGTAGTAGAGGAATCTCTTGTAGTTGAATCGCCTTATCCAAACTGTTGCGAATGAAGGCTGTAACCGTCACATCTCCACCATCCTGTTTTAAATCGATCCCAGAAAGTGATACCTGGTTAGGTTTAAGTGGAGTCAGATCAAGATTTAAGAATTGATATACATATTTTAATTCCTGTGTTGGCATATAGGCAGGAGAGTAGTGAAGTGATGTTTCCACTTCTTCCTCAGCAGAAAGATTAGCACTCGTTTCATTTAATAATTCTTCAGAGGACACCGTTGTGTCTTCTCCAGTCTTGTTTAAGTTTTTCTTTTTAAAAAGAGAAAGCATGATGAACCTCCTTATGAGTTTTGCTTTTGTAATTCGAGTGTTTGCATGAACTGAGTCAGTTGATTAATGGTTGTTTTATGAATTTTATGGCGCGTTCCGATAAAAATTTGAAGGCCTTCTTTTTCATAGATTCGCATCGGATCTTCTTGACCGTAGCTGCGTAATCCAATTCCTTCTTTTAAATGACTCATCGCTTCTAAATGGTTCACCCATTCAAAATCAAGAGCCATCAAAGTACGGCCTTTTAACCACTCAGTCATCTCATCATTTAATTTTAAGAATGCTTCTAGTTCATTTAAATAGATAGAAAACTGTTCCTTTAAATGGTGTTGAAGATCAATTTCTTCTGAATAGCGATCGTTTAAAGAAATAAAGTTTCCATATAACATTCTCAAATCTGATTGAAGAGCGACTAGATCCCATTCTTCAGGTAACAGTTCTTCTGTAATATGGTCGTTGTATACTTTTTCAACGGCATCTTCGGCCATTTCTTTGACAAACGGGAACATATCTTGCTGCTCTAGCAACTGATCTCTCATTTTATAGATGATGTTACGCTGCTGATTGACTACATCATCTAACTTTAATGTGTATTCACGGCTAGAATAGTTGAAACCTTCACAAATACGCTGAACACGATCCATGAAAGCTAACGGACTTTGGTTTAAAATCAGACCAGTCGCATCCGTCTTCATTCCTTTTTCAAACTTTTCAAGCTCTACTCGTGCAAAACGCTTAACGATATCATCTTGGATGCTGACAAAAAATTGAGATTTACCTGGATCACCTTGGCGTCCAGAACGGCCTTTAAGCTGATTATCAATGCGTCGGCTCTCATGACGTTCTGTTCCAATCACATAGAGACCACCAAGTTCTTTCACACCTTCACCAAGCAAGATGTCAGTCCCACGGCCAGCCATATTTGTTGCGATCGTAATCTGCCCCTTCTGACCTGCTAAAGAAATCAGCTGTGCTTCTTGTTCTTCACTTTTTGCGTTCAGAAGTTGATAAGATAAACCTTTTTTATCAAGATAGGATGCGACTTCCTCTGATTGAGCAATTGAAGTTGTACCGATTAAGACAGGTTGCGAGGTACTATGTATACGTGCAACTTCTTCGGCCACCGCTTCATATTTATGCTCATGAGTAGCATACACACGATCTGAAAGATCTTCACGAACCTTTGGTCTGTTCGTTGGAATGGGAACAACTTGTACACCGTACACATCACGAAACTCTTTTTCTTCCGTTTTCGCTGTTCCTGTCATACCCGAAATCATCGGGTACATTCTGTAATAGTTCTGAATGGTAACAGAGGCTTGTGTTTTGTTTTCTTCTGTTACTTGAAGGCCTTCTTTCGCTTCAATCGCTTGGTGAAGACCATCACTGTATGTTCTTCCTTCTAAAATACGGCCCGTGAATTGATCGACAAGCTCAATCTTTCCATCACGAACAATATAATCAACGTCACGCTTCAACATGATGGCAGCACGTAGACCTTGAATCACATAGTGATACAGCATCTGATGATCGAGGTCATAGAGATTCTCGATACCAAAACCAGATTCGATGCGGTCGATTCCCGAGTCCGTCAGACTGACTGCTTTTGTTTCAGGGTCATACAAATAATGCTCATCTTCATTGAAACGCTTTACAAGCTGCGCACAAACGTAATGAAGCTCTTGGCTTACTTGCGTTTTACCGGCAATGATGAGCGGTGTACGAGCTTCATCAACAAGTACGCTATCAGCTTCATCTAAAATGGCAAAGTGGTAAGGGCGCTGAACTTTTTGTGAGGGATGAGATACCATGTTGTCGCGCAAATAATCAAACCCGAACTCATTACCAACACCATACGTAATATCTGCTTGATAAGCAGCTGATTTTTCCTCTGGCTTCATTAAAGGTACGTTCAATCCAACCGTCAGACCAAGGAACGTATGAATCTGCCCGATGATCTCGCAGTCACGGCGTGCGAGGTAGTCGTTTACTGTGATCACGTGAACGCCTTTGCCTTCTAACGCTCGAACATAGGATGGAAGGGAAGCGACAAGCGTCTTACCTTCACCTGTAGCCATCTCGGCAATATTTCCTTCTAATAAAACAAGTCCACCAATCAGCTGAACGTCAAAATGACGCATGCCCAGCACACGTTTAGATGCTTCACGAACAACAGCAAACGCTTCAAACTTGATGTCGTCAATTGTCTTTCCTTCTGCAAGCTGTTCTTTGAAATATGTAGTTCTAGCACGTAAGTCCTCGTCCGTATATTTTTCAACAATAGTTTCTAGTTCGTTAATATGGTCCACCATTTTGGTATATTTTTTTAACGTTCTATGCTGTTCATCTATGATGTTTTTCAAGTAGGTCAACATCTTACTCTCTCCTTATTAAATACTGAAACTAGTATATCACAGGAATTTATAAAAATATCCAAAAATAGAATGATTTTAACAAAAATGGTTAAATAACCTTTTAAAATAAAAAGAAGATATTGTCATATATAGTAGGGATTTGTATGATTAAAGAAAAATAGACAAGTGAAAGAAGGATAATCTCTTGATTCAATATGCAAATGCACTAAGAGCTTTAGCGATCATGGCCGTTGTTATGATACATGTAATCGCTAGTTTGATGGCAGTCGATATTTCAAAAACGTGGTGGCTCGCAAATATTATTGATAGTTTTGCTCGCTGGAGTGTACCGGTGTTTGTAATGGTCAGTGGTGCATTGCTGTTAGGGAAAGACGAACCCCTTTCTGTCTTCTTTAAAAAGAGAGCTTCAAAGATTATTATTCCATTTCTCTTTTGGACCATCTTCTATGAGCTTTTTACGTACCGATCGCAGTTTGATCTGTTTTCGGTAAAAGCAGCAATTGTAAACATATACAGCGGCCAAGCTTATTATCATCTCTGGTTTTTGTATATGATCGTAGGAATCTATTTTGTTACACCACTATTTCGAGCCATCGCAAAGAATACGAGCATTCTTGTTTACTTTGTGGTGATTTGGTTCTTTATGACGCTAGAAAATGTAGTTTTTTATTTTACGTCTACCCATTTAGGATTCAAGCTAGGCGTTTTCTGGGGCTTTGCAGGTTATTTCGTCCTCGGTTATCTGCTTGCCAAACATGAATTAAGTAAAAGGATGACTGGACTGGTTTACATAGGTGGGGTCATTGGAATGTTCATTACTATCTTTGGTACTTATTATATGACTTCTACAAAAGGAAAATTGGACATCTTTTGGCTAGACTACCTAGCGCCAAACACCGTGTTCGTGTCTATGGCGGTTTTCGTTCTATTTAAAAAATCTTTCAAAGCCAACATCAAATGGATTAACTCTTTTGCAGCAGCTAGCTTTGGAATCTTCCTGATCCATCCGTTCTTTTTAACCCTTTATAAGTCTAGTTTATTTCAAGATCTATTCGGCTTTGCTCTTCACAGCAGGACGTATCACGTATTATTCGGTATCCCGGTTACGTTTATTGTCGTAACCCTGTCAAGCTATATCGCTGTTGTGATCCTACAAAGGATTCCTATTGTAAAAAATATTGTTCCATAGAAAAATAACGAGCACACCTAGGACCGCAATACAAATAGTGGTCCTTTTTCTTTTAACTACTATTATTGTTAAATAAAAGATAGTCAGAAAGATACTAGAAAATAATGTAGAATATTGGTAGATTAATAGAGGTTGTGTAAAACTTAGTAAATTTTTCTAATCAGGGGGAGTAAGAGTTGAAAAAATGGTTGGCTTTGTTTTTGTTGCCATTCGTTCTGTTGTTCAGCTCGCCGGTAAACGCGGCTGACGACATTACAGATCACTATTTTGAGGAAGACATGAGAAAGCTTATTGATCTGGGATACTTAAAAGGCACGGTAAAAGATGGACAAACATTCTATGAACCAGATCGTGCAGTAACGCGAGCAGAATTTGCTGCGTTCTTAGTTCGTGTGTTAGAAGCACAGAACTTAGAAGTGATTAACCCTAAGAGCTTTTCCGATGTGAAAGAAGGGGCTTGGTATTATAACGTTGTACAACAAGCAGCTGAAATGAACATCGTTAACGGAACGCCTGATGGGAAATTTTTACCTAATGCAACAATTTCAAGAGAAGCCATGGCTTCTATGATGAATGGAGCTTTTGAATATAAGGGTATTAAACTACCAGAATCCGAGCTTACATTTAAAGATGCTTCAAAAATTCAAAGCTGGGCGTTGCTTTCTGTAAAACGAATGGTTTCTGCAAAAATTATTGCTGGATATGGAGATAATACGTTCCGTCCACAAGATGAGGCGACAAGAGGAACGACAAGTGCATTCTTAGTTCGTATGATGGGTGAACTGAAGAGCCCACCACCTCCACCTCCTGTACCAAACTTTTACCTTGCTACAGTAACAGCAGATGCTACAACAAAAGTTAAAGAGTATGAAACATATGAAGAAGCGAAGGCAGCAGCTACTCAAAGCAACCATGTTGTTTTAAAAGACAATAAGGTCGTTTATATGAAGAGTGGTATTGTTTCACCAGCTCAGATTTACCCTCATGCATCTACTCTCTATACGAGCTCAGCGTTAAGTGCAAACCATTTTAGCTTAGTTGCTGGAACGGAAACTGAATTTATCGATGCTAGCGAAACATGGGTAAAGGTAAAATATAATAATACGACGGGTTACTTTAAGATGAATCAAGCTACACTTCACCCTACAGTTACGGTGAAGGGCTATTCTTATTACAAAGCTGATAATGGGAAACTTACTCATTATACGTACAATGTGAATACGAATACTTACGGTTCCTATGAATATGGAAGCAGCGTAGGTTTGCCAAATGGTAACTACAAAAGCGCGGACGGTCATACGTTCAAGTCGGTTACTGATGGAAAAGTATATGACCAGTATCAATACTTTAATGTGATGCCTTTATACACAAAAACGAGCTATACTGCAGAACAGCTTAACGATTTTGTTATGAATAACAAACCTTCTACGGTCGGAAGCACACCTCTTGAAACATTAGGTGAAGATTTTAAGAAGGCAGAAGCAAAATATAATGTAAATGCGATGTACCTACTAGCTCATGCTATTCATGAAACTGGATGGGGAAATAGTGACCTTGCACGTAATAAAAAGAACTTGTTCGGATTAAAAGCATACGATGGTAATGCTTATGAAAATGGTGCTGAATTTCCAACGTATGAAGCAAGTATTGAAGAGTTAGTAACAGAATTTCTTTTAAAGCCAAATGAAGGGTATTTCATGGATAGCTGGAAATCTAATGGAGAAGTACTTGGCAATAAAGAACTTGGTATGAACGTACGTTACGCGTCAGATCCATACTGGGGGCAAAAGATTGCCGGCTACATGTACCGCATGGATACGTATTTCGGTAAAAAAGAACGAAATCAATTTAAGATCGCAGCAACATTAACGGACGGTGTTCGTGTACGAAGTGAAGCTACGGCATTAAAATCGAACGAACTTTACAAGGTAGCAAAAACGGGGACGCCAGTCCTTGTTCTAAATGAAGTATCTACATTAACAGGTGAAGGCACTTGGTATGATATTGCTCCTAAGAACTTAAACGGTGTAAGCAATCCGAAAGCATTTGTATACAGCCACGGTGGTTCTTATGGAACGAACATGAAGCTGTTGCCGTTAGCTAAATAATTTATAGTAGATGAGACTATTGGATTCTTTCAATAGTCTTTTTTTGTTGGTTATGGGTGCGTCAGTTTGTCGAAGTGTGTCGGCTCGCGAGTATAATGGTCGTTTTCGTGAGATTAATAAAAAATTCGTGAGATTAACAAACAAATTCGTGAAATTATCAGTGATTCTCGTGAGATTATGTATTTATAATAATCACCCATGCTCCTCAAACAACCAGTTTTGTACCAAAACTGTCCCTTATTTTCAATATTACTGGATAATCTAACCACCTCCCTCAAAAACTACAATGAGAGACGACCTATTATATGTAGGAGCTTATCGTTTAATGACTTTTTATGATATATTTATTAGTGTTTTATCTAAAAACCGGTAAACATTGCTAATTGGCCAGTCCAACTGAGCTGTAATCACATAAGATAAATAAGGAAAAAGTGGTGACATTCATTGAAAAATACAGTGCGAATTTTGGGAGTAGATTTTGTTAACTCCACACAGAGCGGCTTCTTAAATACATTAAGCGGACATCTGGAAAGAGAAGAAAAGACCTTTGTTGTAACGGCAAACCCAGAGATCGTGATGAAGGTTAGGGAAGATGCTCAATATCGAGCAGTTGTTCAAAAAGCGAACTATGTAACGGCTGATGGAATTGGTGTCGTTAAAGCAGCTGGCTTACTTGGAAAGCCTCTGCCAGAACGTGTAACAGGCTTTGAGACGTTCATCGGACTTCTGCAGATTGCTAACGAAAAAGGATATAGTGTGTACCTGTTAGGTGCAAAAGATGAAGTACTTCAACGAACAGTTGCTGAAATCATGACACAGTATCCGAACGTGAAAATTGCTGGAGCTCATCACGGTTTCTTCGATTGGAAAGATGATCATATTCCAAACGAGATCAAACGTACTAAGCCTGATCTTATCTTCACTGCACTAGGTGTACCGAGACAGGAGCTTTGGATCGGAGAAAACATGGACAAGTTTGAAAAAGGCGTGTTCATGGGAATTGGTGGTTCATTTGATGTTCTTGCTGGAGCGGTTCAGCGTGCACCTGAAATTTGGCAGAAGATGAACTTAGAATGGGCTTACAGATTAATGAAGCAGCCTTCTCGCTGGAAACGCCAGTTGAGCCTTCCGCATTTTGCGTTAAAAGTCATTCAGCAAAAGGTGACAGGCAAGCATGAGTAAGAACACATTCATACGGGGAGCCTTAATCCTAACAATCGCGACATTTTTCTCTAAATTCCTTGGTTCTGTTTTTCGAATTCCCCTACAGAACATTGCGGGTGACGACGTTCTCGGTATATTCAGTCTCGTTTACCCTGTTTATATGACCGCACTTATCTTATCTGTAGCGGGGATTCCGATTGCGATCTCGAAACTCATTTCTGAGGCACGAGCGAAGGGTGAAGATACTGAGATTCGAAACATATTTAACACGGCAGGAATCTTGGCTGTTATTTTCGGAGTACTCTCGTTCAGCTTTTTGTACGGTTTTTCGTATCAGATCGCAGACATTCTTGGAGGGCAGGAAACGAGAAGTTCACTGATCGTCGTTTCCATTACACTTTTAGTCGCACCGTACATGGCGGTTTATCGAGGATTTTTCCAAGGCTATGAAGACATGAAGCCAACTGCTTATTCTCAAGTGATCGAGCAGTTTATTCGTGTGGCTCTCGTCATCGTTGCGGCTTATTATTTTGTTTCGATTGCTGCTGATAACGAGACGATCGCAGCGGGTACGATGGCAGGTTCAGCGATTGCTGCACTTATATCATTAATTTACTTAAGAATTATTTTTCAAAAGTCGAAACTTAAACCGGGCTCGGATCGTCCATATACTATGAAGGCATTTAAATCGTCGAGTAAGAGGATATTAAAGCTATCATTGCCGATTTGTGTCGGTGCGCTTACTATGGCATTACTTAACGTGGTGGACTCGCTTACGATTCCCTCAGCGCTACAAATGGCAGGAAAGACAGCGAAAGAAACCTTCTACTTAAATGGGATTTACGCGCGTGGTACATCACTCGTGCAGATCGCAACGGTTTTCTCAACGTCGATCGTTCTGCCTTTAATCCCATTGATTACGGGTAAAATAGCCAAAAACGAGATGGATGATGCGAATAGAGTTATTAATCGCTCATTTAACTTAACTCATTTATTTTCTTGGCCGGCAGCTGTTGGTATTGCCGCTTTGACACTTCCTCTAAACATCGCTCTTTTTACGAACGATGAAGGAAGCCTGGTTGTCGCGATCGTAAGTTTTAGTTCCGTATTCACGTCACTTGCCGTTCTTGGAACAGGAATTCTACAAGGAATCAACCGTCCAACAGCCGCTGCGATTATAATCGTTGCTGCTGCAATAGGTAAAGCACTGCTAAACTTTATGCTGATCTCACAATACGGACTGCTAGGAGCAGCACTTGCAACACTGATCATTTATATCGTGATAACAGGGGCTAACGCGATAGTCATTAAACAAACGTTTAAATTACCACTCATCAATCGTTCGATTCTTACGTTTATTGTAGCCAGCTTGATCATGGGCGTTGCTATCGGTTATCCGACATTGGTGATGGACTTGACTAGCCGTCTTGCAAGCTTATTGTATGCAGGTGTTGCGATAATAATCGGTGGTGCGCTTTTTGCGGTTTTCATTTTGCTGACAAAGGGTATGTCAGTAGAAGAATTACAATCTTTACCTGTTATCGGGAAGAAATTGGCTCGATTTGGCAGGGTTTCAAAAAATAATGGTTAAATGTTTTGCGAAAGCTATAAATGAAGAAAAATCGCTTTCAAGAAATTCATAATTTGTTAATGATTTTTTAACACAAAACGAATTCATCTATGCTATAATTTTCTCTGTGTATAAAAGAAAAAGTTGATTTATGTCGAAATAAATCCAACCATATCATACATGAATATAAGCAATAAATTTCACGCCAATTGGGGAGTGTAACTATGACTTACTGGGCATTGTTAATATGTTTTATTGCGTCAGTACTCTTGACGCCTGTTGTAAAAAGGTTCGCCTTTTTCGTTGGTGCAACGGATAAGCCCAATCAGAGAAAAGTTCATCAAAAAATCATGCCGCGTTTAGGCGGTTTAGCCATCTTTCTCAGTTTCTTGATTGGAGTTCTGATCGTACAGCCGGCCAGCCAATACACGGTACCGATTGTACTCGGAGCAATCGTCATCATTATCACAGGTGTTTTTGATGACATTTTTGAACTTTCACCAAAAGTGAAACTGTTAGGGCAGATTATTGCCGCAGGTATCGTAATCTACGGTGGAGTAGAAGTTCATTTTATCAACTTACCGTTTGATTATCGTTTAAGCCTTGGAATTCTTGGAGTTCCACTAACACTTTTATGGATCATCGGAATCACGAATGCGATCAACTTAATCGATGGATTAGATGGTTTAGCAGCCGGTGTTTCTTCTACGGTATTGATTACCATCTCAGGTATGGCGGTCTATAACGGCAACGTTCTTGTTGCAGCACTTGGAATTATCTTATTAGGTAGTACGTTAGGATTCTTGGTTTACAACTGGCATCCAGCGAAGATTTTTATGGGAGACACTGGGGCGCTTTTCTTAGGATATATGATCGCTGTTCTATCTCTATTAGGATTTAAGAACATCACATTATTCTCACTCGTTGTACCAATCATCATTCTCGGTGTGCCGATCTCAGATACATTATTTGCGATCATCCGCAGATTCTTGAACAAGAAGCCATTATCTGCACCAGATAAGTCGCATTTGCATCACTGCTTATTAAATAGCGGAATGTCTCATCGTCAGACCGTGTTAGTGATCTACGCGATGAGCGCTTTATTTGGACTAGCAGCTATTCTTTTCAACTTAACAACATTATGGGGATCGTTACTAATCCTTTCTGTGTTACTGTTGATCACGCAATTTATTGCTGAACGTATCGGGCTGGTTGGTAAAGACCACGCACCGGTAAATAAGTTTTTACGAAAGATTTTCTATACACTCAAGGCAGCTAATCCGAGAGTCGGAAAATAAAAATGAAGAAGGACATCAGTCAGGCTGGTGTCCTTTATTTTATGGCCAAGACAGATGCTCTTTATAATAAAGGGGATATTAAGGTAAAATAAAAGCAATATGCGACTTCAGAAAGGAATGTTACTTGTTGAAAAAAGTTTTATTCGGTCTATTGATAGTATGTTTGCTGCTTACTTCTCCTATGATTTATGAACGTATCAAGACGGAGTCAGCAAACAATACATATGAAGTAATGGTCCCCTATACAGATATTGAAATATTAAAGAGTGAAGATGTATCAGCAAAAAAGATCTATAAAGGTCTGAAAGAAGCGAAGGTCCACTCTATTACACTGGAGCCGGAAAACTTGTCGTCTCTAGAAACACAAGGTATCGTGGCTGTTTTAAGCAAGAGCGACATCCAAAATTATTTCGCGTTAACGAACAATCCTAATATCAATAGTCTTCCTACGACTGATGGGATTTTTATTAGTTATTTAAAAGAAGGTCACAGATCTGAACCTTATTTACAGCGTGCATTTAAAGATAAGATTACTGAGATTACAGCTAATAATCAAAAGTTTTATTTTATTGAAGGAAAAGATACTGAAGATTTAAAGATGGAAGACAAATCGTTAGGATACTTTAGTGCAGATGCGTACGAAGAAATTACATCTAACGGTTTTCAAGTAGTCCCTCGAATCAAGAATGCTTTTTCTTCTGCAGAAGAGGAGGCTCATTCTAGTAACGATCAAATGGTGAACCAGTTGTTAAAGTTCCCTAAAAACGAAGTAGACAAAGTTTTGTTTATAGGGAAAGAAGTGGTTGGTTATGATGGATCATCGAAAGATAAGTTGGTCGAGTATGCTAAAAAACTCAAAGCAAATGATTATGATGTGGTAACGATCGAAGGAACTGAGCAAAAGGGAATGCAAACTTTTGCTAAAGAAATGAATTATGATGTGGAAAGACTTTACTCAGAGAACAGAACCAGTGAAAATGCTGCTTCTGAGCGATTATCTCGAGCTATTAAAGAACGTAACATTAGAACCGTGTTAGTCAAAGTTCAAAAATTAGATGATAAGTCAGCTGATGCAGAATTTAAACAAGTGATTAACGAAATCAATGATTTCCATAGGGAAGCTCCAGGATATTTTAAAACTGGCGAAGCTCAACCTTTTAAAGATCTAAAGGATTATTCTTTATTACACCTGTTCGCATTTTTAGGAAGTTCGGTATACTTAGCGCTAGCCGCAGCTTCGGTTCACAAAAAGCTTACTTGGTTAGGCTTAATTGGCGGTTTGGTCATCTCTACAGGATACCTTCTATTAGGCGCAGGAATTTTATTAAAAGGGTTGGCCTTATTAGTAGCTGTGTCCGGTCCGATATGGGCAGTACTACGAATTAAAGAATTAAAGGATATGAAGCTTGCTAAACTTATTCTTCACTATCTGATCTCAGCTGTAATTGTCTTTGCTGGTGCATGGTTGGTTGTAACGCTTATGTATGGCAATCCATATTTGTACAAGCTTGAAGAATTCAGAGGCATTAAAGTATTGCTAGCACTACCGATCTTAGTAACCGCTGTTGTTCTCGGGTTGAAGATTAATCATGCGTCTTCTATAAGAAAACTTATCAGCTACTTTAACAGCCCAGTTCGTTATTGGCATGTATTGTTGTTCGGTATGGTTGCAGTAGTTGGAGCTTATTATTTAAGCCGTTCCGGAAACGCTGGAACAGCTAGTGCCCTTGAATTGACGTTCAGAAGCAAATTAGAAGAAATCATGTTCGTTCGTCCACGTACAAAAGAATTCTTAATCGGATTCCCGTTCTTTGTATTCGGACTGTATCTATTCCGCAAGCATGCTGGAATTGCAAGTGCATTCTTAGTGGTCGGTGCTATTGGTTTCGCATCAATGATGAATACATTCACGCATTTGCACATTCCGCTTCTGTTGTCAGTGTTGCGTTCGGTTTACGCACTAGCGATCGGATTAGTAATCGGACTTATTATCATAGCGGTTTACAAAGCGTTAAGAGATAAATTGTACCCGTACGTACGTGAAAGGTGGATACAATGAAAGTAGTTTTATCAGGGTATTACGGATTTAATAACATTGGAGATGAGGCGATTCTATTATCGATCATCTCTGCACTAAGAGAACAAAAACCAGACATTGAGATCGTGGTCTTATCCAACGATCCGGAGTTTACGAAAAGAACGTATGGCGTAGATGCGATCAACCGCTGGCAGATGAAAGAAGTTTTAGCTGTGCTGAAAACGTCTGACGGCTTGATCTCAGGTGGAGGAAGTCTGCTGCAAGATAAGACGGGGATGAAGAGCATCCCTTATTACACAGGAATCATGATGCTCGCTCGCATGGCGGGAAAACCATTCTTTATTTACGCACAAGGAATGGGACCGATCGATAAGACGGTGAGTCAGATTCTAACGAAAATGATGCTTAAAAAAGCCGGAAAGATTACACTACGTGATACAGGCTCGATCCAACTTTTAAAAGAAATCGGATTACACAACGAAATGCAGTTAGTTCCAGATCCGGTCTTAGGCTTTCATTTAGAGGAAGCGAAGTCAGAGTGGTTCGTTCAGCAAGGATTCACGCAGCCTGTCCTAACGGTTTCTGTTCGTGAATGGCCGACCACTAATGATTTTAAATCAAAAGTGGCAGAAGCTTTGGATGATTTTGTTCGGAGTCGCAATGAGGTCGTGTTCATCCCGATGCATGATAAGCATGATGATGATACTTCTCGTGAGATCCTAGGAATGATGAAGGAAAAAGCATGGGTAGCACCATATGATGCTTCAATCGAAGAGAAAGTCTCCATTATCGGATTGTCTGATATGCTGCTTGCTATGAGACTGCACGCATTGATCTTTGCCGGAATCATGAACACGCCGTTTTTAGCGCTATCGTATGACCCTAAGATCGATGCCTTTTCAGAACAGGCGAATCAACCAGTTTTTGCTCATGTTGATGGTGAGTGGACCGGCGAGGAGCTCGCTTTGGCTTTAGCTAAACATTTAAAAGCGCTGCCTCAGGAAAAAGAAAAGCTGGCAGCTGCAGTTGCACCATTGACTGCAAAAGCGAAAGATACAGCGAAGCAAGCGATTGAGTTGTTTGCGAAATAGAGTTAGAGAATGTGGCCCTGGTGAGATGGTTTAATTGGCTTGCCAGGGCCTTTAGTTTGTCGAAGTGTGTCGACTCGCGAGTATATTGTACATTTTCGTGAGATTATCGATAAAACTCGTGAGATTATTAAAATTTTCGTGAGAATACAAAACAAATTCGTGAAATTACACAAAAAAGCCTCTGCCATTAATCGTGGCAGAGGTTTTCTTATGGTTATTTATCTGGAAGTGACTTCAAATATTGGTCAGATAATCCTAATAACTTTAATATTCGATCATAATCTTCTTTATATGGAGCATGTGGTACCTTTTTTGCTGTCTCAAGCATCAAAGCTTCACCATCATCAAACGATTTTTCTGGCTGGAACACCACTTCTCCATTAAAGAAAGATCCAGCGGGCATGTAATAGCGCATTCCGATCAAGTTTTCCTTATGATTTAACAAATCTTGTCCAAAATGAACATAATTGTTTAAGGAAACTCCCATCAAGTTAGCGAGTGTTGGCATCATATCTAGCTGACCTGCGAGTTGATCAGAAGTCATGCCGTTATCCGTGATACCAGGAGCTGTAATCACAAAAGGTACGTTAAATCGATCGATTTTCGTATATTCATGACCAAGAAGCTCTTTTAAAATTTCAGGGTCGTTCTCTTTAAACATCGTATGGTGCATGCCCATATGATCTCCGTAAAACGCCAATACCGAGTTTTCCCATAATCCTTCTGCTTTTAACTGATTGATGAATTTCCCTAAAACCATATCATTATAGCTAATTGCTTGAATGTACTTTCCGACAATGGACTTTTTGTACGCTTCCGGTAACTCAAAAACGTCTTTCTCAGCTGGAATTTCATAAGGATGATGACTCGTCATAGAGATGAAATGTGCATAAAAAGGTTTGTTCTTGTCTCTTAACTCAGTTAAAAGTGGCATGCCTTTCTTAAACATCACTTCATCAGATGGACCTAATCCGATCAAATCTTCTTTACCAAAAAAATCTAACTCATAATATTTATCAAATCCTAACGAAGGATAAAGTTCAACTCGGTTCCAAAATTCAACTTTATCTGCATGCAGCGTAAACGTCTCGTAGCCTTCTTTTTGTAAAAGCCTCGGCATACTTGGAAAAGCCTTACTCTCAAAAAAAGTAGAAGTAGCGACCATTCCAGCAGGGTAAAGCGAAGTGTTTGCGATGAATTCTGCATCAGATGTGTTACCTGCTCCTGTCTGCTGATAAAGATTGTTGAAATAAAAACTATTGTTTAACAACTTGTTCATGTTAGGTGTTACTTCTTTGCCATCGATTTTCAAACCGATCGGAAAATCTTGCATGGATTCAAATTGAATCAGAATGAGGTTACGACCTTTGGCGGCACCAAAGTAATTACGCTCAGATTCTGGGATTTCAGTTATCCCTTTTACTTCGTTTATCTTATCCTGTATGGTTCTTTCATTTTGGAGCTCAGCTTCTGAAAAAGCAGCAGCTTGAGGTAAGCCACCATTTGGACCGTAATACACTTGGAGTGCTTCAAAATTAAAAATCCCTTTACTTTCAGCAGCAACAGCGGAATCCGTTATGATCTCATCTTTATGAAGAAAGAAGTTAGCTAAACAAACAGCAAACGAAATGCCTAAAATGGGTGCGATCAGTTTTTTTCTTGAAAGTTTAAATTTAGATTGTAAGGGAATTTTTCTAGTTAATAGAAGAATAGCCATCACGATAAAGTCTATATAAAAAAGAAAGTATTCTGGTTGAATGAGCTGATTTACACTGTCTTTAACAGCTCCTACTTGTCCAGCTTGCATTAGGGCATAATAAGTTGGAATATTGCCGAAGTAAGAGTGGTAAACAGTGATTCCAAAGAATAAGGTTGAAAGCAGCAAGTTTAAAGAAAGATACACACTAAATTTAACCTTATTGTTAGCTATGAACTCAATCAAACAAGCAAAAAGAAGGACATAACTTAGTTCTAAAGAAATAGTATCTATAAAATTAATATCTTCAAATAATAAAAAACGAACAAAAATAGCTTTTAAAAGCATTGAAACTGTAAATGTGAAGAAAAGAGTACCAAAGAATGAAGCCTTTTTATATGGCAAATCAGCACCTCCGAAATTAAACGCACCTTTAACAAATTATAACTATTGAGCTTTTCTTTTGTAAAGAAAATATCAATATTCTGTAAATGAGAATCTCCAAAAAACGACAAAAATTGCTGTATACTGGGTAATTTTTGTCTGATATACTAATTTTATGTTAAATTTTAGTTACGAAGGATGTTGAGGGGAATGAAAAACAAAGGTTGGTTGAGATGGGCTGTATCGGGAGGATTGCTTATCGTTCTGGTAGTGGCGTTCATTTTTATAAAAAAGATATATCCATATCCTACTTCTGTTGCAAAAATGGATGTGGTTCCATATGAAGCACCAGAAATACAAGAAGAATACGATGTAATCGTCGTTGGAGGAGAGCCAGAAGGTGTGGCAGCCGCTGTTTCTGCTGCAAGAAATGGTTCTAAAACGTTGCTGATTGAACATAGAGACGGGCTAGGCGGTCTATTTACATATGGCGCACTGAATTTCCTTGATGTGAGCTATGATAAGAACGGCAAATGGGCAAATCAAGGTGTTTTCTTAGAATGGTTTAAACTCACTGGCAGCAGAATTGGATTTGACCTAGAAGATGCTGAAACTGCATTCATGCAGCTTGTACAAAAAGAAGAAAATCTGACGTTATCTTTAAATACGAAGATGGATGACGTTGTAATGAAAGACAAAGCACTCACAGGGATAGTACTTACTGATGAGAGTGGAGATCAAAAAACGGTTTCTGCAAAGCGCTTTATCGATGCAACGCAAGACGCAGATCTAGCGACGGCTGCTAATGCGCCATTCTTTAAAGGTGGAGCAGACATTGGTCTGGAAGATCGTAAAATGGCCGTTACACTCATGATTCATTTTAGCAATATCGATTGGGACAAGGTTCAGAAAGCTGCAAAAGACGGTGTTTTTGGTGGTGGGGAAGTAACGAGCAATGTGGCTTGGGGGTTCTCAGACCTTCACTATGATTATAAGCCCGTTAATCCTCAGACTCGTCTACGTGGATTGAACGTTGTACGTCAAGATGATGGATCCGTCTATATCAATGCCTTACAGGTGTTTGGGATCAATGGTTTAGATGAAGCTGATAAGAAAAAAGCAATCGAGATTGGAAAAGAAGAAACAAAACATATTTTAAAGTATCTTCAAAAAGAGTTTCCTGGCTTTGAGAAAGCAGAAATTAAAAGCTTCCCTCCAGAGTTATATGTTCGTGAGACAAGACATGTTAAAACCGAGTACCAACTGCCTATGACAGACATTTGGGAAAACAAAGATCATTGGGATTCAATCGGATTCGGAGCTTATCCTGTAGACGTACAAGCGACATCACCTGGTGATTACGGTTATGTTATTTCAAAACCTGAGCAATATGCGGTTCCGTTCCGCTCATTAATTCCGCTAGAGGTTGATAACTTACTGGTTGCAAGTAAAGCGGCGGGCTACAGCTCCATCGCAGCAGGAAGTGCACGTGTAGTTCCAACTGGAATGACATTGGGAGAAGCAGCTGGTGCTGCATCAGCAATCTCGATTAAGAATGAAACATCTTTCCGTAAGATGTCTAAGGATAAAGAATTGATCAAAACTCTTCAAGAAACATTGAAGGATAAAGGTGCTAACCTTTATGCGTATGAAGCTGATTATCCTTACAAGGGAGAATGGTTCTACGAGAACACGAAGCCACTGATTAACTACGGACTTGTTGTAGGTGGATATACGAACGAATTTCCTGTAAATAAGCCGATCAGTGAACTTTCATTCAGCAATTTGCTAACAAACGGGATCAACCGAATGGTTCCTGAACAAGCTGATCAATATAAAATGAAAAACTTGAAAAGAATCGTTGATGAAAAAGGGAAAGAAATTCTCACAGGTCAGCAAGCTGCTCACATGCTACTAACTCTTCATGGCGTTTCAGTTTCAGAAAGTGAAGCATGGGAGGTAGCAGTTGAAAAAGGCTATATCGATGATGTTTTGCAAAAGCGCGTGAAACCTGAAACACAGCTAAAAGGCAGTGAAGGTTATTATCTTGCTGGACATGTGTTGAATAAAATTAAAGAGATGTAAGTGAATGAAGCTAATGCAGGCGTTGATGTCTGTGTTGGCTTTTTTTTTGTGGGTTGGTAGCTGTGATTTGTCGAGGTGTGTCGACTCGCGAGTATATGTATGATTTTCGTGAGATTATATAAATTTTCGTGAAATTATCTGTATTTCTCGTGAGATTATTATACCTTTTCGTGAAATTCATCTCGCCCGAGAGGCCGAATTCATCACCTCATCCATTTTTTCGTGAAATTCATCACCCGAAAGGCTACATTCACCCCATTCATCCACCTTAAAACGCCGTAAACATCAAAAAAGAACTGACTCGAGTCGAGTCAGTTCCATATTCTTACCATTATGAAGCTTGAGCAGCTTCTTTTTTAGATGGTACATAAGGATTTTTCGGTTTTGGTCCGAACAATACCCAAGATTGCTTGATTCTCATAATATTTCCTACAATAATCCATGAACCAATCAACGCGAATAAGAACATCGCTGCAACGGATACATGGTAGAGAATAGGATCTCCTGTTACAAGAACTTTACGTGCGATCAATAAGAGAATCGGATGGATCAAGTAAACACCGAACGACACAACACCTAAATGAATCATAACGTTCAATACTTTTTCATGAAGATGTCTGTATAACCAATATGAAATCTGCATTAAGACAATTGCCGACGTAAATGTGTGTACGTTCCATAACAATTCATAGATCTTAGAATCAATCATCGCACCATTCGCACGAGTGACATACCATACTCCCACGTGGCCTGCAGATGCTGCGACCCAGATCACCCAAAGTGGGATCCAGACTAATGCTTTCTTAGAGAATAATTTCTCTTTTGTAACAACAAGGTAATCGTGAATCTGTTGATAATGAATACCGATAAACGCTCCAAGGAAGTAATAAGACATATAAGAGAACGAAATACTACCTTTAAGCGAATACTGCCAATAATAGTGATTTAGCAGTACGAATGTCCATTGAAGCACAAATCCAATCCAGATCGTATGTTTCGTCACTTTAGGGAACTTTTTAAGGAACATTAAGATAAACGGAAACAGTACATAAAGCTGGATAGAAATAAATACAAAGTATAAATGCGTGTACGCTTTACCTGTTAAGAAATCCATCAAGAACGCCTTTGCCATCTCACCTGTACTTGCATAACCTTGTACGCTCGCTGTCATGGCGAAATACAAGAATGAAAAAATCAAGTACGGGATGATAATGAACAATAAACGCTTCTTATAGAAGCCAGTTATACGTTCTTTCGTCAATGGTTTGTAATAGTAGTTAAAGAATAAAACAAAACTACTTAAGAAAATAAAAGTCGGTGTTCCAAACTTAAAGAAGATGTTAAGAAAGTTGTAGACACCGTAAAGCGATGAATCAGTATTGAATGATGCGACAACTCCGGAAGTGGAGTGAACCATAATTACACCGATGATCGCCAATGCGCGGACCAGGTAAATTTCACGAATTTGTTTTGGTCTCTCTTGCAATGTGTTGTTATTCATGACTTTCACCTCGATTAATAATTGCATGGTATATCTTTTTCAGAGATTAAATTTCATAACTACAACGTTCGTAAGTGTAACATGATTTATTGGGATAGTTAAACACACACTTATTTCCATATCGTTTCCAATTTAAGTTACCTCTTTAAAAAGCATACAAAAAAAGCTTCCCTGTAGATAGGGAAGCTAAACTAAGATTTTGTGAAGATATTGTAAACATTATTCTGTAGCTGTATCTTGTTCTGAATCTTCGCTTGTGTTTTCAGAGCTATTCGGATCATAGTTGTAGCCTGGTAGCTCCAAGTGAGACTTAAGCTGTTCAGAAATCTCATCAACAGAAGATTCATCAAGCTGATAGTAGTAAGCACCAGTACTTGTGTCATCTGTTCCTTCAAGTTTCAAGTTCTCAATTGTATCGATTGATTTTGCGTACTTGAACAGTGCCAAGATATTTCCGAACGTAAAGTTTGTCGCCATGTTGTCACCAACTGTGTCGATCACTGTTCCATACTTCGGAATAGATTCCATAGATGCTGACTTTTTAATGATGGCTTCTACTAATTGTTTCTGACGATCGCCACGATATATGTCAGAATCGAGCTTACGCGTTCGTGCATAAGCAAGTGCTTCCTCTGGAGATAATTCCTGTACACCAGGTTCAAGGTGGATAGCTCCTGCTTCGTCCTTACTGTTTTGTTCCGTGATTTCTTTTTCAACATTTATTTCTACGCCACCTAGAGCATCAATGATCTCAAGGAAAGCATCAAAGTTTAATTTCACATAATAATCGACTGGTACATCAAACAAGTCTTCAACAGTTTCTACAGTTAAGTCCATACCTCCATAGGAGTGAGCATGTGCGATTCGGTCTGTATTTCTGTGACCAGGAATCTCAACTTTTGAGTCACGCGGCAAACTTACCATTTTGACTGATTTATCTTCGCGGTTAAATGTTGCTAATATAAGTGCATCTGAACGAACACCTTTATAGCCCCCATTTGCACTAAACCCACGTTTTGAACTATCATCGACTCCCGCCAACAATACCGAGAAATGATCTTCGGACGGATCAACGGCTTGTTCACGTTTGTCTGATTTTTCGCCACGCCCTAATTCCTCACTTGCATTAGACGTTGCGTTCGCTAATTTATACGTAAGATACGATCCATATCCTACTGAAGCTAGAATAACTACGAGTATAGGAACAAGGATGAAGAGAATTCGACGGCGTCTTTTTCTCCTACTGCGCATTGCTTTTCTATTCATATGGAAAAAACTCCTTTAAGTTCAAGAAATGAGGGTCTATACCCATAGTATAAATCTTTCGTACCAATTATATATAATGTTGGCGTCAAAATAACCGTAATTTTTTGGCAATAGTTTAATGTTAAGAGAGGAACAGGAAAATAGCAATAAAATTTTTGTTACATTTTGTTGAAAATAGGCAAAAATGTCTAGGAATTTTCAAATGTTCTTTTCTAAATATTCTTGCTCACCAAAAACAATCTCACTTTGTGCGTTTGAAAGGTCGATAATCCATTCTTTAAATGTTTCTTTTTCTTTTATCGGAACATACATTTGAATCTCCACTTTTTCCATGTAATTCAACTCTTTGATGGGGTAGACAGAGTTGCGCAGTTCGTTCTCCATTTTTCCGAGAAGCGTATAATCGACGGTGATGTGAACGATCTGTTGAAGTTGACGTTCTACAACGCCAATGTGGTTGAGGCCTTCTGAAACAGATTTGCCGTATGCACGGATAAGTCCTCCAGCTCCTAATTTGATTCCGCCGAAGTAACGTGTGACAACAGCAACTGTGTCTTTCAATTCCCGTTTTTTGAGTACTTCTAACATCGGAACACCTGCTGTACCACTCGGTTCACCGTCATCGTTCGCTTTTTGAATATTGTCTGTTTCTCCTATCAAGTATGCTGAACAATTATGTGTAGCGCTGTTATGTTCTTTTTTGATTTTTTGGATAAACTCTTGAGCTTCTTCTTCAGTTATAGCTCGTGCGATATGAGCAATAAAACGGGATTTTTCAATCACGATCTCGTGTTGCCCTTCGTTTTTCACGGTAAGATAATTGGCAAGCATAATGGGTAAAACTCCTTTAAGTAGTGAATATTAAGAATTTGATGTCAAATTTGTCGAATAATCTTCATTCTTCCAGTGTATCGTGTTATCCTTCATTATAAGGTGATTATAAAAAGCATTCAAATTCTTAAAAAATTTTTAGCAAGAAAAGTCATAAAATTCCACATCTTGGCGAATGTAGTATATTAGAAGGATTAATGTCTTCGCAATATGATTCGTCTAGTTGGGTAGTAAGGCCTATATATAAATTAGGCAAGATGGTTCTAGAACTTCCGGGTACACTTCTTTATCGTTTTAATTGGGGGAAATTTACATGACTGCAGCTAAGTTAACGATAGATCCACATTTGTTGGACGGAATACTAAATCAGACCATCGATACAGTTACAGCAAGCCAATCGCAAATCTTCGAGATCAGTGAACATTCTCGCCAAGAGTTTCAGCAGCTGCGGCGCGAGCTTGAGTTAGTGAAGCAGCAGGTCATTGAAGTCATTCATAAATCTGACCGCACTGAGGAATACGCAAAGCTAGCACGAACTCGACTGGCAGAGGTTAGCAAGCATTTTCAAAGGTATAGTGAATCTGATATTCGAGATGCGTATGAGAATGCCAATAAGTATCAGATTGAACTATCCATCATCCGGCAAACAGAGAAGCAGCTTCGGGAGAAAAGAGATGAGCTCGAGCGGAGAATTGGCGCATTGAACGAAACGGTTCAAAAAGCTGAGTCTCTGGCAGGTCAGATTTCTGTTGTTTTAAATTATCTTAACGGTGATTTAAGAAAAATTAACGAACTCGTTCAAAACGCTCAGCAAAAACAAGAGTTTGGACTTCAAATCATAGAAGCCCAAGAAGAAGAGCGTAAACGGGTCTCACGTGAAATCCATGACGGTCCAGCTCAATTGATGGCGAATGTCCTTATTCGTTCAGAACTGTTAGAGAAAATATTTGTAGAAAAAGGAACTGAGGCAGCTCGTGTTGAAATAAAAGATTTACGGGTTATGGTCCGAAATTCCTTGAAAGAGGTACGTAGAATTATTTACGATCTGCGACCGATGGCTCTAGATGATCTTGGTATCGTTCCGACATTAGACAAATATTTACGAAATGTTAAAGAAAGTACAGGCATAGAGGTTGAGCTTCATGCGCTTGGTCAGACTCGACGGTTTCCGAATAAGATGGAGATTGCGATTTTCCGTTTGATTCAAGAGTCGGTAAGCAATGCCGTTAAACACTCTGAAGCAAATCTGATTGAGGTTAAACTTGAGTTTACTCAAAAGTTTATTTCTTTATATATCCGAGATGATGGCAAAGGATTCGATATGACACAGCCTACAAAATCAAATTCCTTTGGCATGATGGGGATGAGAGAGCGGGTCGAACTGCTCGAAGGAACTTTAAAAGTGAAATCCCGCATAAACTTCGGTACAAGTGTTTACATTCAAATTCCCATTCAAGACTAGGAGGGTTCACACATGAATAATGTTAATGTGTACGAAAATAACGCCTCAGCACCTGAGAAAACAAGAATAGCTATTATCGATGACCATCGTTTGTTCCGTGAAGGAGTTAAACGTATTCTAGATATGGAAGATCAATTCTCTGTTGTTGCTGAAGGTGACGATGGCTCTGAAGCGGAAAATATTGTCCGCGACCATAATCCGGATGTGGTGTTGATGGACATCAATATGCCAAACATTAACGGTGTTGAAGCAACCCGTCGTTTGGTTGAAAAGTCTCCTGATACGAAGGTTATTATCCTTTCAATCCACGATGATGAGACGTATGTGTCACATGCTGTTCAAACGGGTGCATCTGGTTACCTCCTAAAAGAGATGGATGCTGATTCATTGATTGAAGCCGTTCGTGTCGTTGCGGATGGTGGAGCTTATCTCCACCCGAAGATTACGTATAACCTGTTGAACGAATTTCGTCGTTTATCAACGACGAATAAAACACAGCAAAACAAAGCTGGTTTTGTTGAGGTAGAGTACCGTAAACCACTTCATATTTTAACGCGTCGTGAGTGTGAGGTTCTTCAGTTGTTGGCGGATGGACGTAGCAACCGTACGATTGGGGAAGAGCTTTATATTAGTGAGAAGACGGTTAAGAACCATGTGAGTAATATTCTTCAGAAGATGAATGTGAATGATCGTACGCAGGCTGTTGTTGAGGCGATCAAGAATGGTTGGGTAAAGGTACGTTGATTTGATTTTAGTCTTAGGAGAAAAGACCTTCGATTGTGAAGGTCTTTTTTGTTTTTTGTCTTTTTGAAGCGTGTGGGGTGGTGCGGGGATATATGTTTGAAAATCTTTGTGGGTGGTTTTAAGGTTTTCAAGGATGCTTTGAAAGTGGTTGATTTCCGCTCCAGGTTGCTCGCTTTCCGCGGGGCAGACGGTGAGCCACATTCGTACGTTTCACGTATAAGTGTCTCACCTGCCCACCTGTCCCGCAGGAGTCTCGCACCTTGCGCTCCAATCAACTTTCAGAGAGGCGTTTAAGGAACAAATCCTTCTCTTGATTATTTACAATAAGTAAAAGAAAAGGCGAATCAACTCAAGCTCATTTCGAGAACTTTTTCTTCTGTCGGAACGGTTATTGGGAATTCTAGTGAGACTTTTGTTCCGTAGCCTTCTTTTGATTCGATTCTCATCTTTCCTCCGTGGTTCTGGACGATTTGGTAGCAGATTAAGAGGCCTAGTCCAGGGTTGCCTTCTTTTGTTGTATAGAACGGCTGTCCGAGCTTTGATAGGAGGTGCTCGGGGATGCCAGGTCCATCATCTTGGATGGCGATGGTGATGCTTTCTTTCGTTTGTTTAAGCTGAAGCGAGATGTTTCCCCATGAAGGTGTCGCTTCTAACGCGTTTTTTACGATATTTAAAATGAGTTGTGCCATCAGATTTTCTTCGCATTTTAAAGTAACTGGTTGCTCTGGCAGGTCGAGGTGTAGAGAAATGGTTTCTATGTCTGTTTCTTCTTCTATAAACTTGAGTGATCGTTTTATTACTTCGTTTAAGTCATGATTACTTTTTAAGATCATATGTGGGCGAGCAAGTATCATTAGTTGGCTGATGATAAAGTTGATTCGATCTGTTTCCCGCAGCATGATACCTAAAAAGTGATGTGTTTCTTCTGTTGTGTTTTGTGATTGAAACAATTGCGCGAACCCTTTTATAGAGGTTAGAGGGTTACGGATCTCATGAGCAAGACCAGCTGCTAGTTCTCCGACATAAGTGAGTGTATTTGCTCTTTGTTTAAAGTTTTGAGCTTCATTGATGGCGGTCATATCTTTTGCGATTCCGATCACAGCGGTCATATCACTTCTTATCGAATAAGGGATGCTCGTAATATCGAGTTCTATTTCGTGTCCTTCTTTATGAATGATGGTCAGTGGATGTTTGATTGTTTCGCCTGCAATCACTCTATTTAAGTAATCTAGTGAGTTTGAGATTTCATTCTCTTTTAAAAGGTTGGTATAAGGCATAGCGTGCAGTTCTTCTAATGAATAGCCTGTAATTTGTACAAGAGAAGAATTTACTTTAATAAAGTTCAAATCTGGTCCTATAACAAAAACGCCTTCAGGATTTAATTCAAATAATGAGTTATAGCGATGCTCGGATTCAAGCAGTTGAAATTGATGCTCTACGAGTCTCTTTTGGTTTCTCTGTTCTAGAATGTATAAAATCAATACGACGGTTGTCGCACCGAATACAAGTAAAGTAGCGGTCATGTTGATATTGTTTATTGGGAAACTGCTATGCCAATCAAAAGTAGGGGTTCCAGCCATTAATCCCATCTCACCGATATAGTGCATAAAACTAACTCCTAGTGTGAATGAAAGGCTAGCGAAAACTTTTCTCGCTGAAAAACTTCTTTTGGTAAGTAAATAAAAGCCGAGCCATGAAAATAGATACGCGGAAGAAATGGAAAGAAAGATAAACATGAGATTCGGTTCCATCGGCATATGCAAGTGCATAGACAACAATCCGATCACATGAACAGACACTAAGCCGATGGTAAATAAACTAACGGGTACAAAAAGTTTATTCAGCGGCCTTTGAGAGGTAAAATGTAAGAACGATATATATGAGAAGAAAATACCTGCAGCAAGTGCTGCGGTAACGATTAAAAAATTATAGTCTACACGAACAGGACTTTGGATGGATAACATTCCCATATAGTGAGTTGCCCATACTGCAATGCCCATTGTAACAGAACCTATCAGCAAGAATTGTAGCTGCGATTTTTGCTCTTCTGTACGCCGAATGGCCCAATCGAGTGAGATTAAGGCAAACAGAAAGCAAACGAATAGAGAGAGAATTACGATATATAGATTATGATCCAATGGTCCTAGCCCTCCTTTAAAACATGTCTCACATTCTAATTTCTTCCATATCCGACAAATTCCTTCTTCGTTCGAAAAAAACTTTTTAAAAGATTAATTATTCGTGTGCTTAATAATGAACACCGGTGTTGAAAACGATTTGGAGGTGAATTAAATTGGTAAAAAAGTACGTATTAGCGGTTGATGTAGGAGGTACATCCATAGAATGTGGACTGTATGACTGGAGCGGAAATCTTCTATCGACAAGTGCGTTACAAACAGTGGAAGTGCTGCAAGGTGATGTAGCTGAACAACTTGCAGAAGAGTTAAGAAGAAAAATGGATGAGAAGAGGATTTTGTTAGAAGAAGTCTACGGATTAGGACTTGGAGTGCCAGGAATTGTTGATGTAAAAAATGGTGTTGTGATGAAAGCACCGAGCTTAAAGTGGCATCACTATCCCTTAAAAGAGAAGCTTGAGAGGTTATTAAATATACCGGTATATATAGGTAATGACGTGAACACCGGCTTGTTAGGTGAAGTTGAAGCAGGCGGTCTGCAAAATGTACAGCATGCTATTTATATGATGATCGGGACGAGTATTGGTGTGGGCCTCCTCATAAATGGTGAAGTATATGAGGGTCATCAATTCTCAGCAGGAGAAGCGGGTTACATGATAACGAATCAATCTGTCCTACATAATGGGTTCCAACCAGCTCGTGCAGGATATGGTTTTCTTAGTTCAAAAGCTGGCGGATTTGGAATGGCTCATGAATATGAGAAGAAAACAGGGAAACGCGTTTCAGCCCAGGAATTATTTTCTTTAGTGAAAAAAGGGGATGACGTGGCGAAAAAGGTAGTGGATGAAGCTATAGACCACCTTACTTCTGCACTAATTAATATGACAGTTATTCTAAATCCTGAAGTAATTCTACTGGGTGGTGGAGTGGGAAGAGAGCTATGTCCATATGATTTGAAAATGGATGAAAATCTCGAAAAATATGTCCCTCACAAACCAGAATTAAGAATTTCATCTAGGCAAAATCGCTCTGTATTGTACGGTGCTTTCTCGTTATGCAGAAAACAGGTGAAAAGGACATAAAGGATAGTTTGAGAAAAAAGAGAATACTTAGTATAAGTAAATTTGAATTTAGTGAATTACTTTTCCTGATGGTGTACACTGTTAGAGGAGAAAAAAACAAGATTTTTGGCATAAGAGAGGACTAAAATTATGAGCAAGGTAGCCGTCATTACAGACAGTACTTCCTACATACCCGAACATATCCGCAATGAAAAAAATATTGTAATGATTTCGCTCAACGTGGTTTTTGATAAAGAAACATACAAAGAAGAAGCTGAAATAAAAGCAGACGATTTTTACGACATGGTTGGTAAAGAAGGAGCCCTTCCGAAAACGTCCCAGCCCGCAATCGGTGAGCTTGTAGAACTATTAGAAGAACTTTCTCAAACCTATGATGAAGCGGTAATGATCACACTATCGAGCGGAATCAGTGGAACCTATCAAAGTGCAGTGGCAGCGGGCGAGATGGTCGAAGGAATCAAGCTTCATGTGTTTGATTCAGAGATCAGCTGTTCACCTCAAGCATTTTATGTGTTGAAAGCTGCTGAGCTAGCCAGTGAAGGTTCGAACGGTTATGACATTATGAATCACCTGTTGCAGATGAAGAACAACGGAATCCCAGCTTACTTTATGGTTGATGATTTGAACCATCTGCATCGTGGTGGTCGTTTGAACACCGCACAGCTTTTCGTAGGAAATTTACTTCAAATCAAACCAATTCTTCACTTTGAAGACAAAAAGATCGTTCCGTTTGAAAAAGTACGTACGAAGAAAAAAGCGTTAAAACGTATTTTCGATATTATGGATGAAAACGTAAAGCCGGATGACAAAGTGAAAATTAGTGTAATTCATGCTAAGCGAGAAGATGAAGCAGTAGAAATCGCAGATGAGCTACGTGAAAAGTTTGCGAACGCAGACGTATGGATTAGCTATTTCGGCCCTGTAATCGGCACGCACTTAGGTGAAGGATCACTCGGCATTACGTGGATAAAAGAATAATCATTGGAGAGATGAAAATGAAATCTCTAAAACAGGGGGAGACAACACGATGAGGTTTGTCTCCCTTCTTTTAAACAACCGTTTAACAATTACCCCTGAAACCCTTGTAAACGATCCCTCTTTGAAAGCTGTCTCTTTTAGTGAACTTTCTGTAGTAGAACAACCTCCTTTAAACCCAACATTTCAGTATGATGAGAAACTTCAACAAATCCTCTATGGTAAGAAACTTCTATTTGATGAATTATCTTTTACAGTAGATCAAATTCAAAAGCATTATGAGAATGGTTATGTGAAATATTCCACTGGTATTAGTAAAACTTCTTACGGTTATGTATGTAGCCGATGCGGAAATGAGAAGAGACGCTTGTTTGCGACATTTTCTTGTTTTTGCTGTAAGAGTGATAACTGTGCGTACTGTCGGAACTGCATCATGATGGGAAGAGTGAGCCAGTGTACTCCTTTGATTTCTTGGTATGGACCTGAAGTGAAGTGGTCACATGAAAATAATCTATTTTGGAAGGGGGAGTTGTCGAGTGGCCAGCGAGTAGCATCTCAGAAATTTGTGGAGCGAATCGGATTTGAGGGTGAACTATTGATTTGGGCTGTGTGTGGGGCGGGAAAGACTGAAGTTCTGTTTAAAGGGGTTGAAAAAGCATTGAACCTTGGCCTTCGAGTTTGCATAGCGACGCCTAGAACAGATGTTGTACTAGAGTTAGCTCCTCGTTTAAAAGCAGTTTTTCCAAAAACGATGGTAGCGAGTTATTATGGCGGCTCAGAAGAACGTGAAACACCAGCACAGCTCGTCATCTCAACCACACATCAGCTGTACCGATTTAAACAAGCGTTTAACATTATGATCGTCGATGAAGTCGATGCCTTTCCGTATTCCTACGACCAAACCCTTCAGCATGCGGTATCTATTGCCGTTACACCAAGGCACTTTCTTCTCTATTTATCTGCGACTCCTTCTAAAACAATGAAAAAAGCAGCAATGAATGAGAGACTACCCTTTGTAAAAATCCCAAAGCGGTTTCATGGATTTCCTTTACCTGTTCCAAAAATGGTTTGGGCTGGTGAGTGGAAGAAGAGCTTGGAAAGAGGGAAGCTACCTGCTCCTTTTCTTAAGTGGTTGAAAGCTCAAGCGGAAAGTGGACGCCGAGCCATGATTTTTGTTTCTTCCTTATCGGTTTTAGATAAGTTAACGAAACTTATAAGAAAGGAAGTCAATGTACCAGTTGATAGTGTTCATGCAAAAGATCCACTTCGTAAAGAAAAAGTAAGTCAGTTTAGGAATGAAGATATTCAGTTATTAATTACAACAACCATCTTAGAACGCGGAGTTACCGTTCCATTTTTAGATGTAGCAGTGTTTGGTGCTGATCACGATGTCTTCACAGAAAGTGCTCTCGTTCAAATAGCAGGAAGAGCGGGGAGAAGTAAGGATGATCATAACGGTGAGGTACTTCTTTTTCATTACGGTAAATCGCTCAGTATGATACAAGCGATTAATCATATAAAGAACATGAACAAGGAGGCTGGACTTTGAGTTATTGCCTATATTGCCATAAATCTTATTCTGAAGCTTGGTCATGGGAAGCTATGATTGGCTTTAAGCAATCACCACTATTGTGCCAGGACTGTGAAGGAAGGTTAGTGAGGATAATGGGTGAGATTTGTAGAATGTGTGGTCGTGACTTTTCAATATTTCCCGAGCAATATCGACAGGGTGATTGTTGCTTTGACTGCATTCGATGGGAGGGGAATGACGCATGGACCGGCGTTCTACAGCAAAATCGGTCACTTTATGTCTATAACGACTTTATGAAAGAAATGATAGCCAAGCTGAAATATCGAGGGGACGCTGAAGTTGTTAAAGCCTTTTATCCAGTCTTGAGTTCGGAGTTTAAAAAGATTTCCCGTGATGCAATTCTTGTTCCAATTCCATTAAGTGAGGAGCGACATTATGAAAGAGGATTTAATCAAGCTGAACTTTTGGCAAGAGGATTGAAGAAGCATACAAGCAACTTACTAAAAAGAAAAAATAATGAAGAAAAACAAAGTAAGAAGTCTCGTAATGACCGATTACAGAAAAAAGAAAATCCATTTGAGTTTGTTGATGAAATAAAAGTAATGGGTAAAAAGTTTGTATTAGTAGATGATGTTTATACTACTGGAAGCACAATCCGATATGCTGCTAAGGTTTTATTAGAGGCTGGAGCAACGGAGGTCTCTTCAATCACACTAGCAAGATAAAAAAAGAATTCCCTGTTAAAAACTCTTTAGCATTTTCCGATATAAAGGACAGATAAATGTGTTGAGGAGCGGAACGTAATGAATAATATATTGAACTGTCCGCATTGCGGAAAACTATTTGTGAAGCGAATTCGCAAATGTTGTGATACGTGTTTTTATGAGGAAGAACAACAGTATGATAAAGTTTATCGATATATTAGAAAAAGCGAGAATCGGAATGCTACGATTGTAGATGTAAGTGAAGCAACAATGGTTTCAGAGAATAAAATTATCTATTTCATTCACCAAGGAAGAATTCGTGTAAAAGGATATCCGAATTTTACTTATCCCTGTGATGGTTGTCAAAATCCAATTAAGGATGGAAGACTTTGTGCACCTTGCAAAAATAAATTAAAGTCAGAACTATCCATTGAGGACTTCATTAGTAGAAAACAAGAAGAAACATTACCTTATTACCATACAGATGACAATTAACCTATTTTATTTTCATACTTTAAAGATTTTTTTATAATTGTCGATATACTTTATATGAATAACAGTCTCCTAAAGAGGTGAGTAAATATGCGTATAAATCATTATAATTCAATTCAAAGCTATCCTTATAAAAAGCAGACAAGTGATTTGCAGCAAGAAAAGTCACAGCTGTTGTATAAGAAAGATGAAATACAAATATCTGATGAGGCTAAGAAGCTATTGTCCTCATCTAAGTTTGAACAAGACCGTGCTGAGAAAGTAAGCGAATTAAAAAGTCGAATTAAGAATGGAACCTATCAAATAGACTCATCTAAAACCGCTCAAACCATTCTTAATTTCTGGCGTGAATTTTAGGTGGTTGATATGGATTTTTCTAAATTAGTATCGCTGTTAGAACGATTACTAAGATGTCATGAAGAACTTTTGACACTGGGTGAACGAAAAACGGGTGTCTTGAAATTGGGAGATATGCAAAAACTTAATAATCTTTTAAAAGAAGAAGATTTTCAGATAAAAAAGTTGCAAACTATTGAAATGGAGAGATTAACAAAATTTGCGGATGTAAAGTTAGGAGTTGTAGTTTCAAAAGCAATTGGTGAAGAAAAGTTAGTACTAGAGAATATTCAATCCAAACTTATCAAAGCTTATGAAGCTCTTAAGAGCCGCAATTCCTTGAACCAAGAGCTGCTTATACATTCACTTCAATATGTGAATATGTCGTTAAGTTTGATTCAGCCGGTAAATGAACCAGCAACATATTCAAATTCTAGAGCAAATCCGTATAATACAAATTCAGCTACATTATTTGATTCTAAAGCTTAAAGCCGTTAGGAGGGAATTAATATGCGCTCAACTTTTCATGGGCTTGAAACAGCAAGACGTGGATTAGCCACCCAACAGACTGCTCTTCAAACAACAGGACATAATATTGCAAACGCCAATACAGTAGGTTACTCTCGGCAAAGAGTTAATTTTACTCAAACTGAACCATATCCAGCTCCTTCAATGAACCGACCACAAATTCCTGGTCAGCTTGGAACAGGTGTTGAAGCTTCATCTATTCAGAGGGTAAGAGAGGGCTATTTAGATCTTCAATACAGAGGAGAAAATTCAAAACTGGGAGATTGGGAGTCTAGAAATCAGGGATTAGGAAGATTAGAGGATTTACTAAATGAGCCTTCAGAATATGGACTTTCTAAAACACTTGATCGTTTTTGGCAGTCCCTGCAAGATCTAGCGAATAGTCCTGAAAACAATGGTGCGCGTTCCTCTGTTAGACAGAGAGGATTAGAAGTATCTAACACCTTTAATTATCTGACAGATTCAATTAAAAAGTTCCATACAGACACGGAAGCTGAAGAAAAAGCTGCAATAGATACTATAAATTATCTTGCTAGTCAAATCAATAAACTTAATGAAGAAATCGGAAATGTTGAACCTCATGGTTATCTTCCTAATGATTTATATGATCAAAGAGATGTACTAATTGATCAGTTATCTAAATTGACAGAGGTTCAGATAACAGTGGAAAAAAGCCAAGGTAATTCACTGGCTATGGCTGAAGGGAAATATACAATTGAGCTTGCTGGAGTAAATGGCTCAAAACATAAACTTGTAGACGGCGTTGATAAAACATTTAATAATCCGATTGATAATACTTTCCAAAGCAACAGTGGAAAACTTAGAGGGCTTTCAGAAGCGAAAGTTACTTATACTGACATGCTTACTGATATTCAAAAAATTTCATCTGACTTTGTTACATCGTTTAATGCATTGCATACGCAAGGTAAAGGTTTAAAAGATAGTAGCAACACTGTTCCTTCAGGAATTGAATTCTTTAAGATTGATGCAAATGGAAGAATGGACGTTACCGATAGTATCAAAGATTCAATTGATGGTTTAAATAACATCGCTGCTTCAAACGACGGATTCCCTGGGGATGGCACTTGGGCAATGTCTCTTTCAACTTCTTTAAGCAAGCCTAAGAGCGAATATGAGAAGATAATAGCATCTTTAGGTGTACGTGCACAAGAAGCAAATCGAATGGTCTATAATACAGATGTGCTTCTACAATCTGTAGAGAAAAATCGTCAATCGATTAGTGGTGTGTCTTTGGATGAAGAAATGACAAACATGATTCAATTCCAACATGCTTATAATGCTTCTGCGCGAACAATTACGGCTGTCGATGAAATGCTAGATCGTATTATAAATAACATGGGTATCGTAGGGAGGTAGGTTAGCTGTATGAGAGTGACACAAAGTATTCTAAGTGGAAACATGTTAAAGAATATCCACCAAAACTATCAAAGGTTAGGTAAAGTTCAAGAACAGCTTTCAACAGGAAAAAAAATCACCAGACCTTCGGATGATCCTGTTATCGCTGTTAAAGGGATGAACTACAGAACAAACCTCACTGAAGTTGAACAATACGAGAGAAATTTAGGAGAAGTTTACAATTGGCTCGAAAATTCTGAAGATGCTTTAGAAAAATCAAGCGATGTCCTTCAAAGAGTCCGTGAACTCGTAGTACAAGCGAGCAATGATACATACGACGAAAAGCAACGCAATTCAATAGCACAAGAAGTATCCCAGTTAAAAGAACAACTATTAAGTATTGCTAATACAAAAGTGGGTGGCAAGTATATTTTTAATGGTACAAACACACAGGAAGAAAGGATTACAAACGGTGTAATCGATTCCTCTAAAACCGGAAAAGCTGTTATGCTTGAAATTTCAAAAGGTATAAACATACAAGCGAATGTTGATCCAGACAAAGTGTTTAATGATGATTTAATTAATACATTAACTTTATTAGTTACTGATTTGCAAGATCCAAATTCAAATAATCAATCTTTTCAAGACGATTTAACTAAGTTAGATCAAACCCTAGATACATTTAATGATGAACGTTCTGAATTAGGTGCTAAATACAATCGTATCGAACTAGTAGAGTATAGATTATCAGAACAAGTTGTCAACACTAAGAAAATGATTTCCGATAATGAAGATATTGATTATGAGAAGGCTATATTGGATTTGAAAATTCAAGAAAGCATTCACCGTGCTGCTCTAGATACGGGAGCTAGAATTATACAGCCAAGTTTAGTGGACTTTCTACGTTAAATAAAAGCTATCTTAATAGATAGCTTTTTTGTTAGGGGGAAAATGATGGACTTCCCATCTTTAAAATTGGAATCAAGATTTGCAAAATTAGGATTAAATAATCTTAAGGGAGAGCAATCCATTGAGCAGCCTCCGGCGGAAATCACGATTGAACAGCCGCATGCGGAATTGTTGATGGAAACCATTAAAGGTAAACTTTCAATAGACCAATCTAAAGCTTGGGAGGATATGGACCTTAAATCAATATTCAAGAGAATTGAAGAGTTTGCTCAGAACGGCTTTCAAGATAATATGGAAGGGATTGCAAGAACGGCCCAACAAGGTGATCAATTAATGAAGATCGAAAATAAAAATAATATGATTGCTATCCAAGCTGAAAGTAACAGCCGTTCAAAAGAATTTGAATTTAACATTGGGTGGGTTCCGTCACATTTCAGTGTTAATATTGCCTACGAAGCAGCTAAGCTTAATATAGATTGGAAGCAAAACACACCTGTAATTAATGTTAAAGTCAATAGACCTAACATTGAATACTATCCTGGAAAAGTTGAAGGGGAAATGCTTCAATATCCAGAATTAAGAATTGAAGTTGTCGGCTTATATGTTAATGCTCAAAAATAGAGGTGGAAATAGTGAAGATAACAACAAAATATATCGGTGAGTTTGAAATTAATAAAGAACAGATTATTTATTTTAATAATGGTTTACCTGGGTTCACAGAAGAAAAAAAGTTTGTTCTTCTACCGTTAAGTGATGATGGAGTATTTTTGTTTTTACAATCTATAACGAACCACTCATTGGCTTTTATAACTACTAATCCGTTTCTATTGGATAAGGAATATGAATTTGAACTTAACGTTGACGATCAAGAAATGTTAAATATTAAAGATAGTAAAGATGTTTTTGTTCAAGTAATCGTTACGCTGAAAGAAACTTTAGAAGAATCTACTGCAAATCTAAAGGCTCCATTAATTATTAATGGAAAATTAGGTAAGCAAGTTATTCTTCATGGAAACTATGATCAGAAACATAAATTCTTTCATTCAGAATTTAGGAGTGAGGAATCATGCTAGTACTTACGAGAAGAAATGATGAATCTATTATAATAGGTAATGATATAGAAATAACAGTTATTGGTATTGAGGGAGATCGAGTCAGAATAGGTATTAAAGCACCATCCAATATTGATATTCATCGAAAGGAAGTCTACCTTTCTATACAAAATGAAAATCAAGAAGCGAACAATTCCATCAATCTACTAAACGAAAAAGAATTAACAAAAAAATTATCAAAAATGATTAAACAAAATTGAAAACAAGTCGATAAATTTTATGAAGGATATGAAGTATAAGGGCGATCGACTTTATACCTCATCTCCAAATTCTTAACCTAATGCAAGGATGCAGAAGGTAACATTCAAGGAGGAACTTATAATGAGAATCAACCACAATATCGCAGCTTTAAACACGCACCGCCAATTATCTTTTAACAACACGAATACTCAAAAATCTTTGGAGAAATTATCTTCAGGTCTACGTATTAACCGCGCTGGTGACGATGCAGCTGGACTTGCTATCTCTGAAAAAATGCGTGGGCAAATTCGTGGTCTTGATCAAGCTCAACGCAACGCTCAAGACGGGATTTCTTTAATTCAAACAGCTGAAGGAGCTCTTAATGAAACACATTCTATCCTTCAACGTATGCGTGAACTTTCTGTTCAAGCAGCTAACGATACAAACGACAATACTGTAGACCGTAAAGCAATTCAATCAGAGTTGGATTCATTAATTGATGAAGTACAACGTATTTCTGATGATACTCAATTTAACGGAAAAAACTTGTTAGATGGAAGTGCAGCTACATTAAAATTCCATGTTGGAGCTAATGCGACACAAAGTATCTCATTTGATATGACTGCAATTGCTTCGGATACTGGATCTTTAAAAATTGATACACTAAAAACAGGCCTAGCAGATGCCTTGGATCCAACTGCAACCGATGCTGTTAACCAAGCTAAAGCGGATGCTAACATCACATTGATTCAAACTGCAATCGATGATGTTTCTACTTTCCGCTCAGGATTAGGAGCTGTTCAAAATCGCTTAGAGCATACAATTAATAACCTAGGAACTGCTTCAGAGAACTTAACTGCTTCTGAATCTCGTATCCGTGATGTTGACATGGCTAAAGAAATGATGGAATTCACGAAGAACAACATCCTTTCTCAAGCTGCACAATCTATGCTAGCTCAAGCTAACCAACAACCACAAGGTGTTCTTCAACTTCTTCGTTAATAACAACATAGACTGACTGTTTAACTAAAAAGTGATCATCAAATTAGGTGATCACTTTTTTTGGGATTTAAATAGTTCTTTTGTAATAGGCTATACAACCTAATAAATTGGCAAACCTTTAGTGATAAAGGGACGCAAAGCCATGGGTCTATTTTAAAGATCGCCAGGTTGCATTTCAAAACAATAGTAGCCAATTGCTATTGTTTTATTTTGGAGGAAAGTATATGGAAAAATTTTTAAAATATTTACTTGCGATCTTATTAGTTCTTACTTCTGTATTACCTGTATTTGATTCTGTGAAAGCAAGTACCAATTATGTAACAGCAAACAGAACATTGGAGAAATCAATTTTAACCACGAATGAAGAGATGGAAGTAACGTTAAATATCCAAGGGACGCCTCCTTTAAATGTCGTAAAACCAAATGATGTTGTACTTGTTATTGATAAATCTGGAAGTATGACAGCAGATAATAGAATTAGTGCTGCTAAAGATGCGGCTAGAGGGTTTATTGATTTAATGGACTTAAAACAACATAAAGTAGGTATAGTGGATTTTAGTGATTCTGCTCAAAAGTACAATCTTAACACTGATGCTGCTTCAACAAAATCCTATATAAATACTATACAAGCTGGTGGAAGTACAAATACTGGGGGAGCTATTACAGAAGCAATTAACATGCTCTCCAGTCATCGTCAAGAAGCTCAACCAGTAATAGTTTTATTAACTGATGGAGCCGCAAATAGCTACGAATATGCAAAACAGCAAGCGCAAGCTGCTAAGGATGCAGGTATAGTGTTCTACACGATTGCATTGTTAGGAGCAAATGATAATCCAGACCAAAGTGGTCCTAACTCTTTACTAAAAGAGATGGCAACAACTTCTCATCATCATCATTTTGTTCTAGGTTCAGCTGGCCTAGCTGATATATATGCTAACATAGTTAAGGAAATTGGAATGGCCAGTGCTTATGATGTAGAAGTAAAAGAAACTGTTTCACCCAATTTTGAAATCGTTCCTGGATCTTATGATAATAATATTCCAAAGCCAACAGTAGTAGGTA
Source organism: Fictibacillus halophilus (assembly GCF_016401385.1). Taxonomy (NCBI): domain Bacteria; kingdom Bacillati; phylum Bacillota; class Bacilli; order Caryophanales; family Fictibacillaceae; genus Fictibacillus; species Fictibacillus halophilus. Next base: position 2,740,178 of record NZ_JAEACF010000001.1, on the reverse strand, counting down.
ATGTACTTACGTGGAATTTTTTAGAATTAAAAAATGACCCATTAACATTTAAATATAAAATCAGACCTAAAAAAGACGCAAAAATAGGTACCATTCCAGTTACAGAACCATTGTCCATAAAATACAAGGATTATACTGGGGCAAACAGAACATACAGTGTATTGGGGAGCTCGGTAACACTTAAACATCCTGCACCTCTTATTACTTCCGTAACAGAAAGTAAAGGGAGTATTGACGGGGGGAATAAAGTCTCAATTAAAGGAGATTTCTTCCGTACTGGTTTAACGGTAAAGTTTAATACTAATCTTGCAAGTGATGTACAGGTTATCAGCCAAAATGAAATAACTGCAACAGCTCCAAGTGGGCTTCAGGGAGCTGCTACTATTTATGTGAGAAATGATGATGGGCAAACCGCTACAAGTCCTTATCATTATTTTGCAAAACCGGTAATATCAAGTATTTCACCTGCAAGCGGACCCTTTCTTGGAGGAAATACTATTATCATAAAAGGTAACTACTTTTTAAACGGGATTAAAATTAAGATTGGTGAACAGTTTGCAACGGTTGACTATAGAAATCCTACAGAAATAAGAGCAGTAGTCCCAGCTGGAATACAAGAAGGGTCAGTAGATGTTTATTTGGAAAACCCAGATGCAACAAATGTAATTGCAGTTAATGGTTATAAGTATGATCCACCCATTAAAGACGAACTCAATATAATTAACGTATCACCAAACCAAGGACTTACAAAAGGTGGAGAATTAGTTTATATAGACGGAAAGAAATTCAAACAAGGTTTAGAAGTCTTTTTTGGAGATAAGAAAGCAAATATTTCAACATATTATTCTGATACAAGAATAAGAGTAGTTGCCCCTGAAAATATTGAGGGTATAGTTCCTATTACAATTAAGAATCCTGATGGAGAATCAGCGGTAATAGCAGATGCTTATACATACAATAAGCCACCATTGTTACCTTCTCCACAGCTTACATCTGTAACGCCTAATTCCGGTTTAGTTACTGGGGGGGATTTAATCATACTAGAAGGAAATAACTTCACTAAAGATATGAAAATTTCCTTTGGATCTTCTGAGACCGAGGTTGATTACTTCTATTCAATTAACAAAGTAAGAGTAAAAGTTCCTGCCACTGTCATACCTGGAACTGTAGATGTTTCTGTTACCTTGCCTGACAATCAAACTGTTACTTTATCAGGTGCCTATACGTATAAAGAACTACCCCCTCCACCCGCACCAGAGGTTACAAATATCAGTCCTAATTCTGGGAAATTATCAGGAGGGGAATTAGTCTATATTGACGGAAAAAACTTTGTCGATGGAGTAAAAGTTTATTTTGGTGAAAATGAAGCAAAAATGAGTGTCTTCTATGGTAGCCAAAGAATAAGGGTTATTGCGCCAGCTAACATAAACAGTGGGAATGTAGAGATTAGAATTGTTAATCCAGATAATCAAGAAGCTAGATTAGCAAATGCTTATACTTATTTAGCACCACCACCACCACCGGCTCCTGAGCTAAAGGCAGTTTCACCAAATAGTGGATTAACCAGCGGTGGAGAATTGGTCTATATTGATGGAGTAAATATAGACAGCAAAGCAACTTTTATGTTTGGCTCTAAAATTGTACCTATTCAAACTTATTATAGTACGAGCAGAGTGAGGGTAACAGCACCTAAATCTGATGGATTCATTGGTTCTGTAGATATAACAGTTACTAACTCAGATGGCCAAACATTTACTTTGCCTCAAAGTTATACGTATAAAGCTGTAGTTCCTAAGATAACAAATGTAACCCCGAATAACGGACAGCTTACAGGCGGAGAATTAGTATATATTGATGGAGAAAATTTCGATTCAAGTCTTACTGTAACAGTAGGAGGAAAAGTCATTACGGATATTACTTATTATTCAAATGCTAGGCTTAGAATAAAAATCCCTGCTGGCGACACTCCAGGGCAAGTTCCAATTATTGTAACGAATCCTGATGGTCAAATAGCAACTTCTACCTATACGTATAATGCTCCACCAGCGAAATCCGCTCCAATCATGACGAAGCTTAGTGCTACTTCAGGGTCAATAAGCGGAGGAAACTTGGTGTATATAGATGGCTCTGGTTTTGAGTTAGGTTTGAAAATTGATGTAGGTGGAATTATAATAGATCCAAATGTATTCTATAATTCCACTAGAATTAGAATTAAGATGCCAGCTTCTTCTGTAGGAATAAAAAATGTTCAAATCATAAATCCTGATGGGCAGGTATCTAATATACTAAATTACGAATACAAATAACTAAAACTTCTAAAAATGACAATGACCTCAGATTTATTCAGGGGTCATTTTTTACTTAAGGATTACTTGTTGGTATATAAGCATTATTTGAGGCTCTTTGAGTGAATGATTAAACATCCAAATGGATGGAATTTATTCCGGAAATGATATGCTCAATCGCATGGTCTTACTCTGTAAAAACACTTTGTAAAGTCCTTCTGATGGATTTTAGAACAATTTTGGATTTAAACCGCGATTTATCAAGTGATATTTCACAAAGTAAATTCACAGCCCCAAACGGAAAAAAATCCAGTTACGGGTGGAGAAGAAAAAGAAGAATAAACAAGAGCCAACTACCTTTCATGGTCGTTGGCTCTTGTTGTTATTCTATATGTTTAATTAAGAAATTTGCATACTCTCTCGCACCAGTGAGCGTTAAATGCACACCATCGCTACCAATATACTCTGGGTGAGATTCACTCTTCGTAAACCAATCCACTACTTCAACATTCTTGTACTCTTGAGCAACATCAGTAATCGTCTCATTCACTTCCCGCTGCCAAGGCTTTGGAACACGTGCAGTAATCATATAAATATCTCGATCACCAATTAACTCAATCAAGTTATGCATTCTCTTTTCAGATAGAGGCCCGTTCGCTCCAAGCTCGATCACAACAATCTCACCTAAACTGCCAGAGCTTTTCTTCTGCTGAACGAGATCTTCTGCTTCTCTAAACTGACGTCCGATTTTTGCATCCACATCAGCATTAGGAAATACTTCCTCTATATGAGGTGTTACATCAATCATAACAGAGTCGCCGATGACAGAGAGTGAGCGTGTATCTTGAACAGGTTGTTTCTCTTCATCTTCTTTATCATTAGATGTTGGTTCTTCAGATGGTTTTTCTTTAGGCTCTTCGGCCGGTTTTTCGTCCTTATCAGCACCATCAGACTTCGGTTCTGGTCTCACCGTATTCTCTGGCGGTGGCTCTTCATTTCCAACTTTGTCTTGTATAGCAGAGATAACTTTACCTTTACTTAACGCTACTGAAGTTGTGGTGAAGCCGATTGCAGATACGCACATGAAAAGACCTAAAATACAAGCTGTTAACACAAACTTACCGATAAACGACCGCTCACGTTTCCATTCTCCACGTTTCACCACTCGACAGAATCTCGATAACGCACCTTTACGGATCGGGTTCTCGATGTATTTCCAAGACAGGTTAGCTAGAACTAAGATCAGTACAATTTGAAATGTTGTTCTAAATAAGCTTGGCGCATCTGCTCCCCATTGAGGGCTCGTCAGAACAATCACAGGGAAATGCCACAGATAGATACCATACGAACGAACTCCGACCCAGCGTAACGGTTTAAAGCTCAACCACGTATTGAGTCGGCTGGATGGGTGAACCATTACGGCTACTACTAGCAAAGCGGCAACGGATATCGCGACCATTCCACCTTGGTAGAGGAAGTCTTGATATTGGTCTGTGCTCCCGAACATGTAAAAGATAAAAGCGAGTGCGAATAGTCCGACAAAGTCTAGTTTCCAACGAATTTCAGGTGGTAGAGTACTAGACAGTTTACGGCTCGGCCATATGACAGCAAGACTGGCTCCTAGTAAAAGGGAGAACACGCGCGTATCTGTCCCGTAATAGATGCGGCTCGGATCTGCACCTGGTTCGTACAAAAGTGTCATCGCTGCTGCTGAAATAAGAGCACCTGCTAGCATCATAGAAAACAGGGAACCTTCACGAACCTTCATCTTTAATAGAACGATAATGACCAATGGCCATAGGATATAAAATTGTTCTTCCACCGCTAAACTCCAAAAGTGAGTGAGTAGGGAAGGGGGTCCGAAGCTTTCGAAATACGAAAGATCTTGGAATATATACCACCAGTTGCTCACATAAAAAATCGCTGCAACGGTATCTTCTTCAAGTTTTTCAAGCATGGATGGCTCGAACAAGGTTACGTATGTGACGACGACGAGAAGCATCGTAAACATGGCTGGCAATAACCTTCGGGCTCGGCGGATCCAGAAGTTTTTAAAGTTAATAGTGTTTGTAGTTACATATTCCGTGATTAATAGATCGGTTATTAGATATCCTGATAAAACAAAAAAGACAGTAACCCCTAGTAATCCGCCTGCTGCCCATTCAAAGTTCAAATGATAGGCGATAACTGCGAGTACGGCGATGGCTCTGAGTCCATCGAGGCCGGTTATGTATCTGTTCTTATGTAGAGGTTGTTCCATGGCTTTCGTTTGCTTAACGGTTGAGTTAGGCTGTTGGCTGCGTTTTCGTTGTTGCTTCGATTGTCGGTGTTTCATTACTGCCAGAATCCTCTCGTTTTCAATTTTTCATTTTTTAGAGTATGTATTGCTATATGTAAATGCCGCAGACATTATTGGTCATTTTTCTACATTTTTTATGTTCCTAAGCAACTATTTTACAATAAATAATTAGAAGATTGAGTAGTTTCATAGAATTGTAATAAAATTTTTTTCTGAACTTCTTTCTTTACTCTTCCTCAACAATTTTTTGAAGAATCCGATATAAATTTTAGAGAAAATAAAAGGGGCGATGAAGGTGGAACTGCAATCAATTAGTTCTCCTGTATTTCAAAAGTCTGAGCCTGTGCTTAAAAGCCAAAACCAACCAGAACAAACGACTCAAGCCGAAGCTTCAGTACAGAGTAAACCAACGAAAGAATCAATAGAAAAAGTGATTGATGCGATGAACGATATGTTAAAACCGGCACACACTTCTTCAAAATTTGTACTTCACGAAAAGTTAAACGATTATTACGTTCAGGTCGTGGATGAAGTAACACAAGAGGTGCTCAAGGAGATTCCAAACAAAAAGTTCCTTGATATGTATGCGGATATGATTGATTTTATGGGTATTTTTGTAGATAAAAAAATTTAGGGACGGTGATGAACCGTGAGTATGAGAATTGGCGGATTAGCCAGCGGTATGGATATCGATACACTAGTCAAAGATTTGATGAAAGCAGAAAGAATACCTTTAGATAAACTTTCACAAAAAAAGACAACCTTAGAGTGGCAACGAGATGATTATCGTTCAATGAATAAACTATTAAGTGATCTGGATAATCTAATCTTTGAAACCATTGGAAGACCAAGTAATTTCTCTAAAAAGAGTGTAACTAGCTCTAATCCTAATGCAGTTTCTGCTAGTGCTAACGGAACAGCTATAAATACAACTATTAATATGGAAGTTATGGAAACGGCTAAGCCTGCAACATGGGTGGATACTTCTAAAAGCGTATCGAGTACTTATATTTCGAGCCAAGATAGAACTCTTTCATTTGAAATTATGAATGGAAGTGGAGTGAGTGAAGGTATTAAAACAATAAACATAAAAGCTGGTGATAATCTTACTTCTATCTCAGCTGCATTTAATAATTCAGGTCTTGGAGTTTCAGCATTTTATGACTCACAAAAACAACAATTTGTATTAACAAAAAAGGATTCTGGTTCACAATCTTCAATTAAGGTGCAAGATTCTATCACTGCTGAATTCATGGGAGAATTAGGTTTTCAAAATTCAATTGGTGAATTATCAGGTAAAACTGCAGGTTTAGATGCAAAGTTTACAATTAACGGATATGAGACTACTCGATCGACCAATACATTTTCAATAAATGGAATTAATTATAACTTACTACAAAAGGGTACTTCAAACCTTACTGTGGGAGACGATACTAATGCGACAGTAGAATCTATTAGAACCTTTGTTAATAAGTATAATGAAACTATTGATGCCATTAATAAGAAAATTGGTGAAGCAAAATACAGAGACTATACTCCACTAACTAGCGAACAAAGAAAAGACCTTTCTGAAAAAGAAGCTGAAATGTGGGACGAAAAAGCTAAGAGCGGTTTACTCAGAAATGACTCTTCACTGTCAAATGGATTAAACTCAATGCGACAAATTTTATATAATAACATTAATACAGGTGATTCAAAGTATGATCTACTTTCTGAAATTGGGATTGGTACCTCAAAAAATTATTTAAACAAGGGCAAACTTGAAATTGATGAAAATAAACTGCGAAATGCACTTTCGGAGAAACCTGAAGCAGTAATGAAGCTCTTTAATGGAAATGGTACAGAAGTGGGTATAGTCCAGAAGCTACGTGAATCGATAAAATCTACTATCGTGAAAATTGAATCTAAAGCGGGTAATGAATTTCGAAACAACAGTTCCCTGGCGCGTGAGTTAGAAGCAGTCAACAAACGAATTTTTACTTTTGAAGACCGGTTAGTTCAAGTAGAGAATCGCTATTGGCGTCAATTTCAAGCCATGGAGGCTGCGGTGCAACGTTCCAATCAGCAGGGAGCTTATTTAATGCAGCAGTTTGGCGGCGGACAGTAATTTTAAACCAAAAAGGAGTGTTACCTTTACATGTCCATACTTAACGCAAACAAGGCGTATCAAAATAACTCAGTTCAAACGGCGTCTCCCGGCGAGTTGACGCTCATGCTCTATAACGGATGTTTAAAGTTTATCGGTCTCGCGCGAACGGGGATCGAGCTTAAGAATACAGAACAAAAGAATACGAACCTATTAAAAGCGCAAAAGATCATTCAAGAGTTGATGGTCACGCTGAACATGGAGCTTGAAGTATCAAAGTCATTGATGACGATGTACGATTATATCCACCGTCGTCTGATTGAGGCAAACATTCAAAATGACGTGAAAATCTTGGATGAAGTGGAAGACTATGTGCTGGATTTCCGCAATACGTGGAAAGAAGTGATTCAGATCAACCGCCGCATGCAGCATGGCGAAACAGGGCGCGTGTAATGCCTGCGGTAAAAATTCTGCTTGAGATCACGAAGAATTTATACGATCATGTGAGCTCAGGTTTGCCTAAGGAAGAGCGCGAATCGTATATCGAGCGGTTAAATGAATTGCTCGATCAACGTCAGGCGACAATAAAGAACCTACCTGGAACGTATTCGGAAGACGAAAAGCGTATGGGGCGTTTAATCGTAAAGATTAATGAGACGATCGATCCACTGTTAGCACGACAGTTCGAAGAGATTAAGCACAATCTCTCAACAATGAAAAAAAAGAAAGAAAAAAACACCCACTATGCGAACCCGTATCAGGCAGTTTCAGTGGATGGGATGTATTTTGATAAGAAGAATTAAAGTAGTTTTGTAATTTCTGATAGTAGAAAAAAAGGTATTTAGAAGAGTCAAGAGTTAATAGCTTGCAGACATATCCGTCAGCAAGCTATTTTTTTGTACATATTCAATTAAAAAATGAAATAAACAAAATTTTTTAAGTAATAGAGTTCTTAAACACTAAATAAATATAAGTATAAAGGTATCAATAAATTTTATTTTTCACGTGAATATATACAGTTAGTTTTTAACTAGAATTGTCATATAGGGTAAATTTACATAATTATTGTTTTTAAGCATTTTAAGTATTTGTTGAAGGTATATATTATTATGTTCAACAGTTTTAGAAAATGTCTGAATAACAGCAACAATGATTTCATAATTCAATGATTTATAATATCCAGAAATACCAATCAAATGAGTTTTAATCAATGAAAAATGAACAACTAGCATAACGTACTCTTCAAAAACATTTGTATAATTACCGAATGGAAATAGATTCTTAAAAACATAATTTACTAAATAATTTTCTAGTATATATTCATTATTAGCCATAAAAGGCAAATAGTAATTATTATATATATCTTTATAATTATTTGATAACTCTTCTACACTGATACTTTCTGAGTAACCTAAACCTAACAACATCTCTCTAAAACACTTTAAATATCTCTCGCTTGATACTCCAGATGTTATCCGTTTATTTATAATTTCATAAAGAATATCTAATTGAACTGTTAAATCTGATGAAATTTCAGTAAGATTTAGTTGCTTATTTGACATTAATTCTTTAAATAGTTGTATGGTGTTTGGTATATTACTTAATTCTTTATTATCTATTATCTCATTCAATTTTTTATAAAATAGCCCAAGTATTATAAGTCTATTGGAGATGTCAAGATCTCTGTTTTGTAAGATTTCAATTGTAAATATCCTTAGATCCCAAAAATATTTTTTTGGATTTGTAACATCACTTTTTGAATCAATTTTATTATTATAACTAAGTACTTTTTCAGAATTATGTATTTCATCAAATTCTATTCCTTTTGGATTTAATAATACAAGTCTTGCAATTTCAGGACAAGAAACGGTCGCAGATTTTTCAAAAGAATCATCAACTTTATTAACAGTTCTTGGGTAGGAGGAACAAGTATGAGAAAGGAAATCCTCACCATACTTCACCTGGATTCCGCATAGCCCATCATCAGTTAAAAGTTTACATTCATTTTTCTCACCCAACTGTAACTCTGCATAAGCATGCTCAGTAATATTCTTGCGCACTCTTTTAACATTTTTTTTAATAGCCTGGTCACCTTTTATATTTTGATATTTTTTGTAAGTTTTTCGGTCTATGGTAACTCGCCAACCTGCACAACAAGTATCTTCACAGCTTCCACCAATGCATGTAAACTGACTAAAATATTGTGGCGAAAGAACTTTGTTAGAATTCACAATTATTTTCTCCTTTGAAAACTTCGTTTTTTCTAATATCGGTCGTTAATGATATTTTTATATAAGTAATTCCTACTGATATCTCTAAATTCATATAAATTGTTACTACAAATGTATTTGGAGATTTAAGGGTTTTTTTATTATTTTGTAAATTAGAAAAAATACTCTTTAAGGTAGGTGAAGAGAAAATATCTTTTTAAAATCTTCCACTAAACAGATCTTTTTTAAAATATTCATCTTCTATATAGTAAGAATTCGTCTAAGGAGGGGCAGCCAAAATGATAGCAGGCATACAACTAGTTTATAATCTTTTCAAAATCCAAAATAAATTTGAAGACTTACCGAACAACATTCAGCAAGTTGGAACAGAAGAAAAAAGGAGCAAGGGGGTCATCATCGCTGTTCTTGATACGGGTTGCTCAATTCACCATCATGATCAATAAAAAGGATATCGTCCTGGTAGGTAGCTCTATGGGAGGATTTATTGCAAACGGCATTTTTGCTCGCCAATCAAAGATATTAGGGTTAGCTAATATTAATGGCTCTGGTTCATTTGTTCTATCCGAGCGCCTTTTTAGAAAAAAGGATGATCTAGGAGATCTTCCTTTAGCATATTTGGAGGTGTTACGTGAATATGACCCCGTTGATAGAACGAATTTTAAGTCTCCTGTACTTATGCTTCACGGAGATAGTGATACAGTTATAGCCATTGAGGGTCAACAAGATTATTACCGACATCTAAAAGAGGTTGAGAAAAGAAGTAATGTAGAACTCAAGATTTATAAGAATGTAAACCATCAGTTCACTCCGGAAATGGTAAGTGACTTAAAAGCTTGGTTAGGTTTACTGCCGTATTGAATTTTCTATATCTAGCATTGTTTGCTTTCCTTATGTAAGAAAGAATAAACACATTAATCAAGAAGAAGAGCAAACTTCAGTCAGAAGATTGCTCTCTTTATAAGGTTTAATTTTTAAAATAGAAAGTTGTAAAAATTAAACTTTTTTATTAATTGGGTTTATTCATTTTGGTTTGTTGCTTTCTTGAGATTCTCCACGTATGCATCTTCTATCAAATCATCTTCGTAATAAAATACATAAAATTCTACTTTTAGGTCTTTGGAGACTACCTTTAAGTTTGTAATGCCACTCTCACCTCTTACATCGTAGGAAAGTATGTTAAATTCATATTCATATTTTTGTTCTAGATAACTTTTAACGACAGCTTTTACCCTTTTTTTCTTCTCCTTTTCCTCCATTTGTAAATAAGATCAGAACAAAAGCAATAAAAAATAACAAGATAGTAATGCCTACAGCTTTAACAAACCCATTCACCTCTCAGAGATTACCTATTTTATATAACTAGGAGAGCGAGAAATGTCCACGCGCTTCTGCTGCCAGTTCCATACATCTCGTAGCATTTCTTCTAGTCCTTTTTCGGCAAACCATCCGAGCTCTTGTCTTGCTTTTGTTGTATCTGCATAACTGACTGCAACATCTCCAGGACGACGATCGATTACTTCATACGGAATGTATACACCTGTTACTTTTTCAAATGTTCGTATGACGTCCATTACGCTAAATCCTTTGCCCGTTCCCAAGTTATAAGTATGCACACCATTATTCGTCAGCACTTTATCTAGTGCTTTTAGATGGCCGCTTGCCAAGTCTTCCACATGAATATAATCTCTTACACCTGTACCGTCACTTGTATCATAGTCGTTACCGAAAATGCGAAGTTTACTAAGTTTTCTTGCCGCAACCTGTGTGAGGTAAGGCACTAAATTGTTTGGGTGATCACTTGGTTTCTCACCGATCAACCCGCTTGGATGAGCACCGACGGGATTAAAATAACGAAGAAGAGCTACACTCCACTCATGATCAGATTCGTGTAGATCTTTTAAAACTTGTTCTAGCATTAATTTCGTCCGGCCATAAGGATTTGTTGCACCTAGTGGCGTATCTTCCATCAATGGTTTATTTTGGCCTGTTCCGTAGACCGTAGCGGATGAACTAAATACGATTTTCTTTACACCATGAAACTTCATCACTTCACATAAAATTAAGGTGCTCGTAATATTGTTATGATAATACTGAAGAGGTTTTAAAATCGATTCCCCTACCGCCTTAAGTCCTGCAAAATGAATAACGGCATCGATGTTGTTCTCACAAAAGACATTCTGAACCTTTTCTTTATCTAACAAATCTATGTTATAAAACTTGATGGATACCCCGGTAATGCTATGTAAAGAGTTCAATACTTCTGGGTCACTGTTTATAAAATTATCAATGATGATTACATCAAGGCCTGACTGAATTAATTGAACAACTGTATGACTGCCAATAAAACCCGCACCACCTGTGACTAAAATAGCCATTTCGTTCCTCCTCATGTATCTTTAAAATCTGTTTTCGTATCCCAATGTTCTAGCATTCGAAATATCAATTATTTATCTATTTTAGCATATATAGGGAATATTTAGGGCGGTTCATCATCCCTTTTTCCTAATATAATAACAACTACGACCATTTTTATTGGTACTAAATCCCATAAACGTGTTATCCTACTTAAGGAAAACTATTAACTTTGACTATATACATACGATATAAAAGTAAAAGATAAATGAGGAGTAGTAATGAAACGTGACATACGATTATTCGTGCAAGTAAGTAACATCCTATCTATATGGATTGTATTAGAAAAAATGATGAAGATGGCGATTCCTAAAAAGAGAGAGAACCGTCCCTTTGCCTTTAGGAGTAGCAGAATATGTATAAAATAAATAAAAAATGGATAAAGTGGTCGGAACTATTCGTTATATCCATCATCCTTTTCATCATAGAATTTTATGTTTTTTCGTTTGCTGAGTTATCTGGAAGTCCCTATGTGATTATCGTGCTCTTAATTGGTATAAGGTATGGGATTCTTTACGGGTTGGTCATAACAGGGGTTATATTAACTTTACATATCATGAATGTTTGGAGCAGTAACGAAGATGTTTACTCTTTTATCTTCTTTGGGAATTTCTCTATCTCTGCCATCATCTATCTATTAACCGCTTATATTAGTGGCATTTACTCTACTAGATACAGAGAGAGGTATGAGGATAAGGAGTCGGAGAGAGAAGAGCTTCAAGTGCAGCTTGAACAAGCTGTTACGACCTTATACACAGTGAACGAAACAAACGATGTTTTAGAGAAAAAAATTCTTGCTTCAGAAATGACAATGATTAACGTTTATAAGATGCTGCAAGCACTAGATCAAGATCATATTGAGATGTTCATTAATGAGGTGGCTAAAACGCTTGAGACTTATTACGGTGCAAAGACGCTCGGAATCTACCATGTCGATCAGAGTTTAAGAGCTTTGCGTATAAAGGTGAGAAAGGGATCGGGGAAACTTTTACCTCAAACGATATTTATTGATTCAGCACCAATGTTCTATGAACGATTGATTCAAGACGAAAGCATTACGGTTCGGCGTATAACAGATGAAGAGAATGCACCCTTGTTAGCAGCTCCAATAAAAATCAATAATCAAATTAGACAGATTATTGTTATACAGGAGCTAGACCTTGCTCGGTTAAGCAATGAAGGTCTTTCTATGTTACATATGTTGATAGAAATCATATCGGAACAATTAACAAAGACTTGGCATAAGTCTGAAAAACAAGAACAACAGCAATACTATCAACATACGAAAGTGTTTAAACCTTCCTCTTTTAAAGAACGAATTAAAATTGAGAAAGCGAGATTAGTGGAATTTCATGTTCCCTATTGTTATGTCTACTTTAAAACTGATCCATTAAACCTTCCTGTTCTGCAGCGTTTAGAAACAATACTAAGAAAGTATTTAAGAGAAGTTGACTTAATCTCCTATAATCCCAGATCAAGCCATTTAATTATTCTATTGCCCGGAACGTCTAAAGAAAATGTAAAGGTCATTGAGGACAGATTAAAAGAAGTGGTGTTGGGGGTTCTGAACTGATATGATGAACTATTTTTTTATCCTTTATGTGATAAACAGTCTTCTTGTTTTAATCATAAATAAGTTGCTTCAAAAAAGGAGTGACCACACAGAAAGGAACATAGAGTATTTTTGGCTGTTGGCTATTAGTTTCGTCATTCCTATACTAGGAGCATTAGGAGTTTGGTTGGTCATAAAGCTCTCAGATCGAAAGGGGAAAGAAAAACGGTATATTCATCATGAACGTTTTTATGTAAACAATTTTAACGAAATCGGGCTACTCTCGTTAAAAAGAAGAGAATCTATTCCCTTTTTTGCTGGAGTGCAAACGGTTGATGATATCGGAAAAGACTTAGTCGTCCGGTTAATGGAGAACAAAATACCTGAACAAGGACGCTATTTAAAAGCAGCGGTCGTGCAACAAAATAGAGAAACTGCTCATTATGCAGCTACTGCACTAAATCTGTTAAATAAACGATATGAAACAATCATTCATAAGATGCTCAGTGAGACTAGCAGTTTACAAGGTTACAAAAATATTTTGTATGTGTATAAAGAATACCTTACGAGTGATATTGTTTCTGATACGTTGCTGAAAGAAAAAAAGGACGTCTATGAAAACCTCTTAAGAGAGGCTATTAAGCATTATCCAAGAGAGACTTTGTTTTATGAACAATTAGCACTGTACTACTGGGAAAACAGTAAAAAAAATCAGGCTGTTTCCTTGTCTGAAAAGGTTATCTCTGACTTTCCAAATTCGACTGAATGCTACTTCATTCTGCTCAACAATTATTATGTCACTCATGAAAAGATTAAATTGAATACCGTTTTAACAAAAATCGAGAACCACTACTCAGCAAAAATTCCAGTGAGGCTACAGTCAGTAGTAGATCTAATAAAGGGATGAAAAAAGATGAAAGATACCAATAAAGTTGTTTGGTCAGTTATGCTGATCACCGTACTATGTATAATCGTTGTACAAGTTTCCAGAATCGGAGAGGTTCACTGGCTTTTTTCGCAACAAGAGATAAAGACGAAGAAACAAGAATTTCTTCCTACTGCATCGGCGGCTGGTAAAGGCGATCATCTTAACATTCTCGTGTTAGGTAACGACGAATCATTTAAGAACAATCCCTCCAAACTCCACCTCGAAAAATCACTCGAACTTGCTAAATTGTCTTACACCTACATTGATTCTTTAGAACAAGTCACGGTTTCTCCCTATACGATCGTTGTTATTCTAGACGAAAAAATAGCAATAGCAGAAGAAAATAATATTCGGAATTTTGTTAATGATGGGGGAAGGCTATTCGTAGGACTACGTTTTTTTCATCCTGGCTTAAATGATGTAATGGGGATTGAACAGGTTAACGGGTATCATAAAGATGATTTGAACGGGATTACGTTTACTAAGTCATTTGCTCCTATATATCCTAATATTGAAGATAAAGAAGGTAAGATCCCGAATAATTCTCTTGATCTTACCCTACAGAAAGACAGTGAAGTTTATGTGGAAAGCCAAGGAACACCTATACTTTGGTACCATTCCTACGGAAAAGGTAAAGTAGCGTATTGGAATGGTACAATGCTTCAAGGAAAGGGATCGAGAGGTTTGTTGTTACAATCATTGTCACTACTGCCTCCAAGGTTTGTTTCTGGCAGACTTGAAATGAGTGTCTTTTTTATTGACGATTTCCCTTCTCCATTTCCTGACGGTGATCATGAAAATATTTCTCCTATCTTTGATCGGAGTGTGAGTTCTTTTTATAAGAACATCTGGTGGCCGGATATGAAGGATTTACAGAGAAAATACGATTTAAAATATACACATGCTTTCATCGGGACGTATCGAGCTGATCAGACGATGAACACCGAACAGTTAATTAAACAAAACCAAGCAAAATTCTTATTTTACGGCCGAGATGCAATACAAAATGGAGATGAGTTAAGTCTGCATGGATATAATCATCAATCTCTCGTGACTGAGAGCGAACCAATTGATGAAGAGTTTGAATACATCCCTTGGAAAGATCAGGAACAGATGGAGAACGCAACATCACAAGTCACGAAGATGCATGAGCACTTATTTCCTAATTATACGCTTAGAACCTATGTACCTCCTTCAAATGTTATTAATACAACTGGACTTAAAGCATTGAAGAGAAGTGCACCTTCTATTGATACAATCTCTTCTTTATATCTAGGCGGTACTGAACAAGGTTCCTACATTCAAGAATTTGGTTACGATGAGAACAACTCAGGTTATTTTCATCTACCTCGTGTATCCAGTGGATATGTTCCTGATAGGTATGAGCAATTTTCATATGCAGACGCGCTAGCTAATGCTGGAATCCTATCACACTTTATTCACCCAGACGATTTGTTGGATTCCTATCGAAATAAAGGGTACAAATGGCCATACTTAAATGTTGAACTGGATCGTCATCTGAAGAAGATTTATGAAACCTATCCTTTTTTAAAAGGGGTAACAGCACAAGAAGCAAAGCAGTTATACACGGGTTATAGCCAATCTAAAATGAAGGTGAACTACCGAGAGAACCATATTCTTCTTTATGGTGAAAATTTAGTGTCACCGAGTGTTTTTCTAATCCGACTCAATGACAATGAAACATTGGAAACCGGTGCTTTTGATGGGTACAACGTTGCAAACATAAAGGGGATTAGAGGACTATATACGATTGAAACTTATAAAGGTAAAACGGTAGTCCCTATTAAAAGAGGTGAGGTATAAGGTGAAAATAGCAATCGTTGCCGAGGGTAGTTACCCCTTTGTTAGTGGAGGGGTTTCTTCGTGGATACATACTCTTATTACTAAAATGCCTGAGTTTGATTTCACCATTATCTCTATTATGCCAAGTGGATCCCGAACGACGAAAGAAGACTGGAGATACGAACTTCCTGTTAACGCAAAGTCAGTTAAAGTCTATAAGTTGGAAGTAGAAGAACAACGACCGATATGTCCCCGTTTAACGGATGAAAACAGAGAAGATCTACTTTCCTTCTTTATGTCCAAAGATACTTCCGGAAAAGCTATGCGTTTCATAGGTGATACAAGTATCATGGGCAATCCATCTGGATTTTTTAGAAGTCATGAATTCTGGGAAATTGTTCAGACCTGTTATAAAGAAGAAAAACTACAAAGTTCTTTTATTGATTATTTCTGGATGATTCGCAATAAATATGAGCCAATTCTTCATCTTCTTCAAAGCGAATTTGAGGAATATGACCTTTTGCATACAGCATCTACTGGGTATGCGGGAGTTTTGGGAGCTTATCTTTCAGCAAAACAAGAAATTCCTCTACTTGTTACTGAACATGGGATCTACTCTCGAGAACGAGAAGAGGAAATTTTAAAGTCAGATTGGATACCTATGATTTATAAAAGCAGATGGATTCAATTTTTTTATTTTCTAAGTCAACTCGCGTACCATCGTGCCGAACAGTTAATTACGCTTTTCCATAAGAATGCAAAGATTCAAGAGCGTTTGGGAGCACCGAAATCTAAGCAGCTCGTTATTGCAAACGGGGTGACTCTATCTGATTACTCATTAAAAAGGAAGCATTTTTCGGATGAAAATCCGATGCAGTTAGGGGCCATTGTAAGAGTAGTCCCGATAAAAGATATCATAACCATGATTTACGCCGCCGATATGTTACGAAAACGGAATATTCCTTTTCACTTACATATATTTGGCCCCTTAGATGAGGATAAAGAATATGTTAGCGAATGCGAAAACTTATTAAACGAACTAGGTTTAAAGCAATGTATTACATTTACAGGTAAAGTCAATGTGCAATCGAAGTTAATGGAAATGGATGTATTATTGTTAACAAGCATTTCAGAAGGGCAGCCTTTAGCCATTTTAGAAGGTTTAGCGGCTGGTATTCCATTTGTTAGTACAAATGTTGGAGATTGTGAAGAACTGATAACAGGTGGTGCCATCGATTTATTCGGACCAGCAGGTTTCATTGTTCCTCCGGTAAATCCTAGAAAAGTGGCAGAAAGTATAGAAAAGTATGTAGAAGAACCATCACTAATCGAACTTCATGGCAGAAACGGTTTCAATCGAGTCAAGCATCGATATCAGCTCAGTGAAGTCATTGAGAGATATCGTTCTCTTTATAAGGAAGTAGGTCACGAAAAACAATGGCAGGAATAGGCTTTCAACTTCATAAGATGTTTCAAGAAGATTACTTTTCAAGTAGAGCAAAGGCATATGGATTTACTATCCTATTAACTTCAGGACCTTGGTTGATCACCATTGTGATCCTCACTCTTTTGCAATGGGGGATGCAGCATTACGATATAGATCGTCGTACAAGAGAATTGTTTGTCGTGTCCATCTCCTACACGTTTATTTTTTCACAAGTGATCTATTTTTCCCTTCAACTCTTAGTTACGAGGTATATAGCAGATCTGTTCTATTCGGGAAAAATTGAAGATGTGGCTTCAACAAGTATAGGGTTGGCAAAAGTGACATGTGGTTTAGCACTATTGTTATGGCTACCCTTTGCTATGCTAAGCCCTATACCATTTTGGTACGACTGGATTGTCTTAATATTGTTTCTGATCATGAACCTCATTTGGGTACTGTTTTTATACAGCACGGCAACAAAAGAATATATGAATATTGTGTATGCCTTTTTCTTCGGAGGATCCTTAACAATCGTTGGCTTTTGGGTGTTACCCATCGGAGAGTTTGTCCGTTCTCTTCCCGTTATTAAAGGAGCGGCTGTTATGCTATTTGTTTTTACATTGGGGATGCTCGTAACACTTCTTTGGCTTCTTTATCATCTACTAACCAGCTTTCCAGACCGACCTATAGGTAACCAATGGGGATTTATCAAATATACCTACAAATACCCTGACTTACTTTTCACAGGTATCTTTTATAGTTTGGGACTTTGGGTAAGTAACTGGATAATTTGGTTTGGTGAAGGATCTGTGATTGTTCAAGAGACTTTCCGTTATCACCCTGATTATGACACAGCTCTTTTTTGGTCGTTTTTAACCATCATCCCTACGATGATGACATTTGTAATCTCGATTGAAACAAGGTTCTATAAAAAATATTGGACGTTTTATGGATTTATAAATGAAGGCGGCAATTTAGCTCAAATACAAGAGAGTAAGAAAATAATGATCAGAGTACTAAAAGAAGAAGTGATTCGCCTTATCAGAACGCAAGGGTTATTTACACTGCTTGTCCTTCTATTACTGCCGAGGTTTGTTACGTGGTTCGAATGGAAAGCGGACTTCTTTGATTTAATGCCGATTACATTAGTAGCGGTCTTTTCAATCAGTCTTGTATTAACACTTTCCCTTCTGCATCTATATTTTGATGACCGAAGAGGAGCGTATGTAACAACTTTCATATTCTTTATCGTAACCTCTATACTTACTCTTATGTTGCTGCCGCTCGGGTTTGATTGGTACGGAGTAGGAGTAGCTGTGGGAGCTGCGTGTTCTTTTACATACGGAGGACTTCGACTAATATCATATGTAGCAGAAGCTGATTTTTATATCTTTACAAAAAGAGATCCAAAACACTATCAGAATTCTTTAGAAAAAATTATTTCTAATTTTTCTAAAAATTAGACGGATAGCTATTGTTTTCTGAATTCAAAACCTATAAGATGGAAATAATTAATTTAATACTGTGGTGATGGGCAAACTTGGTGAAAGCCAAGGACGCAAAGATATGGGTCTTCGATTCTAAAAATAGGATAAAGATTGCCAGTCCGCGAAACCAACCCATCCCTCGTATAAATCGGGGGAATTTTTATGAAAAAGTGGTTATTAATCATGGCAATTTTTACTTTGGGATTTTTATCATTATCTCCTAAACACAGTTTTGCTCAAGAGGGACAAAGTACTTTGCAACAGGTTAAAAATTACAAAATTTATTACTCGGCACCAACAGATCGTATACTAAAGAAGTTAAAAGAATATGATTTAGTTGTGATTGAACCACAGTTATACAGTAAAGAGCAAGTTCAATATCTGCAAGAAAACGGTACGATCGTTCTTGGTTATATTAGCGTTATGGAAACACCAACGTGGAACGAACTAAGGTCTGAGCTTCTAGCTGAGCATGACTATTTTAAAAGAAATGGTGCTAAAGTTCATTATGAGCAATGGGATTCTTATCTGATGGATATTGCAAGTAATCACTATCACCAAGTTCTCATAGATGAAATGGAAAGACAAGTTTCTTCTAAAGGAATGGACGGCGTTTTTTTTGATACCGTTGGAAACATTGACAACGAACATTTGGAACAAAACGCAGTCATATATAAAAACCAACTAGATGGACTTCTTGCTTTCTTAGATAAAAGCCATCAAAATTTCCCGAATCTCTTAATGGTACAAAACTGGGGGATGGAGACCATTCAGCATACGCATAAATACATGGATGGTTTCATGTGGGAAGGTTTTGATTATAGTGAAGTTTCAAAAGATGAGTGGGCTCAAGTTCAGATTGAGAAGCTTAAAAAAATTCAACAATTGGGTAAAACTCAAGTCTTGACGGTTTCTACGAAAACAGAACATAAAAGTAAAAATTATGCGAAGAAATTTAACTTTTTGCATTACCATGATAAGAAGTCTTATGATGTATTTTAATTGAACAGGAAGCAAGGGGACGGTTCCCCTTGCTTCCTGTTCTTGTTATAAAATCGAAAACCCTAGGCTAGGCCTAGGGTTCCAAAAAGCTTACAGCGTGGCATTTAAAAAACTCTTCCGGGCGCTAAAATAAATTTGGTTCGCCAACCAATATTCCAGCATCGGAGGAGTTTTCATTGTCTAAAGACATCAATAGTTTAGCATACAAGAATGTAAGTATCATATCGTATTCGCACCAAAGTATAGAAGACAGGTGATATACAAGACATAGGAGAAATTTTACGGACACTGTGTGAAAGAAAAGGTGTAGAAATCATTGAAGCTACAGCATGTCGAGATCATGTACATATGTTAGTGAGCATACCCCAAACTAAGTGTATCTGCGTTTGTAGGCTACTTAAAAGGAAAAAGTAGTTTAATGATATTTGATCGGCACGCTAACCTGAAGTATCGATACGGGAACCGAAAATTTTGGTGTACCGGTTTTTATGTAGATACAGTGGGAAGAAACAAAAAAGTGATAGAAGAATACATTCGTAATCAAATTCAAGATGATGTAGTCGCAGAACAAATAAGTATGATGGAATACATTGATCCATTAATAGATAAAGAGGTAAAGAAAAACAGAGGAGGTAACCAGGAGGTCTTTGAGATCGGGCCGGTAGAAGTAGTGCCGGGCGAACCCTTCCGAAGCAACAGCGTACAGCCTACCACAGTTACAAAGTTTCGGTGAAACTGACTCAGGTTGTTGAATCCCACTTCATAACTGATGTCCCAAAGAGAGCGGTTGGTGTTGGTAAGTAGTTCTTTACTTCGCGCAATCCTCGTTCGTATCACATATTGATGAGGAGAAAGATTGGTATAGCACTTAAAGCTTCTCATAAAGTTATTTTAATGCTATGCATAGAAGTGCATTTAGATTTATAACATAAATTAATCGTAAGGATGAAATGGATTTTTTGTAAATATGTAGGTAATTGTTAAAAAATGTTTAAATTTAACATATAATTGAAATATACTTGTGAAGTATTTTTGAAAGTTACACTTTTAAATAGAAGAGGAGGTATTTTAATGAAAAATTTATTTTTTGAGGAAGTTAAGTTAGAGAACTAAATTCTAATGGGGCTAGTTTCTGGGCAGGTGTAACGATAGGAGAAGGCAAAATTGCTGCAGGTGCTGGTGTAGGAGCTGAATTAACATGAGTCTAAAAAACTTATTGCACCTTATTATTATTTTATCTTTTGTTACTTTAGGTACAAATGTTGCTATAAGAGTACAGAGTTTAATAATTATCGTACCAGTGGCAATATTATTAGTGTTAATGGCTGGCTATTTAGTTAGTATAGCTTTAAAAAGAACTCAATAAAAAACTTAAATATGAAAGGAGTAAATATTAATGAAAAATTAGAGGTTAAAGAAGTTAAAATTAAATCTTTAAATGGCTTCTTGATTCCTACTACAATTGGAGTAGCAGGATGGTTATTAACCTAGGATAACAAGAAAGGTTACCTGAACATACCGGTTATCTGGAGAGAAGTGTTTAACATTCATAGAGGTCTAGAGCTAGGAATCGATTGTTACCATGATTCTATCCTTGTCATCTATAAGACACTCATAAGAGAATTTAAACAGATCACATCTCTAATAAAGGATATCTTACCATCCCTTACGAGTTAAGGCAGAAGAAATTCACCTATAAAATCTTTCAGATCAAAATCGAACAAAAAGATGAAAGAATCATATTGGCTCCTGAATAAACAGTAACTCGCTTTCTACAGGAACAAAATTCAAGAATAGAGTAAATGAACAGAGCTTGTTGTGAAGTACAACAAACTCTTTTTTTCTATCTAAAATCTCCTTACGAATAGTTTCAGGGTATTCCAGAACAAATCCATTCTTATCGACAATAACGGGTAACTCAAATGTGGCACTTCTATAATGGAAGGTTCTTTTATTTTCTTGATGATGTTTCAGTGTATACATCTGTTTTACCTTCTTTTGCCGAAAGGTCTTTAGCGGAGATGTAAACCATGTCGAACAGTTTAGGTTCATCTTCACAGATGAAGAGATCAGTGAACTTTGTGCGTATATCACTTTTGCAACCGCTTCTCAATATTTTGGTGCGCTCATGAAACTACAGGCATAGTGAACATGAAAAAAAGAACTCGAGTGGTGTCTCGAGTTCTTCAACTTTTCTCTATCGATTCTAGATTTTAAACTTACCGATCAATTGTTGAAGTTCATTTGCTACAACAGTCAGAGACACAGCGGCACCCTTTACTTCTTCCATCGAGGCAAGTTGTTCTTGTGATGCGGCTGCAATCTCAGTCGTGTTATTTGAAGTGATACTCGCAGCGTGTTCAATTCCGCTCACGGCGTCGTGAACATTCTCAAACCCTGAACTTAACTCTTCGGTGGTAGCGGCGATCTCTTGAATCTGAGATGACACTTGGTCGATATATCGTGTGATCTCTGAAATTTCGGTTGCTGCCGTCTGAGACATTTCGATACCAGATGTGACATCTGTTTTCACATGACTTATCGTTTCTACCGTGTGTGAAGTATCTGTAAAAATCTTCTCAACAACCTTTCGGATCTGATTCGCAGACTGATTGGACCTTTCTGCTAGAATTCTTACCTCATCTGCTACAACCGCAAACCCTCTACCGTGTTCTCCTGCTCGAGCAGCTTCGATTGCTGCGTTTAAGGCAAGTAGGTTTGTCTGTTCAGCGATCTCGTTGATCAGTGTGGTGATGGTGTTGATCTGTCCAATTTCTTTTTGGAGACTATCAAATCCCACTCTTGTTATCTCCACAGACTCTTGGATCGTAGTCATCTGATCCATAACATGGTTTACACATCTTTCTCCACTTTCAGCTTTATCTTTCATTGATACGGCGATATCAGCCACTTTTGAAGAGTTTTCTGTAATTGTTTGTATGGCTGTTAAAGACTCACTCACTGACTGAAGGCTGGTCGTTGACATAGACGATTGATCAGCCGCACTGGTCGCGATCGATTGCATGGAACTTGAGATGAGTTCGGAAGTGACTTTTGTCTCTTCAGCACTCGCAGAGAACTGTTCTGATGAGCTCGCTACCTGAAGAGAGGACTCCCTAACCTGACTAAAAAGTGTACGAAGTGTCGACATGAAACGATTAAACGATACACCGAGTTCACCAAACTCGTCTTTGTTCTTGATATTGATGATCTTCGTCAGATCTCCTTCACCCTCAGCTATTTCTTTCATCTGTTGATTGATGAGTTTCAACGGTCTTAATATAGAAAATAAAAGCATAACAGAAAGAATGATACCTATTATAGACGCTACAGCTGTTATGCTCAAAATCATGATTTCATTCACTTTAGCACTCTGTTGAATATCTTTCTTTAATAGTTCTATATCTTTATTTAATGAATCCACCATTTTGTTGACTGCAGGATCAAGAACTTCTTTTCTTATTCTACGCTCTTCACCAAAATGAAGATCTTTCGCTAGTTGTGGATTCTTTTGTAGAGTGGTTACCACTTTTCTGTTCGTTTCTTTATACAACAATAGAGCTTTAGAGATTCGATTTATCTTTTCTGATTCCTCTTTTGCCGGGTTGAGTGTATTTAAGTATTGAAAGTTTTTTTCAATTTCTTCAGCTTTTTTACTCATGCCTTCAGCAAATTCCGTATCGTTTGTAATCAACAATCCTCTTTCATCGTTTGAAATCCCAGCAAGACGGTACTGCACGTTCTTGATGGTTTTCTGTATCTCCATCATGTTTTTTAACTTGTTACTCTTGTCAGTAAAAGAATTTAAGACTACCGCTGAATAGATACCCACGGTACAGATAAAAAATACGAGCAAACTGATAATGATGGGAAGTTTCCATTTGATTTTCATGATTCAACATCCTTCTGTTTAAATTGATTCTGCATAGAATATATCGGCAGAGACGATTTAACTTTCACTGTGATTCAGTAGTGAGCAAGAAAGGTTAAGAATTCAAGAATCCATCCCGCTATGATGAAGTTTACATACAAAAAGGAGGGATCAAGGATGAGATTTCAAGAAGATGTAAAAAAAGCATTTGTAATAGTCGGGTACAGTTCGGTAGGAAAATGAGATGGTGAGTTGGTCTATCCAATACCAAGTTTATGGAAGCAGGCTCAATCATTTATTGGTCAAGAGGGGTTAGAGAATATAGTAGGGGTTTGCTTATCAACTAGAAGTAACCAATACTTCTACACCTGTGGGATCGAAATCGATAATGTGGACTTTCGTAAAGTGAAGTAAGTTATGATCCTCCATACGTTTCCAGAGAATAAGTATGTGGTGTTTACTTACAGAGGACAGGCTAAGAATATCCCCACTACCTACGGAGAGATCTGGAGGGTATTCGATAGGAACGGATATAGAATTAAAGCAGTCAACTTCTTCATAACATTTTTCCTTTATATGTAGGGTTGATAGAGGATTCTACCATTACTTGCTAGATAAAAATAACATAAACGTTTATGAGAATCTTCTCTCTTTCTGTGAGTGGTATATATATTGTTCGATAAGCGTAAAGTTGAAAATATTTTAAAGTGGCTTTTATTTTCTATAAATTTTCCTTCATCTCCGTCGATATAAAATCGCATGCACATTATAGTGGAAGAGGGAAAGATTATGAGTTCAGTAGAGCAACTCAAGTTAAGTGATATCAAGAAAAAGAACATCTTGTTATTTGTTACGTTTACGATCTCCATCCTTGCGGCGGCGGGGAAAACAATCGTTTACGAAGATTACAGTCGTACTGTCTTTTATGGGTCAGAGATTCTTGCGTTCGCGGCGCTATTTGTTTCAATCACCTTTATTTTTAAACGCTATCATCTGTTTCCTCTGTCGAGCATTCTGTTGATCTATGGGTTCAGCATGTCTTCGATCTTTATATTAGGAGCTACGGTAGAGATCATCCCAGTATTATTCGTCTTATTACTGGTCTCTGCTATGCATTTTAAACTCATCGTTTTCTTGATCGGGTTTTCACTAGGATTGACTTCACTCTTCATTACGAGAGCACTGACAGATCTAACAAAAGAAGATCAGCAGTTGATGGCTACTTCTATGATCGCGTTTGTATTGATGAGCATCATCCTATTTGTCATCATTCGTTTGGTTCACAGACAGTATGAGCAATTAGAAGGTTTTATGTTGGCTGCAGAAGAAGATGCGAAGAAACAACAGGTACAAAAAGATTTCTTGGAAATGAGCGTGAAAACTATCATCGGTAACTTAGGGAGAGTGAACGAACAGGTTCAGAGTAGCCTCGCTTCACAAGAAGAGATGACGGTGGCGATCAATGAGGTATCGGCGGGTAGCCTTTCACAATCCGAACAGATCGGTGATATATCCGGAAACGCTCAGCATACCCTTCAAGCGATGGAACAGTTGTACACGGTCTCTTCAGGATTAAAAGAAGAATCAATGAACGCTTCGGTTGTAGTGGATGAAGGACAAGACAAGATGAACCACATGAACCAAGAGTTACAGAGTCTAAACGATATCATCATTCAGTTGAACGAGACGTTCAAAGAACTCACACACACGATTCAAGAGACGAACAGTTTAACGGGTACGATCAAAGAGATCACAGATCAAACGAACCTGCTAGCTCTTAATGCTTCAATTGAAGCAGCACGGGCAGGAGAGGCCGGAAGAGGTTTTGCGGTCGTTGCAGATGAAATCCGTAAACTCGCAGAGATGAGCAGTAAGACAACCGATAAGATCAACCATAACTTAGACCGATTGAATCAGAACAACACGAAGGCGCTTGAAGGAATGGATATGAGTGTAACGTTCCTTAAACAAGGACAACGTTCTTCCTTAGAAGTTACGGAAGCTTTCACAGATACAAGAGATGTATTTGAAAAGATGAACCATCATGTTCATACTCTTCTGACCGTAGCAGAAGGTGTAAGAAATC
This sequence comes from Fictibacillus halophilus, assembly GCF_016401385.1. Lineage (NCBI taxonomy): Bacteria > Bacillati > Bacillota > Bacilli > Caryophanales > Fictibacillaceae > Fictibacillus > Fictibacillus halophilus. The sequence continues at coordinate 2,714,710 of NZ_JAEACF010000001.1, read as the reverse complement.
AAACAATTGGGGTTGAAGGGTCGACGAGTGAGCTTGCAGCGGTAATCGAGCAGTCAACCGCGACTCTAGAAGAGATGGCTGCAACGGTAGAAACACTAACCATGGATAACCGGTCGATTGCACAATTAATGGAAGAAACGACAAGACAATCGGAAGACATCATTAAGTAATGTTAGAAGCTTGTAGATTATACGGGTCCACAAGCTTTTATTTCGTTCTCCCCTTCTTTTTCTCCGATGAGTAAAGGGATGCTTTCCACTAACCACTTTCAAGCAAACTTTGTAAACTTTTATATAGCCAAAACTTACACAAACTTCATGTCCCTTGACTCCTCTCCTCTTTTCGTGATGACTCTGTCCTTCTAATCAAAGAAGGGAGAGCTCGAAATGAAATGGAGAATCTATGAAGTAAAGGTAAAAGATTATCAACACCTAAGTGACGAAGTGTTACTTCAACGAAGCTAGCGCAAGGTAGAACTCCCCAGATAACGAATATCGTTATTGAAGATAGATACCGCAAGGATTTTTCGGAGTCCTTCTTTTTTAATTAAATCAGGAGGGAAAACTATGACAATTTTTATACGAGAAATATTTAATTATCGAACGATATTCCGATATATAGTTTAGAAAAATTGTAATGAGGTGGTTATATTGAAACGTAAAGACATGGTTCGGAAAGTGGATAGACGAATATATGAAACTCTCTCTAATGGATTTGACTCAAACAGAAAAAGAGAAACAAGACTTCTCAGAAGTGAAAAGACAGTAGGAAGAAGTCATTATGGAAAGGTTTACGTTTAACAGCAACGAAGTAAAATTTATCAATGATCCTGATTTTATCCAAAGTTTATTTAGCGGAAAGTTAGTTAATAAATAAACCTGACATACAGAAAATTCAGGTTAGGAAAGTAAGTTGTTATGACTTATTCATGATATACTTTTTATAGAAATGAAAGAGGATAGTGAGTATAGAAGCTGTCATACACTATAACGATAGAAATTCTGGAGGTGCTGATGTGGACCGTAAAATAGAGGAACAAGTTATTACTCTTTTAACTGAAAAGTTATCTCCTTATCTGATTGTTGTTTTCGGTTCCACGGCCAAAGGAACGGACAGAGTAGACAGTGATCTAGATATCGCGTATTTGAGTGATCAAAAAATAGAGAAGTACGACCGTTTTATGATGGGTCAAGAGCTCGCTACAATGATTAATAAGGATGTTGATCTCGTTGATTTGAATCATGCCTCTACTGTATTTGCAGCTCAAATTATCCAATCTGGTAAAACGATATTCTGTAAAGATGATAAACGCAGGATGGAATTTGAGATGAAGACACTTAAAATGTATGCGAAGCTAAACGAAGAACGAGAAATCGTGATGAAAAGAATAGAAGAGAGTGGATCGGTCTATGAAAAATGATGTGATACTTAACAAGATTAGCATCATAGAAAGATGCTTAAAGCGGATTAATGAAGAGTATGATAATACTCCATTGAATTTAGAAAACTTTACGAAACAAGATTCGATCATCTTGAATATCCAACGTGCATGTGAAGCGGCGATTGATCTAGGTATGCATGTAGTAGCAGAGAAAAAGTTGGGTATCCCTCAAACCAGTCGAGAGACGTTTGATCTTCTACAGCAGAATAACATCATAACAATAGACTTATCTAAGGGACTAAAGGCAATGGTGGGCTTTAGAAATATTGCTGTTCACGATTATTAAGAAGTAAATCTTGAGATTGTACAGAAAATTATTGAAAGACATCTAATAGACTTTAAAACATACACAGAACAAATTTTGGCTTATAAATAGAATTTTAAAAAACCGTACTGTTAATTAACAATGCGTTTTTTTTAGAATGGGTTTATTTATACTCCACAATCGGGCGCTATTGTTTAATAAGTGTCGCTGTTCTTATTAAACTACCATGAAATTTTCAAGAAAAAAAAAAGACAATACTTAAGAAGACCCCTACCTAATCGTTTAAAAAAGAGGAGAGCATAAATAAGTCTATGGATTATGGTAGACTGGATTAAGGTCAGTATCAGTATTGATACTTCCTAAACATTTTCATTCTCTGTGGTGCAGCACTGATTTTGTGCTGCATGGATGGCTAACGGGTGCTTTCGTATTATAAGGTAAATCAGTTTTTACTGGTTTTTTATAGGATTTAATATTATCAGTAGCAGTAGGACGTACGGGTGCGTTGGACAATTTTCCGTGAACTAAACTGTCCACCCCCTACTTGTAGAAACATGTTTGAGGCTGCAACAACAGACAGCACGCCACTGGAACAAATCAAAATGAGTTACAAGTAGCTTAGGGTACCTGTCATCGGTTCACATATGGTGATTATTGTATTTAGAAATGCTCATTTAGACTTATTAAGTAGAATTCAATAACAACCTCTCGTTTTTTCATCAATTAGAATCCTATATACGGACTAGGCCTACTTCCAGGTTCTATTACATACTTTTCTAATAATTTTTTCATCATTTCTTGAATGCTTAAATTATCCAGTTTGATATTTTGTCGTATCGCAACACTTTTAAGCATGGTATCAAGGAAACCATTCATAGTATTTTCTGAATAACCACGTTCAACACTCCAATCAGCTAATCCCGAAAGTGCTCTAAGCATCTCTCCATAATCATGTTTTAAATATGCATTAGATGTAAGAGCAATCATTTTAATATCACTAGCTGAAAATTTCTCAACACTATCACCCTCTATTTGAGAAATATAACTATCAAATTTATTCTTTTCATCTTCAGTTTTCGGCATGGTGTTGCCCTCAAGCATATATTGCTTTGCCATTTCTCCCATGTTGATAATGCTACTCTTTAAAGTCATTGAAAATGACCGGTATGCTTGTATTTCTTCTGACCATCTTTCATCAAAACTGAAGTGTACATGACTAGAGGTCGCTCTTGATAGGGCGATAGCTTCATTATGCGATATTTTTGACATGCTTTTTTGGAAAGCATCCCCAACTTCCCATTCGATAGAATCAGCAATACTTTCAATCGCTTTATTGTAATTTTTGTCTAAAGCATTTATTAACCCTTTCAAAACATCTCCACTGTAGCCGTATATTTTTTCCCAAGCCCCTTTTACTTCAACATATTTTGCAGCTAAAGATGAAAATATATCCGAGTCATAACCACCTACTTCTTGCATTGAATGTTGAAATTTAACAGTCATACTTACAAAAACATCGCTAATTGCATTTAATTGTCTTTCTGAAAAAACCTCATTTCCAATGTCCAATATAATACCGTTTGTTGCTCTTTTTTGTGTAATGCTTTCGGTTGCTAAGTTTGATTGTGTTGGTGATGCATTTTTTGTTGTAGAGACCAAATTGTTGATTGTTTGAAGATTAAGGTTATTGATTGTTCCAATTTGCATGTCATTCCCTCCTCAAAAGTAATATTTTTGAAATGTTAGAACATATAGTTATATCGTCTTATATTGAAAAAAGTAAAATACAAACTAACATTCGTAGTTTAATTTTCGCCTTATCTCTATGGTATAACTATCTCAATTACTGGACGCTTTGTATTATAAGGATAGGTTGGGTGTTTAGATGAGGTAGACATTAAAATATTTGACTATATAAAATAAATTTTGTCGTGATCCTTATTGAACTAACGGGTGCGTTTTTATAACAACCAGTTTTTTTATTTTGCATAATTTTGAAACGAGGTATTTAATATTCAAGAAAACGGTAGTATTACTATATCCTCAATTTAGTGAGTATGAATTAATTGTAGCTATATCGATATTAATGCAATCAAATAAACCTATCATCACAGTAGGAGTTAATGATCGACCGATTAGAGGAGAATCCGGATTAACTTGTGTGCCTGATACTACTATTGATGATCTTAACGATAATGAAATAGATAGTCTCTTATTACCGGGATGCATGGATATATTTTCGCTAGATGATGAAAATAAGTTAATAGAGTTTATACAACAAATTCACAATAAAGTAACTGTGATTGCGAGTATTTCAAGTTCTTCTTATCTTCTAGCAAAAGCAGGGGTTTAAAAGGGAAAAAGTATACTATTGGTATGACTGAAGAAAACCGATTGATGACTGGTGTTTTTGAAAAAGAAAATTATTGTGATTCTCTAGTAGTACAAGATAGGAATATAATTACTCCAAAAGGAAGAGCGTTCATTAGATTTGGAACATTGTTCGGCAATACACTGAATCTTATATTTGATGAAAGCTGGTATAAAGAATAATATCTTCTGCAATCGGGTGCGTTGATCCAAGAAGGATTAACGCACTTTTTAATGAATCTATTAAACAAACTAGCAGGTAGGAAGAAGATAATGAACAAAAGCGGATACAGGAGATCTATTAGAGGTGTGTTAGGGGAAATTACAAGTGTACTATTATTTGAATTGTTATGGAACATCTTAACTTTTATTCCTAGAATGATGTTCCGATTAAAAAAAACAACGTAGAAGGGCTGTGGAATTAATTGCAGAAACAAATTCTACCCACCATTCCGAAAGTTACACACAAAAAGGTAGTGACCTATGGTTTGACTTGTATTATTAGAAGTCCTTTTATGAGAATGAAACATCGGTTGGAACATTTCTCTAAGTTCAGAAGCATACCCTTATTATAAAGAAACATCAGGAAACCGTGACGACCTAGAGGCTTTCAAACAAGCTTTAAATGATGCAAGAGAAAGTGAAATAAAAGCCTATGGATTATTAGGCGCGAGTCTAACTGGCGCAAATGTTGCTGTTCTTACTTCTCCTTTATCTAGTAAGGACTACTTTAATCGGCGCTCTTATGGGGATAGGTGGAGGATTAAATGCAGCAACAGAAGCAACTAGCGCTTATATTTCTAACAAAGACGCAGAAGACATCTATTATCGTCTGAAACAGTCGAACTAAGAGGAGGACCATGAGGTGAAGAACTTATTAATTTTATCTTTTTAGTAGTTACAATTGCATTAGTCACTTTCCCTCTTATCGTAACACGAAAGATACCTAGACTACGAAAATTCGGCTACGGGATGTTCGGACTTGGTTTAGTAGTCTTCTGTATTATCTTTTATTTAATAATCACAAATTAAGAACTGATCTGAGTAATATTCCTATCTAAGGTATACTGGAAGTTTTCCAAATGTATTTTAAGGACAAAATACCTTTATGTATACAGTAACGTTTTCTCTTTAGAGAAATAAATAACAAATAAGCTAGGCGTACTTTAAATACCTTTAATCGCAACGTTATTCATGAATTTCAACCTAAATCTTTCGCTAAGCGCTTTAAGGAAGGTTCAACAATTTATGTAAATGTTATAAATTTCATGTACCGTATTTATTAATGTATTACATACAAAAAACACACATAATTAGATAGATGTGTTTTTTAAAAAGGTTTAGGCTGGTATTAATATAATTTGTTCCGTATCTTGCTTAACTAACATTTGATACGTTTGATCTTTAAGTACTTCTCTTATCTCTACAGGTATCGTAATCCTACCCCTCACACCTATCAACTGTGTATATCTTCGATTAGTATGTTTATCAATTACAATTTTATCATCCTCAATACCTAGACTAACTTTTCCTCCCACTTCAAACTGAAATTCCTCGCTCCACACCACAGGGATGTAAAAATAGCCTTTCTTGTTGTCATAGCATTTCTTTAATAACACCGACATCATATCACCCCAATATGAAATTTTTCCAGTTTATGTATTTAAATAAAGAATTACTGATTTTCATAAATTCTACCATTTAATTATCTGACTATTCAATAATTAAATATTTTCCGGAACGTTAGTTCGTAATTTATACTTATTAATAACAATAAAGATAAGGATGTATTATCCTTATTGTTTTAAGAAATTAACTGATAATATGTATATAGTAATCTGTCAGGTACGTCATCCTATTTAAATGGATTAAATACTTAATACCTAAAACTAAATGAAAATAAGTTGATTCTATTTTCACAATGTGAGGAGAGCCACAAGAATAAACTGGAAACCGTAAAGAGTTGATATATAATTTGGAAAAATAAGAACTTTTTAGATGAAGATCGAAATTTCAACTTGAGAGAAGCGAGCGAACGGGATTTTATCGAGATGTTCTTTTTTGCGCGCGTTTTTGTAAAAGGTAAAGAGTTCTCCGAACATACAAAGCGAGCGTACCGAGCCAATGCAAAGACGCTGCTTGATTATTTAGCTGAAAACAAACTCTCTTTTTCAGACATCGGATACCCAGAAGTAAATTGACGGTAATGCTATTAGAATTTTGGCAATCACTGAGGAGCATGTCAAAAAAGTATTTACCACCATCAAAACGTCAACAAGATTTCTGTAAAAGCTACTAAAGACTTCGGTTATGGAAACTTAATTGGTTATCATAACAATTTGAAGACTTTAGATATCTTACAAAAGTTAGAAAGATAATCATTTTTTAACAGGAGCTAATTCATGATTAGTTTTATTCATGCGTCACTTTTTTTGTCTAATTACTAACTAGTTAAGTCCCTGGCGTCTTGCAGTCAATGTTTGCTAATTCTTGTAACGCCGATTCTTTCATTTCTGATGGTGACAGGTTTTTGAAAGTGAAGAGACTCTAAGGATTGAAAAAGTGGAAGTTGAAATGGATATCCTTCTTGTTTCTTATCTTTTCTGTATAGAATTGATTTCAGAATCACTAAAAAGCACCTCTTTCTCGAGCGGTTCTTACTTTATTTTACCATTGAGATTAGAGATGCTTCTATATGGAATGGCTATTCGTTAATTGTAACTTTATCGTGAAACTTCCCTGTATATACAGACTGTGGACGGTAAATCGTGTTGTCTTCTGATTGCTCCAAAATGTGAGCGGTCCATCCCACCATTCGACTTGCTGTAAAGGTAGGGGTGAATAAAGCAGAATCTAGGTCGATCGCTTTCATAATCGCTGCGGCGTAAAATTCAACGTTCGTATACAACGCTCTGCCCGGTTTGTATTCCTCGAGCAACGCGATCGCCATTGTTTCTACTTCAAGCGCGAGATCTAACCACTCATCTTCACCGACTAACTCTAAAAGTTTTGCCTTTAGTGCAACAGCTCGTGGATCGTGAGTTTTATAAACACGGTGACCGAATCCCATGAGCTTTTCTCCATTCTCTAATTTACCTCGTATCACTTGTTCAGCACTTCCAACTTTTCGAACTTCGTCTAGTAAATCAATGACTCCTGAAGGTGCTCCGCCATGAAGAGGTCCTTTCATCGTTCCGATTGCAGATGTTGCAGCTGAAACCATATCCGATTCGGTCGATGCTGTAACCCGAGCCGAAAAAGTGGAGGCGTTCATTCCGTGCTCGAGCGTTAGAATCATATACGTTTCAAGTGCTAGTGTATGAGCTTTGGTTGGTATATCTCCTGTCAGCATATATAGATAGTTTTCAACATGACTTAACTCGGTAGATGCCTCAACAAAAGGCTTACCATTTAAAAGACGTGTCCAATAGCAAATGATGGTCGGAACAAGACTCGTTAACCGAATGGCTTGTGATACGCTTGGCTTCCATCCATAACTTGCCACATCTTCAGACGAAATGGCGGTTCGGATTACACTCATCAAATCCATATCTTTAGGCAGATGGTCTAAAATGTGTTTTATATGAAGAGGGAGCTCTCGATTTTTTATCAGCTCAACTTTAAGCTTTTGTAATTGATTTTTATCAGGGAGTTCACCGAACCAAAGAAGGTGCGCCACTTCTTCAAACGAGAAACGTGAAGTAAGGTCACCAATCGCGTAACCTCTATAAATGAGCTTACCCTCTGTACCATCAATATGACTAATCGCTGTTTCCGCTGCAACGATTCCTTTAAGTCCTTTTTGCATCATGGTTTTCACTCCTTCCATTATTTAGTATCATTGTATAAGAAGAAGTTGATATATGATATTAATTGTTTTTGATTGATTTGATAAAAAATAATAATCAGGGAGGGGATCAAAAGTATGGAGTTTACCTGGCTACAAACTTTTATCACTGCTGCAGAATGCGAGAATTTCAGAAGAACATCTGAAATTTTACACGTTTCACAACCCTCTGTTTCTATACATATAAAAATGCTGGAGTCTGAATTAGGGATGGCTCTATTTTTACGTGATGGAAGAAGAGTGAAGCTGACGGCGGAAGGGAGAAGGTACCTGCAGCATGCGAGAAAACTGATGGAAGTGTATGAAAGTGGACTACAGGATCTTAATGCGTTTCAGCAAGGCTATGATACGAAGCTTTGTATCGGAATCTCACCTCTTATTGCAGATACGATTCTGCCCTCTGTTTTGAAACGATATGTAAAAGCCAATCCCGATGTGGAGATATCGATAAAGATCATTGATTCAGAAGATATTGAAGAAGCGGTTTTAAACGAGGATGTGGACCTTGGGCTTTCTTGTTTAGGAAGTACGCACTCTGAAATTACGAGTCAGATGCTTTATCAAGACAAAATCGTTTTAGTGGCACCGCACGATGGGCTGGATTTTGAAGCAGCTCCTCCGCTGGATGAAAAAGAAGTGCTGCTCTCAAACTATCTTCTAACCCATAACCATCCAGGATATTGGGATGATCTCTGCAAACGTGTTAAATCCCGTTATCCCGGCGTGCGGATGATGAAGGTGTCTCAGATTCACATTACAAAGCGCTTTATTGCGGAAGGGTTAGGAATTTCGTTCTTACCGT